>CALNZE010000001.1:0-3772 GCA_942490955.1 uncultured Alphaproteobacteria bacterium
TGCGGCCCAGATCGATGGCCGGCTGATGGGTCAGCCCACCAAACATAACATGCGCCATACGCGCCAGCTGATCGGTGATGGCGCGGTTCAGCTGGGGATGATTGTAGCCGTGGATGGCGCACCACCAGGAGGCCATGCCGTCAATCAGTGTCTCGCCGCTTTCCAGGAACAGGCGCACACCCTGAGCCCCAATCACCTGATACACGGGCAGCGGATTCAGCATGGAGGTGTAGGGATGCCATAGGTGGTCCCTGTCAAACTGAAGCTCTGCGTTCATCAACACCCCCGGCTCTTGCGGTCGCCCCATTCGACGCGCTCATCTTAGCACTTCCCTGCCCTACCCGATTTCAACTTTTTCGCTGGCGTTGTGGTTGGGCACTTCAGTGCAGGCAGGCATGTTGCAGACGTGAGCCCAAATCCAGCGCAAAGGCGGCTCATTGCCAAGGCTCTTGATTCGCTTGAGCATATCTTCCATGCGGAACGGTTTGAGCAACAGCCCGCTGACGCCTGTTTTGAGGATTGGTTGCAGCTCTTCCTGGTTCCGAAGGGAGGTGATCACCAGCACGTGATCCGGGGCAATCTCGCCTTTGCGGGCCCTTTTTCAGGAAGGTGGCGCCAGTCATGCCCGGCATAATCAGATCCAGGATCAGCAGGTCGTAGCTCTTCTCTTCCAACTGGGCCATGCCCTCCATAACATCGTTCTCGTAATCCACATCCAACCCGGCTTCCGCCAACACTTTTGAGAGCTGTTTGGTGATATAGCGCGAGTCGTCCATAATGAAAACCGATTCAATGGGTTTCACAAAAGTGGGGTCCACCGGATGGGCAAGAGCAGCGGCGGCGGCGTTGCGAATGGAAACGCTGGGAGCGTCCAACAGTTTTTCCATGAGCCGGTGCAGCTTGGGATGGCGGAGGCTGCCGGCCACGCTGATGGTCTGAAGCATCACTTCCGGGGGTGTGTTGGGATCCTCTAAATATTCCTGAACGCGGGCGACGAGCTTGCGAAAGCTGGCCGGTTGTTCCTGAACCATGGCCGGCCGGTAATCCTGAGCCAGCTTGCGCATGGATTGAACCTGCTGGTACTGATTGCGGCTGTCGAGGCCGTCCATAATGTTCTGCATGACCTTAATGCGCATGGTGGATTCGTGCCAGAGCGCCACCTGTTTTTTGAGCCGTTCGGCTATGGCGCTCAGGCGACGCTCTTCGTCGCGCACCGTTTTTCCGCGAAATTGGGCCAACAACTTGTCCAAACCGTCGGCCCAGGTTCTGGCCATAATTTCGTCTTCAATCTCCAGCCGTTCGATCATAGTAATCAGCTTAACTTTGATGTTGCCCTCTACCTCCGGCAACATGCGCAGCCAGAAGTCGCGGTGCAGGATCAGGCCCTGCTGAATCTCGTCGAAATTGCCTTCCAGAATCAGTTCCAGGAAGTATTCAAGCAGATCGCCCATGTTCTGATGGGTGTTTTGTTCAAAGGTTTTAAGGATCAGCTCCAGCCGATCCGGCCCGCCGGCGCGGTGCATGGTTTCCAGCGCAGCTTTGCGGATGCTGAGCGTATGGGGCGGGATCAGAAAGGGTTTGACGCCCCGACCGGTGGCCGAATCGTCAAAGGCGCGCAATCCTTCCAGAACGGCGATGAGCAGGCTGTCCTGGATGCCGGACCGCAACAATTTGAGCAGATTGGGGTAGCAGCCCATGATGCGGTATTCGGCCAGCGTTTTGATGCCGTCGGCGCGAGCGGAGAGACTGTCGGTTTCCAGAAGCCGATTGATGATGCCTTCGGCGTGACCCCACTGGGCCACCAGCCGCAGGGCCTTGCCCCGCAAGACGCTCTGATGCTCATCGAAACAAAGTTTTTCTACGCCGGACGGCACATCTTCGGCATGATACTCTTCCAAGGCGTCCATTGAAATGGCCAGCAGGTCGGGTTCGGCGCAGGCATTGACATATTCAATCAGCAGGTCATGAGATTCCTGACACTGGTAACCGGCAAGAGAAGCGACAAGCACCCGGTCCCGGTCGGGGTCATCCATGGGGAAATAGCGCTCCATTTTCCCAATGAACTCCTCGCTGCCTTCCTGGACCGCCATGGAACCCAGTACCCGCGCCAGTTTGAGCATCAGCTCGGCCAGTTCCGCAAGATATTCTTCCAACAGGCCATGGATGCGGGAAAGCTCAAATTGTCCGGGCTCCTTCCCGCCCAACACATCGGTAAGGAACAGGCGCACCTTCTCACTCAAACTGAAGGTCAGCTCGAAGGACACCAGAACCTGAGCCAGGGCATCACGAAAATCGCCCCGCCCAACCTTCTCTTCCTGAGAAACAGCTGATCCTCGTTGAGCACCAGACCTCCTCGGCAAGCTCAGCAAAGACCGCAGGCACACCCAGCTGTTGCGACCCAAGACCGCCACCAGTTGCCTGCCTCTTGTGGGTCTGACCCCGCAAACGGGTCAGCAGATCAAACATCACCGCGCTGGTGTTCTCGCCGCCAAGCGTCTCCAGCGCCCGCAGCCCCTCGAAACGGAACGCCATGTCATTGACCAGCACCTCGCTCTTCCAAAAAGGACAGATACTCCTTGTGGGGCGAGCGCAACATCATATCCACCGCAAACTTCAACTGCCGCCGATTGCCCTTACCGGCCAGGAACTCGCTCATGTAGAACTGCTCGCTGAACTGAGACAGCAACTTGCCAAGAGCGCGCTGATAGGTCGCCCGCAAATCCTTATCAATATGCTCCTCAAGGCTCAACAACGCGCCCAGCGCCTCCTGATGCTTGAACTCGCGAAACAGCAGGATCTGCGACTTCGCGTACAGCAGGTTCTTCTCGTTGCGAATGGCATCCATAAAAAGCGTGATCAGATCGGCGCTGCCATCGATCATTAAAATTTCCAGAATCTTAAGTCGAACCTTGCCATCCACCTGAGGCAGAATCTCCGCAAACTGGTCCACACTCTTCTGCCGCACCCGACCCAGAGACGCGAGTATGTGCTCTTGAAGACCTTTGTGGTCCCCACTGGCGAAAAAATCGATAATGGCTTTTTTGTTTTTCTTCATAGTATTGAATGGATCAACATCTTACGCGCCGGTTCACGGTGATGCATGGCCGCGATCAGCTCTCAGGCCCATAGGCGCTTTCCAGATAGGCCATCAGCTCCGGCACGCTGTAGTTGCGCACCTCGATAAACTGAGCCCCAACCAGGAAAATATCGCCTTGGCGGATCACGTGTTTGACCAGAACGGTGGACGTCACCAGATCCACAGCCTGAGGCAGTTCAAAGCGAAGATCCAACCAGGAGCCGGTTTCCAAGGGCACATCCAACCTCATAAGCAGCCCGCCCGCACTGATGTTGGAAGCTTCAACCAGCATAAAATCACCGCTTTGGCCCACCTGCCGCGCCCATAGCGCTATCTCAGTGCTGAACCGTTCGTAAACTCGCTGCTCCAATTTCTGACCATCCTTTTTCTTCCCACTTGACTTTATTATATCGGCAAAACAGCGTTCGGCATAAACAGCCTTGAAATTCCGGCAATATTTTACTTTGGGCACAGCGCCGCCAGCCGCAATTTCCATTCCCGCTGTCACCGCTGCGACGGAGCTTATGGGCCTGGGCTGGAATGAAAAATTATCAACTGTCAGACTTACCCTGTTCCTGATTTTGCGGTACCCGCCGGACGCCCTATGGGCTCGGCATCCAGCTCGGCCAGGATGGCTTCATAACCCTCGCGGTAATTGCGATAACGAAAATGAAAACCCGAAGCCACCAGACGGCT
>CALNZE010000002.1:0-10747 GCA_942490955.1 uncultured Alphaproteobacteria bacterium
GGCTGCCGATGGTGCCGCTCAGCGAGGCGGGCCGCGCCAGGGTTGATGCGGCGCTGGCCAGTGCCGGGCTTGTATAGTTTGCGAACCTGATTAGATTAAGCTGATGGCAAGTAAGAAGAAATCAACATCACAGCGCTCAATTGCCGAGAACCGCCGGGCAAAGTTCGATTATGAAATTCTCGAGACGGTTGAGGCGGGCATTATGCTGGAGGGCAGCGAGGTGAAATCGCTGCGCACCGGCAAGGCGAATATTGCCGACAGCTATGCCAGTGATGAGAATGGCGCGCTTTATCTGATCAATGGCTATATCCCGGAATACAGCCAGGCAGGGCGCGAGAACCATGAGACCCGCAGACCGCGCAAGCTGCTGCTGCATGCCAGAGAGATCAAGCGGCTGACCATGAACATCGCGCGGGACGGGCTGACGCTGGTGCCGCTCCGGCTTTATTTTAATGACCGGGGCATTGCCAAGCTGCAACTGGCGCTGGGCAAGGGCAAGAAACGCCATGACAAGCGGGACACGCAAAAAGAGCGTGACTGGAACCGGCAGAAGCAGCGGCTGCTGCGTGAGCGCGGCTAGCGGCTGAGCTGCGCTTTGGCGGCGCGGAAAACATCCTCAAACATTTCGGTGGTTAAACGGCCCGTGTTGGTGTTGTAGCGCGAGCAATGGTAGCTGTTGAACATGGTGAGCGGCGGGCGGTTTGTCTTGCTGGCGGCGAGGGTGTGAGCGGCGCCGTGGGCAAATTTGAAATCCTTCTGCTTGCCGCCGGTGGCGCGGATCAGCGTTTCATGGGCGATGCGGCCGAGGGTGATGATGCAGGCAAGGTTCGGCAGGGCGTCCATTCGCCCCAGCAGGAAGGGGCGGCAGTTTGTGATCTCCTCGCCGATGGGTTTGTTTTGCGGCGGCACGCATCTGACGGCGTTGGTGATCATGCAATTTGAAAGGGTCAGCCCATCATTTGGCTCGGCGCCGTAATGGCCATGGGCGAATTTGAATTTCAGCAGGGTCGGGTAGAGGAGGTCGCCAGCGTAGTCGCCTGTGAAGGGACGACCGGTGCGGTTGGCGCCCTTCAGGCCAGGGGCGAGGCCGATGATCAACAGCTCGGCATTTTCATCACCGAAGGAGGGCACGGCGCCATTGAACCAGTCTGGAAATTTGGCGGCGTTGGTTTCGCGGAATTCGACGAGGCGGGGGCATAGCGCGCAGTTTGGTGCTGGCTCGGGCTTTTGTGGTACAGTTTGCACAGCGGATGCGGTGGGGCGCATGGGGTTGTGGTTCCATGAGGTGGTGAGTGGCAGCGGGCTTGTTTGAATTTGGCGCAGCTTAACGGCTATGGGCCCGCTTGCCAATGTTGCGGCGCGGGCTATAACGGGGGCTTGGATTTACGGATAGTGAGAGACCGGCTATGCCGCAGGTGATTTTGGCTTTGGGGGCGAATATTGACGGGAAGGCGGAGGGCAGAGCGACCGGGCCGGTGGAGACGCTTGGGCTGGCGGTGGCGGCGTTGGAGGCTGCAGGGGTTGAGATCACTGAGGTTTCTTCGGTTTATCGATCGCCCGCGGTTGGGCCGGGGTATCAACCGGCGTTTTATAACGCGGTGTTGTCGGGGCAGACATCTATGGGGCCGGATCGGCTGTTGCGGCTGTTGAAAAAGCTGGAGCGGGATGCCGGGCGGCGCGGCGGGCTCTACTGGGGGCCGCGGCCGCTTGATGTTGATATCATTGACTATGGCGGCTGGGTGCGTAACTGGCAACCGGCGGGCAGTCGGGCTGGCATAAAGCGCTATGGGGCGGAAAAGCTCTCCCCCCTGGCATATCCGCACAAGCGGGCGCATTTGCGGGCCTTTGTTTTGAAGCCGCTGGCTGAGATTTTGCCCCGGTGGCGGCATCCTATATTGCAGATGAGCGCGGCGCGGTTAATGGCGCTAAACTGTTCACCGATGGCGGTGCGGGTGACAGAAAAGCTTGAAATATCGCCAGAGCTGTGGCAAAAATAAAAGAATATATCCAATGTCATGATTTTTCAGCCAGTCTCAGTGTGCTTACCGCGTTCACTGACGGGTGGTGTTTGCTGCTTTTAATGCCGGGCATGTCCCTCTTAAAGCGCTGACATTGCGAGAGAAATTTTACTTCTTACATTTATAGGGTGGTGTTGTATGGCACGTGTTACGGTTGAAGATTGCGTCGATAAAGTTCCAAACCGGTTCAAACTTGTTTTGCTGGCTGGTCACCGGGCGCGGACGATTTCTTCCGGTGCGCCGATCACGGTTGAGCGCGATAATGACAAAAACCCGGTTGTGTCGCTGCGCGAAATCGCCGCAGAGACCATCTCTCCTGACGATATGGAAGAGGATCTGATCCATTCCATGCAGAAATATGTCGAGGTTGATGAGCCGGAGGCGGAAGCCGCGCCGGTTATTTCCAGCGAGACACGCTCGCCGGTGATCATTGGCCAGGATGATCAAGGGACAGACAATAACATCGACACGATGACTGAAGAAGAATTGCTGCGCGGGCTGGAAAGCCTGCCACCAGCAGAAACCGGCGGCTCACGCAACCGGTAGTTTTTAAGAGTTGGCTCTAAAATCACTTAACCCCCCGTATTGTAGAATGCGGGGGGCTTTTTTGTGCCTGAATATGGCCGGGTGAAAGCTTTGGTTACCAAGAGGTCATGATTTTAGTGGCTCTTAAATGGGGCAGCTTTTATATTGAATGAAATATAAAAAATCCCGGCTGGTGCAAAATGTCTCCTGCCCGGCGCCGATAAGGTTTGTTTAGGAACAGAATGGATCAAGTTGAACTTCTAGACCGGGTTTCTACCTATAACCCACGGGCTGACAAGGACCGGCTGGAGCTGGCATTTGAATATGCGCGTAAGGCGCATGGCAGCCAAAAGCGGGCATCCGGGGAGCCTTATATCTCGCACCCGCTGCAGGTGGCGGACATTCTGGCGGAATTGAAGCTTGATGAGGACACGATCATTGCGGCGCTGCTGCATGACACCATCGAGGATACACCGGCTACCAAAGGCGAGATCGACCAGCTGTTTGGTGAAGGGGTTGGCAGGCTGGTTGAAGGCGTGACCAAACTCGGCCAACTGAATCTGGTGACCAAAAAAGCTGAGCAGGCGGAGAATTTCCGCAAGCTGCTGATTGCCATTTCGTCCGATGTGCGGGTGTTGCTGATCAAGATGGCGGACCGGCTGCATAATATGCGGACGCTGGAGCATGTGAAGCCAGCGACCCGCAAGCGGATTTCTGAGGAAACGATGGATATTTATGCGCCGCTGGCCGGGCGCATGGGCATGCAATGGATGCGCGATGAGCTGGAGGAGCATAGCTTTCGCTGGTTGAATGAGGAAGCCTATTTCACGCTGAACCAGAAGCTGACGCAGCTGCGGGAAAATAACCGCGGGCTGATTGAAAAGATTGAAGGCGACCTCAGGCGCAAGCTGGCTGACAATGGGTTTGATGCTGAGGTCTTCCACCGGGAGAAGCGGCCCTATTCGATCTGGCGGAAAATGGATCACAAGCAGATTTCGCTCGAGCAGCTCTCTGACATTTACGGCTTTCGGGTGATTGTTGGCAGTGTTGATGAATGCTACCGGGTGATGGGGCTGGTCCACACCATCTGGCGGGCAGTGCCGGGGCGGTTCAAGGATTATATCTCTAATCCAAAGCAGAATGATTATCGCTCGCTGCATACCTCGATTGTGGGCGCGCGCATTCAGCGGGTGGAGCTACAGATCCGCACGCATGAAATGCACCGGGTGGCGGAGTATGGCATCGCGGCGCATGCGCTGTATAAGGATGAATCGCTGGGTGAGCATTTGGGGAGCAATATGGCGTCCTCATCAGCCTATCAATGGCTGCGGCGGCTGGTGGACCAGCTGCTGGAAGGCGACAACCCTGAGGAGTTTCTGGAGCATACAAGGCTTGAGCTGTTCCATGACCAGGTGTTCTGCTTTACGCCGCAGGGGCTGTTAATCGCCTTGCCAACGGGGGCTTGCGCTGTTGATTTTGCCTATGCTGTTCACACTGATATTGGCAACAAATGCGTTGGCGCGAAGATTAACCGGCGGAATATGCCGCTGCGCACCCAGCTTCGCAATGGTGATGAGGTGTTTATTCTGACCTCGGACGCGCAGACGCCGCAGCCTTCCTGGGAGCGGTTTGTGATCACCGGCAAAGCGCGGTCTTCGATCCGCCGGGCGACGAAGGATGCGCGGCGCAAGCAATATCTCGATATTGGTGTGATGGTGCTGGAGCGGGCCTTCCAGCGGGCGAAGAAAGTGTATTCGCTGGCAAAAAATTGAAGGGGCACTACCCGCTTTACGCAGGAGACGGCTGATGAGGTGATCGTTGCCGTGGGCCGGGGTGAGTTGCCATCCAATGATGTCGTGCGGGCTGTGTTCCCTGATATTCCGAGTGAGGTGATGCTGCGGCGCCAGGCTGGCAGCGGCGGGCGATTGACAGGGCCTGAGGAAGGCTGGATTAATTTTGCCAAGGTTGTGGGCCTGAAGTTCCGCCTGTTGCCGAAATCGGCGCAGGCGCCGGACCCGCTTGGCAGCCTGCCTGTGCGCGGGCAAAAGGATGGCGTCGCGGTGGATTATTCCGTCGGCGGGGCGCTGCCAGGCGACAGGATTGTCGGCATCATCATGCCAGGGGAGGGCATCAATATTTACCCCATTCAGTCGCCGCATCTTGAGGATTTTGATGATGAGCTGGACCGCTGGATTGATGTGACCTGGGACATTGATGAGGATGACCAGACGCGGTTCATGTCGCGGATTACGGTTTCGGCGGTGAATGAGCCGGGCTGCCTGGCGCAGGTGGCGCAGCTTATCGGCGAGGCAAATGGCAATATCGACAATATCCGCATGACCGAAAAGGGCATTGATTATTCGGAGATGCTGATCGAGCTGGAGGTGTGGGATCTCAAGCATCTCAACACGATCATCGCCGGCCTAAAGGGGCTTTCTGTTGTCTCGAAGGTGGAGCGGGTGCTGGCCTAAAGCGGCGGGATGTGCCTTTTGCTATCCGCTTATGCAATCACGCTGAAGTGAAAGCTGTTTGGTGGCGGGCTTGGTCAGGCGGGCATTATACTCAGCTTCATATTTTCTTTGTCGCAATATCAAATGGTGAAACTTTATGGAAACGGAAGCGCTTGCCCGGCTGGGGATTTTCTTCGGCATCTTTTTGGCGATGGCGGCGCTTGAGCTGCTTTGGCCAAAGCGGGGGCTCAAGACCGCCAAACTGAAGCGCTGGGCGACCAACCTGACTATGGGCGGGGTGAATGTTTTCCTCATCCGGTTGATGACTGTGAGTGCGGTGCCGCTGGTGGCTATCGGTGTTGCCACCTTTGGTGAAGAGTTGAATTTCGGCCTGTTACGGCTGGTGGAGCTGCCCTATTGGCTGGAGCTGGTGGCGGCGCTGCTTGTGCTGGATCTGGCGATATATTTTCAGCACTGGGCGTCGCATAAGGTGCCGATCCTGTGGCAGGTGCACAGGGTGCATCATGCGGACCGGGATATTGATGTGACGACGGCGGTGCGGTTTCACCCGATTGAGATTGGGCTGTCGATGCTGTTTAAGTCGGTGCTCGTGCTGCTGCTTGGCATTGATGCGCTGGCGGTGCTGCTGTTTGAGATTATCCTGAATGGGTGCGCGATGTTTAACCATTCGAACATCGCCTTGCCGGGCTGGCTGGATAAGGTGATCCGCGTTTTTATTGTGACGCCGGACATGCACCGGGTGCATCACTCGATCGAGGGGCAGGAGACGAACAGCAATTACGGCTTTAATCTGGCGCTATGGGACCGGCTGTTTGGCACTTATATCTCTGAACCATCGCGGGGGCATATGGATATGGAGATCGGACTGCCGCCGTTTCATACCAGCGAGGAGCCGACGAAATTCGGCTGGAGTTTCTGGTTGCCGTTTATTGGCAAGGGCAGGTAAGGCTTGCGGCTTTCAATAAATTTTTAGCGGGAAGTAGCGCAGCATCAGCTCCTCGAATTGGCCTGTGCGGCGGATTTCCCTGATGGCGTCATTGAGCTCAATGCGCAGGCGCATGTCTCCCTTGGCGATGGCAATAGCGAGGCCTTCACCGAAGTATTTTGCATCCCAATAGGCATCACCGCGGAACTGGCAGCATTGGCGAGAGAGCGAGCCATTGAGCCAGAACATGATCTGGATGGAATCGCCAAAGAGATAGTCAATTTCCCCTTTTTGCAGAGCGGTGGTGGCGGCGCGCTGGTCCTGATATTTTGTGATTTTGGCATCCTTGAAGAAGGTTGCCAGATAGGCGGCGTGGGAGGTGTCGGCGACGACGCCCACGGTTTTGCCACTGAGCCGTCTGGGGGTTGGCTCAGGTTGGGGGCGGCGTTTCAGCACGGCGAAGCGGGCGGGCATCCGCATATAGGGGTTGGTAAAATCCAGCCGTGCCATGTTGCGCTTGTTGACGGCGAGCCCCGCGATGATCGCATCGTTGTCGCCGGTATTAAAGTTTGAAAGCAGCTTGTCCCAATCGCTGACGCGGATATCGCAGCGGACGGCCATTTCGCGGCAGATGGCGTTGGCAAGATCGATATGAAAACCAGAGAGGTTGCCCTCCTCGTCGTAATAGTTGAAGGGGGGGAAGTCGTTTGAGGTGAGGATGCGCAGAATGGTGCGCTCGCGGACAAGTTCTTCGGGTGGCTCTGGTTGTGGGTTGTCCTGCGCCAGGGTTGGGGTGACCAGACCTGCGCCGATGACCATCAATCCAGCAAGGATGGCGGCGCAAAGGTAAAGAGGAGCCGCACGCCCGCGGCGTAATTGTATGCGGCGACGGTGGGGGGCTTCTCTGGCTGGGTTCATCACTGGGTGGCCTGCTGTTTCATATGATGGCTGAGGTCATGGTAGCGCGGGTCTCTGCCGCTCAAGGGGTTTGCCGGGTCCCATTTAATATTGACGGTCTGGAACTCACATTCAAGCGCGTTGTACAATAGCAGGCGGCCGACGAGGCCGGTGCCGATGCCGGTTATCTCCTTGATCACCTCAGCGCTCTGCAGCGTGCCAACAACGCCGGCGATGGCGCCCAGCACGCCGACTTCGGAACAGGGTGCAACTGTGCCGGGCGGCGGCGCTTTGGGAAAAATGCAGCGGTAGTTCGGGTTCGGTTCGCCATCGGGGTTCTTCTCAGCGGCGCGGAAGGTGGTGATATGGCCATCAAAGGGGCCAATGGCGGCGAAAACCAGCGGTTTGCCGGCAAAATAGCAGGCGTCGTTAACGAGATAGCGGGTGTCGAAATTGTCGGAGCCATCGGCGACGATGTCATATTGGCTGATGATGTCGAGAGCATTTTCCGGCGTTAAGCGGTGGTTATGTTCGATGACCTCGACATGGGGATTGATCTGGTGGATGCGGGCGGCAGCGCTGGAGGTTTTTGCCTGGCTGACCATATTTGTATCGTGGATAACCTGCCGCTGCAGGTTGGAGAGTGTGACGATGTCATCATCAATGATGCCGATGGTGCCAACGCCGGCGGCGGCCAGATAGAGCAGCAACGGCGAGCCAAGGCCGCCCGCGCCGATGACGAGGGCTTTGGCGGCCTTTAGCTTCTGCTGGCCCTGAATGCCAACCTGTTTCAGGATGATGTGGCGTTTGTAACGCTCTATTTCCTCACCGGAGAGGGAAGTCATTCGCTCTATGTCCTGGCTGCTAGATGGTGACGTCGCCGGAATCCTCAGATGGGTCATCGAACAGCATGGTCGACATATAGCGCTCGGCAAATGATGGCGCGAAGGTGACGATGCTCTTGTCTGTCAGGTCGTGCGCCTTGATGTATTTGACAGTGGCCATCAGGTTGGCGCCCGTTGAGATGCCGCCGGGGATGCCTTCCATCCGAGCGAGTTTGCGGGCGGTGGCGAAGCTTTCTTCATTGGAGACCTGGATGACTTCGTCGATGAGAGATTTATCAACGATGGCGGGGACAAAGCCGGCGCCGATGCCCTGAATTTTGTGGGGGCCGGGGTCACCACCGGAGAGAACCGGGCTGTCTTCCGGTTCAACGGCGACGATTTGTGTGGCGGGTTTGCGGTCTTTCCAGAATTTTGCGCAACCAGTGATAGTGCCGCCGGTGCCAACGCTAGCGACGATGGCATCGACATTGCCGCCGGTGTCTGTCCAGATTTCTTTCGCGGTTGTGGCGATGTGGACGGCCGGGTTGGCAGGACTTGAAGAATTGTGATGGCATGCGCTATCAGGATGTTCGTTCATGAGTTCGGCTTTCTCCAGCGCGCCTTTCATGCCCTTTTCGGCGGGGAGAGGACAAGCTCTGCACCCAGATGTGAAAGCATTTTGCGGCGCTCCATCGACATGGATTCTGGCATCACGAGGATGAGCCGCAAGCCACGGGCTGCCGCGACAAAGGCGAGGCCAATGCCGGTGTTGCCACTGGTTGGCTCAATAAGAACGGTGTTTTCACCAATGGTGCCTTCTTCCATCAAGGCGTCGATCATGGAGAGACCGATGCGGTCCTTGACGGAAGCGAGGGGGTTAAAAAACTCCATTTTCATCAGGATGTCTGACTTGAGGCCGAAATGCTGCCTGATCTTGTTGAGGCGCACCAGCGGCGTGTGGCCGATGGTCTCGATGATGTTGTCGTAGACACAGCCGCGGCCGACCTGACTGACTTTAAGTGGCGGAATGAAGGTTTTCTCGGTCGACATGGTGGGCCTCCTTTAAGACATTGGCGATTGTTTAGCGGCATCATATTTTGAATGCGGGTTAAGAATAAAGGATTGCTGATTTGGTAGCGGGCAGGGTCTATGGGGCGGCTTCGCGTTAAATCTATGGGAACAGTTACGGTTGCAGCTATTGAGTTTGATTTTTGGGATTGGCCGGTAGAGCCGGGAATCCGCCTTCACCGCGTTTGGTGAGGGAGAGTTTGGAGGCGGGCTCAATCTTGGCCGTGGTGACCGAGGCGATGACCATCTGGGCGATGCGGTCATCCCGGCTGATGGCGACGGGTTCATTCGAGAGGTTGATGAGGATGACCTTGATCTCGCCGCGATAGTCGCTGTCAATGGTGCCGGGGGCGTTAAGGACGGTGAGACCGGCTATGGCCGCCAGACCGGAGCGCGGGCGGATTTGCGCCTAGAAACCTGAGGTCAGCTCGATGGCGATGCCGGTTGGCACGAGGCTGCGCTCCAGCGGGCCAATGATGACCGGCGTTCCCTCTGGCAGGGCGGCGCGCAGGTCCATACCGGCGGCCCCAGTGGATTCATAAGCCGGGAGTTCCAGGCCTTCGCCATGGGGGAGCTGCTCGATTTTGAGGGTGATGGCGGGCATGGGTATGGGGCCTCAGGCTGCTTGGTTGGGGGGGTGATTATTCGGCTGCCGGCTGGTGTTTGGCTACATGATCGGCAAGGTGACTGGCGGCGCGTTGCAAGAGGGCGGTGGCCGCTTCAGTCTTGGTCAGGTTGGCGAGGGTTTCGACATTGTCGCCATTGAGGATATGGATGGTGGTGACGTCATTGCCAAAAACATCGCCGGTGGCGCTGACATCATTGGCGACCATCCAGTCGCAGCCCTTGCTAAGGTGCTTCTGTTTGGCATGGGGGAGGATGTTCTCCGTTTCAGCGGCAAATCCGATGACCAGCTGTGGTCGCCTGGCGCCTTTTTCGGCGATGGATTTCAGGA
Source organism: uncultured Alphaproteobacteria bacterium (assembly GCA_942490955.1). Taxonomy (GTDB): domain Bacteria; phylum Pseudomonadota; class Alphaproteobacteria; order Rhizobiales; family HXMU1428-3; genus HXMU1428-3. The sequence continues at coordinate 9,684 of CALNZE010000002.1, forward strand.
TGTCGGGATTTTCCGTCAGCTCGAGTTTAGGCAATGAGCCAGCGGTTTTTTTCATTTTCTGGCCGGGTTTGTTTTTCACCCGCCAGTCGGCAACAGCCGCGGCGCAGATGGCGATGTCTGCCGGGAGATTTGCAAGGGCGGCATCACGCATCTCAATCGCGGTTTCCACCTGAATGAATGTGATGCCGGTGGGGGCCTCGAGGTTGGTCGGGCCGGAGATGAGGGTGACTTTGGCGCCAAGGTCGCGGGCGGCGGCGGCCAGCGCATAACCCTGCTTGCCGCTGGAGCGGTTGGCGATGTAGCGGACCGGGTCGATGGGCTCATGGGTTGGCCCGGCGGTGATGAGCACTGAACGGCTGGCAAGGGGGCGACCAGTAAGGGGGCGGCCGGTCAGGAGGCGACCGGATCCGGGCGCGTTTTGATTGGCGACGGTGTTGTCATTTAGTCTGGCTTCGATGGCGGTGATGATCTCATCGACCTCAGCCATGCGGCCGGGGCCGGTTTCGCCGCAGGCCATGTCGCCGTCGTTGGGGCCAATGAAATGGTGGCCATCGGCGGTTAAGGTCTTGAGGTTTCTCTGTGTTGCCTTGTGTTGCCACATGCGGACATTCATGGCAGGGGCGAGGAGGACCTCCTTGTCGGTGGCGAGCAGCAGGGTGCTGGCGAGGTCATTCGCGAGGCCATTGGCGAGCTTTGCCATCAGATCTGCGGTGGCCGGGTGCGACGACGACGAGGTCGCTCTGTCTTTGGAGAGCTGGATGTGGCCGATTTCTGTTTCGTCTTTGAGGTCGAAAGGTCCGTGTGGACAGGCTCGCCTGCCAGGTGGCGAGGGATAGGGGCGTGACGAATTCTGCGCCGGCTTTGGTGAGGACAGGATGGACGGTGAAATGCCGCGCTCGGCACCTTTAAAACGGATGAGATCCAGCGTCTTGTAGGCGGCGATGCCGCCGACGATCAGCGGAATAGAGATTTTCTCGCAGAATGCTCTTTCTTGACGGAGATTAAGGTTGCCCACCAGCGCCTGGTACGACAGTGGGTTTTGTGCCGCTATTACAGGTTGTCCA
>CALNZE010000003.1:0-2251 GCA_942490955.1 uncultured Alphaproteobacteria bacterium
ACGACGCTGGCACCAAGGGCGCGGCAAACGGAGACGGGCACCGGGTTTACCATGGCGCCATCAAAAAGCCAGCGGCCGTTGATGTTTACGGGTTTGAAAATGCCGGGGAGGGCATAGGAGGCGCGCATGGCGTTAACCAGATAGCCGCGATCCATCCAGACTTCGTGGCCGGTGCCGATCTCTGTGGCGACGGCGACAAATTTGCGATCAAGCTCCTCAATGCGGCGGCCTTCGAGATGACCCTCCAGCGCGTTGCAGATGCGCCGGCCGGATATGAGGCTGGAGCCGGCCATATTGATATCGAGAAAGCCGAGGACTTTGCGTTTTGTCAGGCCGGTTGCGAAGACTTCAAGCTCGGGGAGTTCGTTTGCGGCGTAGCAACCGCCGGCAATGGAGCCGATGGATGTGCCGGCGATTATATCCGGCTGGATGCCGATTTCGTTCAAAGCTTTCAGTACGCCGATATGGGCCCATCCGCGGGCGCCACCACCACCAAGAGCAATTCCAAGCTTATGTCTTTGCATGACCCACTCTCTTTCGTTCAGAATTATTTGCGCTCATCGGCGCGTGGCTGCTCAGCTTGATGTCCGGGCTGAATGTCGGTGCCTTAACCATGTGATCTGGCAGTACTGATGCTACGTAATTTCATGTCCTGTTCCGGTTCAACATAGTCTAGTTCAAGCTGTTCGTCTGCGCTAATCAGACCGAATCATATGGTTATTATCTTAACTTTCGATTCATGAATTTTTGTTGAACAAAATATAGGCATGCCGTTCATCGCTGGCACCGTTGTTGCCTTGAGAGAAGGCAAGCGGCAGAAATCACAGCTAATTTTCGCCGTAGACTTTCTTGGGGTCAAAGCGGGGTTTATCATCGGTGAAAGTGAGGTTTTTATCGGCCTGATCATCCGTTGCGGGTGAGAGTTTGCGATAATAACAGCTGTGACGGCCGGTGTGGCAGGCCGCGCCGCTGCCTTCCAGCTCCACCATCATACACAGGCTGTCCTGGTCGCAATCGATCAGGATTTCGATGAGCTTGAGGCGGTTGCCGCTGGTCTCGCCCTTTTGCCAGAATTTTTGCCGCGATCTTGACCAGAAGACGGCGAAGCCTGTTTCAAGCGATTTTTCAATTGCCTCGGCATTGACATAGGCGAGCATCAACGGCGTCCCTGTCGATTTCTCGATGGCCATGGCTGGCATCAGGCCATCGCCATCAAATCTGGGAGAATAGGATGAGGTCTCGTCGACGGGGTCACTCATGCTAGCTGCCGGAGTTGGCAAGGCGCATGAAACGATCGCGATATTCTGCATCGTTTTTGAAAGTGCCAGTGAAACGGGTGGTGATTGTGGCGACGTCCGGTTTGCTGACACCGCGCAGTGACATGCACTGGTGCACCGCCTCGATCATCACGGCTGTACCTTTGCTGGCAAGGCCTTCGTCGATGGCGCTCGCAATTTGGGCTGTCATGGTTTCTTGCGTCTGCAGGCGGCGGGCGAAGGTCTCAACAATGCGGGCGAGCTTGGAGAGGCCGACGACTTTTTCACCGGGCAAATAGGCTATGTGCACATGGCCGATAAAGGGCACCATGTGGTGTTCGCAATGGGAGTGCATTTCAATGCCGCGCAGCATAACCATATCGTCATAGCCACCAACGTCATCAAAGGTGCGGGAGAGGATTTCGTTGGCGTCTTCGTCATAGCCTTTGAAAAATTCGCGGTAAGCATTAGTGACGCGCTTTGGCGTGTCGATCAGCCCTTCGCGGGCCGGGTCATCGCCAGCCCAGCGGATCAGCGTGCGCACGGCTTCCTGGGCTTCCTGTTCACTGGGACGGTTTTGATTTTGGGCGACCAGGCGTGCGGCTTTTTTTGCAGCTTCTCCGGTTAGCGGTGCTTTATTGGGCACGATGTCCTTCTGCGCGATTTCATCGGGGGAGGTCAGCTCATTTTTAACGGCGGATTTTTCAGTTATGGTTGTCATTCGTCACCTTGCGTTAAACAGCTGCCGCTGTAGCATTCGGTTGCTGGGATGGTGCTGCTATTTTGCCTGAGACCGGTTGCTGCTTCAAGGTTAACAGCGGAGATTGCTTTTTGGCCTGTTGCCTTATTTCCGTGGCAAAAACGCCGACATTCGCTGTTTTGTGCAACAATGCCGTCCCCGTACCGCTGGTCGCTGCCCGCTGAAGGCCTTACATTATATTCCATTACAGCATATATAGGTGGTAAGGGGCGGTTGCAAGGCTTTGCCAGGCGCA
>CALNZE010000004.1:0-7089 GCA_942490955.1 uncultured Alphaproteobacteria bacterium
CAAGCGTGCCGGCGTTACAGATCACACCCAGCCGCAAATTCTCTGGTGTAACCAACCTGGCGCATCCCGGCGATAACAATCGAGCCGATCGCCACCACCGTCGCCGGGCTTGAGCCAGAAAGCGCGGCAAACATCATACAGGCCAGCACCGAAGAAATCGCCATACCACCACGAAAGTGGCCAACAGTGGCAATGGCAAAGCGGATAATCCGCTGCGCCACGCCGCCCGTTGACATGAAACTCGACGCCAGAATAAAAAACGGAATCGCCAGCAGCGTATAGTGCCCATCAAAGGCGGAATAAAGCGTCTGCGCCATCGAGGATAGCGAGCCATCGGCATAGACCACCAGAAACACCATGCTGGCAAGGCCAAGCGAAACAGCAATCGGCACACCGATCAGCATCATGCCAATGATCATCACAAACAGAAGGACAATGGACATAACTTAATCCTTCTCTGCGACACGCGCTTCATGCGGCAGCGTATCGTCAATCAGTTCTTCCGCCTCATGGCCGGTGATGATCAGATCCTGCTGGTCAGTCAGCACATACCATCCGGCCTGCAAAAACCGGAAGGTCAGCAGTGCCATGCCAAGCGGCAAAACAAAATAAGGAATGAAGCGCGGCACTTTTTCGTACCTCTCCCCATCATTGAGAATATCCGCAAAAAACTGCAGGAACGACGGCATCGGCATGTCATTTGTTTCCATGAACGCCTGAAAGCCGATAAACGGCAGCCAATAATCAAGCGCGCCCTTAACACACATGCCCGCATAGAGCACGCACAGCCCCACGGCCAGCAAGGTCAGAAGTTTCTTAATATGCGGTGGAAATATATTGACCAGAACATCAACGCCAATGTGGATGTTCTTTTTAACGCCATAAGAAATTCCGAGCAGAACCAACCAGGCAAACAGCGTCACCGTTGCCTCAAGCGCCCACAAAATGTTCAAGTTAAAAACATAGCGCGCTACGACATTGGCGAATGTGAACACGGTCATCAGGCCAAGAAAAAGCGCAATCAGCGTTTCCTCAAGTTCATCAATCACCCGGCCGATCCCGGAGGGTTCCCGTTGTTTCATGCCCCGTCCCTCCCAGAACTTACATGTCAGAACTTAACCTATCAGAACGTTGCCTCAGCAAAAGGTCGTTTAACAGCCGCCCGGTTGATTGTTCTTGTCCCGTCCCATAGCGACCACGCATTTAAGTTACAGCATTTCAGTTATATAGGGGCCGGGTGCAATTGGCCCCCGGCCCTGTTTGTGTCTGCCAGTAAATTACAGAAGCAGCCATAACCCAAAGGCGAAAGAGATTAGCCTTCGTTGGATTTAACGGCCGCGTCCATCAGCTCTTTACCGATGTCACCTTCAAACTTCTTCCACACAGGCTTCATCGCTTCAACCCAGGCATTCCGCTGTTCTTCGGTCAGCGTTCTTACAGTGCCACCGGCATCAATGATGCTTTTCTTATTTGCCTGGTTCACATTGTAAGATTCTGTGTTGCGGGTCTCGGTCACTTCTTTAATGAGCGTCGCCAGCTTATCACGCAGTTCAGGCTTCAGCCCGTTCCACCATTTGTCAGAGGTCACAACAAGATAATCGAGCACGCCGTGGTCAGTTTCCGTCACGCCGTCCTGCACCTCGAAAAACTTCTTGCCGAAAATATTCGACCAGGTGTTTTCCTGCCCGTCGATAACTTTGGTTTGCAGACCGCCGTCAACTTCCTTAAAGGACATTTTTGCGGGCTGGCGCCGAGCTGTTCAAATTGCGCCACAAGCACGTCAGATGCCTGCACGCGGAATTTCAGCCCCTTGGCATCTTCCGGTTTGATCAGCGGCTTGGAGGCGGACATCTGCTTCATGCCATTATGCCAGAAGGCAAGGCCCTTGAGGCCGCGCTTGGTCATGGAATTTTTCAGCTTTTCGCCATCTTCAGAGTTCTGAAAACGATCCACCGCCTGAATATTCTTAAACACGAACGGCAGGTCAAAAATCCGGAATTTCTTGGTGAATTTTTCGAATTTTGAAAGCGATGGCGCCGCCAGTTGAACGTCACCGCTCAGCAAGGCTTCAAGCACCTTGTCATCATTGTATAGGGTCGAGTTCGGAAAAACCTCCATGCAGGCCATGCCGTTAAGCTCTTCATTGACGCGCTTTTCCAAAAGCGAAGCGGCAATGCCCTTCGGGTGCTTATCGGTGTTGGTTACATGGCTGAATTTAATAACTTCCTCACCATCTTCGCAGGACGCGAAGGCAGCGGTGGGGGCAAGCAAAAGTGAACAGGCAACAAGCCCGGTTAAAAGTCTCATCAGAGTCCCTCCCATGGAATTCTTGAGCTAACGTTTATTCAACTTATGACCAAAGGCTAGCGGATTTTTAGAGTGGTGACAAATCTTTCTGGTCAGAATGTCGCACCCGGGGGCGGACAATTTCGGCATCTTGGGCAAATTGCCTGTTTCAAGCAACCTCACCGTTTTTCAACAGACATTCCCCTTGATCAAGCAAAAGCCAAATTTCTGAGATAGGCGTTGCTTTCGATAAATTGTGCAGTTTTGCCTGGGGTCTTAAGGTGGGTCTTTAGAACTGGCGCGATTTCATCAACGCAAGCCAATCAAATGGCACCCCTGCCCCGGGCAAAATTCACAATTTTAACCCCCCGGAGGAGGACTTAAATCAAATGGCACACCGAAGATCATCTAAAACCGAAGAAGCATTCAATGCTGCGGCACCAATTTGCGCAGACGCTGGCGAGATCGCAAAACTTTTCGCCGCCCGCAACCAGGCTTTCATCCATTTCTATTTTGAAAGAATGCACCAGCACCAGGCTTTCTACACCAAAATGGTCGATGACTATTCAGCCCAGGTCGACAAGTTTTTTAAACTGTCAACCGGCGGCCATCCAAGCCTTGAGGCCGAAGACACTTTGGAAGAAGCCGCGCAGGATTATGAGGCAAGCCTGCTGGCAGCCCAGGCCGACGCTGCAAAAATAATCGAGCAGGCAAAGGCACAGGCAGAGCGCATCATCGAAGGCGCCTATACAAGGTCAGATAGCGCAAAGCAAGCCGCCGCCCAAAACGGCCGCGCCCCGGCCCGCAGAAAATCCGCCTGATGTTGACAATTGTCCCGCTCGCGCAATTTCCGCGAAGAGCGAAAGCGCAATAAATTATAGCGCCGCGAATAAAACGGAAAACACGGTGGCGCCCTGCCCCCCGCAGCGGGGCGCCCCGCTATCCAATGAGCCACAATGGCCAGCGACCGATCCCGCACGCCCGTCTGAATCTCCCGGCAACAAAGAACTTTCTAACAAGGCAGTCTCGGGTATACGATAAATGCCGGCTACTGACGCCGCCAGTTTCAACCTTCACGGCGAATGGTGCTGCCAACAAAACCAGCCTGGATCAATCCAGTAAAAAATTGTCACTGCAACAAGCAAGAGAAACCCGGAAAATGACGAAGCCACATGGCCGCGTTTCATACCAAAAGTCATCACAACTTACCCACGCCCGGTTATCCCATGGAAGGTAAACGGCGCAGCCTTTATAATTTCGGCCTTCATAAATCGGCTCTATGCCTCGCGCTTTTATTTTGCTTGTCGTCGCCTGCAAAAGCCGCTTGCCTCATCGAAAGCCCATATAAGAACGGCGAATATGCTGAGCGACTGCTGGACTTCGTCGCCGGCTACTGGATCAGCCTCGGCGAAAACGCCATCGATTACGGCATCACCTTCCGCGAGAAAAAACCGCTTCACACCTTCCGCCTCATCAACCCGGCCCAGCGCGTGCTTGGCTGCCCGAAAACATCGCTGGAAGACGCCCTGACATTGGGCCATGAAGGCTATGTCATCGTCGGCCCCAGAAATTGCTTCAGAGACGGCCCCGGCCCCGACATCTTAATCCATGAACCCCGCACAGACATCAACACCAACGAATCCTTCAATGTCTACGTCACCCCGGACAGCAAAGGCCAGGGCCCATGGACGCAAGGTCACCCAGCAGGCCGATAATCTCAAGCAGCAACAATTTCTCGGAAATAGACATCGCCAGCAATAAAGCCGAACGCGGCTATCCAATGGAAGAATTCACCTGGGGTAAAATCGAAGACGCCAACAGCCAGGTCGTGCTCAACAACCGCAACGGCAGCCTGAACGTCTCCGCCGTCCAGTTCCTCCACCCCTGCAGGATTGATGTGAGCCGGGCCAGGCCCATTAAACGGGAGTGGGTCAATCAAGCCATCTTCAAAACCGCCAGCCATCATTAGGTCTGTAACATTGTAACTATAAAATCAGCACCTATCTCTTTTAACATCGCAACCAGTCTCGCTGGTTGCTCTAAGGAGATAAGACAATGAGAGACATTATTGGCGTTTATTCGGCCCCCGAAACCCACTGGGTCGGTGATGGCTTCCCTGTCCGCACCTGCTCTCCCATCATGATAAGGGTCAACATGTCAGCCCCTTCATCATGCTGGATTACGCAGGCCCCACCAGCTTCGAGCCAACAGAAGATCGCCTCGGTGTCGGCGCGCACCCCCACAAAGGGTTCGAGACGGTCACCATCGTTTATGAAGGCGAAGTTGAGCACCGCGATTCTACCGGCGCTGGTGGCCTCATCGGCCCAGGCGATGTGCGATGGATGACCGCCGCCTCAGGCATCATTCATGAGGAGCATCATTCTCCAGCCTTCGCCGCGAAGGGCGGTAACTTCGAGATGGTTCAGCTATGGGTCAACCTGCCAGCCAAACACAAGTCGGAAGATCCCGGTTATCAAACACTGCTCAATGCAGACATCCCAACTGTAGATCTGCCCGATGCCGCAGGATCATTGCGGGTGATTGCAGGCAATTACGATGACATCAAAGGCCCGGCACGCACCTTCACGCCCATCAATATTTGGGACCTGCGCTTAAACAGAAACGGACTGGTAACGCTAAACATCCCAGCAGGCCATACACTCTCGATCGTCGTGCTTTCCGGCACTGTAGAAGTCAACGGTCAGGAAATCGCCCGCGAGGCCCAAACGGTCGTGCTTGGAAAAGATGGCGGCAACGTCAGCATCGAATCGAATAATGACGCCAAGCTCCTGGTGCTGACCGGCGAGCCAATTGATGAACCCGTTGTCGCCCAAGGACCGTTTGTCATGAACAGCATAGGCGAAATCAAGCAGGCAATGCTCGATTTTAGAAACGGAAAACTCGGCCAAATGCCCAAAGCAGAAACCGCCTGACCAAAAGGGGGCTCCACCCAAAAGCCGCGAGCCCCCTTTTTTCTCAAATTCAGAAAACCGCTCAGCTATTTCGCCATCGTCAACCGTGCAAAACGCAGCGAAGGTACCTTCCCGCTCCGAATTGGATCGCCAGCATCCGCTGACTATTTTAAAAATTCCATCAACTTCATTGGATATTTGGACATTATTTTTAGCATGTTGGTAGGGATATCATTTTCGCGGCAGGCACGAAGCACCTCCCGGTTCAGTAAAATAGTATTGCGAATCCCACCTGTACTGGCGCCCCCCATCCGCATTCTGACGAGAATTTCAGGAAGATAGGCGTAGCGAAGGGAATCGCTGCGGAAAATACGGGCGACAAACTCAAAATCCCCCGCTATGCGGTAGTCAGTGCGGAACGTTCCAAATCGCTTATAGACACCGCGGCGCAAAAACAGGGTAGGATGCGCCGGCATCCAGCCATGGGCAATCAGGTCGGGGCGAAAACGAGCGGACCTGTATCGGCGTATCGGCCGATCAACATCAGAGCCTCGAAAATATTCTACATCACCGTATGCAGCGTCCAGGTCATCCATTTGCATTTTGCCGACCACACGCTCAAGCACGGTTTGGTTGGCATAGACGTCGTCAGCATTCAACAGACCGATTATGTCTCCCGTCGCCAGCTGCAGGCCCTTGTTCATCGCATCATAAATACCGTCGTCGGGCTCCGAAATAAATCGATCGATTTTAGTCTTGTAATCAGAGATGACGTCAAGGGGGTGCCGTCGAGCCCCATCAATGATGATATGTTCAACATCCGCATAGCTTTGCGAGCCCACCGACAGAATTGCCTCTTCAATTGTTTCTGCACAATTGTAGCAGACCGTTATTATGCTTATTTTCACAATCGACCCCAGATTAGCTATTGAACCCCGATGCAGCGCTTTCCACCCCAGGCGACATAATCAATATTGCCTCCCGCTGGACCCGCCTTCAATTATGATATATTGAAAAATTCGATAGCCTGCTCAAGGACAGAGCAAAGGCTCCGCTCTAAAACTGCCGCCCGATTTAAAGCTGGCTGAGATAACCGAAGGTTTTCACAGCAACATTTATCCCTATGATAAAGACGACAGCGTTAAAAACACCATACTCAAATACACTGCTATAAACCTGCTGTCAGTCTCACCTCGTTTAAAACGGTATGTGAGCGGGTCATTGTCTTCCTGTAAATTTACGCAGCGAACAAGCAGAAATGATACCCGGTAAATTGTGACAGATCCATTTGGCTAAAATACCTACCGCAATGGCTTCAAGATAAAACCAGAGAGCGGCCAAATCTTCAAAAAGCCATTTCAAACACCGCTTGGTTGTTTGCTGGCCATTTCGTCAGATTGGCAACGGCCCTATTGGTAAGCGTAGTTTTGGCGCGCTATTTAGGACCGGAGGGCTTTGGATATTTCAATTACATCCTGGCGTTTATTGTTTTATTCAGCTCAATTGTCACCCTTGGGTTAAATGGCGTGGTGGTCAGACGCATCGCTAGCGATCCAGAGCACTCTGAAGCGATCCTGGGTAGCGCAGCCACGCTGCAGTTTCTTGGCGGTTTGGCAGCATATTTTTTAATGCTCGCAACTGTTTCAGCTTTGCGCCCGAACGATCAATACTCCTTCAGTTTGGCCGCAATACTTGGCTTCATTCTGATATTAAAACTGTCGGAAATAATTAAATACTGGTTCGAATCGCAGGTGAAATCTCACTACACAGTTATCATCGAAAGCGCCGTACTTGTTTTGTTTGGCGGCATAAAAATTGGCCTGATATATCTGGACGCATCGCTCATCACGATAGCCTGGGCCATATTTGCAGAATGCATTATCGCTGCGCT
>CALNZE010000005.1:0-39109 GCA_942490955.1 uncultured Alphaproteobacteria bacterium
GCTCGGTTCCCGCCACCGCTTTCGACAGCACTCTGGACCACAATGGCGGGCCGCTGCAGGAGAGTCAGCGGCCGTGGCGCGCTTCCACAGCAAGATTCTTAAAGCCTCCGGACGTTTACTGCAGTTTACGGGGCCGTACTACTAGTACGAGCTTGCAGCTGTGAGCATGAGGCGATCGCTTGATTTTTTTTCGAAGCGGGTCGAAGCAGAAGCAGAGTTCTAATGCCAGGGTATCCAGCGGTTTCTGTTTTGCGGGCGACCCCGGCAACACCCACGTTCTCGAACATCCACGCTCGCGGCCTGGCCTACCCCGCGGCGCGGGATCACGAGCAGGGTTCGAGCCTTCGCCCTCCTTTTCCCTCAAAAGCACCCGTGGCCGCCTTTTGAGCCGCCGCCACCGCCCCGCGCAGCCCGCCGCCCGCCGCCCACCCGTCCAACCCCGACGCTCGCAGCGTGCGGGGCAAAACTCTAGCTTTCGCGGCAGCAACCGAGCACCGCGGGCCCGTCGCTTCCGCCGCCTCCTCACCCGCCAGCCCGGACCGCACGGCGCGATGATTGACCCTCTTCGCATCGACGAGTACATCTCGGGGCCGGACCTCGGCGCGCTCTGCATGGACGACGACGCCTTCATCGACATCAACATTGCCGATTTTGACGCTGCCGCCATCCCACACAGCGACGCCGCCGCCGCCGCCGCCGCCGCCGCGCCGCCGCCCTCCACCGGCGCAGCCGCCGCGGGCGCAAGCGCCGCGCCGACTCGATCGCCGACGACGACTACGACGCCGTGCAGCTGCGCCCGCCGCCGGCGCTCCGCAAGAGCGGCTCGCGGCGCAGCGGCCTCGGCAACCCGCCCAGCAGCGGCAGCAAGTCGCCCAAGATGCTGGGCGAGCAGGGCCTGTCCAAATCCTTTCTCGACCTGAGAAAGTCGCTGGTGGACATTGGGATGCGCAAGTCGCTGGTCGACATTCTCAACACGTTCACCGTGCCCGACGGCGTCAGCTCGCCGCTGTCGCTGGCCGCCGGGGACGCGGGCCTCGCCTCGCCGACGCTGTCGGGCCTGGACGCGTCGGTGTCGTCGCGGGCGGCGGCGGTCGCCACGCGGGCGCGCCGCTCCGGTGCTCTCGGCGGCGCCCATCGTGCCCGCGCCCGCGTCGCCGCTCGTCCCGCCGACCGCGTTTGGCGCCGACTTTGACTTTGGCGTGCCGTCGCCGAGCACGCTTCTGATGCAGTCAGCGAGCGCGACGGCGGCACCGCTCCTCACGGTTCCCGACGGGGCGGCGGCGGCGGCGCCCGTCGTCTCGGTGCCGCGCCAGAGCAAGGCGTCGGGGGGCGCCGCCGCGCAGCGGGCCGAGGCGCAGCGCAAGCGGCGCAACTGCGGCGCGTCGACCAACCCCGATTTCGCCGCCCAGCGCAACCACGTCGGCGACTGTGCCAGTCGCGGTTCCTGCGCAAGTCCAAGCTCGACCGCCACATGCTCACGCACACGGGCGACAAGCCGTTTTCGTGCTACTGCGGCAAGTCGTTCAACCAAAAGTCGGCGCTCAAGAACCACAGCCGCCGGCACATCAAGAAGCAGCGACGTGCTGCAAGGGACGTGGACTACGTCGCCCGCGGCTCAACGGCTTCAGCTGCCAGAGCCTGATGGACAAGACGAAGTGACGCGCGAGGGCGCGCCTGACGCCGGCGAGAGGCACTGTGCCAAACAGTGACCACATGCAAGCCGCGAGCCGCCGCACGCCGCCCCGCCGCACCGCCGCCGCCACCCACAGAGAGAATGCCTTCTCCCTTTCCCGTCCCTGCCGCCATGATGATGCGAATACCCGACCACTTCTGCTTTTTTTCCTTTCGCTCAGCGTTGCTGGTTTTTGATGGCGCCGGTGGAGCGACTTGGTGCGCGTTTCCACCCCTCGCGCCCGCTTGGAGACGAGTGTTTGTGTTTTGGGCGAGGGCGTCACACCTTGTGCCGGTGTGGGGGTCGCGGCATAACCTCGCGCACAGCACCCTGCGAATTGTAGGTGAAGGTTGCTAAGTCTGGTAACCGGTTTCAGCAGGAATCGGTCCCTACAACGCGCCTGCAGCGCCCTTTGCTCGGTTGCCCGCGGGGGCCCAAACACGAGAGACTGAGAGGTTTTTGCTGACGTTTTGTGGAAATTTTGTCCTGCGCATGCACAGAAGAGAGTCGTGGAAACCGATCGATTTGCGCCGGCGGATTCCGCGAGTGGGTGGGGCACAACTCCGTTCCCCTGCGGCCAGCAGCTCCCACAACCGCCCAACCGCTCTCCCAAACCGCCACCCACACCCGACACACACCGACACACCGCGCGATCCGCCAGCACTCGCCCCACAGCCCCGCGGAACCCGTCGCCACTCCCTCTCCGCCCGCACGCCCATCGCCCGCCGACCTATCTGCTTTCGCGGCCAAACCTGTCAACGCGGGCTTTGCACACAACTCGCGCGCCAGAGGCCGCCAACAACGATGCTGTCGGCCATCCCCGAAGCCGCCGGGTGCGACCTGCCCGACTTTGAGGCTCTCTGCCTCGACGACGACGCCTTCCCGATGATCGAGCCGCGCGTGTTCCGCCCGCAGGCGTGCCCCGGCACCCCCCCCTCGACGACGTCCACTTTGTCGTTCTGGGCCGCGGGCGGGTTTGCGCCGGCGTCGTCGTCGTCTGCTGTCAGAGGCACGGCCGGTGCGCTGCCGTCGCTGAATTCGACCGTTGGCGGCTCCCTCGCCCTGGCGGGCGAGCGACACGGTCGCGGCGGTGGCAAGTGCTGCAGGCTGTCGTCGGCCATGAGCGCCGAGTTTGAGTCGATGGTCCGTGACGCGTGTGCCGCGGCAGGCGACGAGCGCGCCCCGCGGCGGTCCGTGGTGACGTCGAGTCTCTCTTCACGGGCGCCCGCGGGTCCGCGTCCGGCGCGTCCGGCGCGGCGGCGGCGGTGTCGCCGCTGCCGGGCATCCCCGACGTCGACGTGCTTGACTTTGACGAGCGCGCGCTGGACGCGGCGATGGACGCTGTTGCCGCGGCCGCGTCGTCGGCGGGCCGAAGCCCCAACGCCCCGCCGCCGGCCGCCGGCAGCGGCCCGCTGTCTCTGCCGCCGCCGCTGCCGTCTGCGCCGCGCGTCACCGCGGTCGTCTCGGGCGCGGCGTCGCCGGCGCTGAGCGACGTGTCGCCGGACCCTTCCGAGTGGTCGTCCGCGTCGTCGTCGTCGGTGTCGCCGGCGGCGTCGCCGCAGCGGCTGCTGTCACCGGGCAGGGCCACCAAGTCGCCGGCGTGCAAGCGGCGCACGGTGGGCGCATCGACGAGCGCGCGCTACGCGGCGTCCCGCAAGCACGTGTGCGCGCACTGCGGGTCGCGGTTCCAGTGCAAGTCGAAGCTCGACCGCCACGCGCTGATCCACACGGGCGACAGGCCGTTCCCGTGCTTTTGCGGCAAGGCGTTCAACCAAAAGTCGGCGCTCAAGAACCACACGCGGCGCCACATCAAAAGGCAAGCACCGCGCCGCGCGGTGTGGACTACGTTCGCGACGGGCTCAACGAGTTTACGCGGGCCGACCTCTCTGAAAAGCTCGACGACTGCTAAGCAAAGCCGTTGTGCGCGCGCAGCGCTACTACGATCATATGAAACCATCGCCATACTTCAAAAAACACTCTCGCTCGTCATCACGTCTTGTGTTTGTCGCTTGATCACGTCTGTCTCTTGCCTGCCAGCAAATTAGGCGCCCAGAAAACAACAGAGGGAGGAGCCCCGGCTCGGGCCGCGAAAAAAGGGCGTGCCGTCGTGGCCACCGCGCCGCCCAGCGCTCTGCGGCCACCGCCGCGCGCCCCCGCAGCGCCACACTGCGCCCAAGGAACAGCGTGCCCTTGCCACCCGTCACGTAGTCAAAAAAAAAAAAAAAAAAAAAGACAAGGTGTGCTGTTGACGATTTTTGACGAGCTGGAATCGAGCCCCCCCCCCCCCCCCCCCCCCCCCCCCCCCCCCCCCCCCCTCGGCCGGGCTGCTAAACCCCAAGTGTAAAGCAGCCGGGAACGCACCCGCTACACCCTGCAAGTATGTATTCGCTGCTTTTGGCTAGCAGCGGGCTGGCCGAGCCGTTCACTAGCTTCCTAAGCACTTGTCCCCGACCCCCCTCCTGGGCGCCGCCCGCGAAGAGCACCGTGAACGGAAATCGTTTGGAAGGCGCGGGAAAGCACAGTTTGTCCGGACGGGAAGAAGGCGGGCGACGGGGGACCCCGAGGGCCCAAAAACGGTTCTCTCACATCCAGAGTCTGCAACGCCAGCTTGTTGTGACCCTCGGCCGCACCGACTGGCCGGCTGCCGCTCCCCTCCCCCCTCGTGCTTCTCGCCCTCTTGCTGCCCCAGCCTTGCACGTGCAAAGGCTGCAACGGATCTTTCTTCTGCCTTGTCAACGCGGGCAGCCTACAGGCCCGCCCGATCTCGGCTTCTTTCCCAACGTCAGCACCCGCGCGGGCCCAACGGCCTCTCACCCGGCGGAGCGGCGGCCATGCTCGAGGCGATGCTGGCGGGGACGGGATCCCGACGTGGCGGGCGTGCAAACTTTTCCGAGACCAATCTTGGTTGCAGGTATCGCGTATCGAGCGGACTGGATTGGGTTTTCGAACAGGTACCAGAGGCAATTATCCTGGAAGATGATTGCTTGCCAGACCCAAGTTTTTTTCGCTTTTGCGAGGAAATGCTTGAACGTTACCGCGATGATGATCGGATCAGTATGATAAGCGGTGATAATTTTCAAAGCGGCATCACCCGCGGAAATGCGAGTTATTACTACTCAATCTATTCACACATTTGGGGCTGGGCAACATGGCGGCGCGCCTGGAAAGATTTTGATGTCACCATGGCAGCATGGCCAGGCTTAAAAACAGAAAACTGGCTTGATAAAAAATTTAAGCGCAAAAAAGATGCTCGATACTGGAAGAAAATTTTTCAGTTGGTGCACGAGGAAAAATTGGATAGCTGGGCTTACGGCTGGACATTCACAAACTTTCTGGAAAATCGCCTATCCGTCATGCCGAACTGCAATCTGATCTCAAACATCGGGTTCGATTCCCGGGCGACCCACACCTCCAACTGGAGCCCTTTTGCAGCAATGAAAACCAGCACACTACCATTTCCACTTTGTCATCCCAAAAAGATAGTCAGTAACGATGAGGCGGACAAACTTACGGCCAAGGTCATGTTTTCATCCTCTAAAATACAAAAAGTATTAAATGCCGCAAAGGCGATTCACTTATATACAAATAAATATTCACCCAAGTGAAAATTAATCGGATTTTTTACCATGATATATTGCGAAGATCTAGCTTGGTGGGGTAGCGATCTTAAACATACAACAGGTCAATCAATAGTAACCGCCAGAGTTATCGAAAAAATTTCTAAAGAATGCAAACTTAAATCATATTGTTACTATGGAAAAGGGTTAAGTTCGGTTTTTCTCTGTATTATGAATTCAATTAATTTACTATCATCGGCTTTCGCCAACAGAATTAAAACACTTTACTTGGTGTGCTCAAGATCTAATGGCGGTTTTTTAAGGGATTTACCTGCATATATTGTATCTTATTTGGGGGTTAGAGTAATAGTGCATGTACACGGATCAGACATAGTAGATTTATGCAAGCGCCCTATTATCGGGAAGATCGCTACCAAATTACTTCGTTGTGAACTCATTGTACCGTCTCATCATCTAGTAAAGCCATTACAAAGCCTTGGAATAAATGACATCCTTGTATGCGAAAATTTCATGGAAGGTCTAGAAGATATCATCCCAAAAGAACAAAATAAATTAACCAACTCGCTCCCAAAAGTAATTCTCTGGAACTCTAACATTTTAGCAAGGGATTTTTTCTGGTCGCTTCAGCAGTAAGAAAGCTGGTGAACGATGGATGTATTTTGCAATTTATAGTTATGGGTCGCGCTATTGATGACGAAGTTATGAATGTCGATGAAATGCAGCCAGAAATCGAAGAGTTAAAGAAATTTCCTTGGTTTAGATATGTCGGGATTGTGGATCGGCACCAAGCATTAAATTTACTTCATATGGCTGATATCGTATGCCTACCATCTACATACAAATGCGAATGCCAACCCTTAGCCTTGATAGAGGCAATGTGCTCAGCTTGCCAAATTATAATTCTCGATACACCAGCATTAAATGCTACCGTCGGCAATTATCCGCACCAAATCGCGGCGGAGCCAACCTGTAGCGCGGTAGCAATCGCCTTGGAAGAATTGTTGAACACAGACAACCGAGAATATCGATCCAAGGCATCTGAACGGGCTAGGCATCGCTACTCACCCCACAGATTTGATATAGAGATAAAGCGCAAGCTGGAAAGTAATTCTAAATTTCAAGGATAAAGTTAGAAAAATGTTAATCATTTTCTAGGTTTTGGAAGGTGGGTTTTACGATTAACACCAGAAGTTTCTGGGATACATCAAGTAATCGACTTGCTGCCATCACGTATAGTTCCGCAGCGAAGAATTTTTTTTGATAAAAGAATTCGCAAAATAAGGAAAGTGACCCTTCGAAAAACGTTATCCGATTGGGCATTTGACAAATGCTTATTACTTTCAGCACTCGACTTCGACCGTTTCAAGGAATCTGTGATTAGAGAAGAGTATGAGAACTTACAAGTAACAAGTGCACACCTCCAGCGACTGATTGGTGCGAATATAGGTTTTAGCACCTATTGGTTAGCGACAGAATTCCCAAAAGCAAAAATTCTGGCGCTAGAACCAGATTTTGAAAACGCTCAACTGGCAAAAAATAATATTTCTACATGCAATAACGTTACGGTTTTACGAGCCGCTATTGCCGCATCACAATGTAAATTAGATTTGGTAGACGTGAAATTGGGACCAGACGCTTATCAAACTTTAATAAATGAAAACGGAGAAATAAAAGGATACTCTGTACGCTCTCTATTAGAAATTGCATCATGCGAAGCAAGTGAATTATTAATAGTCAAAATTGACATAGAGGGATTTGAAAGTAATTTATTTTCATCAAATACAGAATGGATAGCACACGCGAATGCTATAATTGTTGAACCGCATGATTGGATAATGCCAGGAAAAGCCAACTCGTCTAACTTGTTAATGGAGCTTTCTAAATTTAGCAGAGATTTTCTAATTGATGGCGAGAATATTATAAGTATAAAAATACCTGAACACCAAAAAAATTCATGAAGCATCATTTTCACTCTTGGGTCTCGTCACTTTCCTTACCTTTGGCACTTCTTCTTCACGGTTTGGTGTTTCCACTGGGTGGTTCGCATATTCTTGGAATTCAATGGTCTACCTTTGCCAGCGTACTGTTCTACACAGGACTGGCGATCTGGATTCTAGCAATAGTTGGTACGAGGCTTTGGCTCCACCGGTGGATAGTATCCTTAACTTTAGTTGATGCAATTTTCATCGCTTTTTTAGCGTGTATATTTACTTCCCTATACTATCAAAGTTTCACTGGAGACAGTATTGAGAAATATATTCGCTACATGCCGATAATGCTTATTCTACCCTATTTAGCGGGAAAATATGTAAGACTTGAAGAAATCAATCGCCTAAACACAATATTTTTGTTTATGGGGATCGTTATGCTGCTTCCGCTATACTGGACAATACTTCATCATCATGGGATTGGACGTCCAAATTTTTTAGGAATGAATGATCACGGCTTAGCAAGAATATCTTTTATATTTGGCTTGGCATCCGTGTGGCTAATTAGTCTTTACTTCATGAGTCTGGCGGTTAAAAGTGGGCCGGCCATACCTCCACAACCAAATAAATTATGCCGCAGCACATCAACCATTTTTTTACTCGGATCCATCGTTTTCATTTGCGCTATCGCACTCAGTGGAATTAGAACCCATTTGCTAGCGTCATTTATATGTATCGGTTTTATTTGCCTGTTTGCTCGATGGGTAAAACCTAAGCAGAGACTTATTACGTTTGCATTATTCTGCGCGCTACTCCCCATTGCAGTAATATCGCTGGGCAACAACTTACCGACAATCAATTTGGATATAAATAAACTTCCCACTTACAACTACAATCCTAACGGCCCCATTACCACACATGACAACTGTGGAGCCATTGTAGAAAATGTAGATTCTTTAGCCATACGAATCACATTCATGCATGAGAGCATTGCTATGCTCTTAAAGAACCCTTGGTTTGGAGTGGGGGCAACGAATTTTGGCGCGCATTCTTGTTTGCAGGACGTTGGCTATCCGCATAGCGTTATATTGCAGGCTTTTGCGGAGTTAGGTTTCGTCGGAGGATCCATTTTTATTTCGTTGATTTTGACCTGCTGCTATCTGCAGGGAAGGAAGTTTGTCAACTCTAACTATTATAAAACCAAGGCGATATGGTTATCGATTTCAGCTTTGACATTGTATTTTCTAATTTTCTACCAGTCGTCAGGTAATATCTTTAGTAGTATCGGCCTTTACTTAATGCTCGGCTTGAGTTCGAACCTAGGAAAAAGAAAAAAAGTAAACTTAAAATTCTGGACACAGCCACGCCGCTTAATTCGAGCCTAAAGATTATTTTTAAAACTCAAACATTTTCTAAATACAAACTAATAAAAGATTGAGCCGGAAAACGTGAATGGCAACCAATCCGTCTTCAATGCTACTGCCGGGTTTGGCGTGGAACGTCTGCACCATGACTCCTTGGGCACTATGCCCACAAACTCACTCATTGTAATCCAGAGTCTTGTAGCCATGCCCTTTAACCAGCTCATCCCGCTGGGCGGACTTTAAATCCTCGCGCACCATTTCGGCCACCAGGTCTTCAAATGACGTCGCAGGTCGCCAGCCAAGCTTTGTTCTTGCCTTCGTGGCATCTCCCAACAACGATTCAACCTCAGTCGGGCGGAAATAGCGAGGATCAACAGCTATGATGCAGTTGCCTTCGCCGTCATATCCCTTTTCATCAACACCAGTGCCGCGCCAGCTTACAGACATGCCCAGCTCGGCTAGCGCGGCGTCAACAAAATCTCTGACGCTGTATTGCTTACCGCTGGCAATCACGAAGTCCTCGGGCTCCTCTTGTTGCAACATTAGCCACTGCATCTCGACATAATCTTTTGCATGGCCCCAGTCTCGTTTGGCGTCAAGATTGCCGAGATAGAGACAGTCCTGCAAACCAAGCTTGATACGCGCCAGCGCCCTGGTGATTTTGCGGGTGACAAATGTTTCCCCGCGAATGGGGCTTTCGTGATTAAACAAAATCCCGTTGCAGGCATACATCCCATAGGCCTCACGATAATTCACCACAATCCAATAGGCGTAGAGCTTGGCGACCGCATAAGGGCTGCGCGGATAAAATGGTGTCGTCTCGGTTTGCGGCGTCTCCTGCACCAGGCCATATAACTCTGATGTGCTCGCCTGATAAAAACGACAGGTTTTTTCCAGCCCCAGAATGCGAATGGCTTCCAACAACCGTAAAGTACCCAGCGCATCCGAGTTTGCCGTATATTCCGGTTCCTCAAAGCTTACGGCCACATGGCTCTGTGCCGCCAGATTGTAGATTTCGCGCGGCTGCGTTTGCTGAATGATGCGGATCAGGCTGGAGCTATCCGTCATATCGCCGTGATGCAGAAAAAAGCGAACATCATCTTCGTGCCGGTCCTGATACAGATGATCGATACGGTCGGTATTGAACAGGCTGGTGCGTCGCTTGATGCCGTGAACAACATAACCCTTGTTCAACAAAAATTCCGCCAGATAAGCGCCATCCTGTCCGGTCACTCCGGTGATCAACGCAACTTTTTCATTTGTATCGCTCATTTATCCTCGCTGATTGCAGAATTTTCAGTATCCAGAAAATCCGAATACGCGGCCTTCAAACCAGTTTGCAAATCGATGGTTGGCACCCACCCGGTGGAACGCAATCGACTGCTGTCAATTAGCTTGCGAGGCGCCCCATCCGGCTTGCTGCTATCATATATAATTTCACCCTGATAGCCGACCGCATCCGCCACCGCATGAGCAAGATCTCCGATAGAAATATCTGAGCCATACCCCACATTGATAAGTGAGCACATCGGTTTTGTTTGTGCCTGATAAACCGATATATCCAAATTCATGACATGCATGCATGCAGATGCCATGTCATCAACATAGAGAAACTCACGGCGCGGCTCACCCGTGCCCCATACGGCAACGGTGGAAGCCTCAGCCATCTTCGCTTCGTGAAAACGTCGAATTAGCCCTGGTATCACATGGCTGTTCTCTGGGTGATAGTTATCGCCAACCCCGTACAAATTTGTCGGCATAACGCTTCTGAAATCAATCTGGTGGCTCGCCCCATATTGTCGGTTATAGCTCTCACATAATTTGATCCCGGCAATCTTTGCAATGGCATAAGGCTCATTCGTCGGCTCCAGCGGCCCGGTCAATAGCGCCTCTTCCGCCATCGGTTGCGGCGCAAGCCGGGGGTAAATACAGCTCGACCCGAGAAACAGCAGCTTTTTAACCCCCGCGCAAAAGGCCTCATGGATAACGTTGCCCTCAATCATCATATTTTCGTAAATAAATTCCGCCGGGAAACTGTCGTTGGCAAATATCCCGCCCACCCTGGCGGCAGCAAGATAAACCTGATCTGGCTTTTCTGCCTCAAACCAGGCCCGCACATCCGCTTGTTTCGTCAGATCGAGTTCACCCCGGCCGCGCGTTAATATTGCATCTGCTGGCTGGCCACTCGATAGCAGCGCACGAACAATTGCCGACCCGACCATCCCGCGATGACCGGCGACAAATATCCTTTTTACGCGTGAAGATTCCACAAACTGTTTCGCTGACTAAAAAACTGGCATCACCAGTGAATTGAAGGGAACAAGGGTGAGGAGAATTAACCACACCCTAAAGACTGCCATTGCATGGCAAAATTATTCAACCCGATAGGATCTCAGCAAAATTTGCACATTCAATAATTGAACGCAAGCCGGTTTATGCCAGCCCCGCCCCGCCCCTGCCAAGGGTGATCATTTCAATTGAATATTGCAGGCTTAATGTGGCTCAGGGCGCTGAAACGCATCCATTACCCGCGGCCAAAATCGTCTTCGTAGCGAATGATATCATCCTCACCGAGATATGAGCCGGATTGCACCTCGATCAGAAGGGCAGGCAGTTTGCCGGGATTGCCAAGCCTGTGTTTTGCCCCAACCGGGATATATGTCGATTGGTTTTCCGTCAGCAGAGTCACCGTTTCATTCACAGTAACCTCAGCGGTGCCGGAGACAACCACCCAATGCTCGGCGCGGTGGATATGGCTCTGCAACGAAAGCTGCGCGCCAGGTTTGACCATCAGGCATTTAACCTGAAACCGCGTGCCACTGCTCAGCCCTTCATACCAGCCCCAGGGACGGTAAACCCGCTTGTGAATAACCGCTTCCTCACGGCCTTCCGCCTTGAGCCTGGCAACAACCGCCCCCACCTCACTCGCCCGGTCTTTCGATGAAACGAGAATGGCGTCCTTTGTCGCGATGACCATGACATCTTCGACGCCAAGCAGCGCCAGGCACTTGTCCTCCGCGCTGTGCGCGTAGCTGTTTTTGGCATGATGGAAAATCACATCCCCATGGCTGACATTGCCGTTATCATCCTTGTCCATATGCTGCCAAATGGCTGGCCAGGCACCCAGATCGCTCCATTCAGTCTGCAGGGGAACGCATTTGATATTGTCGGATTTTTCCATGATCGCATAGTCAAGGGAAATATCATCGCAACGGCCATAAGCCTCTTCATCAAGCCGAAGAAAATCGAGATCTTCATGCGCCTGCGCCAAGGCATCCCGGCAATGTTGCAATGTCGCCGGCGCGTGCCGCTCAAAGGCATCGATCATGGTTTGCGCGCTGTAGAGAAAAATACCGGCATTCCAGTAGAAATTGCCCGCATCAAGATAAGATTGCGCGACCTCCAGAGTCGGCTTTTCAACAAATCGTTTCACCGGCTTGATTGCCCCGTCAATCAAGTCCGTTTCAATATAGCCATAGCCGGTCTCCGGCCTGTCAGGCGAAATGCCCAACGTCACAAAATTTCCGGAAGACGCCGCCTCAACCCCCGAGATGACAGTCTGCTGAAATTTAGTAACATCAGGAATGACATGATCAGACGGCGTCAACAACACCAGCGCATTCTCGTCAACCTCTGCCACATTAAGAGCGGCGATCAGCGCCGCCGGGGCAGTATTGCGGGCAACCGGCTCCAGAATGATATGCCGCCATTCAACCCCGATTTCCTGCAACTGATCGGCGACCAAAAATCGATGGCTGTTATTGCAAAGGAATGACGGCGCCGCAAATTCCGGCCCCTGACTGCGAAAGCAGCTTTGCTGCAACAGGGAATGGCTCCCGACCAGATCGCCCAAAAACTGCTTCGGGTAAGACGCCCTCGAAAGCGGCCAAAGCCGCGTCCCCGAACCACCAGAGAGAATGAATGGATAAATCTGATTGCTTTGCGTCGCCATTCAAAAATAGTCCCCAGCAGTTCATTGGTCTTAAGAGGGCAGCATCTGAATATTTCATTCAACAAAAATATTCCTGCAGGCTCAAAGTTTTGCCCCGCGCCGCCTGATTGCCAGAGTAATCATTTTTCGTCAACGTTTACATCCCCAAAAGGCCTCAGACTGGCCCCGATAACCGCATAAGGCCAGATAAGGCCGAGGCCAACACGGGCGCCCATATCGACAAAAAGAAACGCCCGACGACAAGGCGGGCGTTTGTAATTCTTAAACCGGCTCCCGCCGGCGATGAAACATCATCAAGCCATCAAAGCCCGGAAAATGGGTGGTCTTAATTTACCTTTCCCTGGCGTCCAGACTTGTCATCTGTTTGGCCGATCGCGATCGCGGCCATCTTCCAGGCCATAGGCACAGATGCGTGCCTTACCGATATTCCCCTTGCCCTTAATGACGCCTTTAATCACGCCTTTCAAAAGCCCCTTGGGGTCCTGCCGGGTAACGAGTTCCACCCTCTCAATTCGCCGGCGCTTGCCTTCGAGGTCAAGGGGCCTCGTCTCGTCTCCGGCACGCAGCAAATTACGGACCCGGAGTTCATCTGGTCGTCCATTGCCATAAATGACGCGCACACGATCGATATCGATGTCACTTCCAAAAGCTCTGAGGCGTATTGCCTTAAACCGGCCTTCGCGGCGCCCGACGGAAATACTGTCCCGATCCTTATCGAAGCTGACCGCTGTGCAACCAAGCTCTTCCCATCCGCCACGGGCAACCTGTCTCCGCTCTTCCCGTTTCAAACCGGCAAAACAAATTGAAGCAGCGCCCGTGCCATCGCCCCGCCGATTAATTTTCGACGTCAACTCAATCCGGTCAATGAAGCGTTGCCGTCCCTCAAGTTCCAGCGGCCGCGTCCTGTCACCTTCGCTTAAATTGGACCTGACCCGGATATCGTCCGGTCTGCCATTGCCATAGACAACCTTGAGATCAATCAATTCAACATCATTGCCAATCGCCCGCAAGGAAAGCGCCGAAAAACGACCATCCCTCTTGTTCAGCTCAAGGACGTCACTACCGGCGCGCCGCCCGATATTCATGCACCCGAGATGCTCCCATCCCGCCTGGATCCGATTTTCCCGATCCCGATTTTGGGCATGTGCCGCCCCAGCCACCGCGACCAAAAAGCCGCAAACCGCGACAAGCCCGAAGAAACTCTTTAGCATTATTCTTTCCTCCAATTGGCACGCACAGCGCGGCCCCTAAATGATGAGAAAGCGCACACCTTCATAGTCTGTTTTTAAGATTCCGCTTAAGAAGGGCGCCTGTTCCATCTAACCACATTGCCTAATTTATAGGCTTATTCATGGCGGGGTGAGGAGAGGCCTCAGCAGCCGAAGCTTAGCAGAAGATATCCATTCGCGTCGGCGATTTTAGCGTACCTTTTTTCGCAATTTCCATTGGACAGGACATTTAAGAAAGTAGAAGAATAGTATACTCTTGTTCCCTTTGAAGGCTTATGAAACAGAACATAAAAGTAGTTAAGAATTCAATTTCCCATGCTAGGATGTTTTGAGGGAAAGCTACGGGAGCGCGCGTATGGCTAGAACCGTAAAATATACTGCAGCTTTGTTTGTCTACTTAGTGACAATTTTTTTGAGCAGCGCCCTATGGGCCGAAGGGCATTTCAAAGGGGATTTGGTCGTTAAGCCTTTAGACGATGGACGTAACTTCAAGGTGGTCAATCCGTTTTCATTTGTCGATGCTAAAGGCAAAAGCTGGGATGTGCCGGAAGGTGTCACGACGGATGGGGCTTCGGTGCCCCGTTGGGCGTGGTCAATATTTCCCCCATTTGCAGGCAAGCACCTCAAAGCGGCGGTCGTTCACGATCATTATTGCCAAACGCGCACCAAATCTTGGAAAGAGGTTCATCGTGTATTCTACGATGCTCTTCTCGCCGCCGGTGTAACAAAAAATTCCGCGAAAACAATGTATGCGGCGGTGTACTATTTCGGTCCGCGATGGCTGGAAGATGGTACGAGCCCGCGAAGTCTTACACCTCCAGTATCGGATAAAAAAGCACTTGCCCGGATTAAAAATATGGAGAAGTGGATCAAGCAATATAATCCATCTCTAAGTGAGATAGAGCTGCGCATGCACAAACGCTGAATAATACATATTTTTCATTTTCCTGATTCCAATTTTTAAGGATTAAGTGAGTTCCCGATGAAAAAAAAATCTAGGGCTGGCATATCTTTAGGGATTTGTTTGGCAGCAGTATTTGTTTTAATTGCGCAACCCGTGAACCCACAGGATGCCCAGCCCGAGCCAAAAATTAAACCCGGCATGGTTTGAGGGATTAGAAGCGGGTAGCTGTGCAAAGCTGGCACCGGATTCCAATTTTGTGAAGAAGCATCTTACATTTGACGGGAAACAACAGATCCGGACGGCCTTAGTGATCGGAAACGGCAATTACGCGATTTCACAATGGAAACTGGAAAACCCAAAAAATGATGCTGCTGGAATCGCCCGCATGCTGCAATCCGTCGGTTTCTATGTATACGTCGCGCTTGATGGCTCTGGGGACGCAATCATAGACTGCGCCGCTAAGGCTGTGAAGGAAAATTCTGAACTCTCAGTACTGTATTATTCGGGACATGGCATCCAGCGGGAATATAACAATTATCTGGTTGCTACTGATCTGGAGGATATCGAGACCTCAAAAAATAGTCTGGTGTCTTTGGATGAATTGGTCCTGCAAATGCGGGCACAAACTCAGTCACTAATCGTTTTTTGATGCGTGTCGTGACAACCCCTTTTCAGCAACACAGCTGGCTGGTCTTGCTCCAGAACAAGTTGCTCCACGATCAATAAAAGCTAAGGATGGCTCAAAAGACCGGTCGATAGATGATGGGGAAAGCGCAAAGCCCGACGCCGCACTTAAAACTGGGGAACTTTTCGTTGCGTTTTCGACGTCACCAAATTCAGTCGCTTCAGATGGTAAAGGTGAATTTAGCCGCTTTACAGCCGGAGTGCTGAAACATGCCACCAAGTCTGGTTGGTCCGTTCAACGCGCAATTGCGCAAGTAACGAAAGAAGTTGGTGAGGCCTCGAACTGGAGTCAGACACCATGGTCACGTTCTTCGCTTTCGAACGAAGTGTTTTTTAACGGCGGCGTTGACCCGGAAAATGCGTTACGAGCGTCAAATTTGAAAGCCAAAAATGCACTTGATTTATTGGGCAATGGAGAGAGAGATGCAGCGATTGCGACAGCCCTGCAGGGGCTCCCTGAAAATTTATCTGCTGATGATATCGAAAAATATAAAGAAGCTCACAAAGCTTTATTCAAAGCCTATCGCAGCCGCAGTATAAAGCTGCCTGTGCAAGGATCACTGCATGTTTCTTGGTCAAACGACGGCTCTCGTCTTGCGACTGTGTCTGCAGAAGTTGGTCGCAGCGGAAGGAAGAGCGGCTTCACTCTTTGGGACGGTAGAACTGGACAACGGATCAAAGAACTTTTACCGATCGAGCGTTCGGGTACTGTCGGCAGCACTTTAGGGCCGGGGAGTTTTTCTGCTGACGGCCGCATGATTTCTCATATTGATCCGGAAAAGGAAACCCCAATTGTATGGGACGCTCAAACCGGCGAAATCATTAAGGAGCTATCAAAACTACAGGGTGCATCTGGTATGATGGTTTCAGTGCCGAAAACTGGGTTGTCTCCGACCGGAAAATTTCTTTTTGCAGCGGTCCCAGGGTACGGTCTGCGCATCTACGACGTATCAACTGGTAAACCGTTATGGACCAATAAAAAGATTAAGGCACTTACGGCAGCGTTCACATCCGATGAGGCACTCATAATTTCTGCAGAAGCAATTAATTCGAAACTCGGTACTGAATATCAAGACATCCGTATCGTGGCATTTGATATTCAGACAGGTAAAAAAGCATGGTCCAAAGACATTAAGGAGGAATCCTGGGGAGTGTATGATGTAATTCTTAGTGCGGACGCAAACCTCATTGGAATTGCGACCAGCGGTCAGGCAGCATTATTTTATGATCGTACAAACGATTCAATTCAGCGCATTCCGGTACCACGTGTTGGCAGCGCCGGGTTCGGCATTTCACCGGACAAGAATTATATGGCCGCTATGTCGGATGACTGGGAAAACGCCGAACCGGTTTACTTTGAAATAGCAACTGGCAAGAAAGCTTCCCTACCCATCGAAAAACGTGCGGTGCTGGACATAGTCTATGATGAAGCGGGTGGTGCTGTCGGCATACCGTATTTTCCGGGGGCTGGAAATATTTGGCGTGATAGTGCAACTGGCCTTGATCTTATCAACGCGGCAAAAAAGCAATTGAAGCCGGATCAACTCGCCATTGTTGAAAAAGATCGCGTGAAATTTAGGTAGGCCGGAAGCCAAAAACGGGTGCAGCAACCGTCAACTAAAATTTTCAGTAGCGTCGAAAATGCGGTTCAAACCCAAAATATTGTGCAGTCGAGTATGGCGGGCGAAACTCTGATCTATAACAAGACTGCACCTCCGGGCTTCTTGTCGCTTTTACCCGCCCGAGGCGGTTCGGATCTTTGCGCAATTTTTTGCCGAGTTGGGCTGTCCGCTGTCTCTTTGGACCTGCAGCCTGCGGCGCTGATAGAAGAATTTAATATAATCAGCAATTTCTATTAAAGCGCGGCGTCTTTTTTTTATTGGTTTTTTCAGATTTTATAGGAATTGGCTAACCCAATGTAAACATTGGTAGCGGAGGAGAGACTTGAACTCCCGACACGCGGATTATGATTCCGCTGCTCTAACCACCTGAGCTACTCCGCCATTCCAAGGTATCACCGCAATGCGATGCTCCGCATCTGCGACCAATCCGGCCACAGCGCGTTGGGAACACGCCTCACATTCCAGGGTGGAACAACCGGATAAAGGCTTTTAGAAAACTAACCCCGCGCCGTCAAGCGTCATACAGCGGCGAGGCCAAAAAAATTATCTGTCAGAAATTTACCGCAGGCAATGGCGGCCCCGATTGCCGCCACTACTGCGTCACAACCGCTTCCGAGATGTAAACATCTTTCGAGCGTGAGCGCGCACGGGACTTGGCAATTTTTGGCGCGGCCTCTTTGGTGAAGCGCAGCATCGTAAACAGCCCCATCGGCCGCAAAGACCGCCGCTCGATCAGCTCCAGCGTGTCACAGCCCATCACCCGGTCAACGGGGAAGATCGGCCGCCAGCCAATTGTCGAGGCAAAGGGCGCCATGCGCCGCTCAATCCATCCGCGCGCGCCATGGTCCTGGCTAAAGTGATTGACGAGCACAACCTGGCCGCCCGGCGCGCAAACGCGCTCAAGCTCTTCCATCACCAGTTCCGGCTCCGGCACCACGGTCATCACATACATGGCTACAACCGTGTCAAACTTCTCATCTTCAAAATCGAGATTGCGGGCATCCATCTCATGCAGCCCGTCGATATTCTGCAGCCGGTTTTTAACAACACGGTCTTCCGCTTTTTTCAGCATGTCGGGGGAGAGATCAACACCGGTGACATTCAGATGGTCACCATAGCGCGGCAGGGAAAGCCCGGTGCCAACCCCAACTTCCAGCACAGAGCCCTGCCGCCGGTTTATCAGGTCAACAGAGTGCTTGCGCCCGGCATCGGCCACCATACCAAAGGTATGATCATAAAACGGTGCCCAACGACGATAGGCCGCAAGAACCGCACCCCGATCCATAACCACTTTTTTTACCGCTTCCACTAAAGACTCTCCTAAATCAAGTCGCTTAATATTCAGGGAACATTACAGAACCGCAAGTGAGCAATAGTATTATAAGGCTCACACAGGGTTTAAATGTCTTCCCCTACTAGTTAACAGACAGTTTTTCATGACTTTCAGGAAAGTCAGTAGAAACGTCGCTCATTTCCATCGCGCTTTCGGAGATGGCCTTTTTAATCCAGCCACCGCCCAAAATCCGCGATTGCCCGTCACCATCCTGATAAAGCACACAGGCCTGGCCGGGCGAAACACCATCTTCGCCATTATGCAACTCAACAAGCACCCGCTCATCGCGGCAAATTAGCGTTGCTGGCTGCGGCGGTTGTGTTGAGCGCACCCGCGCAAAAATCGGCAAACCATCTTCACCAACGTCATCAAGCGAAACGGACCCAAGCCAGTTCACATCGCGAAGCTCAACGGTTTTTGTCCGCAGCGCCTCACGCGGGCCAACAATCACCCGGCGTTTATCCGCGTCAAGCTCGACAACATAGATAGGGTCACCCAGCGCCACGCCAATGCCGCGCCGCTGCCCGACCGTATAATTGATAATGCCTTCATGCTGGCCCAGCACCCGCCCATCGATATGGACAATATCACCCGGCTCAGCCGCGCCAGGGCGCAACCGCTCAATCACCTGGGTGTACCGCCCTGTTGGCACAAAGCAGATGTCCTGGCTGTCGGATTTATCGGCAACAGAAAGCCCATACTCACTGGCAATCTCCCGCACGCGCGACTTGCGCAGATCACCAAGCGGGAAGCGCAAGAACGCAAGCTGGTCTTTCGTTGTGGTAAAAAGGAAATAGCTTTGATCGCGATCCGGATCCTTTGCCCGGCGCAGCTCCCAGCCATCATCGCCCAGCGCTGAGGAGATATAATGCCCCGTCGCCATCGCGGCCGCGCCAAGGTCTTTTGCCGTCTCCAGCATGTCCTTAAACTTGATTTTCTGGTTGCACATAATGCAAGGCACCGGCGTTTCGCCAGAAAGATAGCTGGATGCAAAATCATCCATCACGCTATCGGCAAAGCGCGCCTCGTAATCCAGCACATAATGGGGAATGCCAAGCCGCTCAGCCACACGCCGCGCGTCATGAATGTCCTGACCGGCGCAGCAGGCACCCTTGCGGCCCACCGCTTCGCCATGGTCATAAAGCTGTAAAGTGATGCCTATAACATCATACCCTTCAGCCTTGAGCAGCGCTGCCACCACAGAGCTGTCAACACCGCCCGACATTGCCACAACGATGCGGCAACTCTCCGGCGGCCCTTCAAGCGAAAGGCTATTCAGTCTGGTATCAGTTTTCTTCATTATATACTTTACGTGCGATCACAGTTGTTAAGTCGCTTGATGCCCCCCTGGTCAAAAATACGCCAGTGCATGCTCGCCACCTAAAATTTCATCATCTCGTCAGCAGCATCAAGTCGCACCGCCTTCCGGATTAAAGGCCGACCAACAAAAGCCAACCCACATAATAAGGTAAAGAGCGCGCCAGCTTGGCCTTGGGCCCGCTGCCTCGATAACCCCTTACCTGGCCCCGCTTTTTGCCATGATAGATGGCGGATAAAAGCCGGAAACCATAAGCGTTACAAACTATGGTGAGTTTATGTTGCTTGCAAGTGGAGACGTTAAAAAAGTTGACCGCCACATTACCTGAAGATCGTCAAAACTCAAGCAAAAGGGCGGCAATTTTCGCCCATGACCCGGCAATTTTTGCTTACCTGGCGTTAGCAACGCCGCCCCACCCAACGCACGAACATTTGCCAAGAGGCTGTATTTTATAGTCTTTTTCCGCGGACCTTCACAGCACAGCATGTGGCCCAGAACCTGCAAACCCCTCAGGAGTGACAAATCGCTTCAGGCCCGCCGCGTTGCGGGCACAACCAAGACGGCGTTGCCGAAGCGATACAGAGGCGAAAAACAGGGCGCAAACCGCACAGCCGGTGTTGAGGGCAGCATGACAACCGAAAAACTCACAAATCTCAACCCGTTCAGCAAACTGGCCGGAAAAGCGGACCAAACCGCCGGTAAGGCGACGGAAAAAGGGCATAGCGCATCTGATGCCTTTGAAAACCACAAAAACGCGCGCAATTTCTCAACCCACCTTGATGACAACATCGAAAAACCCGCCCCGACCCGGCGCAATCGCCAGAATGACGGCATCGAACCCCGCCAAAAGCCGCGCGAACGCGTCGATCACCACGACAATCGCGCCGAAAAAGACGTCAGAAGCGCCCATGCGGAGCGCGCCGAACAGGCCCGCGAAAAATCCGCCAGCCGTGCCCGCGCGGATAAGAACGAGCAATATGAGCGCAGCGAAGACCCCGCCAAGCACCCGAGCGAAACCGCATCAAAGCCGCATGAAACAAATGACCGGCGCGATGACGCCTCACAGGCCAGGAATGATGAGAACGCCGCGCCGCAGGAAAACGTCACCGCCAGCCAGCAAGACGGCGATGAAAATGCCGCTGCCGGCAAAGACATCGCCGAAGATACAGACAGCTTCGTACTGAATGACGCCGATGGCGCGGTCGCGGCCAATACCCCGGACACTGGCAGTGAAACAACCGCCGAGGACGAAGCACCGGCGACGGATACCGCCGCGCTCGCGCTTTTAACAGAAACCGATGCCACCATCACCTCCCCCTTGGCCAACACCGGCGACGTCAAACAGCAATCAGAAAATCAGCAGCAAAACGCCGCCATCCGTGCCGCCGCGGCCAAGGCCCAGCCCGCCGCATCCCCGGCAGCCCCCTTGGGTGACGCACCCGAGAGCAGCCTGGCGGCATCCGCTGGCGATAACCTGACCGGCGAAGAATCGCTCAACAACGTAGCCGGCGATAAGAACACCAAGGCAAACCCGGCCGAGAAAAACGGCGACCTCGCACAGACAGCAAAAGACACAACAGTGATCAAAGACGCGGCCGATGCCCTCGCTGGTCAGAACCCGGCGGCAAAATCACCGGCCCAGGCCGCCATCCTGGCCCGCAATCTCGCTGGCAATGGCCAGTTCACCAATGCCCTCGGCGCCCCGAAAACTGAAAGCGCTCTGCTTCAGGCCGCTGATGGCGGCGAAGGCACCGCCTCTCTTACTACCAATGGTGATGGCAAGGTCACCACCCCCGCCAGCCAGCTAAGAGCCGCCGGCTACACCAGCCCGACCCAGTCCGTCGCGCTGCAGATCGCCCAGAAGGTGCAAAGCGGCACGCAGCAATTCGAAGTGCGCATGAACCCGCCAGAGCTTGGCCGCGTCGATGTCCGCCTTGAATTCGGCAAGGACGGTCAGGTCACCACGCATCTCATTGTCGAGCGCCCTGAAACGCTGGAAATGCTCTCGAAAGATTCGCGCCAGCTCGAGCGCGCGTTGCAACAGGCCGGTGTCTCGATCGACAGCGACGGTCTCACATTTTCCCTGAAAGACCAGGGCGAAGCCGGTGACAAGCAACAGGCAAAATCCCTGTTCGGCGATGAGGCAGAGGGCCAAACCAACGCCAGTCTCGAGGATGCAGAGGACGCAAACATCATCTACCGCCGCATCGCCCCGCCAAACGGCATCGACATAAGCATTTAACCAAGAAATTTATAGCGAACACACGCACACCCCAGTCAGGACGAAACAATGGTCTCCATCAATCCGCTTTCCGCTCTTAACAATCTCGGCGAAGCCACCGCATCAAAAAACGCCATCGCCAACGATTTCGATACCTTTTTGACGCTTTTGACAACGCAGCTGCAAAATCAGAACCCGCTGGAGCCGCTGGATACTAACCAGTTCACCCAGCAGCTTGTCCAGTTCAGTGAGGTGGAGCAATCCATCAAGCAAAATGAAAATCTGGAAAGCCTGATGAAACTGCAGGCAGCCAATGCCATCACCGGCACAGTCGGCTATATCGGCAAAACGGTCGAGCTTGTCGGCACCAGCCAAGAGCTGAAAAACGGCGCCGCCAACTGGCCAATCAATGCCGCCGCTGATGCCGCCAACACGGTTTTTACCGTCACAGACAACCAGGGCAACATCGTCTACACCGAGACAAAAGCCCTCGAGCAAGGGCTCTCAAACTTCTCCTGGGATGGCCAGACATCCAGCGGCACCGCCGCGCCCGATGGCAATTATTCCCTCAAGGTTTCAGCCACCAATGCCGAAGGGCTGGGTGTAAATGTCGATATCGCCAGCTCCGGCGTTGTCGATGGGGTCGATCTTTCAGGCAGCACGCTTTATCTCCTCGTCGCCGGTCAAAAGGTCAAACTGGAAGACGTCATCTCCGTCAAGCAGTAAACTGTTAACGAATTTAAGGTTAACTAACCCTTGGCAAAATGACCGCGCCGTCTGTTTGGTCGCGCCGATTGCCAACGGTGACCTGTTGCCACCTCCGCAAAATACCCGCGCCTGATGAATGGCGCCAGCGCTGCGATGGCACCTGATCAACGTCCGAAAGGCAAAGGAGATAGGATTTCAGGGAAAGAGCCGCAAGCTGCAAAGGGTGACCAGAGTGCACGCCGCAAAGGTTAACCATATCACCACCGCCCGCCATGTTCTGGCACAGCGTTTGCAACTCTTTTCATCATAGAGCTTAGGGCTATTTTAAGGCCGCTAGGCTAAGTTAAGTACCAGTAAGTTGGGTCAGTAGTAGTAGAGAGTAATATGACCGATCATCAGTTCAGACCACGTGCGCGTTTCGTTATCGGCCCGGATGGTAGCCCGCTAACGATTGCCGATCTTCCCCCTCAAAACACCCGGCGTTGGGTTATTCGGCGCAAGGCAGAGGTTGTCGCAGCCGTTCGAGGCGGCCTTCTCAGCCTTGAAGAAGCCTGCGACCGCTACAAGCTGACCGTTGAGGAATTCCTCTCCTGGCAGCAATCAATCGACAAGCATGGCCTTGCCGGCCTGCGCGCCACCCGCATTCAGGAATATCGCGGTTAATTAATCGCCTCCTGACCTGCAGCGGCAATGCGGCACCCCATCCCCTTTAGCAAATCGGGATCAGCTGCCGCCATCGACCCGGCTCAGCCTTTCATCTCCTTAAAAAAAACGCCGCCTTCGGGCGGTGTTTTTTTTCGCCCATTAAACACCGGCAGATCCCCCCTCAGCGCCAGCCGCCACGATTCTCGACAAATGTGATTGCCCAACCCGGCAATTTTTTCCGCTTTTTTTCCATTCCATTACAAAAATTAAAACTCTGGTTAACCTTTGGTGGGTAATTATTGCCTAGGGGAATCAAGTTTGTTTCAACGCCGCGCATCTCAATGATCACCGCGCCCTTTAAAATCGCCAGCACCACCGCCTCGCAATTAAGCCGGGGCGATGACGGAAACCGGCGTTTGCAAAAGGGCCATATTGGGAAAATGCGAGCGCCAGTCCAGTAAATGGCACAAAGGCCCGTCTCGAAGTGAGACCAGCCAAAGCCACCTCGATGAAAAGCCGGACTTTTCAGGCCAATAATAATTCAGGTTGGAGCGAGTGGGTCATATGAGTGAGAATGTCTCAATTGGTAACATCGAGATTAAAAACAGTGGCAGCGTTGGCGTATTTTTAAAGTCAATGGGCGTCGCCAGGGTGGCGGCAATGATTACAGTCGCTCTTTTTATGATCGGCTTCTTTATTTTCTTGATCACCAAATACAATCAGCCCCATCTTTCCGTTCTATATTCCGACCTTGAGTTTAAAGACTCGGTCGAGATCACCAAAAAGCTCGACGGCCTCAACATCCCTTATGAATTGCGCGGCGATGGCGCCGTTGTCATGGTGCCAAAAGACCAGGTGCTGAAACTGCGTCTCTCAATGGCAGAGGAAGGCCTGCCGGCCGGCGGCACCGTCGGTTATGAGATTTTTGACAAGGGCAGCAACCTGGGTGCCACCAACTTTGTGCAAAACATCAATCACCTGCGCGCCGTTGAGGGTGAGCTGGCCCGCACCATCAAGGCCCTCAATCAGGTGCAGCAGGCCCGCGTCCATCTTGTCTTGCCAAAGCGCAAGCTTTTCGCCAGAGACAAGGCAAAAGCCTCCGCCTCCATCGTCATCAAATCGCGCGGCGCCCTCGATAAAGGCCAGATCCGCGCCATCCAGCATCTCGTTGCCTCCGCTGTTGAGGATCTCAGCCCCGGTCAGGTCTCTGTTGTAGATGAAACCGGCCGTCTGCTTGCCTCCGGTGAAGGTGATAATGACGCAACCGGCCCGATGGCCATGGAAGTCGCCGAGCGCACCCGCGGGTACGAGCGCCGCCTGACCAATGAGCTTGAGGCCATCGTCGCCCGCATTGTGGGAGACGGTCATGTCCGTGTCCGCGTCAATGCCGAGATGGATTACAACCGGGTCACCAAATCCTCCGAGGTATTCGACCCCGATGGCCGCGTCGTCCGCTCCTCCAACACCCGCGAGGAAAGCTCCAGCGCCAAACAATCTGGCGGCAACAAATCTGTCACCGTGGCAAATGACCTGCCGGATGCCAACGCCGCCGAAAAAGGCGAGAGCGGCACCGATGAAACCCAGGAAAAAACTGAAGAAGTCGTCAACTACGAAATCTCCAAAACGAACCAGACAGAGATCATCGAAGGCGGCCGCATCAAGCGCCTGTCTGTCGCCGTCCTGGTTGACGGCGTTTACACAGCCGGAGCCGATGGCAAACCGGATTATAAGCCCCGCGCCCAAACGGAGCTGGACCAGATCACAGCGCTTGTCCGCTCTGCCATTGGTTTTAATCAGGAACGCGGCGATGTCGTCAACATCACCAACCTGCCCTTCGCCCCGACAAAATCACTCGAACTGGGCGAGCAAAAAGCCTCGATGTTCGATTTCTCCAAAGCCGATTATTTCTACATCGCAGAGTTGGCAATCACCCTGCTGATCTCGCTGTTTTTCATCCTTTTCGTCATCCGCCCGCTTATCAAGCGCGTCCTCGAGCCCGAAAAACACGACATCATCATCGACCTTGTCGAGCAGCGCGAAGACGAGAAAAAACCACAGAACACACCGATCGATGTCGATACCAGCCAGATCAAAAGCCTTGAGCAAATGGAAACACAGCTCACTGATAACAAAACCGCTCAGAACATCGAGCAGGCAAAAATGACCGGGGAAATTCATGCAGAGGCCATCAAGCAGATCGGCTCCCTGGTGAATAACAACCCCAAGGAAGCCACCGCCGTCATCCGGCAATGGATTTCAAATGAAGATATGCAGGCAGCGTAGGGCCAGGTTATGGAAAACACACAAGCGATAGAAGAATGGAACAAAGGCACAAGCAGTGTCGCCAACGCCGTAAGTCAGACCTCAGAGCCAAGCCATAAGCTATCTGGCGAAGAGCGCTCAGCCATCCTGCTGCTCGCCCTCGGCAAAGACTTTGGCGAACCCATCTGGGAATCGCTCGACGATGAAGAAATCGCCGAGATCTCAATCGCCATGTCAAAACTCGGCAAGGTCACAACGCTGCAGGTCGAGGAAATCCTCGCCCGCTTCATCTCGGACATGTCCATCTCCGGCGCGGTCATGGGCAACTTTGAATCAACCGAAAGCCTGTTGAAACAGATCCTGCCCGAGGACCGTGTCAATCTGATCATGGAAGGCATTCGCGGTCCCGCTGGCCGCAACATGTGGGAAAAACTCTCAAACGTTCAGGCTCATATTCTGGCCAATTACCTCAAGAATGAATACCCGCAGACCATCGCCGTGATCCTCTCAAAGATTTCCCCCGATCACGCCGCCCGCGTGCTCACCCTGTTGCCGGATGATTTCTCGCTTGAGGTCATCCAGCGCATGCTGGCAATGGAAGCCGTGCAAAAGGAAATTCTCGAGAAGATCGAAAACACCCTGCGGCGCGAGTTCATCTCAAATCTCTCCAGCACCAACCGCACCGATGCCCATGAGACCATGGCCAGCATCTTCAACAATTTCGACCGCCAGACGGAAGCCCTGTTCATGGGCAAGCTCGAGGATCTCGACCGCGACGCCGCCGAGCGCATCAAAACACTGATGTTCACCTTCGATGACCTTGGCAACATTGATGGCGCCAGCATGCAAACCCTCATCCGCGCCGTAGACAACGATGTCATCGCCCTGGCCATCAAAGGCACATCGGAAAAAATCAAGGAATTCTTCCTCTCCAACATGTCCCAGCGCGCTGCCGAACTTTTGCGCGATGAGCTGGAAAATATGGGCCCTGTCCGCCTTTCAGATGTTGATGAGGCACAAATGCAAATGATCAACAAGGCCAAAGACCTTGAAGCCGCCGGCGAAATCGTCATCGCCAAAGACGGCGCCGACGACGAATTCATTTAGGGGAGGGGAGAGATAATGTCAGCACCACAAAAATTCTTGTTCGACAACAGCTTCGACCTCCATGCCGAGGCCATCGACCCGCTTGCCGAACTGCGTGAAAAATTTGAAGCCCGCGTTGAAAAAGCCCGCACCGAAGCCTTTGAAGAAGGCCGCGCAGCCGGTCAAAAAGCCGCTCAGGAATCAATCGAGAATGCGACAAAGGCGGCCCTGAAAACCCTCGCAAGTCAGGAAAAGAAATTACGCCAGGAATTTATGGAAGAAGCCCACAAACTTGAAGCCAAAGCCATCGAGTTTGGCATCGCCGCCGGCACCACATTGGCGGGCGAGCTGATCCGCCGCGAACCAATGGCCCTGGTCGAGGATTTCTTCCGCAAAGCTTTCCAGATCATCCAAACCGTACCTGAAGTTACCGCCCGCATTCATCCCTCTGTCGCACCGCAGGTTCAGGAAGCCAGTGCAGGCTGGATGGCCGCTGCCGGTTTCGACGGCAACATAAAATTCATCGCAGACGAAAGCCTCAAACCAGCCGATGTCAGCATCCGCTGGCAGGATGGCGGTGTTGAGCGCTCCCTTGATGACCTTATGGCCGCCATCCACGGCGCTCTGACAAATTTTCTCAGCGCCCGCGACCATCATTTTAGAACCAGCAATGAGCCCTCGCTGATGCAACATAAGGATATCCTCAGCCCGGTGCCAGAAGCCCCGTCACTCACAAATGAGGCGGAGCCCGCAACCAGAGAAAACAGCTCACCAGTTGACCTCATTCCGGACGATACCCCACCGCCTGCCACGCCCCATTCTCCCCTGGGCGAAACGCAGCAACCATTAAATCATGACAGCGAGACACAATCATGAGTGAAGACCAGACAGCCGATGAAAATCTCGAATTGAAGGACTTCTCCTCCGAGGCCGAGCCAGGCACCAAAAGCGCCGTCCCGATGGAGCCCGAAATGCCGAAACAGCTCGAAGATCTGCAAGCCGTATTCGATGTGCCGGTTAAAATCTCCGCCGTGCTCGGCCGCACCCAGATTGAGATTTCCAATCTCCTCGACCTTGAGGAAGGTGACGTCATCGAGCTTGACCGCAAAGTCGGTGAGGCGATCGACCTTTATGTCAACAACCGCCTGGTTGCCAGAGGCGAGGTCGTCCTCGTCGATGAAAAACTCGGCGTCACCATGACTGAAATCATCAACAAAAAAGACATCGGCTAAGACTGCCACCAAAGGAGCGACACTATGCGTTTAACAATCATCGGCAGCTTGCACGGCAACCTGACCGTCGCCACAAAAATCGCCATGGAAAGCGGCGCCCGCGTCACCCATGCAGGCACCATAGAGACAGCCATGCGCGACCTGCGCGGCGGTCAGGGCGCTGACCTCATCATGATCGAAGACAATTTCGACATTAAAGATCTGGTCACGCAGCTTGAGGCAGAACATATCCATGTGCCCGTCGTTGCTTGTGGGAGCGGCGAAGACACAAGAGCCGCCGTCGCCGCCATTCAGGCCGGTGCCAAAGAATATATCCCGCTGCCACCAGACCCGGAGTTGATCGCCGCCATCCTCACCGCCGTCGCCAGGGATCAAAAAGCCATGATCTACCGCGATCCGGTGATGAGCAAAGTCATCGCCCTGGCTGATCAGGTTGCCAATTCAGACGCCAGCATTCTCATCACCGGCGAAAGCGGCACCGGCAAGGAGGTCATGGCCCGCCATGTTCACGAGCAATCCCCCCGTGCCAGCAAAACCTTTATTTCCGTCAATTGCGCCGCCATTCCAGAGAATCTGCTGGAATCTGAGCTGTTCGGCCACGAAAAAGGCGCCTTCACCGGCGCCGTCCAGCGCCGCATCGGCAAGTTTGAGGAAGCCAGCGGCGGCACCCTGCTGCTTGATGAGATCTCCGAAATGGATGTGCGCCTGCAAGCCAAGCTGCTGCGCGCCATCCAGGAGCGGGTCATCGACCGCGTCGGCGGCAACAAGCCGGTGCCCGTCGATCTTCGCATCATCGCCACCTCCAACCGCAACCTGGCTGAAGCCGTCAAGGATGGAAGCTTCCGCGAAGATCTTCTATACCGGTTGAACGTCGTCAACCTTTCAATACCCCCGCTTCGCGAGCGCGTCGAAGACATCCTGGCCCTTGCCACCCATTTTGCCGAAAAATACAGCAAGGCAAACGGCCTGGAGCCAAAAACCATCGATGCCGCCGCACTTGATATGCTCAAAGCCGCGCCCTGGCCCGGCAATGTCCGCGAGTTGGAAAACACCCTCCACCGCGCCGTGCTGCTCTCCAATGGCAATGAGATCACCGCTGATGTCATCCGCCCACCAGAAGCGCTGACAAACCTGGCAACCGAGCCCGCCGCCGCCGCGGCCGCTGCGGCCGAAGCCGTCAACCAGAGCCTTGTCGGCATGACCGTCGCCGAGGTCGAGCGCGACCTGATCCTCAATACCCTCGATCATTGCATCGGCAACCGCACCCACGCCGCCAACATCCTTGGCATCTCCATCCGCACTTTGCGCAACAAATTAAAGCAATACACAGATGAAGGGCTTGACGTGCCAATGCCAAACGAGGCCCGCAGCCTCGCCCCGTAAAATCAACCGATCAGAGCCGGGAACCCGACTATCCACGGGTTTTCGCAAATCCGGGCGCGCCAGCAGCAGTTACGCCTTGGGTTTGGTCCCCGACTCAAGGAAAGTCAGGCAGAAGACCGGCTGCATTTTAGTTGGTTAGACGAATCTAAAGGTCCAGGAAATGAGTGACGCAACAGTAGTGAGCAGATGGAGAGGCCATGGCGACATTGGCCTCGCCCTTGGCATCATCGCCATCCTAGTGATGCTCATCCTGCCCATGCCGTCAGTCATGCTGGATATGGCCCTGGCCATCTCCATCACCTTTTCCGTGCTTATCCTGATGACGGCGCTGTTCATCCACACGCCGCTCGAATTCTCCTCATTCCCCACGATCCTCCTGATCGCCACGATGATGCGGCTGGCCCTCAACATCGCCTCAACAAGGCTGATCCTCAGCCATGGTCACGAGGGCACAGGCGCGGCCGGTCAGGTTATCGAGGCCTTTGGTAATTTTGTCATGCAGGGCAATTTCATCATCGGCATCATCGTCTTTTCCATTCTGGTGCTGGTCAACTTCATCGTCATCACCAAAGGTTCTGGCCGCATCGCCGAGGTCGCCGCGCGTTTCACCCTCGATGCCATGCCCGGCAAGCAAATGGCCATCGATGCTGACCTTTCCGCCGGTCTGATCGATGAGGACACCGCCAAGGCACGCCGGCAACGGCTGGAGAGTGAAAGCTCCTTTTTCGGCGCCATGGATGGTGCCTCTAAATTCGTGCGCGGTGACGCCGTCGCCGGCCTTCTCATCACGCTGATC
Source organism: uncultured Alphaproteobacteria bacterium (assembly GCA_942490955.1). Lineage (GTDB taxonomy): Bacteria > Pseudomonadota > Alphaproteobacteria > Rhizobiales > HXMU1428-3 > HXMU1428-3. Next base: position 29,918 of record CALNZE010000005.1, read on the forward strand.
AACATCATCGGCGGCATCGTCATCGGTGTTGGCCAAAATGACCTTTCCTTCGGTGACGCCGCACAAACCTACACGCTGTTGACCATTGGTGACGGCCTCGTCAGCCAGGTGCCTGCCCTCATCGTCTCCACCGCCGCCGGCCTGCTCGTCTCCAAAGCCGGTGTCGATGGCGCGGCAGACAAAGCCTTGTCCGAGCAACTCTCCGGTTATCCCAAAGCGCTTTCAATGTCCGCCTTCCTGATGGTGACAATGGCGCTGCTGCCCGGCATCCCGATGCTGCCATTCCTGGCGCTTGGTGGCGGAGCCGGCTTCCTTGCCTGGCAGGCCTCAGGCCGAAAGAAGAAGAAAGTCGCCGCAGCCGCCGAAGTGGAAATGGCCAAGGAACAGGCCAAATCGGCCCCGCCCGCCGAAGAGCCCATCGCCAATGTCCTCAAAATTGATGATCTACGCCTGGAGCTCGGCTACGCGCTCATCCCGATGATTAAAGACGGCGCGCCTGATGGCGACCGCCTGACCGAGCAGATCAAGGCCCTTCGCCGCCAGCTCGCCGCCGATATGGGCTTCGTCATGCCGTCAGTGCGCATTCTCGACAACGTCCATCTTGGCCCCAATGATTACATCATCAAGGTCAAGGAAGTGGACTCAGGCGAGGGCCTCATCTACCCCGGCCAGTATCTGGTCATGGACCCCATGGGCCAGGACATCGACATGCCCGGCATCCGCACCACGGAGCCGACCTTCGGTCTGCCCGCCAAATGGATCGCCGGTGAAAAGCGCGACGATGCCCAGATGAAGGGCTACACCGTTGTTGACCCTGTCACGGTTGTCTCAACCCACCTGACCGAGGTGCTTAAAAATAACATGGCCGACCTCCTCTCATACACCGAGGTCAACGGCCTACTGGACAATCTCACCACCGACCAGAAGCGCCTGCTCTCAGATCTTGTGCCCGAGCAGATCAACATAACCGGCATCCAGCGCATCCTGCAAAATCTGCTTAAGGAGCGCGTCTCCATCCGCGATCTGCCGACCATCCTGGAGGGCATCGCCGAGGCCACCGCTTTCACTCACAATGGCCAGGCCATCACCGAGCATGTCCGCAGCCGCCTCGCGCGTCAGATTTCAGCTGCCTACACCAACCCGGATGGCACCCTGGCCATCATCTCCATGCACCCCGTCTGGGAGCAGGAATTTGCCGAGACCATCATCGGCGATGGCGACGACCGCCAACTGGCCATGGCACCAAGCAAACTACAAAACTTCATCCGCGCCATCGCCGCCGCCTTCGAGGAAGCCTCAGCCAATGGCGATTACGCTGTCCTCCTGACAAGCCCGGCGGCCCGGCCCTTCGTCCGCTCCATCGTCGAGCGCTTCCGGCCGCAAACCGCTGTATTAAGCCAGGGAGAAATCCATCCCCAGGCACGGATCAAAACAGCCGCCACTGTCATGCCAGTAGATCAGGCCGCCTAAAGGCTGATACCGGACCCTTTTATTTGCCTCTTTAACGCCAAATAAAAACCAGCAGGTGAAAGCCAGCCCGGGAATTGCTATGCTCAGCACGCAGACAAAACGAACCTTTGCTGAGCTCGCAGCTTCAGCTCACAACCCGAAATTTTACGACAAGAGCATCCAACCGTGGCAGAGCAATCCCGGCATAGCGGCCCTTACAGCCTCACCTTGAGCAAAGCCTGGCCCAAAACATGGGCCAAAGCGGTCACGGATTTCATCCTGCCGCCCGTCTGCCTGAATTGCCACCAGGCCACCGCAGACACCAATCAGCTTTGCCCCACCTGCTGGCAGCAAATCACCTTCATCTCCAGCCCCTTTTGTCAGCTCACAGGTGAGCCGCTCCCCTTCGACATCGGTGAAAATGCCATTTCAGCCGCAGCCGCCAAATCACCCCCCGCCTATGACCGCGCTCGCGCCGTTGCACTTTATGAAGGCACCATGCGTGAGCTCATTCATAAGCTGAAATATCAGGACCGGCATGAGGTAACCACCCTGATGGCCAACTGGCTGATAAGTACAGGGCAAGACTTTCTCAACCAGGCAGACGTCCTCATTCCAATCCCCCTGCACCGACAGCGGCTATGGCGTCGCCGGTTCAATCAATCAACCTTGCTGGCCAAAAGAATCTCGGAAATGACTGATAAACCAGTTGATTTTAAAAGTTTCGCGCGTAAAAAGAACACCCAAAGCCAGGTTGGCTTAAGCGAGACACAACGAAAAAGCAATTTACAGGGCGCGTTTCACATCCCGGAACACCGAGTCAATCATCTGAATAATCGCTCCGTTTTAATCATCGACGACGTCATAACAACTGGTGCAACGGCCAACGCGGCGGCAAAAACAATGAAAAACGCCGGTGCTAAACAGGTAAATTTACTATGTCTCGCATTAGTTTTGCCCTCATGACCAACAGAAACGCGGTTAACACGCCAAACGCTTAAAAAAACAATCTTTTTTAGGTAAGCGTCTTATCATTGAAAGTATTAGACAAATATCATCGCCGGTAAAAAACATACGTAACACTGCGACAAATTGAACCCCAGACAAACTTTTTTCTTTATACGAATATAATATTTGTTAGACAGACGCGGCATTGACGACATCTAAAAAAATGGAATATAAATGCTGTTGAATGAAATAACAAAAATGGGATTACACAATTTTTAATTACACTTTGAATTGATTATATACTTTTCATTGAATGTATTTTATCAATTTTAGATTTTTGCCTGATCTTTAGTAATTTTATGATTTTTAGAACAAGTTAATACAATAAAGAAACAAATCAAAATTTTATGGCGAATCTATACATTATCCCAAAGACACCAATTAATAATTATCGCTAATTCCTCACAAGATGGCTTAAGAACATCTTGTAGAGCACTGTTTTAGTTATCTAAAATAGAATTATGAAAAAAATAAAAATAGCCAGTTGAATTTAGGAGTGAAATCAATGGAGCAAGAAAAGAACAGTTCCGTAGTTGTAGAGCTTACTGCGGACATTGTTGCTGCCTATGTAAGTAATAATACTGTTGTTGCTAATGATGTGCCATCTCTCATCGGTGAGGTATTTGACGCATTGAGTAAAGCTGCCAGTGTAAGCCCCGGAAGCACACTGGAAGACTTAAAGCCTGCCGTCCCGGTCAAAAAATCTGTAACCCCCGATTTTATAATCTGCCTCGAAGACGGCAAAAAGTTTAAGTCTCTAAAACGTCACCTGCGCACCCATTACGATCTTTCACCAGAAGAATACCGTGAAAAATGGGGCCTGCCGCACGATTACCCAATGGTTGCTCCAAATTACGCCGCAGCCCGCTCACGTCTCGCCAAAAAAATGGGCCTGGGGCAACGCTCAGGTAATTAAATTGCAGATACCGTGTTCCACCCAGACACGCGAAACAACATTAAAACTAAAAAACCCTGCCACACCCGGCAGGTTTTTTTTATTCAATAACAATAAATTACCGCCCCAGTCTTACAAAACAAGAACATTCACCCCACTTTTGTTCTTGACATGTTCCCATCGCTTCAGTAGAACAGAAATAGAACAGAGCAGTAGCAAGGGGACGACATCGTCATGAAACGGCAAACAACACAAATAGAAAACTCACTCACCCCAGCAGCTCTGGCAGCCCGCATCAATAGCGCCGCCAATGACATTATCACGCATTATGAAATCCCGGCCGGCGCCGCAACGAAGCCCGCGCAGCTCCCTTACATGATCAATCCCGCTGGCGAAACCCTGCCTGCCCCTCAATCATCAAGTGAACTCTCCTTTGGTGCACCGCAAATTGACCTCGCTCTCGCACCCGGCTGCCTGATAAGCGCTGGCCTTCACCAGTTTAACCCGCGTCATTTCCGCGATCAGGCGCTTACGCTCAAATGCGCCCTGGCTCTAGCAGCCAGGAGAATTACAGCGGAAAAATCCGACCCGATATTTTGCTTTGTTTCCCAGGACCAGTCCGAGCTGATCGGCTGGTTAAGCGAAACGGCTGCCACCACTTTGGGAATTGAAAATGACCAGTTGGTTATAGTCACCGCAAAACATAGCGACGATCTTCTTTGGGCCATTGAGGAAACCATGCATGGCGCTGCGGCCACAGCCATTGTCGCGCATGTGCCATTGGTGGATAATCTTTGCGCCCAAAGAATTGCTTTCACCGCAAGAACAAAAGGGGTACCTGCCCTCATTGTCACCAACCACCGTATCAATGGCCCGGATCACGCTGCCTCTTCATGGAGCATCGATCAAGTTGCCACCGCAGAACAAGATCAAAGCACCGAGATTGCCGCCAACCTCACCATCACCCATAGCAAAGAGACGGTGATTTCCAATCAGTCTGCCGGGGTAAAGTCCTGGTCCATAAAATGGCATCCGGACCGTCATCGCTTCACAGCAAAATCATCCCCAGTATCACAAGCCCCGGCCCCAACCATCCATTAACCGCCCCTGGACGGGGGATCGCCCGCTTGGTTGGGCAGGCAATTTTGTGCAAACGAGTGAGTTTCACTAACCGGCCAGTTTTCACTAGCAGGTCGGCTGCTGCAAAATTTGGCCCCTACCTCTGGTAATTTATAAAACCCACCCCATATATTGACCATAAGGTGGAGAGCTAAGCATGCCCTAATGCCACCGGAACATTGACAGGACCAAGCAGTCAGGCTTATAAACTGTTCAGTGGTTAATTTTTGCTCAGCTTCGGCTGGCAATTTTTACAGCATACTTATGCTCAATATGAGCACAACTGTGTTAAGTCATGTTAAGGGCAGCGGCGTTTTGTAATTGCACACAGCACATTACACAGAGCACCGGTCACGACTTGAGACGATAAAGGGGTTGATTTATGACTGTTTTGGATAAAACACGCACAGACATCAGCAAATCTTCCATCAGCAAATCTTCGAAGCTGCAAAACGGCGTTGCGCCTCATCCTGCAAAGACTGATGGCACATATGCTGACCACAGCTTGGAAGCCTATACCCCCGAACTCGCCAAGGAGATGGCGCCACTTTATGAAAAAGTGAAAGACGTCATCCCTCCGGTTGAGTGGCCGCATATGGCACCGCTGATAAAAGCCATCAATGAGTTGAAGGAAGCCCGGGGCGCCGTCATCCTCGCTCACAACTATATGACACCCGAGATCTTTCATTGCATCGCAGATTTCATGGGCGACAGCCTGCAACTTGCTGTAGAGGCCAGCAATGTCGATGCTGATGTTATTGTTCAGTGCGGCGTTCACTTCATGGCCGAAACCTCCAAACTGATGAACCCGGAAAAAACCGTATTGATCCCGGATTCAAAAGCTGGCTGCTCGCTTGCTTCCTCCATCACTGCGGCCGATGTCCGCGCCCTGCGCGAGGCCTACCCCGGCGTTCCAATCGTCACCTATGTCAACACCTCTGCTGATGTAAAAGCCGAGTGTGACATCTGCTGCACCTCATCAAATGCCGTGGAAATTGTCGAGAGCTTCGAGAGCGATCGCGTCATCATGGTGCCCGATGAATATCTCGCCCAATATGTGCAGACAAAAACAACCAAGGAAATCATCGCCTGGAAAGGCCATTGCGAAGTCCACGAGCGCTTCACGGCCGTAGAGCTGGAAGAGTATCGCGCCGCCAACCCCGGCCTTAAAATCATCGCTCATCCCGAGTGCCCGCCGGATGTCATTGACACCGCCGACTTCACCGGCTCCACCTCCGGCATGATCAATTGGGTCAAGGACAACCGCCCCAACAAAGTGATGCTCGTCACCGAATGCTCCATGAGCGATAATGTGGCGGTCGATACCCCCGGCGTCGAGTTCATCCGGCCCTGCAACTTCTGTCCGCACATGAAGCGCATCACCTTGCAGAATGTTTATGAGGCACTCCTCGAGATGAAGGAAGAAGTCACGATCGACCCTGCCGTTGCCGAGCGCGCCCGCGCCTCGGTCCAGCGGATGATCGATGCGGTTAACTAACGGGTTCAGTCTCGGTCACTTTCTGCTCTTATTCGATGAAAGGCCATTAAAATGGTAACATCGCGCTCGCCTGAAAGCGCCCGCAATCCGGCACCGCAACAGATAAACAGCGCCCATGAAACCATCATCGTTGGCGCCGGTCTCGCCGGGTTGTTCACCGCCCTGAAACTTGCGCCCCGCCCGGTGACCGTCATCGCGTCAAAAGCGCTTGGCGATGGCGCTTCAAGTCTGTGGGCACAGGGCGGCATTGCTGCCGCCATCGGTGAAGGCGACACAGCCGGTGATCACGCAGCGGACACCATCAAGGCCGGCGCCGGCCTGGTCGATGAGGCCATCGCCCACCTCGTCACCAGTGAAGCCTCAGACCGCATCCACGATCTGTTGCAATATGGCGTCCCCTTTGATCAAGACCTCGCTGGCCGCTTGCAGCTATCAAAAGAAGCCGCCCACGGCACCAACCGCATCGTCCGCGTCTCCGGTGATCAGGCCGGCGCTGCCATCATGGCGGCCCTGATTAAAACCGTGAGAGAGACCCCCTCAATCAGCATCCTTGAGGGCATCGAAGTCCATGAACTCAGCACGGAGAACGGCACGGTCAATGGGGTGTTCGCCTGGCCTGCCAAAGCCAGAGGTTTTGGCCCCGGCACCTTGCTGCTAGCCAAATCCGTCGTGCTGGCAACCGGTGGCAGCGGCTATCTATATGCCAAAACAACAAACCCGCCAATGGCCCGCGGTGAAGGCATTGCCATGGCCGCGCGCGCAGGCGCGGTGATCCGCGATGCAGAATTTGTCCAGTTTCACCCGACCGCGATCAACGCCGGGCTTGACCCCGCCCCCCTTGCAACAGAAGCCCTTCGCGGTGAAGGCGCCCTGCTGGTCAATGCCCGCGGCGAGCGCATCATGGCGGGCCTCCATCCTGAAATGGAAATGGCCCCGCGCGACATCGTCGCTCTTGCTGTTGATCGCGAGATCAAAGCCGGGCGCGGCGCCTTCCTCGATTGCACACCAATCAGCGGTACCCACATGAAGGATCATTTTAAAACCGTGATGGAAAAATGCGCCGCCGCTGGCATCGACCCGCTGCAGCAACCCATCCCCATCGCCCCCGCCGCACATTTCCATATGGGCGGCATCGTCACCGATGAACATGGCCGCACCAGCGTTGATGGCCTCTGGGCCTGCGGCGAAACAGCCTCCACCGGCCTCCACGGGGCCAACCGACTTGCCTCAAACTCACTGCTCGAAGCCGTCGTTTTCGCGGCCCGCATTGCTAAAAATATCGCAATAATCGAACCGGAAACCAAAGGCACAACGTCAACCGTCACTTTACCCGCCATCCCGGCCGCAGCAATCGAAAGCAACAGCCGCTTTCTTCAGAGCATTGCCCAATTGCGCAGCGCCATGTTCCATCATGCTGGCGTTGAGCGCAGCGCCAAAGGGCTGGAAAAGGCCATGGAAATCATTCGGGAAATCGAGACCACCCTCAGCCAAAGCCAACGCGGCCTGAACATGCTAACAACCGCGAAATTCATCCTTGTTGCCGCCCTTGCGCGCACGACCAGTTGCGGCAGTCATTTTCGCACAGACCAGTGTGAGAATGACCAGTGCCAGAATGACCCGCGTAACAATGACCCGGTTGAGAAAGATCAAAACAGATCAGGCACACAACCCCGCAGCAGCTACCTAACGCTGGACGAGGTACTTGAAGGTTTCCCCAGCCGGAAACAGGCGCAACATTCAGGCTCCCGTGCCCGCCACGCCAGCCGCCCTGCACCCGGCTCCCCGGACCAATTAATCAACGCTCCGATCGGGTCAACGGAACCAGCCGAGCCGTACCAAAAGCCATTTGCCGCCTACTAAAATCCCCCGGCCGTCATTCTGCCGCCCGCCCTTCAATCGCGAAAGATACCCCATGCCGAATGCCAAGCACAAACGAATGCCCCCACCCGAGCACCTCGTTGCAGATGCCGTCGCCGCAGCGCTTGAAGAAGATCTGGGCCTTGCCGGCGACATCACCAGCAACGCAATTTTCGATACCCAAACAACCGGCACAGCCATCATAAAGGCCCGCGAAGCCGGTGTGTTGGCCGGTGCGCTTTTCGCCGACGAAGCCTTCTGCCAAACCGACCCGGCGTGCGAGATAACCTGGCACAAGCAGGATGGCGATCAGCTTGCAATTGGTGACCACATCGCCGAAATCACCGGCCCCGTCCGTGCCATTCTCACGGCAGAGCGCACCGCTCTCAATTTTCTCGGCCGCCTGACCGGCATCGCGACATTAACCGCCCGCTATGCAGAAAAAATCAAACACACCAGCGCCGTCATCGTCGATGCGAAGAACCACACCGGCCTGCGTTTGCGAAAATATTGCCGTCCGTGTGGGCGGTGGCGTAATCACCGCTTCCGCCCTGATGATGCCGTGCTTATTAAAGACAACCACATCGCCTTCGCCGGTGGCATTAAGGCCGCGATTTCCAAAGCCCGCGAAAACACCGGCCATATGATCAAGCTCGAAGTCGAAGTAGACACGCTAGAGCAGCTCAACAAAGCCTTGGCGGAAAAAGTCGATGCCGTACTACTCGATAACATGTCGCTTGAAGACCTGCGCCGCGCCGTAAAAACCATTGATGGCCGCCTCATTGCCGAGGCATCCGGCGGCGTCACCCTCGATACCGTCGCCGACATTGCAGCCACCGGCGTTGACATCATTTCCGTTGGTGCCCTCACCCATTCGGCCCCCTGCCTCGATCTGGGCCTTGATATTGACATACCAACCGCTTAAGTAATTTCTATCATCTTATTTTGCTTTTTATGGCGAACCCCCGTTTGACGGCGCAAGCCAATCAACCCGACCGCAGGAGCGTGCAGTATGGACAGAGGCCAACTCCTCACCATTGCCATGATCGTCTGGATCACCGTCCCGATCATCTCTGCGCTATTGGCAATTCGCAAAAAGCGCGACCGCAACTTTTGGGTCGTCGCCACCGCGCTGGTCCCCCCACTCATCATTATACTTTTCTTTTTGCCGCGCCGTGCCAAGGCCCCCACCCGCATGCTGGGCGACGAAAAACACAATGACGACGGCTTCTTCGCCACCAGAGACTAATACGAAAGAAACTAATACGAGACTAAACCTTCAGATTAATGCTTCAGAGGTTTGGCCAATAAAAGCTTGGCGCCACGCCATGCCGCCAGCCCGGCTTTTAGCCCGTCTCATCTCTCA
>CALNZE010000006.1:0-26158 GCA_942490955.1 uncultured Alphaproteobacteria bacterium
ATGCCCTCAGGATTATATTTAGGATGAACAACGACCTCAAAAGCTGGTGGCTTGGTGGCGAGGTAGGCGAGAGGTCCCTTCAGTTCATGAGCCAAGGCCTTTTCTAAAATGGTTTTGGCATGGCCAATGGCAAGGCTGGAAGCCGCCGGGTCAGAGGCGTCCGCCTCGATCAGAAACTCTGGTCTGTCCCCCCTGATCAATTGCTCGGTAAAACCGGTGGGAATTGTAATGACAAAGGCAACATCGCCGCGCGCCAACAGGTCTGCGCTTTCCCGCGGGTCCTGTGTTTGCAGCACAAAGTCATAATAATCACTGTTCCGCAGCCCTTCCAAAAGCGTGCGAACAAGCGGCGTCTGTTCCTCGACCAAACCGCTGTTGGCAGCGACTTTGGATTGGTATTGATCGTATAGCCAAACAACATGAGCTGGAGAATGGGAATCATGAACATGACCCCAAATGAAAGCTTGTCACGGCCAATCCGGATCACCTCTGGAAGATGGCCTTAATGCGGCCACAGAGGCCACCTGGTCATGTATTCCTTCCACACGTTGACCTCATAAAGCGCGATGAACGTATTCTGCGTCATACCGCCAGTCAACACCTGCCGCATCCGCAGACTTGATCATTACCTCGGCGGTGACGGTCCGTGCCCGCGCATGGAGGGCTGCACCAAAATAAGCGACATGCTCGACCCCTGATTTCCCCTCAAGGTCGGTGACTTTTTGGCGAACGTTTTCGCCCTCTGCCCGAAAGGTCACCAATTTTGAACGGTCGATGATTTTTGGCAACTGTTCCCTCGGTGATCTTTTTGCCATGGGAAAGATAGACAATTTTGTCGCAGCGTTCGGCTTCGTCCATATAGTGGGTGGAGACCAGGACCGTCATGCCGCCAAGACTGAGCCGGTGAATTTCATTCCAAAAATCTCGCCGCGCCTGAGGGTCTACCCCCGCCGTCGGCTCATCAAGCAGCAGCAGTTTTGGTGAATGCATCGTAACGGCGGCAAGCGCCAGGCGCTGCTTCCATCCCCCTGAAAGTGCCCCGGCCAACTGATTTTGGCGGTGGGCGAGCCCCAAGCCCTCGACCGCTTCATCCACTGTCGTTTTCAACTTCTTCATACCATACAGCCGACCAACCAGTTCGAGGTTTTCGCGGATACTAAGGTCTCCCCAAAAAGAGAATTTTTGGGTCATATAACCAACATTTTCCTTAATGCGCGCCGCCTCGCGGACAATGTCATAGCCCAGGAAAAACCCGCTACCCTCATTTTGATTCAACAGGCCGCAGATCATCCGAATCGTCGTCGTCTTACCAGAGCCATTGGGGCCAAGGAAACCCCAAACCTGTCCTCTCGGCATTTGCAAATCCACGTCATCAACCGCGACTTTTTTGCCAAATTTCTTCACCAGCCCTCTCACATCAATGGCTAGCTCATGAGGCGTTGAAACGGATGCAGTCATAATGAGACATCCACAGGCAGGCCGGGGCGCAAAGTATCGGCGCCCGCCTCTAGCCTTGCTTTCACAAGGAAAACCAATTTCCCGCGGTTTTCTTTGCTGTAAATAACTGGGGGTGCAAATTCTGCGTCGGCTGACGTATAGATGATCGTCGCCTTAAGGGGTTTATTAAAGCCATCAGCATTGACGCTAATTGTCTGCCCCACGGTAATCCGCGCTAAGTCCTCCTCCGAAATATAAAATCGAACGCGGAGACCATCGGCTGGCAAAAGGGCAAGGATCGGCGCTCCGGCACCGACAAATTCGCCGGGATAATGAAATACTTCTTCAACCCGGCCTGCCACTTTGGCAGTGATTTGACGCTGCCCCAACCGCCAGACAGCTTCATCGCGCGCTGCCTTAGCTGCGCTCACTGCAGAGCGGGCACTATCCTGAACCGCTTTCCGGCCAGAAAGTTCTGCCACGACAATCGCCTGACGGGCGGCTTTTACCTGCGCTTGAGCAACCAAAACAGCTGACTTTACCTGGTCACCGCGTGCCTCAGACGCCGTGCCTGCAGCAACCAGTGGCACCGTCCTGTCGCGATCAGCAAGCGCCAGCTCCAGCCGCGCCTCAGCATCCTGTAATTGGGCCGAAAGCGCCAGCAACTCTTCCGGTCTGGCACCGGTTTCAAGGTTGCGCGCGTTGGCTTCGGCGACGGCGAGCTGTGCCTCAAAAGCATCCAGCACCGCCTGTTGCTGATCCGTGTCCAACTGGGCCACCGGCGCACCAGCCGTGACCATATCGCCTTCATTCACCGACCGGGACAGTAACCATCCGCCAGTTGGGGCAGCGACATAAACCCAATCGGCCTCAATATAGCCGGTATATCCGTCTTTTTCTGCCTGTCCGCCGCAGGCTGCCAAGCTGGTCAGCATAATAGCCGCCGCCATCACCCGTCGGGGTACATTAAATTGAATCATGGGAAGTCTCCTTTTAGAGGCCCTGCGAGCAGCAGCTCCACGTGGGTCTGAAACAAACTGTCGAGATCAATGTCGGCCACGCCCTCCTGCGCGAAAACTGCCTGCCACAAAGCAGACAGAACAACTGGTGCAACTACCAGCCGCGCCGTGATCATGGGGTCATCCAGCGTGATTTCGCCGCGCGCCGCCGCCACCTCAAGCAGCTTAGCGAACGCCGCCAAAATCCGCTCAATCACATCCTTGCGGTAGCTGGTGATCACATCGGGAAAAACCTGAGATTCACTGATTAGCACCTTCATGAGGCGAGGCAGACCACTGGTGCGCACCAAAACCGGCGCAAACTGTGCGAAAGTTTCAAGCGCCTGCCGCAAAGACGGTGCCGTAGCGGTGATCTGTTCCAGCGCAGCAATATTGGGCACTGTCAGACTTTCGATAAGCGCCCGGAACAATTGCTCCTTGTTCGGGAAATACAGATAAAGGGTGCCTTTTGAAAGGCCAACGCGCTGCGCTATATCCTCTGTACGGGCTGCCGAAAAGCCCTTTTCATAGAATTCGTCCAGCGCGGCATTCAACAAAAGTTGTCGCCGCTCTGCTTTGGCGGCAGCATCCCGCGCCCGGGTCGCCGACTGAGGCTTAGCCTTCCCTGCTGATGACAAAGGCACAGCGCGGATGGGCATTTTTTGTGACTGATCAACCATACTGCCTCTGCTTTCGCCCTCAGGCCACTGGGCCCCGACACCCAAAGTCCCGGACATTCTGAAACCCGGCACCAGATGCCAAACGCCATTCGAGGGGTTCTTTAGCCAAATTAAATAACTGACTGGTCAGTTATTTACGCCAATAAAGTCAATTTGGCAATCAAAATCGAAGCCTCGAACGAGGAACGGTCTGATGGGGGTAGTCGGAGATGGGTGCTTGATTTGAGCTGAGCCGAATAGTCGGGAGTTGGGTGCCTGATCTGAGGTGAGGGGTAGTCGGAGATGGGTGCTTGACTTGAGCTGAGCCGAATAGTCGGGAGTTGGATGTTTGATCAGAGCTGAGGGCGTTGTCAGAGATTGGCGATCAACCGGGGGCGGGGTGGATAGCGAGAGCGGGTTGGGCTGCAAGATAAAGAGGACCTGTGGCTGGGACCGGCCCCAAGTCCAAACGCCATTAATGAGCGACAGCCTCATTCTGACCCCACTATTTAGCGGTTGGCTTATTCTGGAACGAGGATATCGCAGCGATGAAACGCCCCAGCATCCTCTGAAAGTGTGCGGACCAGCTTGGGCAGGAGGGTCGCCATCTTGTCAAACAGGCCCCAGGGAGGATTGATCACGATCATGCCCGTGGCTGTCATGCCTTTTGCGTCTGAATCAGGCGAGAGGCCAATTTCATAGCACTGAATATCCCTGATTCCACTGGTCTTAAGGGCCGCTTGCAAGGCGCTAATTCGGCCCCGCTCAACAACGGGATACCACAGGGCATAAATCCCCGTGGCAAATTTCCTATGGGCCTTGATGAGCGTTTCAACCACCTGAGTATAGTCAGATTTCAATTCATATGAAGGGTCAATAAGCGCCAACCCACGACGGGTAACAGGTGGCACCAACCCCAATAAGCCCTTTAGCCCGTCCGCACCGGTGACCTTCACCCGCCGGTAACCAGCAGTGTTTTGCTGCAACAGGGTCAGGTCGCTTGGATGCAGTTCAAAAAGCCAGGCATGATCCTTGTCCCGCAAATACCGCAGGGCGATCAGCGGTGAGCCGGGGTAAAATTCCCGCGCTGAATCCCCATTATAAAAGTTTAACACCTTGAAATAGGCCGCGAGTTCGGGCCAGTCTTCCGCCTTCAGCTGAGAAATACCCCCAGCGTGTTCAGCAAGCTTCTGGGCGTGCGGTGCTGCCAGATCAAAAAGTCCAGCCCCTGAATGGGTATCAATATAGTGGAACGGCTTATCCTTCTTGATCAAATGCTCAAGAATTTCCACCAAGACAATATGCTTGATCAGGTCAGCAAAATTTCCGGCGTGGAAAGAATGGCGGTAACTCAGCAAAACAGCCTCCCTGAACGGATTAGGTGACACACTTATCTGCGTGTCATACCGCAAGCCCGCCCTTTTGGCTTGTAAATTCTGGCCGCCAACAAATTCAGTCTCCCCCACAAGAAGACGGACTCGGCGCTTGGATTGGGCACTATAGTGTTAAATGTTATACTATTACATTTTCTATTGACTCAATTTAGTTATAGTATAACATTTATGTGAAAGGGATTTAAAGGAGGGTATTATGAGACCAATGAAACTAATCAGCCTATCCACCAGTGCCAGCACAATCACGCTCAGCCTATTTGCTGTCATGCAGAGCTTAGTTGGCAACGATGGTGAAGTGGTGCTGGATGAAAGCCGGCCGCTTCCGGTGGTCGATATGAATTTTGCAGAAACCCCGCAAAAACCCACTTATAGAAGTCCGAAAGTTGAAAAGATTCCAGTTGTTGAAGAGCCTAAGATTGGAGACCCGCCCCCTGTGTCACCGACAACTGGCCCAAAGAGCATTCCCTTTGGCCCCGTGCCAAAGCCTGGAGGCCGCGATAAAATGACATTGGATCCTCCAACCGCATCGGACGGCGCGATGATCCCCCTTGTCACCACGCAACCAATATTTCCATCGCGCTGCGCTGAACGCGGCCTAAACGGCTATGTAACTGTGTCGCTAACCGTTAACAGCGACGGCACTACCAGCGACATTGAGGTCATTGATCAGGACGACAGTCATTGCTTTGCCTCTGCCGCCGTTAAGGCTGCTGCTGGCTTCAAATATAAGCCGCAAATTGTAAACGGCAAAGGACAAGCCGTCTTTGACGTTCGCTACCGCTTTGCCTTTGCGCTTGAATCATAAGAAAACAAGCCACGGGCAAGGAACGGCTGGCGCGCTATTAACCCTTTCGCTGCGCCAGCCGATTCATGGTTTATGTAATGAAACTGTCATAAACGAGTCACCAAGCTGACACACGTCTTCACTATTTCTGCTTCCAGACACATGACGAGCACTATTTAACAAAGGAAGCTTTTATGAAATCGTCGAAGAAACTCATCCGGTCCCTTGCTGCATCAAGCCTTGTCGTTGCAAGTGGTTTTGCGCCTCAGGCTTTTGCCAACGACCAGATTTGCATTGTTGGGTCCTCTACTGTTTACCCCTTCTCTACCGTCGTTGCTGAAAACTTTGGTCGCACCAGCGGCTATAAGACACCGATCGTCGAAAGCACAGGCACCGGTGGCGGCTTTAAGCTGTTTTGTAGCGGTGTGGGCGAAGATACAGTTGATATTAACGATGCTTCGCGCGCTATTAAAAGCTCGGAAAAAGAGCTTTGTAACAAAAACGGCGTCAACCGGATCATTGAAGTCAAAATTGGTTATGACGGCATTGTAATCGCCAACGCCAAAAACGCTGTTCAGTTTGACCTAACCGTACGGGACCTTTATCTGGCGCTCGCGAAAACAGTCCCGGATGCCAATGGTAAATTAGTGACCAATACGGCTAAAACCTGGAAAGACGTTAATGCCGCCCTGCCTAACATCGAAATTGAAGTTCTGGGCCCACCGCCAACATCTGGCACCCGTGACGCCTTTGTTGAACTGGCAATGGATGCTGGCTGCGCGACCTTCCCAGAGATTAAAGCGCTGAAGAAAAGCAATCCGAGCGCCTTCCAGGCAACTTGCCAAACCGTCCGCGAAGACGGTGCCTTCATTGAGGCTGGCGAAAATGACAACCTGATTGTTCAAAAGCTCGACGCTAATCCAAACGCCCTTGGGATTTTTGGCTATAGCTTCCTGGAAGAGAATGGCGACAAAGTGAAAGCGTCAAAAATCAACGGCACGGCAGTGACCTTTGAAGCCATTTCTGATGGTAGCTACCCAATCTCTCGCCCGCTCTTCTTCTATGTTAAAGGCGAGCACCTCTCCTCTGTCCCCAGTCTCAAGCCTTTTGTCGAAGCATTTGTTGCTGAAAGTGCCATCGGTGAAGACGGATACCTGGTTGACCGCGGCCTGATCCCTGATGAGCAACGAAGAACGCGAAGACATCGTTGCGGCAATACTGGCCAAGCTCCACTAGTGATAGGAAATAGGCGTGAGTGTTTCTCTAAAGCGTTGATCGCACACAATCACGGCGAAGACACATTGCAGAAGGGGCCATCAAGCTATTGCTGATGGCCTCGGCTGCAATCGCCGTTTTGGTAACCATTGGCATTGTCTTTTCGTTGTTGGTTGAAAGCCTGCGCTTTTTCTCAGAGATTGGCATTTTCGACTTTCTGTTTGGCACTGACTGGAACCCACAAACGGCGATGCGCGACGATCAGGTCGGCGCGTCGGGTGCTTTTGGCGCGGTTCCCCTTTTTATCGGTACCTTTTTGATCAGTCTGGTTGCCTTAACGGTTGCCTGCCCCATTGGGATTTTTTCCGCTATTTATCTGGCGGAGTATGCCCCCGCCCATCACCGCGCTATCCTGGGGCCAACCTTTGAAATTATCGCCGGTGTCCCCACCGTCGTATATGGTTTCTTTGCCGCCATCGTTATTGCGCCGTTCCTGCGCTCTATCGGCGCGACGATCGGGCTTGATATCGCTTCAGAATCAGCCCTTGCAGCTGGCCTTGTAATGGGTGTGATGATTGTGCTGCTGGTGTCATCGCTGTCCGATGATGTGTTGTCTGCGGTCCCTTCAACCTTGCGTGAAGGATCGCTGGGCCTTGGCGCCACCAAATCAGAAACCATTCGCCGTGTCGTTCTGCCCGCTGCCTTGCCGGGGATTGCTGGCGGCATCATGCTGGCTGCTTCGCGCGCCATTGGTGAGACAATGATCGTGGTTATGGCTGCGGGCCTCGCCGCCAACCTAACCTTCAACCCACTGGAAGCCGTCACCACTGTCACCGTTCAGATCGTCATGCTGCTGACCGGCGATCAAGAATTCGACAGCTCAAAGACATTGGCCGCTTTCGCCCTGGGCCTCGCCCTATTTATGATCACCTTGATCCTGAACCTGATCGGTAATTGGATCGTTAACCGCTACCGAGAAGCTTATGACTAAGTCCATTCACCCCTTTTCCCGCGCCAACCTGCCGGGCCTCAGCGCACGCTATCAGTCGGAAAAGCGTTTCCGTCTGTATGGTAAGGTCGCTGTTTTTACCAGTTTGGCTTTCCTTTTCTTCCTTATCGGGGCGATTGCATACCGCGGTGCTGGTGCCTTTACCGCGACCGAAATTCAACTCGAAATATCAAAGACAAAGGCAGTGGCGGCTGGGGAGGATTATTTCAGTCTGCTCCGTAAAAGCGCCCTTGAAAATTTCCCCGACGCCAAAAGCCGTTCCGAAAAGAAGGCCGCCTATAATATGGTTGCCGTAGGTGCCGAGGAAACTTTGCAAGCGTACCTGACATCAAAAAACATCGAGACCCTGCCAGAAACCTTTTCGATTTGGCTGCCGGCCTCTGACGATGTCGATCTGGCCCTCAAGTCTGGCCTTGGCTCTGCTATCGTCGAAAAATTGGGGGAAAAACAGCTTGGCTGGATCAGAGACTTCCAAACTGCGGGTAAGCTGAGAAGCACCTTCAATATGACGTTCCTGACCGCCGGTGACAGCCGCGATCCTGAACGCGCCGGCATTGGCGGGGCACTTCTTGGCTCGATCTTCACCTTGCTGGTTTGTCTTTTCCTGTCTTTCACGGTCGGCATTTTTGCTGCCATCTATCTGGAAGAATTTGCCCCAAAGAACAAGCTGACGGCCTTCCTTGAAATCAATATTAACAATCTCGCCACCGTGCCCTCAATCATCTTCGGCCTGCTGGGCCTTGCTGTTTTCTTGAACCTGTTTGGCTTGCCGCGGTCTTCAGCGCTGGCCGGCGGTATGGTATTGGCCCCGATGACGTTGCCGACCATTATTATCTCCAGCCGTGTCGCCATTCAGGCGGTGCCGCCTTCGATTAAAGAAGCCGCGCTCGGTGTTGGAGCGTCGCACATGCAAGCCGTTTTTCACCACCTCCTGCCGCTTGCCTTACCCGGCATGCTGACCGGCACAATCCTTGGGATGGCCCGCGCCCTTGGCGAGACAGCACCGCTGATGATGATCGGCATGGTCGCCTTCATCGCCGACCTCCCCACTGGCTTTACAGCCCCGGCTACCGCCCTTCCCGTCCAGGTTTTCTTATGGTCCGATAGCCCCGAGCGGGCCTTCCAGGAGAAAACAGCTGGCGCAATCTTGATCCTCTTGGTCTTTCTGGGTGGTCATGAACTTGACAGCCATCATTTTGCGTAAGAGGCTAGAAAAGAAATGGTAAAACCTATGACCCACCACCCCAAGATGGACAGCGTCACTGTCCACACCAGTCGCCCAAAAATCATCGCCACTGACGTGAGCGTTGCCTACGGCGACCGCAAAGTTCTGCACAGCATCAATCTTGAAATTCCGCCCAAGCAAGTCACCGCCTTAATTGGCCCTTCCGGCTGCGGCAAAACCACCTTCCTGCGCTGTATCAACCGGATGAATGACCTGATTAAGACCTGCAAGGTTTCTGGCGTCATTACCCTTGACGGCGCCAACGTCTATGACAGGCAAGTGGATGTGGAAGTCCTGCGCCGCCGAGTCGGTATGGTGTTTCAAAAGCCCAATCCCTTTCCAAAGTCGATTTTTGAAAATGTCGCCTACGGCATCCGGTTACATGGCCTTGCCAAAGACCGGGCGACCCTTGACAAGAAAGTCGAAAAAAGCTTGCGCCGCGCGGGTCTGTGGGACGAGGTTCATGACCGGTTGGATACGCCTGGCACCGGCCTTTCTGGCGGACAGCAACAGCGTCTCTGTATCGCCCGCGCCATCGCCATTGAACCCGACGTCATTTTGATGGACGAGCCCTGCTCTGCCCTTGACCCCATCGCCACGGCGCGGATCGAGGAGCTCATTCACGAACTTAAAGAGAAATTCACCATCGTGATTGTAACCCATTCAATGCAACAAGCCGCGCGCGTTTCTGACTATACCGCTTTCTTCCATCTTGGCGACTTGGTGGAAAAGGGCGCGACAGAGGATCTGTTTACCCACCCAAAAGACCCGCGCACTGAAGCCTATATTACCGGCCGTATCGGATAGATGAGAAAAGACATGCAACAAGACCATATCGTTAAAATCTATGACAAAGAACTGGCTGATTTAGACCGTTTGATCGCCGACATGGGTGACAAAGTTTCTACCGCGCTTAAAAATTCGGTTGCCTGCCTGTTAAGTCTGGACACATCAGCCGCCGAACAAGTGGTGTTAGAGGATAAAGCCATCGACGCCTTAGAATCTGAAATCGTGGCCCATGCAACCCGCCTGCTGGCCCTGCGCCAACCCATGGCCGCCGACTTGCGTACTGTTATTGCCAGCCTGCGGATCGTCAATGATCTGGAGCGCATGGGGGATTATGCTAAAAATATCGCCAAACGCGTCAAGACCTTCAGCCAGCTCCCTTCGCAGCCTGACGCGGCCAAATCGGTCGAACGGATGGGAGACCTTGTCGATGAAATGATCCGTCAGGTGCTTCGTGCCTATCGCAAGCGGGATACCGAGCAAGCGCTGGAGGTCATTAAAAAGGACACCGGGGTCGACCAGCTCTATACCGCCCTTTTCCGTGAGACCTTGACCTATATGATGGAAGATCCGCGCACCATTACGATTTGCACGCACTTTCTTTTCATCACCAAAAATATTGAACGGATTGGTGACCACGCCACCAATATTGCCGAGCAAGTCTATTATATCGTCACCGGCGAGCATCTTGATGACAGCCATATCAGCGAGGATAAATCCAGCACTATGAAAGTTGACGCGCGCTCACAGGCACCGAAAAAAGACCCATAGACTATCGGCCGCATCAATTAGTCGCTGGAGAATTGGACCAAAGTTTTGTAGACAGGGGAAAATATCTCCAAAGAGGCAATAACTCATGACCAAATTCCAGCGAATCTCCATGGATGCAACAACCGATGAGCGCGAGCCCGTTGACGCCAGCAAGCTCCTCGCAGGCTCGCCGCAACAAATGACCGTGAACCAATTCACCAATGCCAGGGGCAACTTTTTCGTCGGGGTCTGGGGCTCTGATGCCGGGACATGGCGTGTTTCCTATAGCGAGGATGAGTTTTGCACTATCCTTGAAGGCGAAGCGATCCTCACCGACAAGGACGGCCATGCCGAACACCTGAAAGCCGGCGACAGCTTTACCATCGCGTCAGGGTTTTGCGGCACATGGCAGACGATCGGTTCAGTTAAAAAAGCTCTATGTCATCTATGAAGACTGATCGGCACCCTCAACCAGTTTAAAATTTCTCATTTATTTTCAAAGCATTACAAGCACTCTTTCGATTAGGGTGCCTTTTCTAATTTGTTTCGCTAGTTTCCACCAGAATTCAAGGCAGGGTGAGGCCACTCCGCCCCCCTTTGAAGATATTTGGAGACTGAAATGACTATTGTATAAAAAGTAAAAGCGACTGCTGCTGCCAAAGCTGCCCGTCAAGCGTTCCTCGTAACCCTCGGTGGCTATGCTGCTGCATTTGACGCTGCGCGCGATGGTTTCAGCAAGGTCACTGTTAAGCGCGATGCCCTGACAGCAAAACCTTCACAAGTTTTCGCTGACCTCGCTAAAAAAGGCGAAGGCATTGAAGGCGCTGCTCAAGACAAATTGGTTGAAGCCCGCAGCAATGTTGTGACCTTTGCCGAGCCTCGTCTTGAGAAAATTCGCGCCCTAGTGCCAGCCGTTCCTAGCCTGCCATCTTTTGGTACTGCAAACGCTGACGAAGAGCGCATTGAGAAGCTGGAAAAGAAATTGGCAACATTGTCTCGCAAAGTGACAATCCTGACCAAATCTTTGGAAACAGCTGATGCGCCAAAGAAGGCGGCCCCTAAAAAAGCGGCTGCTAAAAAGACTACTGCAAAAAAAGTGACCAAGCGCGTCGCTAAAAAAGCTGACGTTGCTACTCCTGTAGCAGACAAAATTGTCGAAGTCGCTGCTGAAAAATCAGCCGCTTAATTTCGACTTAGATACCCCCGGCGCATCCTCTTTCCCCCTCTCCCCCTCCCCCGATGCGCTGGGGGTTTTATTTCTGGCACCTGCGAAATAAATGTGAAGGTTTATGAGCTATTTTTGATTTTCGTGCTAATTTTGCCTGTCATGTTTGAAATTATTAACAATTGTCATTATAGATTAGATGACCAACAGGGCTTACGGGAAGAATCAGATGGCAAAATCTAAAAAACGCGTCGCATCTCAAGCTGCTGAATCAACGACCGCCTTCAACCCGATCGTTGGATTACAGCGTTCTGACCTCGTAAAGTCCTTCGGAACATTTCTTGTAAAAGCCGCCAGCAATCCCAAGTCCTTTGGCTCCCATGTCGTGACCTATAGCAAAGATCTGATTGAGATTGCCAAGGGCCAATCCGACTATGCCCCCGACCCAAAAGACCGCCGTTTCAAAGATGATGTATGGCTGAAAAACCCCTTTACAAGCGGGTCTGCAGTCATGGCTGGCTTTCCGTACGGGCCTGAACGGCTGGCTTGACTCAATTGAGATGGACCCTGTCGACAAGGCGCGTTCAAAATTCATGCTGGATTTGATCGCTGACGGCTTCGCACCTACCAATAATTTGCTCGGCAACCCGGCGGCCATGAAGAAAATGTACGAATCCGGTGGCCAGTCCGTGCTGAAAGGGCTGAAAAATGCCTATGACGATCTGCGCTTTGGTAACGGTCTGCCAACGCAGGTCGACACGCGCCCCTTCGTTTTGGGTGAAAATATCGCTGGTCTTGCCGGTAAAGTCGTTTTCCGCAACGCCATGCTGGAGGTTATCCAATATAGCCCCAAGACCGAAAGCGTGAACAAAATTCCGCTGTTGGTCGTGCCGCCACAAATCAACAAATTCTATGTCCTTGACCTCAGCGCCGACAAGAGTCTCTTCAAGTTTCTGGTGGAAAACGGCCATCAGGTATTTGCTGTCAGTTGGCGCAATCCGGATGAAACCTGCAGCCATTGGGGCCTTGCTGACTATGTCGATGCCCTGATTGAAGCCTCAGACGTGGTGCGAAAGATCAGTCGCCAAAAGAAGATCAACGTGTCTGGCGCCTGTTCTGGCGGCATTACGCTGGCGAGCTTCCTGAGCCAGCTTTTGGCAACAAAGGATACCCGAATCAATTCAATGTCACAGATGGTATGTGTCACCGACCCACAGCAGGATGATACCGAGATTGGTCTGTTTCTTGATGACAACTCAATCAAAATGGCGCGCCGCGCCTCTGCCAAGGCAGGCGTTCTAAAAGGTGAAGAACTTGCCCGCACCTTTGCTTGGATGCGACCAAACGATCTGATCTGGAACTATGTGGTCAATAATTACCTTTTGGGCGAAGACCCACCAGCCTTTGATATCTTAGCCTGGAATGCAGACACGACAAATCTGCCCGCCCGCCTGCATTCGGACTATCTTGACCTTTATGTCAAAGGCCCCTTCCGCAATCCCGGCACAATGGAATTGAACGGGCATCCACTGGATATTAGCAATCTCGCGCTTGATTGCTTCTGTGTGTCCGGCACAACCGATCATATTACACCGTGGCGGGCCTGTTATCGGTCGGCCAACCTTATGAAGGGCAATACGACTTTCGTGCTGTCAAACAGTGGTCATATTCAGTCACTGATCAACCCGCCCAGCAACAGCCGCGCGCGCTATAGCGTTGCCCTGCTTGATGGTGGCCCCGCGAATGAGTGGCTGGAAAGAGCAACCGTCGTTGACGAATCTTGGTGGCTTCTCTGGTCCAAATGGCTTGAAGAACGCGGCGGCGGTAAAAAGGCGGCTCCGAAGAAACTGGGGAATAAGGCCTACCCTGCCCTCGACGACGCCCCCGGTCGTTATGTCCGCGATAATTAATAGTGCACCCTTAAAGATGTTGGGAGTTTGAAATGCGCAATGAAGAGATTATCAGTCCCGATATCAGCTTTGTAACCGTTGACTTTCATAAGATCCGCGTCGGTATTTGGCGCAGCAAAAACCCTTTGGCGCGGCCGATCCTCTATTTCAATGGCATTGGCGGTAATCTGGAGATGGCAGCACCCTTCTGTGAAAAAGTTGTCCAGACCCGCGACATCATCACCTTTGACGTGCCAGGCTGTGGTGAATCGTCTTCACCCAAATTTCCTTACCGCATGTTCTGGATCGCTCGACTGGCATCAAAAATTCTGCGCCATTATGGGTTCCGCAACAAAGTCGATGTCTTTGGTATCTCGTGGGGCGGTATGGCCGCGCAGCAATTTGCCTTACAATATAGCCGTAAGGTCCATAAACTGATCTTGGCTGCAACCGGCCAAGGCACTTTCATCGTCCCGGGCAATATGGCGGCGTTGACTAAGATGACCAGTAATACGCGTTTCACTGACCCAGACTATTTGATGAGAAACTATGAAGAACTGTATGGTGAATCATCAGAAGAAATTATGCGTAATCACTGTGTCAGGGTCAATCCGCCCACCAAGCGCGGCTATTATGCCCAGCTTATGGCGGCTTCTGGCTGGACAGGCATCCCTTATCTGCCCTTTCTGAAAACGCCGACCCTGATTATGGCTGGCGACCGCGACCGGTTGGTGCCCCTGATCAATGCCCGTTTCATGCATAAGCTCATCCCAAACAGCCGCCTTGAAATCATCAAGAACGGCGGCCATCTTTTTATCATTGCCCGGTCTAACCTTGTCACCCGACGTGTGATAGACTTTCTTGATAAGGACGCGAACGATATCCTCAGTGCCGTTGCATTACCGGCTTGAACCCAAGAAACAGTGATCCGTTGAAAGGTGCGCACATGACCGACGACAAAAAAAGCTCCAGCAAAAGTGATCTGGCACGCAAAGTTTGGCTCGCGGGGCTTGGTGCTTATGGCCGGGCGATCAACACCTCCACCGGCGCCGCCGTCAAGCTAGGCGCTGAAGCCAATAAACTGTTTGAAGACCTTGTTGAAAAGGGTGAAAACCTTGAAGAGGCCGTTGATGAGGTGGTTGAAAGCACCCTATCAACAACCCGTAAAGCCAGCGTCAATGTTGAAGAGCGCATCCAGGCGCTGAAAAGCAAATTCGGTCTGTCTGGAGACGAAAGGGGGACAGACGGTAACCGCCTTGACGCCGTTGAGGCCCGTTTGCAGGCGCTGGAAGACAAGATTGACCATTTGCTCGACACCCTCGACAAGCCTAAAAAAGCGGCGCCGAAACCCCGGCGCAAAAGTGCGTCTAAAAATCACCCTCCAGCAAGAATTAAGGGGCCGCGCATGGCAACTCGTGACCGTATTCTAGAGAGGCGAGCCCGTACCCTTTTCAGCCTTGAGGGGGAGGCGAATGTCTCGACCGGTCGATATTGCCAATGAAGTGGGTATCAGTCCCGGCAATCTCTATTATCACTTTGAGGCAAAGCCCCGATTATCGCTGAACTTTTTACCACATTCGAGAGCGAAATATATCAGGTTCTATCCGCCCCCATCAATAAGCCGCTGAGGATCGATGACAACTGGATTTTTCTCTATATTATTTTCGAGGAAATCTATTACGTCCAGTTTCTCTATCTCAATCTGGCGTCAATCCTTGAACAATATAAGGACCTGGCCCGCGTTTTCAGCGGCTGATCGCCGCCAAGAAAAAGACCATGTGGGCAATCATTGATAATTTGCGGCAACAAGAGGTTATGACCTTCCCCGACGAAGAAGGCTGGATCATTGCCGAACGCTTTGCCATGCAGTTTACTTTTTGGCCAACCTACCAGCGGCTTTCAAACCCCCATGTGAGCGATGCCCAGGCCATTCATAACGGCGTTTATAGCATCTTTTCACAGGTTTGCCCGTATCTGACGACAGGCCGCGAAGAGTTCGCAGACCTGCTCGCCAGTTTTTATCGCCACATGAGCAGCAAGGCCTAAGGCCTTACTAATCCAAATGAGACAGCTATTTGCCCTCTGGCACCTCGCTGATAATCAGCGTCTCGTCACTCACATCTTCTTCGACTTTGAGCGGTGTGATCTTGATATGGGTAAAGCCATAAATCACCGCCATTATCGGATTAAGCAAGTTGAGGAAGGCGTATGGGGCATACGCCAGTGTCAGCACGCCCAGGGTGCCCGCCATGAAGGCCCCACAGGTATTCCAGGGCACCAACGCGGACGTCATTGTCCCGGCGTCTTCCAGGGTCCGCGAAAGATTCTCTGGCGCCAGACCTCGACGGGCGAATTCAAGCCGGTACATACGGCCAGGCAGGATGATTGCCATATATTGGTCGGCCGCGATGATATTCAGCCCGATCGCCGTACAGACGGTTGTCAAAATCAGCGACCCCGTTCCTTTCACCCCGCGCAGCAGCGTCAGAACCAACCGCTGTAACAAGCCTGTTTTTTCCATCACGCCGCCAAACGTCATCGCTGACATAATCAACCAGATCGTATTCAACATGCTGCTCATGCCGCCCCGTGATAGCAGGCTATCAATTTCAGCATTACCGGTGGAGCTAACATAGCCGGACGCCAGCGCAGACCAAAGGCCACGGATCGTCGCTTCAATATGGCCGAGTGCCCCGTCTGGATCACCGAAAGAACTGGTGAGGTCGGTTTGATAAAATGCTGCAACCAAACAACCGGTTCACGATACCTGCGCTCATGGACGGCAAAGCTGGCCAGCCATGCGAACGGCGAGCCCCAGTGGTACATATCAGTGGCAACACGCAGGTAGTAGTGACCAGGCGATATTAGGTTGGTTTGAGAGCTTACGGTCTGGGCTGCGATAACCGCAATCGTCTGTCAGAAGCGATGCGCCCGCTCACGCCCCCGTACCAGGACGGAACAAAATAATGGCAACGAGCAAATGACGGTGCCGTGGTCCAGAACATATGCTTGATGTGGGTGAATAGGTCAGCACCAACAATCCCAGGGGCCAAGTTGGTCGTATCGGAAAGCGGGGACATCTTATCGCCAAAGTAGGCGCTTTCCGGAGGTAACAGCTCCGCCGTAATTTCCACCGAGAAAACCCAACACTTGCGCAACGCCGATCAGCGACAAACCAATTGTCGCCGCTGTCGTCCAACTGCTGCCGGTCGCCAGGGAGACGATCGCGCAAAGCGACCATGCTGGCCGGATAAATCCACGCTGAGTCCAGAATATTAAGGCCAACATAAATCAAGCTGGGCGCAGTGCCCGCCAGCATCCACGAACCAACAAGCGCCCCAACCGCCAACAAAATCAGGCAAGCCTTCATGGCATGCGAAATACCTTCGACGATCGAGCGTTCCAGATCTTCCCATTTTTGGCCGCGGAGAATACCAATGATGACGACAATAGCCGCCGCCAGCAACAGACCAATCTGGTTAGGTCCAGACGATGATCCATCGCCAAAAAGGTAAACCGACCCCCCTAACAGAATAGTCAAAATCAGCACAGGCAAGATCGCCTGCCAAAGTGGAATCGATTTAATATGGTCTTCGGATAAAGTCATCTACTGTCGCCGTTCTATGCATAGCCGCCGATAAAAGCAGCAAGATTTTCGCTAAGTTCTGGGCATGGATAGCCCCCCTCCTGCACGATAACCGTAGGAACGCGGATCGCGCTACTGATTTTTTCAGCAATTTGCCTGAAACCATCCGTTGACA
Organism: uncultured Alphaproteobacteria bacterium; assembly: GCA_942490955.1. Taxonomy (GTDB): domain Bacteria; phylum Pseudomonadota; class Alphaproteobacteria; order Rhizobiales; family HXMU1428-3; genus HXMU1428-3. The sequence continues at coordinate 17,073 of CALNZE010000006.1, forward strand.
CCGCCAGGCCGGCAATTGGGTCACCCTCATAGGCGTCTAACCCTAAAGCAATGACCAGCGCGTCCGGTGCAAACGTTTGAATCCTTTCAAGGGAGACATCCAGCGTTTTCAGGAAAATCTCGTCCCCTGTTCCACGTGGCAGAGGCAGGTTCAAATTATAGCCAAGCCCTGCCCCTTCACCGCGCTCTGACGCATGGCCCCAAAAGAAGGGATAAAAACGCATCGGATCGGCATGGAGCGAGACCGTCAGGACATCAGCGCGGTCATAAAAGGCCATTTGGGTGCCGTTGCCGTGGTGAAGATCAACATCCAGAATTGCAACGGAGCGATATTTTTGCCGCAAATGTTCGGCGGCAATCGCCGTATTATTCAGATAGCAAAAGCCCCCGGCAATATCAGGGCCGGCATGGTGCCCTGGTGGGCGACAAAGGGCATAAGCCGTTTTCTCCCCAGCCATCACGGAATATCGGCGCCGCTGTTACCGCTGACCAGGCGCTCGTCAACGCGCTTTTCCACGTCGCCTCAGTAATGGGGCAAGACGCATCCGCCATATGATAACCCGCCTGTGCCACCACCGATGCCGGATATTGTCCATTGCGGTTGGTCGGGTGGATATTAGGGGTCACCTCATCGGCCGCCCCGTCAATATAAGACCAGCGCCGATAAGCATGCTCCAGAAAAGACAAATATTCAGGGGTGTGCACCCGGGCGACAGGGGCAAGGCCACAGTCACGCGGCTCGATGATCTCCATCCCCGCAGCTTCTGCGCCCTGCAACAACAAGCCAATCCGTTCCGGGGTTTCAGGGTTTTCCTGACGTACACCGTTAACCAGATAACTGGCCGGATAGTGCCGGGCCTGCGTCGTTACATCCACCACACATTTCATCGCCATTCCCTTATCCTTCCACCGGTAAGTTAAGCTCCTGAGCCAAAACCATCAAGCTATCATCCAGGATCGCAATGATGTCATCCACTTGAGCGCGCGTCACAATCATTGGCGGACATACAAGAAAATGCTCGCCAGCGACGCCGTCTCGGGTCCGGCGCGCATAAACAATCAGGCCGCGGTCATAGGCAATGTCGACAAACCGGGTGAAGGCATTGGCGTCTTGGCGGCAATGGTTCCATGGTTTCACGGTCACTGACCAGTTCAAAGGCAGTCAACAGGCCTTTACCGCGCACATCGCCGATAAACGGATAGCGCTTCTGCAAGCCTTTCAGCCCCTCGATCAGATAGGCACCCGAATCACGGCACGTGGCCATCATATCCTGCTCATAGATTTCCTTAATGACCGCAAGGCCAGCAGCACAGGCAATTGGGTTTCCGGCATAAGTATAGCCATGCTGGAAGCCACCGCCGTCCAGAACACCGTCAACGATATGCTGCTTGGCGGTCATGGCCCCCAGCGGCACATAGCCCGCGCCAAAGCCTTTTGCCGTGGCGATAATGTCAGGATTGATGCCCCAGTGTTCTGCCGCCAGGAATGTCCCGGTCCGACCAACACCGGTCATCACCTCATCATAAATAAGCAAAACGCCAAATTCGTCGCAAATATCCCTGACCCGCTGGTAATAACTATCCGGCGCCACCAGCGCCCCGGTAGAAGCACCGCCAACCGGCTCCATAATGAAGGCGAGAACCGTCTCGGGTCCGACCTTAAGAATTTTGTCCCGCAGCATATCAGCGTATTTTAGGCCGCGGTCTTGATCGGACAGATTATCATTATCCAAATAACAGCGCGGCGCCGGAATCTTCGGCATCTCTACACACAGCGGCTTGAAAGGATCATTGAGCGGGCCGTAACTGGTCAGCGTCAAGTCGCCAAGAGAAGCACCGTGGTAGCTTGGCGACCGGCTGATCACCCGCCAGCGTTTGCCATCCCCTTTTGAATAAACATATTGGCGCGCAAGCTTCACTGCGCTTTCCACCGATTCTGATCCACCCGAGACGAAGAAAACTTTGTCATGGCCTGGGGGTGACAATTCGGCTACCTTGGCCGCCAGAAGTTCCGCTGGCTCATTTTCAAAATGCAGGCGGTAACCAAAGGTCGACTTATCCATCTGCGCCTGCATCGCTGCCAGGACATTTGGGTTCGAATGACCAATATTTGACACCATCGCGCCGCTTGAGCCGTCAATATAGCGCTTGCCATTAACGTCCCACATATAGATACCTTCAGCGCGATCAAGCAGCGGACGGCGGGCACGGGTTTGATAAAAAAGGTGCGATTGCTTCATTTGGGATTTCCATAGGTTCGCTCTGTGAGCGGCGTTGCAGTGATTCTTTTTTGTAGCATGGTCAGAAAAGCCTGTTCCGCCCGGTTCATTTTGGCGCGGGAGTTACTGACCATATAAATATCAATTTCCGGTAATTTATTATAGGGCGGCAATTGCCACAGCCGACCAGCCACGATATCACGCTCGACAACATGGATAGGCAACGGCCCAATACCGAGCCCCGCCATAATCATGCGGCGGACCTCTTCAAGATTATTCGACAGGCCCGTGACTTTATCGCCAAATTGGGCGCGTCCGCGTAAAACAGCGATAGGATGGAGCACATCACCCAGTTTATCGGTTGAAAAGCTGACCCGCTGCTGCCCCCGCAAATCGGCGACGCTGAGGTCTTCCACGCCAAAAAGAGGGTGAGTCGGGCCACAAAAAAAGCCAAAATGCTCGCGGTAAAAGAGCGTAATATCCAGGTCCGGCTTCTCTTCTCGCAGCAAACACACTCCAAAAGTGGCCTGTTTTGCCGCCACCGTCTCCACAACTTCAGCACTGCTTTGCACCGACAGCGACAGGGTCGCCTTCGGGTTTTCAGTGTGAAACTGGCTCAGGACCTCATCAAACATTGGACTGGCCACATGACTTGCCATCACGATGGAAACATGACCTGCAACAGCAACTTCATCCGCTGAAAGCGCGTTGGGCAACCGTCCGATCGAGCCAAATATATCAAGGCATTCGCGGTAAAGCGCCGCGCCCTGCCTTGTCAGGGTGAAAGTACGGGGGCCGCGGTCGGCAAGGGAACACTGAAGGCTTTCTTCAAGACGCTTTAACGCGTTGCTAAGTGTTGGCTGTTTCAATTGCAGCGCCGCTGCCGCTTGAGTAATGCTGCCCTTCTGCGCAATCACCATAAAAGTGCGCAGCAAGTTCCAGTCCAGATCCCACGCAATCCGCGAAATCATCGCCTCGTCGCTTCGGCCAGCCATACTTGTCAAAAGAGTGCCTCTCGCATCATATTAACATTCATCAAAACTATGTTTGATTTTTTATCCATAATTGTATCAAATGTTAATCAGCAATTTGAAATTGGCAAGTCCATAATGAAGCGAGACCCATAAATGGCTAGAAAAGTGATCATAACCTGTGCGGTAACCGGCTCTATATATACGCCGACAATGTCGCCGCATTTGCCCGTCACAGGACCAGAGATTGCCGAAGCATCTCTCGGTGCCGCCGAAGCAGGTGCCGCTATTATCCATCTGCACGCGCGCGACCCCAAAACGGGTCGGCCAAGTGCCAGCGTTGACGACTTTATGGGCTTCATTCCAGTGATTGACCAGGCCAGTGACGCGGTATTGAATATCTCAACCGGCGGCAGCTCCCTAATGTCATTGGATGACCGCCTGGCACCCGCGCGCCATATCCGTCCTGAAATGTGTTCTCTGAATATGGGATCAATGAATTTCGGCATTTTCACTCTGAAGCGCCGCTATGACAATTGGAAACATGCCTGGGAACCGGAGCTGCTGGACGCCACCAAGCGCACCACCTTTAAAAATACCTATGAGGATATTGAAATGATCCTCACCGACCTTGGGGAGGGTGCTGGCGCCAGGTTTGAATTTGAATGCTATGACATGGGCCATATCGAAACGCTCGCTTATTATCTGAAGCAAGGATTGGTCAAAGCCCCACTTTATGTTCAATTTGTCCTTGGCGTTATGGGCGGCATTGGGGCAAGTCCGGAAAACCTGATGGCTATGAAAGCCTGCGCTGACCGCTTGCTTGGCGATAATTACCATTTTTCGGTTCTCGCGGCCGGACGTCACCAGATCCCGCTGGCCACCATGGGCATTATCCTTGGCGGCAATGTGCGAGTCGGCCTGGAGGATAGTTTGATCATGCCGACCGGCAAAATGGCCGAGAGCAACGCAGATCAGGTAGCTAAAATTCGCACCATTATCGAAGAACTGGGCTATGACATCGCCACCCCTGATGACGCGCGCGAAATGCTCGACCTAAAAGGCCGCGACAACGTCAATCGATCGGCATAAGCAATGATAGAGATCAGACCCACAACGGTGCAGGACGCCGGAACTATCCACCAATTGCTCACTGCCCTTGCCCATGACCTTGGTAAAAGTGACGAGTATAAAGGGTCAACAGACGCGCTGTTGACATACGGCTTCAAAGCGGATGCTCCTTTCCATTCGATGATCGCATGGGAGGGCGAGACCGCTTTAGGCCTGATCGTTTATTTTATGGAATTTTCCACCTGGCGCGGCAAGCCCGGCGTTTATGTGCAAGACCTTTATGTGGCCGCAAGCGCCCGCGGCAAACGGATTGGTCAGCGCTTAACGGCGGCTGTTATCCACCACACCCGTGACAAAGGCGCTCATTATATGCGACTGTCGGTTCACACCAGTAACGCCAGCGGTGCCGCTTTTTACCAAGCGACAGGATTCGAGGCTTCTGATCAGGAAACCATGTTTGTACTGGAAGGCCCCGCCTTCGATACTTTAGGGAATTTGACGAAATGAAACGCTTTTTAACCGCCGCCGCCCTAACCCTGCCGCTGTCGGTTGTTGCAGCTGCTACTGCTGCCGCTACCCCCGCCGACGATGGTTCCCGAATTCCTGTTCTGGCCCAGGTTAAGCACCCGCACACCTATTATTGGCGGGAAATGTATATGCCGCAGCTGACCGATGGTCCCTCGTCAGCCAGCTTCAGTCCCGATGGTAAGAGCGTTATTTACAGCCAGCGCGGCTCCCTTTGGCGGCAGGAAATCGGCAGCAACACCGCCTATGAAGTCGCCGACGGTCCCGGTTATGACTTCCAGCCAGACTGGTCCCCTGACGGGAAATCGGTTGTCTTTGCCCGTCAAAAGGACAACGCCCTCAATTTAATGCTGCTGGACCTGCCAACAGGCAAAGTTACCGCGCTGACAAGCGGTGATGCTGCGACGCTAGAGCCGCGCTTCAGCCCCGACGGCAGCCGCATTGCTTTTGTGTCCAGCGCGGACAGCGGCTTTTTGGGTCTCTATGTGGCGACCCTCAAGGATGGTAAACTTGCTGACCGTCATGCGGTCGTTGCAGGCCATGTCACGGAAGGCTACCGCTATTATTATTCACAGGAAGACCATGCCATCAACCCCAGCTGGTCTGGTGATGGCAAGACGCTTTATTATGTTTCAAACCCCGATGTGGCGTGGGGCGGCGGCGACATTTGGGCGGTTTCTGTCGACAATCCAGCGGACCGTCACCGCATTGTCGAGGAAGAAACCACATGGGCCGCGAGACCTGAGCTCGCCCACGACGGCAAACGCCTCCTTTATAGTAGCTACCGGGGGCGTCAGACCCATCAGCTGTGGCTGACCACGACCGAGGGGCGCTATCCACTGCCCCTGACTTTCGGTGACTTTGATATCAAGCAAGCACGGTGGAGCCCCGATGACCGCGCGCTTATTTATACCAGCAATGAAACCGGTGGGCTGAGCCTGTGGTACCATACTGTTGTGGGCGGTGAGCGCCATCAGATCACGGCAAGCAAGCGTGTTTATCTTCGTGACATGCAACACCTGACCTTAAAGCTTACCGACGAGACGGGCACCCCGATCTCTGGCCGCGTCAGCCTGTTGGCCGCCGATGGTCGCCACTATGGTCCAGAAGACACCCGGATGCATGCTGACGATTACGTCGATCCCCTCCGCCGGTGACCATGAGCGTCATTATTTCCACTGCCTGCAAACCTGCGACGTGACCCTGCCAGCGGGTAAAGTGACATTGGACGCTTCCCACGGCTTTGGCCACACCTTCGCCCACACGGTGCTTGATGTCACAAAGGGCGCACTGACGGCGACAGTTATCCTGAAATCGAACCCTCTGCCTGCTGAATATGGCAGCTTTGTCAGTGCTGATATGCACGTCCATATGAATTACGGCGGACAATATCAGCAAACCCTGAAAAATCTGGCCAAAGTGGCAAAGGCAGAAGATCTGGATATTATCTATAATCTGATCGTCAACAAAGAAGAACGCATTCCGGATATCGCCCAATTCAAGACGACCTCTGACACCTTTGACGGCGTGACCTTGTATCAGGGGCAAGAGTATCATTCGAGCTATTGGGGCCACATGGGGCTGCTGCATTTGGATGATCATTATCTCACCCCCGATTTTGCCAGTTACTGGGATACCGCCATTGCGTCGCCCTACCCGGACAATAGTGTGATCAATGATCTGGCCCACAAGCAACGGGCACTGACCGGGTATGTCCACCTGTATGACGGCGTGCCAAACCCTGACAAGGATGTGAAGCTGACCCACGCCCTGCCGGTCGATGCTGCCCTTGGAAAAACTGACTATATCGAGGTTGTTGGGTTTGCAGACCACAAAGACGCAGCCACAGTTTGGTACCGCCTGCTTAATCTTGGCCTGAAAATTACCGCGGGCGCGGGCACCGACGCCATGACCAATTATGCCTCTCTGCGCGGCCCTGTTGGGCTCAACCGCATGTTCATCGACGGGGCAAAGGCTGATGATCCTGACAGTCTGCGCAAAGCCATTAAAGCCGGACACGGCTTCGCGTCCAACGCGCCGCAACTTGGCCTGCTGGTCGAAGGGACGAAACCCGGTGACACACTATCCCTCGGCGCTGATGGCGGGCCAGTCCATGTCAAGGCAGCCCTAAGGACCAGTGTCCCGGTTGAAAAATTCGAACTGGTGATGAACGGTAAAGTCATCAAGAGCTTCCCCGTTGGCGCTGACAGCACCGGCGTTGATATCGAAGCGACGGTTGATGTCCCATCAAGCGGTTGGCTGCTTGTACGCGCTTACCGCGACGCACCCCATATTGGTGTTCAGGATATTTATACCTATGCCACGACCAACCCGGTTTGGGTCTCCGTGAACGGCACACCACAAAAAGCCCCTGAAGACGCTGAATATTTCATCAAGTGGCTCGACCGTATCGCCGAACATGCTGGCGCTCGCACCGACTATAACAGTCCGTGGGAACGCGACGCTGTTCTCGCTGATATTGCTGCCGCCCGTAAAATTTATGAAGGAAAGCTTCCATGATCAAAACAACCCTCCTCGCCCTGTCGCTCATTGCCGGAATCAGCACGACAGCCAGCAGCGGTGACGTGAAGCGCGCCATGACGGTCGCTGATCTGGATGCCCTTCAGGATGTCAGCGCGCCTAATATCTCGGCTGATGGCAACCAGGTGGTTTATACCGTGAGCAGCCATAATGTGAAGCTGGATATAACCAACAGCGACCTGTGGCTGGTGCCCTATAAAGGTGGCAAACCAAAGCCTCTGACCACTTCGCCGGATGTCAGCGAATGGGCACCCCGGTTCAGCCCTGACGGTACAAGCATCGCTTACTTAAGCGAGGGCAAGGAGGATGGCAGCAGCCAAATCTTTGTCATGAAGGCGAATGGCCGCAAAGCGCGGCAAGTTTCCAATATCGCCGGGGGGGTGATTGAATTTTCCTGGGCGCCAGACGGTAAAAAACTGGTCCTGACAGCCTTTGCCGGCGGGCCAAAAGCCAACGCCGCCGGCACCACACCGCCGATTGTTATCGACCGCTTCCAGTTTAAAGAAGACTGGACCGGTTATCTCGGCAGCGCCAGACGGCACCTGTTTACGCTGGATATCAAAAGCAAAAAGGCTACCCAATTGACCAAGGGGATCAGGATTACTGGCTGCCCACTTGGTCACCGGACGGTCAGTGGATCGCTTATGTCTCCAAAGATAGCGGCGATGCTGATCGTAATATGGACAGCGATGTTTTCATCATCAAGCCTGAAGCCGGTGCCACCCCCAAACGCATCAGCCATTTCACTGGCACGGATGTTGACCCTTACTGGGCCTCACCGCCGGTTTGGTCGCCTGACAGTAAAAAACTTGCTTGGCTTCAGGCTGCTGACAGCAAATGGAGCTATTATGCGCCGTGGCAGCTGACAGTTGCTGATATCGAAAGCGGTGAGAATCACGCTATCGCCCGCATTGATCGCTGCTTCTATGTACCAAAATGGTCAAGTGACGGGAAATCTATTTTCGCTCTAGTCGAGCAAGACCGTGTGACCCTGCTGGCCAAAATTGATGTTGCCAGCGGTGAGATCAGCTACATGAATGACGGCAAACGCTTTGCCCTTGATTTTGACGTCTCTGACAATGATCACCTCGTTCTTCTGGACAGCACCGATGATCGGCCATTTGAGCTTTTTGCCATTGATGGCACCGAGCGGCAATTGAGCGATCATAATGCCTGGCTGGACGGCGTAAGCCTTGCCACCACCAGACCTTTCAGCTTTGTGAATGATGGCCATGAAATCAGTGGCATAATGGTTTTGCCCGCTGGCTATAAAGGCGATCAGCCTTTACCGACAATCTTCCGGCTACATGGCGGTCCCGTTTATCAGTTTTAGCCATGAATTGGTGAGTGACTGGCAGATTTATGCAGCACAGGGCTATGCCGTTGTTGGCATTAACCCGCGTGGTTCAAGCGGTAAAGGTTTTGATTTTGCCCGCGCGATCTATGCCGACTGGGGCCATGTCGACGCCAGCGACATCATAGCAGGCACAGACTATCTGATCGACATAGGCATCACCGATCCTGACCACATGGGCGTCGGTGGCTGGAGCTATGGCGGCATCCTGACCGAGTATGTTATTGCCAGCACTCCCCGCTTTAAAGCGGCCATCAGCGGTGCAGGATCTGCCAATATGCTGGGAATGTAACTATGGTTATGATCAATATAGCTTCGCGAATATGAACTGGAACTGGGCACCCCTTGGGAAAACAGGGACGCTTATGACCGGGTCAGCTACCCTTTTCCTGAATGCGCCAAAGAT
>CALNZE010000007.1:0-3128 GCA_942490955.1 uncultured Alphaproteobacteria bacterium
GGCTGGTGCCAGCGACTTTACGTTCAACTTTTGACGGACGCTTTTTGCCGCGTCCCTTGAATTTGTCGCGTTTGCGGCCCTGGCCGCCTTTTGGCAGACCTTCAGCACCGACAATCTCCAGGCGGAGGCCCCCGGTGAATTTGTTGGCCTCAACCAGTTTGACTTCTAGCCGATCACCAAGCGCAAAGGTATGACCGGTGCGTTCACCGACCAAGGCGCGTTTGGCTTCGTCATGGACATAATAATCGTTGATTAGGCTGGAGAGTGGGATGAGGCCATCACCGCCAAGGGCTCCAATTCAACAAATAGCCCAAAGCGGGTAACCCCCCTGATGCGGCCACTGAAGGTCTGACCGACCTGATCACCCAGATAGGCTGCCATATAGCGATCGGTTGAGTCACGTTCGGCGGCCATCGCCCGGCGTTCGGTATCGGATATTTGCTGGCCTATTTCTGCAAAGTCGCGTTTTTCGCTATCGGTCAGCCCGTCATCGCCAAAGCCGAGGGCCGCAATAAGGCCACGGTGTACAAGAAGATCAGCATAGCGTCTGATCGGTGATGTGAAGTGGGCATAGCGGCGCAGCGCGAGACCAAAGTGGCCTAAATTGTCAGGACTGTAATAAGCTTGGGTTTGGCTGCGCAAGATCACTTCATTGACAAGATGCTCGTTATCGGTGCCGTGGGCTTGTTTAAGGACACCGTTAAACTGACTTGGCCGCGAGATCGTTCCTTTGGTGAGGGAAAGGTCCATGGTCGCCAAAAAGTCGCGTAATGTTTCCAGCTTGTCCATTGGCGGGTCTTCATGCACCCGGTACATGGCAGGCATTTTATGCTTTTCTAACTCTTCTGCCGCGCATACGTTGGCGCAAATCATGAACTCTTCGACAATTTTATGAGCATCAAATCGTTCGCGAAGAGTAATGGAATTGATCTTGCCGCTTTCGTCCAACTCGATCTTACGTTCAGGCAGGTCCAGTTCCAGGGGGCCGCGTTTTCCGCGCTCAATCATCATCGCGGTCCAGGCCGCGTGAAGAGGTTTCAATACACTTTCTGTCCAGGGTTCAGTCTTTTCACTGGGAAAGCCGTCGATGGCATCCTGGGCTTCGCGGTAACTGATGTTTTCGCGGCTGCGCATAAGCCCGCGGACAAATTTGTGTCGAATTTTTTCGCCCGCCGCATTGATCCAAACATGCACTGCCATACAGGCGCGGTCTTCGCCGGGCTTCAGCGAGCATAAGCCATTTGACGGGGCTTCAGGCAGCATAGGGACGACGCGGTCAGCAGGGAAGTAGCAGCTGTTGCCGCGTTTGAGCGCCTCACGGTCAAGGGGGGATTCTGGGGTCACATAGTGGGCGACATCGGCGATGGCGATAACCAGATGCCAGCCGTCTTTGTTGGCGGGGTCGCTGTCAGCCTCGGCGAAGATGGCGTCGTCGTGATCGCGGGCATCGGCGGGATCAATGGTGACGAGGGCAATATCCCGCATATCGGTGCGGCCTTTTAGGGTGACAGGTTTTGCGGCTTCGGCGAGGGCAATGGCGGATGCAGGAAACTCTGTTGGGATTCCATGCGCATGAATGGCTATCAGGCTGATCGAGCGCGGCGCGGTAATATCGCCCAGGCGTTCTCTGATCCGCCCGGCACGCTGCCCCATATGGTGGCCGCGCACTTTTTTCGGTGAGCATTCGGCGAGCGCAAGTTCACCGTCCTGGGTCACTTTGACTTCGGATTGATCAATGACGATTTCATCGCGCATTTTTTTATCGACAGGGGTCACCCGACCGCCGCCCTCACTTCCGTGAAAGACGCCCATGATGACGGGGCTGGTGCTCGTCAGCTGCTTGATAATCTCGGCGCGGTATTCCTGGGTTTTTCCAGCAATATGCGTCAGGCGCACAAGCGCTTTATTGCCGGGCCCCATCGCCGGGCCTTTGTCGCGACTACCCCGCGTGGATAGATAGATGACAGGCTCGTTCTCGCTGCCTTTAACATCGCTCGCTGGCGCCAGCAGGACGTCTCCATCTTTATTGACGCCTTTAAATTCTGCGACAATAACGCTCGGCAAGTGATCAGAGGGGTCGAAGGGCTTTTGAGAAGTCTTTGGCAAACAAGCCCTTCTTCCATCATCTCACGCAACATTTTCTTTAAGGTGATTTTGTCAGAGCCAGTGATTTTGAAAGCACGAGCGATTTCGCGCTTGGTAATTTTGCCCGGGCTCAGCCTGATAAATTCAAGGATTTGTTCGCGGCTGGGGAATGAAGCTGGCTCAGATGTGGGCGCCAAAGGGCTTTCCTTTCAGGATTTTGTCGCTGGAATTGACGGCAAAATATCAGGCGCTACCGAGAGGCACGCTCGTGTTTTGTTTACTGTATGATAGACGGACGGACGCGTTTGTCACCAAATTTTAAAGACGACCCGTTTAGGTCGCCTTTTTTGGTGCAGATGCTTTTTTGGCGGCAGTTTTCTTTGCAGCAGTTTTCTTGGCCGCTGGTTTTTTGGCGGCTGCTTTCTTCGCGGGTTTCTTTGCTGCCGCTTTTTTTAGCAGGAGGCCTTGCTCGCTTTGGCCGCCAGCCATTCGATAGCCTGCTCCATTGTTACCTCAGTGGGCTCAGTCCCTTTGGGCAGTGTCGCATTGATCTTGCCGTGATTGACATAAGGGCCATAGCGGCCATCAAAAACAGTGACAGCGCCGCCGTCAGGGTGATCCCCGAGCTCCTTGAGGGCTTTTTTAGTGCCGCCCCGGCGTTTAGAAGCCGCGTCAGCAAGGGCTGCCACCGCGCGGTTCACGCCAACATCAAACACTTCCTGGGTGCTGGTCAGGCTGGCAAAGGCTCCATCATGGGCGACATAGGGGCCGTAGCGTCCAATGGCAGCGGTAATAGGCTTGCCACTTTCAGGGTGCATACCAACAGTGCGCGGCATGCTAAGGAGCTTTAAAGCGTATTCAAGCGTTAAGGCGCTCGGGTCAATATCCTTGGGGATTGAGGCGCGCTTGGGCTTGTCGCCTTTTTCTACAGCTTCACCCAATTGGATGTAGGTCCCAAATCGGCCGGTTTTTAGCGCGACATCAAGGCCGGTTTCCGGGTCGCTGCCAAGCAGGCCGTCACCGTTCTCGGATGTTGGATTGTT
>CALNZE010000008.1:0-5867 GCA_942490955.1 uncultured Alphaproteobacteria bacterium
CGAGGTGGAGGAAAGGGGCATCCAGCCGGTTCAGGCAGGCATAGGGGCGGGTTCAGGCCGGTGTTGTTGTGAATGTCGACACTGGCGAAGGGGCTGGCTGCCTTTACGATCGCCGTTACCTGCTGCATCAGGCGGGCCTCGGCGGTCTCAGCCTGTTGGCCTGTGCCATTATCCGCGATGGGCCAGGAGCGGTTAAAATCCTGCTGGTTGGAGAGGGTGCGCAGATTGGCGCGGGCGGCCTGGATGTTGCCGACAAACAGCATGATGGCGCGTGGCAGCGGGGCATCGCCGTAACGGTTGAGCAGCTGTTGCATGGCCTGCCAGCCGGTATGCTCATTGCCATGCAGCAGCACGGTTACGAACAGCAGGTCCTGGCGGTGGCCTTTAAGGGAAAAGAGCGTGGGGCCGGGCAGATGCCGGTGCAACGCGTCGGCGCTGGCCTCCAGGATGGCGGCGGGCATGTGGTCCAGCTCTGTTAGTGCCGCGGTTTCAAGGGTGTCTTCACTGGCAAATTTATCCATTGCTCTTGTTGTGGTCCTCTCCCTCAATTTGCGGTGCCTTTTTTGTGGTGCCTTTTGTGCGGTGTTTTAGCGTTGGCTGTTCAGGCTTCGTCAGCCTATCGCTGAAAGTGGGTTGCGACAAGCGGGATGGTCGCTGTTGGCGGCGTGGCGCGGGCTGTTTTGCGACCAGAGGTGGCGTTGTCTCTTTACGAAGTGGTGTTGCCTCTCTTTCGAAGTGGCTTTGCCTCTTTTCCGAAGTGGCTTTGCCTCTTTTCCGAAGTGGCGCTGCCTCTTTTTCCGAAGTGGCGTTGCCTGTAACCTGCCCAATTGGGACTCATATTTGGGGCGTCAGCGGCGGGGTGATTAAACAGCGGGCGGTGAGACGGGGGCGGCGATGGCATAAGCTTGGGCTGGTGCATGGGTCTCCTGGTGGTCTCCTGGTGGCCGCAGAGGGTGGTTTTGATGCCGGTTGCCGGGTGTGATGAAAATTTAGACGGCAAATCTCAAATGATTAATTGCGCGCCATGCTGCTTAAAAACTAGCCGTTTACGGATCGATCTGCCGGTAATTTCGCCAATTAACGGGTTGTTTACGGGGTATTTGACGCTTTTGCAGGCCGCGGGCGGGTGGCACGTAACTTGCGAAGTCATGTCGCTAACATGCGACGTGCCACGGAACTTGCAACGTGCCACCTTGACATGGGACGTGCCACGCAGATCTGCGGCGCGCGGTGTCTCGGATTTCGTGGCACGTCACTTGTCCGCATGTTTCGGGTTTACTTATTATTTTTGGTTCGAGTTTCTTCAGTTTCAATTGCATCACATAAGTTAAAGGAAACATCCATGAGCGGGAACGCTGTACGTCTCAACGCAATTTCTTCGATCATCGCTACGCCCACAGTGGACTCCGGCTTTGATTTCGTCGCCAGCCCTACAAGTAACGAATGGGGCAAGAATGTTTTCAGCCTGAACGAAATGGCGCAACGCCTGCCGAAATCAGTTTTTAAATCGCTGAAAAAGACGATCACCTCCGGCGAGAAGCTTGATCTTTCAACCGCCGATGCGGTGGCCGAGGCGATGAAGACCTGGGCGATTGCCAAGGGCGCGACCCATTATGCGCATGTGTTCTACCCGCTGACAGGTCTGACCGCAGAAAAACACGATTCCTTCTTTGACCCGGACGGGGATGGCGGCACGATTGCAACATTCTCCGGCTCTGCCCTTGTGCAGGGTGAACCGGATGGTTCATCTTTTCCAAATGGCGGCATCCGCCAGACTTTTGAAGCGCGCGGTTACACCATCTGGGATGTGACAAGCGCTGCTTACATCATGGAAAACCCGAACGGCACGACGCTTTGCATCCCAACCGCCTTCGTTTCATGGACCGGTGAATCACTGGACAAGAAAACCCCGGTGCTGCGCTCCATGCAGGCGCTGAATGCACAGGCGCAACGGGTGCTTAAATTCTTTGGCACAGACGGGGCGTTTGTTTCCTCCTCGGCTGGTGCCGAGCAGGAATATTTCCTGATCGACAATCACTTCTTCTATGGCCGGCCGGACCTGCTTGCTTGCGGGCGGACGCTGTTTGGCTCACCGCCGCCCAAGGGGCAGGAGTTTGACGACCATTATTTCGGCTCGATTCCGGAGCGGGTGCAGGCCTTTATGTTTGAGGTGGAGCGCGAGTGCTTCAAGCTCGGCATTCCGACAAAGACACGCCACAATGAGGTGGCGCCAGGGCAGTTTGAGATTGCGCCGGTTTATGAATATGCCAACGTGGCGACCGACCATCAGCAGCTGGTGATGACAACCTTGAAGAAGGTTGCCACCAAATATGGCATGACCTGCCTGATGCATGAAAAACCGTTTGCCGGTGTGAATGGTAGCGGCAAGCATGTGAACTTCTCCATGGGTTCTGCTGATGCGGGCAACCTGTTTGACCCCGGTGATACACCGGCGGAAAACGCCCAGTTTCTGATTTTCTGCTGCGCGATGATCAGTGCGGTTTACAAGCATGCCAAGCTGTTGCGGGCGGTTGTGGCCTCGGCCTCGAATGATCACCGGCTGGGTGCAAATGAAGCGCCGCCGGCGATTATCTCCGTATTCCTTGGCGATGAGCTGAATGAAATCATGCAGGCGATTGCCTATGCTGGCGATGTGACATCGAAAAAAGGCACGCTCAGCGTTGGTGTTGATGTGTTGCCGCCAATCCCGAAACATTCTGGCGACCGGAACCGGACGAGCCCGATGGCCTTTACCGGTAACCGGTTTGAATTCCGCGCCGTTGGCTCAAATCAGTCGATTGCCGGGCCGATGGTTGCCATGAACATCATGATGGCGGAAGCGCTTGATGATGCAGCCAGCTTCCTTGAAGCGGCTGACACCAGCACGCCGGAGCTGCTTGGCGCTGCTGTTGAAAAATATGTCGGGAAGGTCTGGGCGAATTGCTCAAGCGTTGTGTTTAATGGCGATGGCTATTCAGATGCCTGGCATGAGGAAGCAAAACATCGCGGCCTGCCAAACCTGAAAACAACCGCTGATGCGCTGCCTGTTTTGATGGAGCAGACCTATGTCGATCTGTTTGCCAAATATGATGTGCTGACTGAGCGTGAGCTGGAATCCCGGTATGAGGTTTATGCCGAGCAGTATATCGCCAGCGTCAATGTGGAATCGAACCTTGTGGTTGAGATGGCCAAGACGATCATCTTCCCGGCGGCGGTTCGTTACCAGGGTGAATTGGCGAAAAGCCTTGCCAGCCTGAAAGAGATTGGCATTGAAACTGACCATTCAACGATCAACAAGATTACGGACCTGATCAAGAAATTGCAGGATTCTGTTGGAGAGCTTGAGACCATGAAGGAAGGCGAGCATCACTCTGCTGATGTGGCGGCTCACTGCATGTTTGTCAAAGATGAGATCCTCCCGAAAATGGTCGAGATCCGTGAATATGTTGACGACCTTGAAGAGCTGGTGGCTGATGACCTTTGGCCGCTGCCGACCTTCCAGGAAATGCTCTACATCAAATAAAGAGATAGTCCCTTCGTTTAAGTGTGTGACCCTCCAATGGGCGTCTTCCTCCGTAAGGGGAAGACGCTCTTTTTTTGTCTGCGGATTGTGGGGTGGTCTTAGGCGCGCCCCTGTGGGGCGTTAGGCGCGCCCCTTGACCCTTGACTTGATTTTGGCGTGCGGGGCCAGGGGCGCAGATCGTAATGACGTGAAGGTGAATTTTGGGTGGTATTCAAGCCGCGTCATTCAAGGTTTGGAAAGACACGGAAAGAAATTGGGTTGATTTAACAACAAAAAGCCCGGCGCAGAATCTAATCTGGCCGGGCTCTTGAGTTTTTTTCGTTTGTGTTTCTGTTCGCTGTTGCTAGCAGAAAGGCGTGGCGCCTGATTCCATCAGGCAGGCATCTGTAAAGTACATGCGGTCATTTTCTTTAAGCGTGCCGGCCCGGGCGTTGCCAAGGTCAAATTTCGCGCCGAAAAGGACCTGGTGAACATCGCCATCAGCGTCGCCATCGTCGCTTTCGATCCACAGACCGTTCCAGCGGGCGAAGAGGGCGGCGGAGGTGCCGGGCAGGCGAGCGACTGTCTGGACGCTGCCATATTTGAACTCGCCATCGTCGCCATCTGTCTCGATCTCAACCTGGCCGTAATAGCCCTCGATCTTAAAGTTGTCGTGGATATAAAATCTTGCCTGGGCTTTGAAATACCAGCCGTCTGCCGTGCCAGCGTCATCTGAATCAAATTCAGTGTAACCGGCTGCCATGCCGAGGGTTAGTCGATCGCGGTAATATTCGCCTTCAACACCGATGCGGTCGATATCGAGATCAGCAACGTCGTTAACATCAAAGGTGTGATGAGCAAGGTTGATACCATACATATAGCGGCTTGGGTCGCGCCGGTTGATGTGCAGGCTGCTGCCGTAAGACTTTATGACGCCTTCGTCGTAGTCGTCATAGAGGAAGGTGGAGTCTGACTGAAAGCTCAGGCCGTAAAACTGAAAAGCGGTGCTGCTTGTCAGGAAAGCGGCGAAGCTGTCGCCATCCTCGCCATCAATGCTCACGTCGGAGCGGCCCACAGCGCCGCTGAGCCGGGAGGCGAGGTTCAAAGACGCCCAGAAATCACCATGTCTTGGGTCAAGATACCCCTGGTGTTCGTCGGCCATCAGGCTTGTCTGGGTGGTCGATAAAAATATGGTTGCGGCA
Organism: uncultured Alphaproteobacteria bacterium; assembly: GCA_942490955.1. Classification (GTDB taxonomy): domain Bacteria; phylum Pseudomonadota; class Alphaproteobacteria; order Rhizobiales; family HXMU1428-3; genus HXMU1428-3. Next base: position 4,705 of record CALNZE010000008.1, read on the forward strand.
AGCGCCAGTGTGGCTTTTTTCAGCACGGCGGAATCCCTCGTCAAAATTGTTTCTACGCCATACTGATTTGAAATGATGTGTGAAGTTAACTTTGGCTTGGCCAGGACGCAATAGCAAAGGGCTGTGAATAGAGTGGGTAAAGCTTCTGTTTTATAATACAGGGTGTTTTTTTAAGATTGTGTTGCAACAAAGTGGCCGATTTTTCGATTTGTTACCTGTGCGTGACAGGTATTCGGGGTGGGGATGCCGCAAAAGGCGTTTCAAAGGCGCCTATAGGCGCTCTTTGCCTGTGGAGGCTGATTTTGCAAAGCGGGCGCAACCCGATACACTGAGGTCGATGGTCCAATATCCAGGATCAAGGATCCCGGCTAGATTGGCCGGCGTTTATTTACAGACAGGTAAAGGCAAAATATGGTGCATGTGAATAATCTGGAACTTGATGAGACCGGCAAGATCGTTCTCGATCAAGTGTATAGGAAAGCGACGCCCGTGCCGTTTTACGCGGCGATATCGCAGCTTGATTATTCTGTACCCCAGCTTGCCAAGCCGGTGTTTGAGGAATTGGGCGCGTTTTTAAAGGATGTGAAAAAGCTGGAGCGGCTAAAGATTGTTGATCTTGGCAGCTCTTATGGGGTGAATGCGGCGCTCCTGAAATATGGGCTCACGATCAATCAGGTGTTTGATCATTATGCCGCTGCCCAAAAATCCGGAATGGGGACGGCGGAGCTGGCCGCCCATGACCGGGCCTTTCTCTCGCCGAAACGGGCGGAGGGGATCGAGGTTGTCGGTGTTGATATTTCTGACGAGGCGCTTTCCTATGCGCTTGATGCCGAGATAATTGATGCCAAGGTGCAGGGAAATTTTGAGACCGGCGCGTTGAGCGCTGCGCAGGCGGCGGCGCTGGTTGGCACAAACATGATTATATCCACTGGCTGCATTGGCTATGTTACCGAGCGGACCGTGGCGGCGATGCTTGATGCGATTGCGCCTAACAAACCGTGGATGGCGCATTTCGTCTTGCGGACCTTTCAATTTGACGATCTGGCGGCGATGGCGACAGGGCGGGGCTATAAGACCATGAAGGGCCGGGTGCCCATTCGTCAGCGGCGCTTTGCCTCGAAGGCTGAATTTGAAGCGGCGATGGCGCGGCTGAAAGAAAACGA
>CALNZE010000009.1:0-22887 GCA_942490955.1 uncultured Alphaproteobacteria bacterium
TGGTTGAGGGCAGGGTGGACTGGTTTTTCGCACGCAGCGCTCTGATCTCGATCAGCCTTGTCTGAAGGTCGATGTTATTGGGCTCCAGCCTGGCTGCAAACTCGGCATTAGAGAGGGTGTATTCATGACCGCAATAAAGCGCGGTGCCATCCGGCAAGGCCATGAGCTTGGTCAGCGAGTTCCACATTTCAGCCGGTGTGCCTTCAAACAAACGGCCGGAGCCGATCACGAACAGGGTATCGCCGGCAAACAGCAATTTATCTTCTGGCCAGTGTAAGCAGATATGGCCACTGGTATGGCCGGGGGTTTCGATGACGTCGATCGGGTGCCCGCAAGGTGATGCTGGTCGCCTTCGCTGAGTGTTTCATCAAGCTCTGGAATATCGCGGGCTTCGGCTTGGCGAGCCGTATGTTTTGCGCCGGTGATGTCCTTTTTGATCTGTTTTATGCCGCCGACATGGTCGCGTGTGGTTGGGTGGGTGATTGAAAGGGTTGTCAGCTTCCAGCCTTTATCGGCAAGGGCGGAAAGGATCGGGCGGGCCTCGGGCGCGTCAACGCAGAGGGTTTCGCCGCTGGTGCTTTCATGCAGCAAAATCGCGTAATTGTCTGTAAAACAGGGGACTTGTACGATCTCAAGTGTCATCAGGGGCCTCGAGTTTGTTTTTGGGGGTGCCTCTTTTGGGGCTGATTATTCAGGCAACCATAATCGGTTAATGCTTGTTTGTCATGTTTCGTATTTTGTCAGGCTGGCATGCTATTGTTGGCTGTCGGCGTGAGTGAATTGCGACGGGAGCGGCTAAACCGCCTCAATCCGTTGCGCCAGGGAATGGCCAGGAATGCATCTTGATGTAACAGAAATTCGTGATTTTTATGCCGGGCGGCTCGGCCAGATGGTGCGGCGGAATATTAGCCAGAAAATCCGCCTGCGCTGGCCGAATGTCGAGGGGCTTTGCATTGCCGGAATTGGCTACCCGACGCCTTATCTGCGGCCTTTTATCAGGAGGCAGACCTGACAGTGGCGTTCAACCCGGCGGGGCAGGGCGGCATTATCTGGCCAGCGGAGGGGCCATTGCGCTCGGTGTTGGTTGATGAGGATATGTTTCCGCTTGGCGATGACAGCTTTGATCGGATTATTGAGATTCACGGGCTGGAGTTTTTTTCGGATGTCGAGATGCATCTGAAAGAAGTGTGGCGGATCATGCGGCCAGAGGGGCGGCTGTTGCTGATCGTGCCGAACCGCAGTGGCTTGTGGGCGCAAGTTGATGCGACGCCGTTTGGCAATGGGCAACCCTTTAGCCGGGGGCAGCTCAGAGATCTTTTGGTGCGCAGCTGGTTTCGCCCGTTAAACATTGAGCCGCTGGTGCATTTCGCGCCCTTTTCCTGGCCGCTGCGGCTGACAGCCAGTCCGGCGTTTGAGCGGGTCGGCGCTAAGGTGTGGCCGCGCTTTTGCGGTATGCTGATGATTGAAGCGATCAAGGAGGTGGCGCAGCCGATACGGCCGAAGGGGCTGAAGGTGAGCCGGCTGAAGACCTCGCCGATTTCCGTCCGGCCGCTACCCGCCTAAGACGACCTGCCTAAAAAGCCCCGCCTAAAATGACATGCCTAAAAGGACATGCCTCAAAATAACTGTGTGAGCAGACCTATCAAAGATGTCCTGCATCAATGCGGTAGAGCTAGTGGTTGTTCTTGCTGAGCATGAATATGGCTTCGCGGCCAATCAGGTTCTGGATGAACAGCGGTGTTTGCTCGCTGATCGGCTCGCCGCCGCGATTGATGGCGAAGGCGCGCTCGACATTTGCGTCGATGGTTTCACAAAGGGTGACAAAGTCCCTGATGGTGCAGAAATGGATGTTTGGTGTGTCATACCATTGCTCAGGCAGTTTGTCGGTCACTGGCATGCGGCCGAGGGTGAGCATTTGCCAGCGGATCATCCAGTGGCCAAAATTTGGGAAGGAGACGATGGCGTGGTCGGCGATGCGCAGCAACTGCTCCAGCACGGTGCGCGGGTTTTTGGTGGCCTGGATGGTCAGGCTTAAAATGGCGTAATCAAAGCTCTGGTCGGGATAGTTTGTCAGGTCATGGTCGGCGTCGCCCTGGATGACGCTGAGGCCGCGGGCAACCGACTGATTGACATTCTTCTGGCTGATCTCGATGCCGCGACCATCGACATTTCTGGTTTGGCGCAACAATTCCAGCAGGGCGCCATCGCCGCAACCGATATCGAGCACGCGGGCGTTTGGCTCGATCATGCTTTTGATGATGAGATGGTCTTTGCGCGGCTTTGGCGCGGGGATGTTTTCGTGCGCGGCGTCAGCTTTGGCTGCGATCGCCTCGCCGGTGACGGTTACATTTTCTTTGTTCAAAATCTCGTCGTTCACGCCATATCTTCCCGGTTCAGCCCTTTTTGTCGGGCGGCGGCGCTGATGAAACCGCCAATGGCTTCGAGCATCTCCGGCTCATCAAGCAGGAAGGCATCATGGCCGCGATCGGTCTCGATCTCAACGAAGGAAACATTGGCGGCATTTGCCGTGAGGGCGTGCACGATCTGCCGGCTTTCCCTGGTTGGGAACAACCAGTCGCTGGTGAAGGAGACGATGCAAAATCTGGTTTCCGTCTGCTTGAAGGCGTTGGCGAGGATGCCCTCATTCTCGGTAAAGAGGTCAAAATAATCCATGGCTCTGGTGATGTAGAGATAGGAATTGGCATCGAAGCGGTCAACAAAGCGGAAGCCCTGGTGGCGGAGATAACTCTCCACCTGGAAATCGGCATCGAAGCCGAAGGAGATGGCGTCACGCTCCTGCAGGTTGCGGCCGAACTTCTGGTGCAGGGCGGCATCGGAAAGATAGGTGATGTGGGCGGCCATGCGGGCAACAGCCAGGCCCTTGCGCGGGTTGGTGCCAGCCTCGATATAGCGGCCGCCTTGCCACTCGGGGTCGGCCATGACGGCCTGGCGGCCAACCTCATGGAAGGCAATATTCTGGCTGGAATGGCGGGCGGCTGTGGCGATGGGAATTGCTGAGAAAACGCGCTCTGAATGCTTTGATGCCCATTCAAGCACCTGCATGCCGCCCATGGAGCCGCCAATGGCACAAAAGAGCTGCTTGATGCCGAAGTGATCGATCAGGCGAAGCTGGGACGCGACCATGTCGCCAAGGGTGATCACCGGGAAATCTAGGCCGTAGACCTTGCCGGTTTCGGGGTTCACAGAGGCGGGGCCAGTGGAGCCCATGCAGCCACCGATGACATTCGGGCAGATGATAAAATATTTATCGGTATCAATGGGTTTGCCGGGGCCGATCATCATTTCCCACCAGCCGACCTTGCCCGTGACGGGGTGGATGCTGGCGGCGTATTGATCACCGGTGAGGGCGTGGCAGACGAGGATGGCGTTGGTTTTCTCCTCGTTCAGGGTGCCGTAGGTTTCAAAGGCTATGGTGAAGGGGTCGAGCGTTTTGCCGCATTCAAGGGTCAGCGCGGCCTCATCGCCAAAGGTGAGGCTCTGGCGGGGGGCGCTGTTATGAGGCTGGTGGCAGGCGGTGTCTTCCGCTTGTCCGGTTTTGCTTTGGCTGGTCATTACCTGTCCTGAAGCTGGTCGCTTGTTGCCCGCCTTCATACGTTATTTTGGCGGGGAGGGCATCATTTTAATGGCTTTGGCTGGCTGATCTAAGAAAAAGCCGGGGCCTGGTGAAAATTCTCGCAACTCTTTGTGAAAAATCTCGCACCTGGGGCGTAAAATTCACTATAACGGGCGGGTCAATTCAGTTTAACGGATAAATCAGATCAATGGGTTCCTCTTTCAAGCCGCGCAAAACCATTCTTGATATTTCGCCCTATGTGCCGGGTAAATCTACGGCTGTCGGGCAGGATCGGATCATCAAGCTGTCGTCGAATGAGACGCCGCTGGGGCCAAGTCCTCGGGCGGTTGCTGCCTATGGCGATGCCGTGGGCAAGCTGGAGCGCTACCCGGATGGGACAGCGGCGCCGTTAAAGGCGGCCATTGGCAAGGTTTACGGCCTTGATCCGGCGCGGATTGTTTGCGGCGCGGGTTCAGATGAATTGCTGAACCTGATCGCGCAGGCCTATCTGAGTGCGGGTGACGAGGCGATTTATACCGAGCACGGGTTTCTGGTTTACAAGATCGCGATTTTGGCGGCGGGCGCGCAGCCGGTGGTGGCGCCGGAGGTGAAATTGACCGCCAATGTTGATGAAATCCTGAAACTGGTAACGCCGCGCACCAGGCTGGTGTTTATTGCCAATCCGAATAACCCGACGGGCACTTATCTGCCGGTGGATGAGGTTAAGCGGCTCAGGGCGGCGTTGCCGGAGGCTGTCGGGCTGGTGCTGGATGGGGCCTATGCTGAATATGTCAGCCGCAATGATTATGAAGCGGGGATTGAGCTGGTTGCAACGAGCGAAAATGTGATCATGACGCGGACATTCTCGAAGATTTACGGGCTGGCCTCGTTGCGCATCGGCTGGATGTTTGCGCCGTCAGGCGTTTGTGATGTGATAAACCGGATCAGGGGGCCGTTCAACCTTTCGGGTAGCTCGATTTTAGCCGGGGCGGCGGCGATGCTGGATACCGGGCACCGGGACCGGGCGGCGGCGCATAATGCAGAATGGCTCAGCTGGTTGACGGCGCGGCTGAATGATGCCGGGCTGATGGTGACGCCGAGTGTGGCCAATTTCGTGCTGGTGCATTTTGCGCCTGACGGTGAAAAAACGGCGGCTAAGGCTGATGAGTTCCTTTTGGAGCGCGGTATCATCGTGCGGCGGATGGAGGCATATGGCCTGCCGCAGGCGCTGCGAATTACCATCGGATCGCAAGATGACAATGAGGCTGTGGCATCGGCCTTGAATGAATTTATGAATGGGGCCGGGTGACATGGCGGATGCAGGACATTTTGGCGCGAGTGAGAGCGATGTGAGCGAGCCAATTTTCAGGCGGGTAACGGTGATCGGCCTGGGGCTGATTGGCTCGTCGTTGACGCGGGCAATCGCGGCCAAGGGGCTGGCGGGTGAGGTTGTTGGCTATGACGCCAGTGAGATGGTGCGGGCCGAGGCGGCTGACATTGGCATTGGCGCGGCAATCGCCGGCAGTTTGAGCGGCGCGGTTCAGGGTGCTGATCTGGTGATTATGGCTGTGCCCGTTGGGGCGATGCCAAAGCTGGCGGGCGAGGTTTGCCCGCTGCTGGAGGCGGGCGCGATCCTCAGTGATGTTGGCTCGGTAAAAAACAGCATTATAGAAGCGGTGAAGCCGCTGCTGCCGCCGGGCGTGGTTTTTGTGCCGGGCCATCCGGTGGCGGGCACGGAATTTTCGGGCCCCTCATCCGGGTTTGGGGCGTTGTTCAAGGGGCGCTGGTGCATCCTGACGCCGATTGAGGGGGCTGACCCTGAAAAAACGGCGCAGGTGGCGGCGCTGTGGCGGGGGCTTGGCTCGGATGTCGAGGAGATGAGCGCTGAGCATCATGATATTGTGCTGGCGATCACCAGCCATATTCCGCACTTGATTGCCTATAATATTGTGGGCACGGCGGCGGACCTTGAGGATGTGACATCGAGCGAAGTGATCAAATATTCTGCGGGTGGTTTTCGTGACTTTACCCGCATTGCGGCCTCGGACCCGGTGATGTGGCGTGATGTGTTCATGAATAATAAGGAGGCGGTGCTGGAGATGCTGGGCCGTTTCACCGAGGATTTGACGCAATTGCAGCGCCATATCCGGCGGGATGACGGGCAGGCACTTGAGGATCTTTTCCACCGGACGCGGGCCATCCGTAAGTCGATTGTCGAGGCGGGGCAGGAAACGGAAAAGCCGGATTTTGGGCGCTAAGCCGCCGCGCGGCTTAAAAATATAAAAATCGGGCCGGGAAAGGCCAGGAGTTGTTTGATGCAGGACGGGCGCAAGGCCGGCAACAGTGAGAGTGACCCGGGCGATGGCAACAGTGCTGGCGCCGGCCGAGACGGCCAGGTTGAAGTTCGCCGGGAGTTGCCAGACGAAATCCGCCAGGGCGGGCCTGAAATTTACGGTGCGCAGCATGAGGTTGAACCGGCCCATGGATTGTGGGTGTTTGGCTATGGCTCGCTGATGTGGAACCCGGATTTTCCCTATACGCGGCGGGCGCGGGGCATTTGCAATGGCGTGCACAGGGCATTTTGCGTGCGCTCGATCCATCACCGGGGCACGGTGCAAAAGCCCGGGCTGGTACTGGGGCTGGATGGTGGTGGCAGTTGTGAGGGCGTGTTGTTTCATGTGCCGGCTGAGGCGGCCGCGGCGACCGTGCATTATCTGCGCCGCCGCGAGCAGATCAACCGTGTTTACCGGGAGATGTTCCGCCGCGTTGAAATCACGGAAGGCGCTGAAAATCTGGCTGAGCTGGCTGCAACCTGCGGCGGGTTCATAACGCCGCGTTCTGTCCGGGCGCTGTGCTTTGTTGCTGAGCGCTCGCACCCGCAATATGTCAATTCGCTTTCTGTTGCTGACAAGGCGCAGATTATCCGGCAGTCGCGCGGCAATTCGGGGAGCAATCTGGATTACCTGCGGTCAACCCTGGCGCATCTTGAGGCGCTGGACATCAAGGATGACGCGCTGCGGCGCATCATGGTGATGACCAACTGCTGGCACAGGCGGTAGGTAACTCAGCAAATTTCGGGTTTGCGGCGCGGCGCTTGCTAGTGGCGCGGGGTCTGGCCGTTGATTTTCTGGCAGCCCATCAGGTCGAGGCGGACCATGTTGCGTTCATGGTCGCTTTTGGTCATGACATTGATGTGGATTTCCGTGGCGCCAAGGCGGGCGGCGTGATGGCGCAGATAAGCCAGGTTCATTGAGCCGATTTCGTCCGTTGTCTGGCCGATGGAGAGGGCCTGGCAGATGCCGGCATCGTCGCGTCTTACCAAAACATAATTGGCCTTTGGCAGCTCGGGGCAATTAAACAGCGAATAGACACTGTGGATGTATCGCTTGCCTGAGGCACCCTGCCAGAAGTGAAAGGCATTTTCGAGGTCGGCATCATTGCTGATGACGAGGGGTTCGTTGAGGTTGATATGCTCAACGTTGGATTGAACGGCTGGTTTACGCATTACAACTTCTTTTTCCTGAACAGACACTCTCATATAAATTCACCTTTACCGCAGCGAATGAGCTTCAACGATAAAATGCTATGCGAGTCGTTGGCCGGAAAATGGGCCGACATGTGACAAGTTTGTGGCAGCGAATTTATAAGATTATTGTTAGGGGCAAAGGGTTAAGGCGGGGTAAGCGGGCATGCTTAATAAAGGGTTTACGCTTTAAAGGCGGCAGGTGCGAGGCGGCTAGTTCAGCCGCGCGCGCTCCGCTTCGCCTTCTATCCGCAGCGCTTCGCATTTTTCCTCAATCGCCTGCTCCAACATGGTGCGAAAGGTTTTGCGGTCAACGCCCGTTGGAATGGGGGGGAGAAACTCGATGACGATGGTGCCTTTGTAGCGGCGGCCTTCGCCGCGCGGCCAGAAGACGCCGGAGTTGAGGGCGACGGGGACACAAGGGATATCGAGGCCTTCATATAGCTTGATGACGCCGGGTTTATAGGCGGGTTCCGCGCCCGGCGCCCGGCGGGTGCCCTCTGGGAAGATGATGATTTCGCGGCGCTGATCTTTGCGGATCTCGGCTTCGCGGATCATTTCCTTCAAGGCGACGGCGGCACGTTCGCGGCGGATGGGGATCATCCCGAATTTACGCGAGAACCAGCCATAGAGGGGGATGGCCATCAGCTCCTCTTTCATCACCAGGGCGGGATCCTTGAGAATATGCGGGAAGGCGAAGGTTTCCCAGGCGCTTTGGTGTTTGGAAGCAATCAGGATGGGGTTGGCGGGGAGATGCTCGCGACCGCGAACCTCAACGCTGGTGCCGATGACAAGGCGCATCCACCAGAGGACAAAGGCACCGTGAAAGGCGAGGCCCGCCATGGCCCATTTTCGTTTGCCGAAAAGCAAGGGCGATCCGAATAGCAGGATGGCGGCGGAGCCGATGTAAAAGCCGGTTGTGAATATGGCGGAGCGGAGCATGCGGGCTGACCCCTTTTTATTTTTTGTCGCTTTGTTGTCGCATTGCCGAGCGAGTGCGCCTGGTTAGTGGTGCTGCGAATTGAGAATGCGGTAGACACCATAGCGGGTGGTTAGCATGCATAGCGCGGCGATGACAATGACGACGATGCCGAGCAGGATGAAGCCCGGCCAGTCAAGCGCTGCGGTGCCGAGCAGGCGGCGGATTTCGGCGCTGGTCATATTCGAGCCGCCAAGCAAACGCATGAAAAACGGCATAAAAATAAATATCGCAGCGGCACCGCCAGCGCCGACAAGGCCAGAGCGGATGCCAAGGGCAAGGAAATGGCGCTCAAATTCGCGGGCGATGAAGCGGTCTGTTGCGCCGACAAAATGCAGCACCTCGACGATGTCGCGGTTGGAGGACATGGCGGAGCGGGTGGCGGAGACAATGATGCCGGTGGTGGCAAATCCAACAAGGATGAGGACAGCCAGGCCGCCAAGCGCCATGGAGCGGGTGACGGTTTGAATTTGTGATTGCCAGCGGCGGTGGTCATCCAAGGTGGTGTTGGGGAAGTTGGTTTTCAGGCTTTCGCGCAGTTTTTCAAGCTCGGGCGGGTTGTTGCGATCAAGCTCGACGGCAATAAGCCTTGGGACGGGCAGCTCTTTCAGGTCAGCGCTTTTGCCAAGCCAGGGCTCCAGCAGCACGGCGCTTTCTTCTTCGGGCAGCGGGCGCACGCCGCTGATGCCGGACTGGTTGGTGAGGAAGAAGGCGACCTTGGAGAGCTTGTCATCCATATTGCCATTGCGGTCAACACCGATCTGAACGGTGACTTCGCTGGCGATGTCATCTGTCCAGGCGGCGGCGGACTGGTTGATGAGGTAAACGGCGCCAGCGGTGAGGCAGGCCAGAAAACACATGATCGAGATCACGACTACAAGGGAGCTACCGGTTACCGATTTCGCCTGGACGATGGGCGTTGGCTGGTTTGACCATTTTTTCTCCTTCGGGCGGGCGGGGGAGTATAGCTCTTTGCCATTGGCCGGCACATTCGGGTCGTAGGTCATTTTACCCCCCTACCTGATGAATGCGGCCGTCATGCAGCTCAAGGCGGGGCGCCTGGAACTGCTGCATCAGCTGATGGTCGTGGGTGGCAATAATAACGGAGGTGCCAAGGCGGTTCAGCTCAATGAAAAGCCGCAGCAGGCGGCGGGCCATCTGCGGGTCAACGTTACCGGTTGGCTCATCCGCCAGCAGCAATTCGGGTTTGCCGATCACCGCTCTGGCGATGGCGGCCCGCTGCTTTTCACCGCCGGAGAGGACGGGGGAGAGGGCATACATGCGCTCGCCAAGACCAACCCATTGCAGCAGGTCGGTGACGTCTTCCTGATAATCGCCGGGTTTTTTGCCGGTGACGCGCAGTGGCAGGGCGACATTTTCCCAGGTGGTGAGATGGTCAAGCAGGCGGAAATCCTGAAAGACGATGCCGATGCGGCGGCGCAGATCGGCGCGGCGGGACGGCGTGATGCGGGTGACATTCTGCCCGAAGAGGTGGATGAGGCCGCGCGTTGGCTGGGTGGACATGAACAAAAGCCGCAGCAGGCTGGTTTTGCCAGCGCCGGACGGGCCGGTGAGGAAGTGCAGTGAGCCGGGTTTAAGGTGGAAGTTTACATCTCGCAGGATTTCTGGACCTCGTCCGTATCTAAGCGCGACATTTTCTAATCGAATCAACGTTTTCCTACCTTGTATTTTTTATCCGGCCCGCAAACCTGCATCTGGAAAAATGCGTCATGCGTGGCAATTGAAATGGGCCGGTTATGGACGGCGTGCACTCCGGATTTAAGCTTGTGAGATGTATCCCATTGTGACCTGCTGCCGCGCGGAAATAACTGAGTGAAAATGACACAAAAGATAACGGCGCAAGGCCCTTCCCCTGGGCCAAAGCGTTGCTCATGACGACAGCATAAACAGATATAATTGATATTCGACCATATAATGAATCAATCAAAATAATTAGCCCCTGATTGCGGCCAAAGCGGGGATAACCTGACCAAAAGAAGGGCTTCTTTAATTAATTACCGGTTAATTTTGGACGATACAACGAATCAATTTGTATTGGCTTTTTACCGATGATGATCCTTGTTTGCCCTGAATGCAGCACAAATTATGAAATTCCCAACGCCTTGCCCGATGAAGGGGCCAAGGTGCGCTGCACGACCTGTGAACATATCTGGTTGGCGACACCGGCTGACACCTTTGACCCCAATGATCAAAAGCTGGAAGAGGAAACGCAGGCCGACGAGCAGGAGGGTGAATTGGCCGCTAGCGCCGGGGGTGAGAGCGAGGCTCTTGAGGAGTCATCTGCGTTAGATGAAGAAGTTCCGGCGATTTCGCCTGGCGAAGAGGAATTTGACGAACTCGATTTCTCTGAGGTTCCAACGGACGAGAATTCGCAAAGTGACATTGATGATCTTTTTGATGAGCCGGCTGCGGTTGAAGAGGAGCCGGCTGGCGAAGCCTCCCTTGCCAGCCTGTTTGATGACGACGCCGCCGATGAAGAAGGCGAAGTCGCCGCCGCGCCTGAGGAAGACGCCGGCAACTCGCAGGATGACATTGACGGGCTGTTTGATGAGCCGGGGGATGATAACTCCCAGGATGACATTGATGGCCTGTTCGATGCGGACGACGGGGATGAGGGCAATAGCCAGGGCGATATAGACGGGTTGTTTGACGAGGCAGAGACGGCTGGCGAAGAGGGGCAATCGCAGGACGATATTGACGGGCTGTTTGATGAAGAGCCTGCGGTGGCGGCGGCGCCAGAAAATGAACCGGCTGATGATGTCGCCAGCGATGAAGACCTTGTTGATCCCTTTGAGGGGGCGGATTTTGGTGAAGAGGAAAATCCGGTGCTTGCGGCGGATGACAGCGCCAAGCTGCCGATATGGAAACGCATGAGCCATCAGGCGGTGGTGGGGTGGAGCTGTTATTTCATCGCGCTTGTGCTGGTGATGATTTTGGCGGTGTCGCTGCGGGTGCATGTGGTGCGGGTGGCGCCGGCCATGGCCTCCATTTACAAGGCGCTGGGTATGCCGGTGAATGTAAGGGGTGTGATGTTCACCAATGTGCAGCAGCGCTGGCAGCCAATTGGCGGCAAGTTGCAGTTGCAGGTAGAGGGTGAGGTTGCCAATCTGACAAACAGCTATAAGACGCTGCCGCATATTGTTGTTGGCGCGCTTTCTGAGGACCGGAGAGAGGTTTTCCGCTGGGTGGTGAATGTGCGCAAGAAGCCGCTGCTGCCTGGTGAGAAGGCGCCTTTTGTTGCCGAGATTCCGGCGCCGCCTGAATATGCCAGGCATCTGGTGCTGCGGTTTCAGGAATAAGCCCTTGCTTTGCAATGGTTAATAATCATTAACCTTTCGTTGACCAATTCAGCCTTAGACTATTCGTGCCTAGTTTTATTTATGCAGGCCCCAGGGGGTAAATATGGCCCATATTTTATTGGCTGAAGATGATGTTGCTGTTCGTGATTTTACCTATCGCGCGTTGCAGATGGACGGGCATGCGGTGATGACCGCTCATGAGGGGCAGGAGGCGCTGCGCTGCCTGACTGTGCCGGGCGATGCTTATGATCTGCTCCTTAGCGATATACGTATGCCGGTGATTGATGGGGCGACGCTGGCGCGGCTGGCTTTTCGCCAGCGGCCAGATTTGCCAATTTTGCTGATGACAGGCTATTACGCTGGAGAGTCCGAAGATTATCCGCCAAGCGTTGTGGGTGTCTTGCAAAAGCCCTTTACCCTGGATGGCATTCGCGATGCGGTGAATCGCTCACTTGGCCAGGCGCTCAAGCATGACAATGGGCATTTTGTGCTCCGCCCACCGGCTGCTATCAATGGCTAGACGCATCAGATCAAAAGCGTTTTAAAAGCCGCTCGAAATAATCAATCTCAGGGGCTGGCCGGTTGGGGTCGCTGAGTTTCTCCTGCAAATTGCGAAGAATTTCTCTGGCGCGCTGGATTTCGATCTGGTCGGGCACCTTGGTGCTTTCGCTGGTATCAAGACCGCTTGGGCTGCCGGGGCGGCCGAGCGGGTCTCTGCCGCCGGTGCGCTGGCCGCCGCCCTGGCCGGGCTTGCCTTGTTGCATTTGTTTGGCCATTTGCTCCATGCCTTTGCGGAGCTGATCCAGCGCCTGGCCCTCCTGAGAAAGGGCATCACCAAGATTTTTGCCTTTCAGCTGCTCCTGGGCCCGGCCCATGGCATCTTTGGCATTTTCCAGTGATTGCTGGTCGCCTTGACCGCGGCCCTGCTGGCGGCGCATTTGCTCCATCAACTGCTCAAGTTGCTGTTGCAGCGCTTGCTGTTGCTCTTCGAGCGAGCGGCCCTGTCCCTGTTTCTGGCCTTTTTGGCCCTGTTGCTGTTGGCCTTGCTGGCCGGGTTGGCGCTGGCCTTGCTGTTGTCCTTGTTGCTGTTGTTGCTGGCGTCTTTGTTGATCACTCTGGCGGCGCTGCTGGAAGGTCTGGTCCATGAGCTGTTGTTGCTGGCGCAGGATTTTGCCCAGTTCCTCGAGGTCCTTGGCGCTTTGGTTCTGCTGCTGCTGATTGCCGTTTTTACCGGTCTCGATGTTTTCCAGCATGTTTTGCATCTGGCTCAGCATTTGTTTTGCGAGGTCTTTGGAGCCGGACTTGGCCAGCTCCTCGATTGTTTTCAGCATCTGCTCGAAGTCTTTGGGATCGACATTCTGGCTGTTCTGGTTCTGCGGATTGTTCTGGTTGTTTTGCGCCTTTTGATTTTGTTGCTGCTTGGCGAGGGCCTGCATGTATTTTTGCAGGGCCTGCCTCAGGGCCTCAATTTTCTTTTCAATCTCGCTGTCGGGTGCGTTTTCCTCGAGTGCCTTGCGCAGTTCTTCCTGGGCTGTTCTCAACTCGCGCTCGGCTTTGGAGAGGTCGCCATCTTCAACATGGCGCGCGAGATCGTAGAGCAGTGTTGCCATCTCTTCTTTTTCTTCGCGGGTCTCGACATTCTCCAGCCGGTTGGCGGCAAAGCGCAGGCCGACATAAAGGGTCAGGTCTTTTTCGAATGGTTTGGTGTAGCTGGTGAGGGCACTGAGCGCGCGGGAGACGAGGCGGTTCTCATGCGGGGTGACGATCAGCTGCTTTCTGATTTCGATGATGGCTTTGGCCATTGGCTTGGTGAATTTCGTCTCCGGGATCACCAGTTTGATCAGGGGGCTGCGGGATTTGTTGGCGCCTTCATCCTCGGCAATGAGGTGCAACTCCGCAGCCAGACCGGCCCAGGGGTGACCTGTCAGATCCTTGAAGGTTTCGCCTTCGCCCTCTTTGATGCCGAGCTGTGGCAGATTGAGGGGGTATTCCGGCGGGCTGCCCAGCGGGCGGCGCTCGTCATCGGTTTCGGGCGTGATCTCAACGCCTTCAAAGGTGACATTCTCGATGCGGGCTTTGGCGCCAATGACGCCGTAATCATCGGCGACGCGGTATTTCAACTTGAGGGCCCCGCTTTGGGCGCGAACGGGCATTTCAACCAGGCCGATGACGGGGGGCATATCGTCCTTGATGGTGAAGGTCCAGTCGGCAAGGGGGATCTCATCCAGGGTGAGTTGCATCGGGCCCGGTTTTGTCAATTTGAGGCGAAACTCTTTGGTTTTCTGGTTGGTTTCGGCGGTTGTTTTTGGTGTTGCGGCGGGTTTGGCGGCAGCAGGTGTTTCGCCGTCGCTGTTTATTTGTGAGGGGTCTTTTGCGGTGGTTGCCGATGGGGTGTTGAGCGCTGAAGGGCGGTCAGATTGCCGGCTGGCAACATCCTGCTGTTCATTGGTTGATTTTACATCGACGCGGCGGGCGTTTTTGCCATTCACGCGGATGGTGAGAATTGAATTTTCTGGGACCGTGAAGGCGTTCTTTCTCTCACCCTGTTGATCGGTGAGCGTGCGGCCACCATCGGCAATGAGGATGGGCGGCTGGCCGGTATAGTCCGGCGGGGTGACCCAGGCATCAATACGCAGACTTTTGGTGTCGGTCATTGGCGGCAGGGCGAGGGCTTTTTTCAAAAGCGGGCTGAACTGGCCGCCCTGGATGAAGAGGCCGATGGCGATGAGCAGCATGAGCAGCATGCGCAGGGCATAGGGGTCCTTGCCGGCGGTTTTTGGCTGTGGCGGGGCGACGCGAAGCTGGCGGATTTTTTCAACCAGGCGCTCCTTGAACTGCAGCCACAAGGTGCGTGTGCTGCCGTCTTGCCCGTCTGCCATGACGGGGTCGAGGTTGTCCTTGAAGGCCTGGGCCGGTTGGTGCGGCAGGGTGGAATTGCGGTCAAGCCGTTTTAAGGCTTCCGCCTCGCGCGGCCAGCGCAGTGCCAAAAGAGGGAAAAGAGCGCCAATAAGGGCAAAAACAAACAGGGCCAGCACCAGGCGGTGGGCAAGGGGGGAGAGTTGTGGCCAAAGTTCAAATAGCGAGGCGATGACAAAAAGCGCGACAACGGCGGCTGGCACCCAGAGCTTGAGCCAAAGATTTTCAAAAAACAGGGCCAGCTTTGTCCAGCGCAGTTTGCGGGTGAGGATGCGCTCGCCTTCGTGACGTTTTTCTGGTTGCTTTTCTGATCGGTCTGATGAGGGGGGTCTGATCACTTATCGGGTCTCGCATGCCGCTGTTTGAAAAAATTGCGCCGGGCGCTTCGGTCCTGTCCGCTTTTTTCGCAGAGAGATGCCTAAAGAACGCCTGTCACGAAGTTTGAACTTACCACGAATTCATGTGGTGGCCCACTGCTTCGCAGCGGCTCAACGGTCAGATTATTGTGAGATGTGGGCGAATTTTTGGCTCAGGGATTGGCAATAGAGGCGGCTTGGGGGCAATTCGTGCTCCCGATGCAGCTTAAAGCCAGTTGGGAAGATGATCCTGGCCGATGAAATCATCATAGCTTGGCCGCGGGCGAATGACGGCAAATTCGCCGCCCTTCACAAGCACTTCAGGTATCAGCAAGCGGCTGTTGTAGCTGCCTGCCTGCACCGCGCCATAGGCACCGGCTGACAGCACGGCAATGAGGTCATCTGGTTCCAGGGCTGGCATCTGGCGGTTTTCAGCCAGGAAATCGCCGGTTTCGCAAACCGGGCCGACGATGTCGGTCAGTTTTACTTTGCCATTTGCCCGTGCCTCAAGAACCGGCATGATCTGGTGGTAAGCGTCGTACAGTGTTGGCCGGATGAGGTCGTTCATCGCAGCGTCCACTATGAGGAAGTCCTTGTCCTTGCCCTCTTTGAGGTAGAGCACGCGAGACACCAGAATGCCGGCGTTGCCGGTGATGAGGCGGCCGGGCTCGAATATGAGGGTGGCATCAAGGTCGCCGAGGGCCGCTTTAATGATGGCCGCGTATTTTTCCGGGTGGGGTGGGGCTTCGGCATTTTCCTCGTAAGGAATGCCGAGGCCGCCGCCAAGGTCGATATGGGTGATGGTGTGACCATCGTTGCGCAGATCCTTGACCAGATCGCGCATTAGCCTGAAAGCGTTTTCAAAGGGGGTGAGATCGGTTATCTGGCTGCCGATGTGCATATGAACGCCGTGAGGCTCAATGCCAGGCAGGCTGGCGGCGTCGGCGTAAACTTCACGTGCGCCGGCATAAGGCAGGCCGAATTTGGTTTCCGCTTTTCCGGTGGAGATTTTAGCGTGGGTTTTTGCATCTACGTCCGGGTTGACGCGAATGGCGATGTTGGCGCATTTGCCAAGGCTTGTAGCCACTTCGCTGAGGGTATGCAGTTCGGGCTTGGATTCAATATTGAAGCTGAGTATCCCGGCATTGAGGGCGAGGGCCATTTCCTGGCGTGTTTTGCCAACGCCGGAAAAGCAGATTTTCTCAGGCGCGACGCCGGCGGTCAGGGCGCGGCGTAGTTCACCTTCAGAGACGACATCCATGCCGGCGCCGAGTTTGGCGAGGGTTTTGATGACTGCCTGATTGGAATTGGCTTTCAGCGCATAGCAGATGAGGTGATTGAACTCGCTCAGGGCCGCGTCATATACTTTGTAGTGGCGCTCAAGTGTCGCTGTCGAATAGCAATAAAAAGGGGTGCCGACCGCTTCAGCAATTTGGGCGACGGGCACATCTTCAGCATGAAGGGCCCCGTCTTTATAGGTGAAGTGGTGCATGATTGTTATTTTTGTTGTGAGGTTCAGGGGGTGAGCTGGCAGTCCGGCTCACAATTGGCTGCGTCTTAGTCCAGCAGGCCATCGAGGATGAAGGGGCGATAGGGTTTTTCTTTACCTGCTACCACGGGTTCACCGTCTGCCGTTTTGGCGGAGGGTGGCTGCTCCAGCGGGCCACGGACACCGCATGCTGTGATCGTTGAGGCGATCGCGCCGATAAGAATGAGCGCTTTGGCGGTGCGGAATAGCATGGTTGGGTCCCTTAATTTGGCAAGTCTAACTTGGCAAGTTATTAAGCGTGCTGCATCAGCGATGGATGAAAGCACGTCTGTTCAAACTACAGCGATTCGGCGCGAAATTGGACGCGCACGGCAATATTTCGATGTTGTTGGTGAATTTACCTGTCTGGTCAGGCTTTTTCCAGCGCTTTTATCCATTTCCGCGCCATTTTTCGCACAGCTGTGGGGGCTGTGCCACCATATGAGGTGCGGCTTTTTACAGAATTTTCGACGCTCAGCACGTCAAAAATGTCTTTTGTAATTTTTGGCTCGATGGTCTGCATGTCCTGCAGACTGAGCTGATCGAGGGTTTTGCCCTGTTTCTCGGCCTTTGCGACGATGCTGCCGGTGATGTGGTGGGCCTCACGAAAAGGCAGGGCAAGCACACGGACAAGCCAGTCGGCGATGTCTGTCGCGGTGGAAAAACCGCCGCCGGCAGCTTCTTTCAAACGATCTTCATTGGGCTCTAGATCCGCGATCATGCCGGTCATGGCGGCAAGGGCGAGGGAGAAATTATCCAGCGCGTCGAAAGCCATTTCCTTGTCTTCCTGCATGTCCTTGGAATAGGCCAGCGGCAGACCTTTCATGACCATGGCGAGGCCGTTAAAAGCGCCGATGATGCGGCCGACCTTGGCGCGTATGAGCTCAGCGGCATCCGGATTGCGCTTTTGCGGCATGATGGAGGAGCCGGTTGTGAAACTGTCCGACAATTTGACGAAGCGGAATTCGGCGGAGGACCAGATGACCAGCTCTTCGGCAAGGCGTGAGAGGTGGATGGCGCTGATGGAGGCCGCGCTCAGCGCCTCGAGGATAAAGTCGCGGTCGGCGACGCTATCAAGTGAGTTGGCGGTTGGCCGGTCAAAACCGAGGGATTTGGCGGTCTGCTTGCGGTCGATGGGAAAGGAGGTGCCGGCGAGGGCGGCCGCGCCAAGGGGGCATTCATTGAGCCGGGCGCGCGCGTCCTTCAGGCGGGAATGATCGCGGCCGAGCATCTCAACATAAGCCAGGCAATGATGGCCGAAGGTGACAGGCTGGGCGGATTGCAGGTGCGTGTAGCCCGGCATGACGACGGCGGCATGCTGCTCGGCTTTTTGTGCCAGCACCAGTTGCAGGGCTTTTATCTGGCTCATCAGATGATCAATGGTGTCGCGGACATAGAGTTTAAAGTCGGTGGCGACCTGGTCGTTGCGTGAGCGGGCGGTGTGGAGGCGGCCAGCGGTGTCGCCGATTAATTCACGCAGCCGTGACTCGACATTCATGTGAATGTCTTCAATCTGGCGCGAATAGCTGAATTTGCCGTCTTTTATCTCCGTGCGGATCTGCTCCAGCCCGTCAGAGATTTTTTTCACATCGGCTTTGGTTAGAATGCCGGTTTCGCTGAGCATTCTGGCATGGGCCAGCGAGCCGTCAATGTCCTGGTTATAGAGGCGCTGATCGTAGCTGATGGAGGCGTTGATTTCTTCCATGATTTCGGAAGGGCCAGAGGCGAAGCGACCGCCCCACATTTTGTTTGTCATCAGCCATTGCCTTCTTTAAGAAATTGGACTGGGCGCGTGTTGCGCTTTGAACGGGTGTGAATTTGAGGTGTTTTTATGAAAATTACCGGCATTGCTGCCGCTGTTGCTGCTGTTCTCGGGTTTGTCGCCGTATACGCGACTTTGGCCATGCGTGGCAATGGTCAAGTCGATTCTAACGTCACATTTGAGGAAAAATCCAAAAAAATGACGGGCGAGCGGTTGCGCGGCTTCATTTTCCACAATCAACCAAAACCGGCTGAGGCGCTGCAGGCTTTTGAGTTCCAGGACCGTTTTGGCAAGACGAAAACTCTAGCGGACTGGCGCGGCAAGGTGGTGCTTGTCAACCTCTGGGCGA
Organism: uncultured Alphaproteobacteria bacterium; assembly: GCA_942490955.1. GTDB lineage: Bacteria > Pseudomonadota > Alphaproteobacteria > Rhizobiales > HXMU1428-3 > HXMU1428-3. Next base: position 18,308 of record CALNZE010000009.1, read on the forward strand.
CATGGTGCGGGCCGTGCCGGGAGGAAATGCCCTCACTGGACAATCTGAAAAAGACCTTTGGTCGGCCGGATGATTTTGATGTGGTGGCGATCTCTATGGACCGGGGCGGGTTGAAAAAGCCGAAGGATTTTTACGAAGAGCAAAAATTGGAGAATCTGGCGCTTTATATTGACCCGACGACCAAGCTGATGTTCCGCGCCAAGGCCGTTGGCCTGCCAGCGACAATCCTATTTGACCGGCAGGGACGTGAAATTGGCCGCCTGCCCGGCCCGGCGGAATGGGACAGCGACGAGGCGATCAACCTCATTCGCGGCGTTTTGGAGAAAAACTAGCGGTAGGGAGGGTTATGGCGCTTTGGTTTTTTTCTCTCTCACGGCTATTTTGAGCGCTATGCGCTCAGCTTTTTTCTCTCACGGCTATTTCAGACGCGAAGTGCGCCCGAGCCTCCGAGGGGCGGCGCGACGCGCCGGGCTGCGCTGGTGCTTCGCCATGTTCGCCGCTTTGCGGCTTCCTTATTCGGGATGTGAGATTGGCTGGGCTGGGCTGGCGGCTGGCGATGTTCGCGGCTGCGCCGCACCCGTTCAAGGGGGGTGTAAGCTGAGCGGGGTGTTCTGGTCGTCGGGCGATGGACCGTGCCATTTCTTTTGCAGATAACAGATAAAAACTCACAGCGCTGGGCGATTGGTTGCAAGATCTTGTTTTTCTTTCTAGATTGCAGACGATGTGATTTGGCGCGATTTGTTTGTTGTTGTCGGATTAAAGGGGTGGGATATATGAGGCGGTCATTGTTGCTGATTGCGCTTTTGCTGGGATCAGCTTATTCGGCGCAAGCGGAAACGGTAAAACTCTATGCTGCAGACAGCCTTAAGGCGGCTATGAGTGAGGTTGTGCGGGAATTTGAGCTGTCGGAGAAAGGGGTGCATGTCGAGATGACATTTGGCCCCTCTGGCATTCTGCGGCGGCGGATCGAGAAAAGCCACGGCGCGGATATGTTTGCTTCGGCCAATATGAGCCATCCCAAAAAACTGGTTCGTGCTGGAATGGCGGCCGGCGCCGTGCACATGTTTGCTCGCAATGATCTTTGCGGCATTGCCAAGAAAGAGCTCAAGGTTACATCTTCCACTCTGCTGCAGCGGTTGCTTGACGAGACTGTGCGGGTTGGCACCTCGACGCCAAAGGCTGATCCATCCGGAGACTACGCTTTTGAATTGTTTCGTAAGGCGGAAAAATTTGAGGTTGGCGCCCGGCAAAAATTAGAGGCCAAAGCGCTGCAGCTGGTGGGCAAGCGCAACTCAAAAAAAGCACCGAGACGGCGCAATCAATATGGCTGGTTGATGACCTCCCGGAAGGCGGATATTTTCCTTACCTATTGCACCAATGCGGTGCTGGCGAAACTGGACACTCCCCGTTTGCAGATCATTGAAGTTCCCGAGGCGTTGTCAGTCGGGGCGGATTATGGGGTGATACTGTTGAAGGGCGCGCCGCCCGCTGCCGCACGGCTGGAGGGGTATCTTCTCTCCGCCAAGGGGCGAGAGATTTTGAAAATCTACGGGTTTCGCTCGGCAGATTAGGGGCGGTTTTTCCTTGGCCTTAATGGTTTTGTGATAGGAATGCCGCCGCTGCACTTATAGCCTTTCATTGCTATAGCGCCTCAATTCATCATGCAATATCTTGCAAAATCCTGCTATTATTCATAAAAATTGCAACCTGGCCCGTTTTCTTTCGGGTGAGCAGGTGTGATCTGGAGAATGAGAGGGCGTTATGCGGCAGGTATTATTTGGGATTTTGGTGGTGATGAGTATGGCGGGATCAGCGCATGCGGAGCCGGTGAAGCTTTTTGCAGCTGGCAGCCTGAAGGCGGCGATGAGTGAGGTGGCCCGATCTTTTGAAGGCGCAGCCTCTGAGGGCGGGAAAGCCGGTGCCAAGGTGGCAGTTGAATTTGGACCATCGGGTCTGTTGCGCAAGCGGATTGAGACAGAAGGCGGTGCTGACATCTTTGCCTCTGCCAACATGAAACACCCTGAGACATTGGCGGATGCGGGCATGGCGATGGGCCCGGTGAGGATGTTTGCGCGCAACCAGCTTTGCGCGATCGCGCAGCAGGGGCTTGGTGTGACAACGGATACTTTGCTTGCCAAGCTGCTCGATGATGACATTCGCGTTGGCACATCGACGCCAAAGGCGGACCCTTCCGGTGATTATGCGTTCGCGCTTTTTGGCAAGGCGGAGGCGCTGGCCCCCGGGGCGAAAGCGAAACTTGAGGCGAAGGCCTTGCAGTTAACCGGGGGAGCAGACACGGCGCCGGCGCCAAAGGGGCAGAACCAGTATGGCTGGGTGATGGCCTCGAAACGGGCAGATATTTTTCTGACATATTGCACCAACGCGGTGCTTGCCAAAAAAGAAGTGCCGTCACTTGAGATTGTAAATGTACCGGAGGCGCTGGCGGTTGGTGCCGACTATGGTTTGATTGTTTTTAAGGGCGCACCGGCAATGGCTGAGCAGTTGGCAGCGTATATTCTCTCAGAAAAAGGCCAGGCTATCTTGCAGCGCTACGGATTTCGCCCGCCGGAATAATAGCGGGCTTACCGTGCGGCGCGTTATCTTGTGGGGATCGGTGTGCCGTCGCGGTAGTCGTAGAAACCGCGACCGGCCTTTTGGCCGACCCAGCCGGCTTCGACATATTTGACCAGCAGCGGGCAGGGGCGGTATTTGGGATCGGCGAGGCCTTCATAAAGCTTCTGCATGATGCCGAGGCAGACGTCCAGACCAATAAAATCTGCCCAGACCCTCCCCGGTGGAGAGGTCCGACGACCAGGCCCCCACTTTGGCCTTCTTTTGCATCCAGTCGCTCCAATCGCCTTTGTGGGGGGCGATAGACCCACATGGGCGGGTCGGAACCACTTATGCAGATTCTGGGACAGACACTGCCTCTTGCTACATTGTTATTTGTTATAAGAGTAGCATATTTATTTAGGACGGAATTCGCGCTTGGAAATGATGGGTGAATTTAAATTATTGTGAACGATTGAATTTATTTACACACCTAAACTCAATTTTATTTGACTTTGCCCGCTGTTCCTGCTAGCCACGGCGTTGCTGCAAATGCATCGGCCGATTTTTGGGACCAAAGCTAAATTTCACTCCCTGTGACTGTAATCCGATTCATGAACGACTTTCACGAAGGTATGCCCGTAGGAGGACCCACGCTGTGGCAAGATATTGCGACGGTTTTTGCAGCTTGAGGGGGATATCCAGTGCAGAACGGTGCCATTGCCCCGCAATCCCACTTGAGTTCCCCCTGGGTGGGTTCTTTATCCCAGCAGTAGTGTTTTTAAATCCCTCAATTGATATTCATCATGAACGGCAAGGGCGGACTGGGCCTCATCGAAAATGGTGCTGGTGACCTCTAAGGCCATGTTGACCGCCTGAGTGGCCGACCGAAGTCTGTAGCCGGCCTCACCATCGAGGGCGAATTTTTTTTTTTTTGAGACGAGACGGCTTTCGACAGCGTTGAGGGTGCTTGTCATATGTTCGAGGTTTTGGCGGCCCTCCCGAAGCCTAGTGATACTGTTGGCCGCTTTGTAGCCTGTGGTAATGCTATGGAGGGGGCCGTCTTCTAGGAAGTCGTATTCTTCCTCTTCCTCCGTCAATTCGCTATCTGTAAAAAGAAATTGATTGGTACCCAATACCGATCTGGTCTTTTGATTCATGCGAAACTTCAGGGTCTCGGGGTTGGCGTCAATGAGGGAAAGGCCACCGATTTTAGTCTCCTTAGCCACCCTCAAAAATAATGTGCTTCAAATATTGGTATTCTTCGTCCAGCTGGAGGCGCTCGTCGGTGGTGATATTGCGCAGGGCGTCCAGACCCAATTGCTGCAGGCGATCGACGGACTTGTCGATTTTACCCAAACCATCCCGGGCCTTTTGCACCAGTTTGATTTCATCGAAGGTAATTTTTGCACCGGGTGAAAAATCGCGACGCTCGCCGATAGAGACCTGAAAGGATCGAGCCACACGCAAATTTCATTTCTTCCACCGGTAGTCCCTTCAGGATTGGCTCGACTTCGCCATCATCTCCTCGTAGAGGAGGCGATTAAGTGAATCGTCGCTGCTATAAATTTTTTGGCTCATGACCTCTGATCCAAGGCATTGGGCTGTGGTTTGACCGATTGTTCCTTGGCCTGATGGCTCCATTCTCGGAATTACCAGACCTCATGTTGTTATTCTGCTGCCTGGCGGGCTCTATTAATAAAAAAGACAAAAATAATTTAATAATATAAAAATAACAATAACTTATGATGGTTGTCATGGAGGAAGGCCTTGGCACCGTTCAAACCGAGGTATGCACCTGTGGCTACTCGTCTATCTAGCCACGTCGCGGCTGGCAGCGAATATAAGCCGTTACTGTATTTTTTCTGCAGCGACATTTTTTTGGATTGATCTTGGCACAGTCTTTTTTCCCAGTGAATTGGTCCGGGGGAACTCCACCCAAAGAATAGTGGACCCTGCCTTCATTGAAATAGCTTTCATAAGAAGAGAGCTTTCGTTCCAAATCTGACTCGTTCCAAAACAGAATTTGA
>CALNZE010000010.1:0-17871 GCA_942490955.1 uncultured Alphaproteobacteria bacterium
TATTCTCATTCCGCCGTCTATTGTTATGGTTGTTTACGCGGCCGCGACGGATGTTTCTGTCGGGCGGATGTTTCTGGCGGGTGTTTTCCCCGGGCTGCTTGCCGGCTTCATGCTGATGCTGGGGATTTATTTCTGGGCGCGGTATAAGGGGCTGCCATCGCAGCCATGGGCCGGCTGGCGCGAAGTTTTTGAGGCCGGTAAGGATGCGGGCTGGGGCCTGTTCCTGATCGTGATTATTCTTGGCGGCATTTACGGCGGCATTTTCACGCCGACCGAAGCGGCTGCGGTGGCGGCGGTTTATGCCTTTGTCATCACCAATTTTGTCTACCGGGATATGGGGCCGCTTAGCGGGCCGGACGGGCAGCGGATTTCGTTTTTCCGCAAACCTTTAAGCGTGCTGACCGTGTGGGTTCATCCGGATACGAAAAACACATTGTTCGAAGCCGGTAAGCTGACAATCATGCTGATGTTCATCATCGCCAACGCGCTGATCCTCAAGCATGTGCTGACTGAAGACCGGATTCCGCAGATGATTACTGAATTCATGCTGGCGGCCGGGCTTGGGCCGATCATGTTCCTGATTGTGGTGAACATTATCCTGCTGATTGGCGGCCAGTTTATGGAGCCATCCGGCCTTCTGGTGATTGTGGCGCCGTTGGTGTTCCCGATCGCGATACAGCTTGGCATTGACCCCATTCACCTTGGCATCATCATGGTGGTAAATATGGAGATCGGCATGGTGACGCCGCCAGTTGGGCTTAACCTGTTTGTCACGGCTGGTGTGTCGCAGATGTCGGTTTCCAACGTCGTCAAGGCGGCGCTACCGTGGCTTGGCATCCTGTTTATCTTCCTGATCATGGTGACGTATATACCGATCATATCAACATGGTTGCCGACAACGCTAATGGGGCCGGAGATTATCACGCGGTAGAAATTGGCAGTGGTGCCCCGATGCGCGGGCAACCGCCGCCACTTTCAAGCGGAGTGTGAACCGGTTTTGCCTCGGCTGCGACTAACTTCCTGTAACCAACAGGAGGTTGTTATGAAATTTTCAAAATATCTGATGGTGGCTGCTTTGGCGGTTGCCGGCTCCCTGGCGGCAAGCAGTGCGGCTTCGGCCGGGCTAACCTGTCGCGGGATGGTGTGGGGCTACGGTTTGAACATGTCCAAGACCGTGTCGCGCATTCAGGCGCGCAATGCCTGGCGGGCCAATGCCGGGCCGAGCTGGAGCAACACATCGCTCGCAAAAAATAAATCGAAAAAATGCCGTAAAGAGGCGCGTGGTGGCGGGCAAAAATGGCACTGCGTGTTCAAGGCGCGGCCTTGCCGAAATCTTGGGCTGCGCCAGTGATTATGTGTCAGTAAGTTTTGGTTAATAATCCGGGCCTTTAAGTCCCCGTCAGTAGCGCCAGGTCAGAGGGGCTGGGGTCGTCAGCAGGGCTTGATCAGCAGGGCATTCATTGACGGGGGGTTCAACCCTATTTGGGGTGGCTTTTGGCCGCCCCGAATTTATGGCAAACAGTTGGTTAACAACATAGATTGAATGTATTAGGCAATATTTAAGTTCACTCAAGTAAATTCCTCCTTAACAACGATCTGACGAATTGATTGAAAAAAAGAGCGTATTTTTCAGGAGTAACAGGAAATGTCTGACCTTAAAGAATCCACCATTGTGATGGTTGACGACAATGTCGATGAAATCTTTCTTACCCGCCGCCATGTGCGCCGTGATGGCATCGTTAATCGCTTTGTATCCGAGAAGAAACCTGAACGGTTGATGGATACACTGGATGAGCTGGAAGAAATGGGTGTTAACCGCGAAAGTTTCCTGATCCTGCTGGATGTGAATATGCCACGGCAAAATGGATTTGATACATTGAAGCAAATTCGCGCGCATGAGAAATATCACGACGTACCAGTGCTGATGCTCTCTGCCTCTGACGATGTTGGCGATATGTTTGAATCCTTTGAGCATGGCAGCAATGGCTATCTTGTGAAGCCATTTTCCGGCGATGAATTTTTTGCGGCGATGGAAAATCTGCCAACTGTCAAAAAGAAAATCATGCAATAGCGGCGACGATGCTTTGAGGTTGAATATGGGGCGGGGCATTTGCCCGCGCCCTTTCGGGTGGGCGGATCAGCGCCGCACCGAACTTTAACGCCAAAGCAACCGGGAAAACGATGAGTCAAAACCGGAGTGATTTAGGAAAAATTTAATGAAACAGCAAAATCAGGCAAGCCAGAAAAGCTCGGTGGATGACATTCACCGCTGGAGTTTTGGTGATTTGCACAGCTCCTATCTGGCATGGGCGATTTTGTTTTTCTCGGCCGTGATTTCGGTAGCGGCGTGGTATTTTTCCCATAGCTCTGTTATCCACTCCGCCGAGACCCGGTTCAAGTTCAAATCTGATGACATTCAGGCTTCGATCCAGCGGCGCATGAAGGCGCAGGAAGCGGCGCTGTGGAGCGGGGTTGGTTTCTTTAAGGGATCAAATGATGTCTCCCGCGCTGAGTGGGCGGACTTTGTTGAGACCCTCCATCTGGAGAAGTATCTGCCGGGGTTGCAGGGGTTTGGTTATGCCGAATTCGTGCGGCCTGAGGAGCGCTCTGCCTATGTTGCGCGCATCCGGTCTGAAGGTTTCAAATATTTTGACATTCGCCCCGAGGGGAAGCGTGAGGTTTACACCTCTATCATTTTCCTTGAGCCGTTTTCTGACCGGAATCTGCGGGCCTTTGGTTATGACATGTTCTCCGAGCCGACAAGACGGGCGGCGATGCAACGGGCGATTGACACGGGTAAAGCTGCTGTCTCCGGCATGGTGACGCTGGTGCAGGAAACCGGCAAAGATGTGCAGCGCGGCTTCCTGATGTATCTGCCGCTTTATAAAAAAGGCATGCCAACTGAGACGGTGGCGCAGCGCCGTGCGGCGGTGCAGGGCTTTGTCTACAGCCCGTTCCGCATTAATGATCTGATGCGCGGCATACTTGGCCGTGAAGATAAGGAAATTGCCTTCCGGATTTATGATGGCACGGCGATTGCCGCCGAGAACAAGCTGTATGACAGCGCGGAAGGCGAGGGCGAATTTAAATATTCCGGCTACAACCAGTTCACTGGTGAGCGCGGCCTGGAGATTGGCGGCCATGACTGGAAGATCGAGTTTTTAAGCCGGTCGAATTTTATCTCTGTCAGCGAGCAGAACCAACCATTTATCATTGCGGCCGGGGCGATCCTGATTGACCTGCTGTTGTTTTTGACGATCTCATCGCTCAGCCATCAGCGGAAACGGGCGGTAGCCATTGCCGGGCGGATGACCAGCGAGTTGCTGGTGGCGAAAGAGCGGGCTGAAAAAGCGGCTGAAAATGAACTCCTGCTGCGCACAGCCACGCAAGAAACCAACAGCAAGCTGCAACAGGCGAATGACGGGCTTTTGAAATTCAGTTCCATCGTTGCCCATGATTTGCGGGCGCCGTTGAAGCGGATTGAGTGCTTTATCGATATACTCCAGCAGGAATACCGGGACAGTGTTGATGAGGAAGGCCAGGATATTCTGGCGCGCATTGACCGTGGGTCAGCGCGCATGCGGATGATGCTGGATTCGTTGCACAGCTACGCCAAATATAGCGGCTGCACAATCACGGGAAAAACGACAGGGATCACCCACATCGTGAACGGCGCCATCGAAACGCTTTCAGACCAGGTGGGAGATGCGAAGATCACGACGCAGATTGATGACAGCTTTTTAGTCAAGGGTGACCAGATGCTGCTGGAGCATGTCATCCAAAATCTGGTTAGCAACTCAATTAAGTTTTGCGACGAGGCGGTGCCTGAGATTTTGATCGAGGGGCGTCTGCTATCCGCTGACATGGCGGAGATTTCTGTTTCCGATAATGGCATCGGCATTGAGACGGAATTTGCGGCGAAGGTGTTTGATATGTTTGAGCGGCTGCATGATGAAGACGAGTATGAAGGCACCGGCATCGGGCTTTCTATTTGCCGGCAGATTGTCTCGGATCATGGCGGTGAAATCTCGGTTGACACGCACTTTGCAGGCGGCTGCCGGATCGTATTTTCCCTACCGGTCGATCAATCCAAAGCCATGTCCTCAAGTACCGATGATGCGCAGGATAGGGTCAATGAAATCGCCAAAGATGTTGTTCAGGCGGCTTAATGGCTCGGCGGGTCTCACCATTCTTTGCGCGGTGTTCTGATAGATGCTCTGGCTGACGATCAGTTAGCCTTCCTTCCACCTCCCAATCGTTTTGGCTTCGGCTGAAACGGTTGGTATTTTTTTGTCTGGCGACGCGTCTTTCCGGGCGACCACGACGCGTCTCTCTCTTCCCCGCCTGATAGTTCCTAATGTTCTCTTTATTCGCTTTCATTTAACAATGTTCAGAGTGAGGCATTGCAATGGAGGAAAGCATGGCACCCATACTTATGTGGTTAATCGGTATACCTATTCCGATCATTATTATCCTGCTGCTCATCCTTTAACGGGGGGCGGCTTTTTTTATTTCAGCTTTGGGAATTTAAACTTAAATACTTTGAAGGAGACCTGGCTATGAACCAGATTATTTATCTTGTCGGACTTATCGTAATTGTGATGGCGATTCTTTCTTTTGTCGGCATGGCGTAGGGGGTCGAGATGGCTAAATCAGAAGATTTGGAAGTGACGCCGCGGTTTCAACTCGGCGCGATATTTAGCGGTGCCGCGTTGTCGCTGGCGGTCTCTATTGTGCTGCTGCAGTTTGGCGCTGCCATCGGGCTGACGGCTGATGCGCCGCTGCGCGGTGAAGCAAATATCGCTGCCTGGGGCATGATTGCTGCCGGGCTCTGGCTGTTGTGGGTGCAATTGCTGGCTTCGTTAGCTGGTGGTTACCTTGCTGGCCGTTTGCGTGTTGTAAGTGCTGCGTCTGACCCGCATGATAATGAAATGCGTGATGGCATGGCCGGCTTGTTGACCTGGGCGATTGCCTCTGTGCTGGCGTTTATCGCGATTGCGATTGCCGCTGCCTTTTCCACATATGTGGCGATTGCGACTGACAGCTACAATGCCAACGCCACAGTGAGTGATGCTGAGCAGAATAAAGCGCTGATCTTTGCGTTTGTTGCCGGGTCAACGTCGCTGCTTTCGGCAGCTGCCGCTTGGTGGGCTGGCACGATGGGCGGCGATCACCGTGATCAAGGCACTGACTTCAGCAAAGAGCTGAGCTTTCGGAGGTAATTTAAACTCATGGATCATTCTGCCTCAGATCGTGAGATTGCAGACGCCGCACCGGGCCGCCGCGCTGGCGACCCGGTGGAGGTGCGGCTGCAACGGCTCTCAAAACTGGCTGATGCGATGGATACCAAATGGCGTTTGTTTGGTGTGCCGATTGGCTGGGATACCATCATCGGCCTTATCCCGGGCATTGGTGACACGATGACAAGTATTGTCTCTATTTACATTCTGCGCGAGGGGCATCAGCTTGGTGTGCCCTGGTGGGTGAAGATCCGCATGGGGTGGAATATCTTCCTCGACTGGCTGATAGGCCTGGTGCCACTGCTGGGTGACCTGCTCGATGTTGGCTGGAAGGCGAACACGAAGAATGTTGCGCTGATAAAGCGGCACGTAAACAGGGATGTCGGATAACAGCGATTTACCTTGATCCAGGAATTGCTGAATAAGGCCCTGTCTTTATTTCTTACGATAATTTAATTTGATGCTATTGGATTTTTCATGTCCGGTTGCCTTTTGATTAAACCGGATTACAAGGAGTTTTTATGTTTAACGGTTTGAAAGTCACTGGTTTGATGCTGGCGGGCGTCGTGGCCTCGTCGATGGTTTTTGTGAGTGCTCCGGCACTGGCGGGTGATGATGAGGGCATGGGCAAGGTTTATTATCATGAGATGAGCTGCGCTCAGCTTTGGTATGAACGGAATGCCATTTTTGCGCGGCACGGCTATTGCTTTAAGTCGGAACGCGGCATCAATGCTTTTGGCAAAGGGTGCACACCGCCCTATGGTAAAATTCCTGGAAATCTAAAACGGGTTGTGAAGGAAATAAAGGGCTACGAGCAGCGCAAAGGATGCTGATAACTTGTTTGCCACGGCGATTGAGATAGTGAGAAGCTAGATGGGCGGGCATCACCACCATCATCATGTCAGCGCGGAAAGCGGTGACCGGCAGGTGCTGGCGGCGATTTTGGTCAATGGGCTGCTGACGGTTGTGCAGTTTGTTGGCGGGGTTGTCTCCGGCAGTCTGGCGCTGGTGGCGGATGCGCTGCATAATTTTTCTGATGCCATATCGCTGGTGATTGCCTTCGGCGCGCGCAAGATATCGCGCCGCCCGCCGGATGATGACATGACCTTTGGCTACGGCCGGGTGGAGGTTGTGGCGGCGCTCGTTAATTACACAACGCTGATTGTCATCGGGCTGTATCTGGTGGTGGAGGCGATCGGCAGGTTCCTCGCGCCGACAGGGGTCGATGGCTGGCTGGTGGTGATTGTGGCCGGGGTGGCGCTGGTGGTGGATGTGATTACGGCGCTTTTAACCTACCGGCTATCGAAAGAGAGCGTTAATATTCGTGCGGCGTTTCTGCATAATGTGGCGGATGCGCTGGGCTCAATCGCGGTGATTGTGGCTGGTACGCTCATTCTACTATACGACTGGCGGCTGGTTGACCCGCTGGTGACGTTGTTGATTGCAGGCTATATCCTTTATATGTCGTTCACCGAGATTGGCGGGGTTATCCGCATTCTGGTGCTGGGCAGCCCGCCGGCGATCAAAACGTCGAAAGTGCTTTCGCTGATGGAGGGCATTGATGGGGTTGCTGATATTCATCACGTGCACTTCTGGCAGCTTGACGAGAAGCGCAACGCGGTTGATGCGCATATCGTTATTGATGAGGGGCATTGGGGCCGGGCGGATGCGATCAAGCAGCAGGTGAAAGCGCGGCTAAGGGATGATTTTGATATTGCCCACAGCACGCTTGAGATGGAATGCAGCCGGCATCGCTGCGAGAGTGACGCTGTTGCCTGCGGTTGATCCGGCGGGTTGTGAATGCTTAGCCGATAACCGCTGTGATCGATAGTGCTTAAAAAATACGCATTCACTATGGGTGCTTAAATTCTGTATCCTGCATCTATCTTATTGTTTTTCATTCAACAAATTCCCCGAAAAGTGGCTGGCACAAAGCTTGCTATATCATCACTGATATTTAATGCACCAAATATGCATCAAATGTGAGCCAGAGTTTTTCCGTCTATGGGCGGGTGTTCTGGTTGGTGCAGGTTGGGGTTATCTCGCGGGTGCTGCTGCGGCGCTGCTTGGTAACAGGATAATTCGGGACACAGATGTTGACGACGCTCAACAGCAAACATGCCAACCATTCTGCCGGTGCTGCCAAGGTGGCGACATTGGCCGCGACAGCCGAGCGCCCTGAGGCTGCGGTCGCGGCGGTGTCTGACCATTCGCCAAAATTCACTATCTCGCTGGAGCGCCCGGTGATCGTCATTGGCGGCGGGCCGGTGGGCATCCGTGTGGCGCAGGAGCTGGCGGTACGCGGCGTGCCGGTGACGATTTTTAACGCGGAGCGCTGGCAGCCCTATAACCGGGTGAAGCTGACGCCGTTGCTGGCTGGTGATGTGCAGGTGGGGCAGGTTTATCTCGAGCCGAATTTCCCGGCGGGCAGTGTGGTGAAGCAGCATATGGGCCATCCGGTGGTGGCCATTGACCGGGTGCAACGGCAGGTGACGGACCATTCTGGTCAGGCGTTTCCTTATTCAAAGCTGGTGATCGCGACAGGGTCGCGGGCGCACATCCCCAACATCCCCGGTATCGAGCGGGATGGGGTATTTAAATTCCGCAATTTTGATGACACGGAAAAGCTGGTGGCACGCAGTGTCTCTGCCCGGCGGGCGGTGGTGATTGGCGGTGGCTTGCTGGGTCTTGAGGCGGCGCGGGGTATGGCGATGCGCGGTGTTGAAACCTATGTGGTTGAGCATGAAAGCCGGTTGATGGCGCGCCAGCTCGATCTTGGGGCTGGTGAAATGCTGGCCGGGCAGATTGAGGCGCTGGGGCTGAAGGTGCTGGTGGGCCGGGCGGTGCGGGAGATTAAAGGCGGCGGCCCGCTTTTATCCGGGTCGGAAATAACGGATTTAAGGGGGCATGCGCGTGACAGGGTCTCCGCCATTGAGTTTTCCTCTGGTGAGCAGGTTGCCTGTGACACGGTGATTGTTTGCACTGGCATTCGCGCCAATATTGAGATCGCGCGGGATGCGGGGCTGGCGGTGGGCCGGGGCGTTAAGGTTGATGCGGGCTTACGAACTTCTGACGAGGCTATTTATGCGGTGGGGGAATGCGCGGAGTTTGAGGAGCGTGTTTACGGGCTGGTTGGCCCGGGGCTGGAGCAGGCGGCCATTGCGGCAAAGGTGATTGCGGGTGAAGAGGCGGCCTATGCCGGCTCGCTGCCGTCGACGAAGCTGAAGGTGGTTGGCTCCGATGTGTTCTCGATGGGCGATGTTGAGCAGCTGGCGGAGCGGATTGATGTTTCAACGCTGAGTTTTGAGCGGCGGGATGAAGGGATCTACCGCAAGCTGGTGATTAAAAATGGCCGGCTGGTTGGGGCGCTTTCGGTTGGTGATTGGCCAGAGACCAATGCGCTGCAAAGCGCCATCCAGCAACAGCGGATGTTGTGGCCGTGGCAAGCGCGGCGATTTCGCCAGACCGGGCTTGTTTTTGGTGACCAGGAGCCGGCAAGCGTTGCCGAATGGCCGGCAGCTGCGACGGTGTGCAACTGCACCGGCGTGACGCGCGGGCAGATTGGTGATGCGATCCTCTCGGGTTGCGCCACCTATGAGGCGGTGCAGCGGGAGACCAGCGCCTCGACGGTGTGCGGCAGCTGCAAACCTTTGATCAATGAGTTGCTTACGGGCAAGCCGAAATATGAGCCAGTTGACTGGGCGCGGCCGCTGGCGGTGATTTCGCTGGTGGCGGCGGCACTGGCGCTGCTGACCCTGCTGCTGCCGGCGTGGCCCTACCGCCAAAGTGTGCAGGAAAGTTTCCAGATTGATCTGTTGTGGCGCGATGGCTTCTGGAAGCAGGTGACAGGGTTCACTTTGCTGGGGCTATCAGTGATCGCGGCGGTGATCTCCCTGCGCAAAAATTTCAAGTGGTTGGCCTTTGGTGATTACGGCGTCTGGCGGCTGGTGCATATCTCGGTGGGGCTGGGGGCGCTGCTGGTGTTGTTCCTCCATACCGGGTTTCGCTTGGGGCAGAATCTGAATTTTATGCTGATGGCGACCTTTTGACCGTTGGGCTGGTTGGGGCGGCGGCGGGCGTGGTGAAGGGGGTTGAGCATCTGTTGGCTGAGCGTGTTTTCAAGCGGGCTTCCGCGCGGCCCGCCAAGGTGCCTTTGTGGCTGCACATCCTGGCGCTGTGGCCGCTGCCGGTGTTGCTCGGGCTGCATATTTTCTCGGTTTACTATTATTAGGAGCCGGATGATGTCACGCAATTTTTTATTCTGGATGGTCTGGATTGTCGGCACGGTTGCTGTGGGCGGGTATCTTTCTGCGGCGATGATTTACAAGGGCGACCGCTCGCTGTTTTTGATTGGTGAGACGACGAGCGGTCATCATCAGATTGAGCTTGCCTGCAATGCCTGCCACACCAAGGGTTTTAGCAATATCGATACCATTCAGGAGGCGTGCCTCTCTTGCCATGCGGCTGAGTTGAAGATCTCTGATGACTCTCATCCGCTTAAAAAATTCCGTGACCCGCGCAATGCGGACCGTTTGGAGAAGCTGGATGTTACCAAATGCGTGACCTGCCATACGGAGCATCGGCCTGAGCTGACGCAGCCGATGGGGCTTACGATGCCGAAGGATTATTGTTTTCATCTGTCATCAGGAGATTGGCAAGGACCGGCCGGAGACGCATCAGAATCTCGAATTTCACAAGCTGTGCCAGCGCGGGCTGTCACAACTACCATGATAACCGGGCGCTTTATGACCGCTTTCTTGAGCGGCATGCCACTGAACCTGATATGAAGCCTAACACCGCTTGCGCTGAACTTCGATGCGGAACCGCTTGCTGAAGCGTTTGGCGGGTTGAAGCGCGATGCGCTTTCTATGGCAGTGGCTGATGCGCCTGGATCCGTGTTCTCGAAATCTGGTGATTGCCAATGAGGCTTTGGCAAGCGAGTGGCACCAGGATGCGCATGCTCAGAACGGCGTGAACTGCGCCGGTTGTCATCAGCCAGGTAAAAAAGAAGACGAAGGAGAAGGCGTGGCTGAGACAGTCGCGTGGATCGAAAAACCAGGCCGGGCGGTGTGTGCCAGTTGCCATGTGCAGGAGAATAAGACCTTCCTTATGAGCTGGCATGCGGATGGGCATGAGACAGCGAGAAGGGGCATTATTCCTCTGAGGGCAAGGCGCCGGGGCATTTTTGAAGGCTTGGGGCTTATTTGAAAAACAAGAGCTGCGCCAATGAGGCCAGAGCTGGCCCGTTCTTCTATGAAAGCAAATGCGCATGGGAGAGCGCTCTCCTGTACCTCCTGTCATGGGAGACCCAACGCGGCGCTTTAGCCACTGCGAAAAGGAAGGTGAAACAGTCTTCACCGCAACAGCAAAACGGGCATAGCTGCGGGCCTCCATAATTTTGATGTGCAGCCAGCAAAAGTGCAGGCTTGTATTAGCTGCCATGATAGTGAGCATACTAAAACTTATCTTGGTTCACCGCATCATCAGCTGTGGGTCAAGGAGCTTAAAGGCGATGCTGCCCAAAGGCTCTGGTGTTACTTGTGCCACTTGCCATATGCCGCGGCAATCGGTCGAAGATGAATGGGAAAATGAAATCACGATTGTGAACCACAATCAGAATGACAATCTCAGACCAAATGAAAAAATGATCCGCAGCGTCTGCTCATCTTGCCATGGGCTGCGCTTCACTATTGATGCGCTGGCCGATGAAACGCTGGTGCGCAAGAATTTCCGCGGCAAGCCTCAAACTCATATTGAAAGTATTGATTGGGTTTTACGCCGGTCGTCGAAAAAGGGGATGAAAAATGATGAGCTCACCCCGCCCCTTCCATTGCTGTCCTCACATAGAGATTAAGGAGACTTTGTTATGTTTATTTTTCGAGACAAACTCAGGGCGTTAACGCTTGCTACTGCGGATTAGGATCTGGTTGCCTAATGACAACTAACGCGCCGCTTAGCGCTAAAACATTCGAGCCGCAAGCGGTTGCGGATATGCTGCATCTGGTGCTCTCATCGGATCGTACCATTTACACGAAGAAGGTTGTTAAGCGGCTGGTAAATAAACATAAAGTCATTAAAGCCAGCGAGTTCTATGAAGATGAGAAGGCTTTGCCGTTACCAGCGCAGATGTTCCGTTTTGGCGCGGAAGCGGTGGCCGATAAAACTGATAGCTTCTCTTATTCTCTGCTGTCGCTTTGGCCAATCAATAAACAAAACAAACCAACCACCGAGCTTGAGACGAACGGCCTAAAATATATTGCCGAGAATAAAGGCAAGAATTTTTATGGCGAGGAAACGCTGGGCGGTAAAAAATATTTCACCGCTGTTTATGCTGATACTGCAGTGGCTTCGCCCTGTGTTGGTTGCCACAATAACCATAAAGACACGCCGAAGAAGGATTTCAAGCTCGGTGATGTCATGGGCGGTGTTGTGATCCGGTTCCCGATTGATTAATTGACGAAGCTTTACCCCCCCTTCCGCTTGTTGCTCGCGTCACCTGATTTAAGGCGCGAGCAATGGGGCGGGGCGTGCGGCGGGTATGGCATTTCCCTTTTCATTTAATAAAAGAGACAAACCCATGACACCAGAACAAGTTGAACTCGTGCAGTCTTCTTTCAAAAAAGTTGAGCCGATAGCTACAGAAGCAGGAGATCTTTTTTATGGGCGGTTATTTGAAATTGCCCCGCAAGTCAGACCGATGTTTTCAGATGATATTGCAACGCAACGTGACAAGCTGATGAAGATGCTTTCGACAGCAGTGACTAATCTCCATCAGGTTGAGCTGATTATCCCGGCGGTTGAAGATCTTGGTCGCCGCCATGTGGATTATGGTGTGGTAGATGAGCATTATGACTCTGTTGGTTCGGCGTTGCTTTGGACTTTGGAACAGGGGTTGAAGGATGATTTTACACCAGAAGTTAAGGACGCCTGGACGGAGACATACTCGACCCTTGCCGGGGTGATGAAAGACGCTGCAGCAGAAGTGCCGGCTAAGAAGAAGGGGCTTTTCGCCTCGACTCTTTGGTGGCTCGGCTTAGGCTGATTCCTTCAAAAAATTTCAGAGATATAAAATGGCCTGATGAATTATCGGGCCATTTTATTTCGGGGTGAGAATAGAGGTGATGCGGTGGTTTTTAGCATCATGGGCAGATCAACCGGCCATATTGAATGTGCCAGGTGACCGTCGCGTCATGGTCGTCCTCAAGGCTGGTCATGGCGGCCTTTAACTGATGGGGCTTGAGCGGGGCATAGCCGCTGCGCGGGCCGTCGGCGCCGGTGCGGCGGAGATTTTGCAGGAACAGCTCAGCGGTGTTGTAGGCAACCGGGATTTCTTCGCGGAGGAAAATGCCGGGCAAGGGGGGCGGCAGACGCAGGCCGCAGGCGAGGTTATTTTTGGCCAACGCCTGTTGCCACTCTGGAAAGCAATCGGCGGTGATGGTGCTGAAGTAGAAACAGCCCGTTGGGGAGAGGGCTTTGGTGAGGCGCTTGAGGGCGGCCGGAATATCACTGAACCAGTGGATCACCATGCTGGCGGCGATGAGGTCATATGCTTTATCTGGGGTGGTTTCGCCGTCACGGCGATGAAAGCTGGCGTCAGGTGCCGGGGAGAGGTTTGCGATTTTTGTCCGGGTGACTGCCAGCATCTCTTTAGAGCTGTCCGTAATGGTGAAATGGCTGGTGGGGAATTTTTCTAACAGCGGCAAGGTGAGGAGACCGGTGCCACAGCCAAGCTCGAGGATGGTTGCGGGGTTTTTTGCGCTTATGAGGTCAGCAAGATTTGCGGCAACTGATGCCTGCAACCCGGCATTGTCGTCATAGCGGCGCGCGGCATTGGTAAAGCGGCGCGTGATGGCGCGGTGGTGGCTCAACTGTTTGAAGCTTTCATATCCGTATCAAATAACAGGGGCGCTTGCGGCCGCCAAGGCTGGCCGCCGGCGTTGCATGCTGGCGAATGCGGTTGGGCGGTTAAATTTCGCAGCGATGCTTGTCGTCTGGTGGGTATAGCATGGCGGGGAGGCGGAGCAAGGGGGATTATCGCCAGATTTGGCCGCAAATGGTTGGATTTTAGACACAGTTGCTGGCGGGTTTTGCCAATGGCGGCCGGCGGCGCTTTACTCGGGTGGGTTGATTGCGTTAATCTTTTGTTAACCATTTGGCTTTGGCGGGCAGGGACGCCCGCTGCCCAGTTGCGCGTGCCTACCAGGTGGCTGATTAAATTTATTGTTGTGAGATGTTGTGTGGATCAGGAGCCAGGTGCCGTGAGGACCTTTTGGATTCTGGTTTGATTAAAGGGGTGGGGTAAAATGCGTGAATTGAAGTTGGGTTACCGGCTGCTGGTTGTGGCCGCGAGTTTTGCGGTTATGTTTTTGGCGGCGGTGCCGCATGGGCAGGCGGCGAGTGTCACTTTCACATATGATGAGGTGAATGATCTGGTGCAGGGCGCGCTGGAGGGGCTGGAGATCCGGCTGAACAATCTTGGCTCTTTTAACGGGCGCGACCATAACCGGAAGAATTCCTCCTATGTGCGCTTTAAAGGGCAGTCGATTTCGGCGTTCAGCGTTGAGCCTTATAATGTCTATAAAATCTTTGGCCGGCAGCACAGCTATTATGTTTCCGACATTCGCTCGTCGGTGATTGATATTACGGCGCAGGATAAGAGCTTTTACCTGTCGCTGGATTTTGAACTTGCAGGAGCTGAGCTTGAGGGGCGCTGCGTGACGAAATCAGGACGCTCGGGCTATAAGGAATGTTCGACGCTGCTGCCGGCGGTGAATTTTACCCAGGCGCAGGTTGTCGCGCGGCTCAGGCCGATCGCGCATAAGGGCAGTCTCTCCTTTTATATCTCCAGCGCCAAGATTGTCGGCGATGTCGAGATCGAATATTGCAACAGCTGGCTCCTCGGGTTTTTCTGCACCGAGTTTGTGCGCATTCCGCAGCGGACAGATAAGCTGAAAAAACAGATTGCCGGTAAGCTGAAGACTTTTGTGAATTCACGGCGGATGCGGGACCACATCGCGTCAAATATTCGGGAAAAAGTGCTGGGCAATCTGGCGACGGTTAGCTCTGTTGAGCTGACTGATAATGAGATTGTCGTGAAGGGGCGGATTAAACGACGCTGATGTAGCGGCTGCCTCGTAGTTTTACCCGCGCGCCCAGGGCCCAGGGTGTTTCGGTGACGAGATGAATTTGTCGCAAGAGCCTTCTGCCGGATTTGATTTCGGCGGGAGGCTTTTTTTGTCTGCGGTGCAGGGCGATGGATGCGCTCGGCACTTAGAGATTAGAGACCCTGGTAGTTTTAGATATAGATCCCGTGGGGCAACATGCAAAAAACCCGGTCAGATGGCTCTGACCGGGTTTTCTTAAATTCTGTGCCTGAACTTTAGGCTCGCTAAACCGGTTTTGTATATGACACCAGAGGGGATGGCCTGCTGCAAGGGTGTCAATTTACGTCACGTTTAGCGTAATACGGGTTGCCCGGTTTGTTTCGGGCTACTCGCCAGCCATTTCGGCTGCGCCATTGTACTGATGACGCTCGCCGGGAACTTCCAGCTTCGGCGCGGAGCCGATCGGGTCATCTGCGCGGCGCGATTTACCTTCAAAGAAGGCGCCTTGCTCGATGGCAAGTGACTGATGTGTGATGTCGCCATTGACTTGTGAGCTGGCTTGCAGGGTGACACGGACGCCGTGAATGGAGCCGGTTACCTGGCCGCGAACAACCACATCTTCTGCGACGACAACGCCGTTAATTTCTGCTTTTTCACCGATGATCAGTGAGGCGCAATGAAGGTCGCCCTGGATGATGCCATCAACCTGGACCTCGCCTTTTGAAATCACATTGCCTGTGATTGTCAGATCTGCACCAATGATCGACGGGACCATTTTGTTAGACCCCTTGAGCATCGTCTTGTTGCCAAGAGGGTTCTGCGGCATGGCTCCTGCCGGCGGCAGAGCTGGTTGTTGACCCATTGCGGGTTTCGGGGCAGGCACATTCATCCCATCATTCTCCGGTCGTTTTGTGAACATTGGCTTATGACCTCCAAACGCTCAAGTTCTAGCCCGTTAACGGTCATGTTCAATGTCAATCTGTTCCTGTTCAACTTAGTCTGATGTGAACCGTTTGTTCTGAACCGTTCGCCTCGTCACCATAGAAGTAATTTTATGGTGTGGCAAACGTCTCAATGACATCTTGCACGCGTTTAAAGCTTTTCCAGCTAGCAATTTATTTTCCAAGTGATTGAGCATGTGATGGAATTACCCGATTTTCGAAACCGAAAAAACCGGTAATCCACATATATCTGGATGTCGCTGTAAACTATTGGCAGTTTTCCCGCTGTTCGTCGGGCCCCCGGCAACTGAATGCTGCACATCGCATGCACAATGACTTAACATATCAACCGCTTGATCATCTGCCACTATTTCGTGTCCCGTTCATGGCAGAGGGTCGTGATACTGAAAACTTTTTGCGTTTGATCGCGTCAACTCATTTGTTTATTTATGCCTGTTTGTCGTCATAGCGTCAAGAATTGTACCGGCGGCCGGGCGGCTATAAGCAAATGACCTCTGGCTGGTATCCCATGGGATTGACGCAATGGTTTATCCACAGGGCCGGGCGCGTGGAACGGGCTGAACAGGCCCGTAGCGGCGCTGAAGCGGTCAGTAGGTTGATTTCAGTCGCTTTTAGTTGTTTTCCTCATCGATCCTGGCGAGCAGCATGGCTGCATGGCCCGGTACTTTGACCTTGCGCCAGATGGCGTTAATGGTGCCGTTTCTATCCACAAGAAATGTCGAACGCTCAACGCCCATATAGGTGCGTCCGTACATTTTCTTTTCCTTCCAGACACCGTATGATTCTATTGCCTTCCTGTCTTCATCGGCGGCCAGTATGACATTCAGCCCGTGTTTTTTGCGATGAATTTATCGTGCGAGCTGCGCTGTCGGGGGAGATGCCGATGATGATGGCGTCGCGCTTTTTAAATTCATCGGCCTGGTCGGTCAGGTCGATGGCCTGGGTGGTGCAACCGGAGGTTAGATCTTTCGGGTAAAAATATAAGACCACCCATTTGCCGCGAAGGTCCTTCAGGGCGATCTTGCCGCCTTCGCCATCCGGGCCGTGGCTGTCGCGCGGCAGGGTGAAAAGGGGGGCTTTTTTACCGACTTCAATCATGGGTAGATGTCCTTGCGTTCTGATGAAACTGGTGGGGTTTGTTTATACCGCTGGATTTACGAAAGGTGGTGATGTTTTCGCCTGGTTTCCCCGGCAGATATTGGCGGGATCCGGTCGCCTGAAGACATGGTTTGGTCTTGTTTTCTTGTTATCGCTCGGCGTTAGCCCGTTGAAGTCTTTTGATTAAGGGTATCTTCGTTCGGTAAGGCAGCATGGCGGGCAAAAATCTGTCCGATTTTTGTTGAGGGCTTCAAGGGGGGCGTTTTTTTCAAGTTTTTATTGAGCTTTAGAGTTTTTGAGCTTCAGAGGTTTTTTCCCCCGGGGTGAGACGGTCTGTTCATCATGGCTTTGGCACCTATCAGGGACTGAAGCTACCTATCGGGGAATGGGGTTTGATAACTATTGTACGGGCAGCCGATTGTTGTAAGGTCGGTGGTTTTGGCGCTCTGCAGCCTCTTCGGGAATTAACGCGCAAAGTCTTATTTTTGCAGTGTCAGGTTTGACCAATCAACTATGAATGATCACAAAACAGCAAACCAGCCGCATTGGGTTAAGCAGCAACAGTTGCCAGCGCCAGCGTCCACCGATCATGGTAATGACGGGCAAGGCGGCTATGGCCAGCAGAACAAGAGCGCCGAAAATGGCGCGCTCAACCGTTGTTATCATTCTGTATCGAAGCTGGGCGACTATGGGTTGTCTGGATTTGAGCGTATTACCAATGTGTTTTTCAAAAAGCGTGAGGGTAAGGCCCGCCTGATCAATTATAGCGCGA
Organism: uncultured Alphaproteobacteria bacterium; assembly: GCA_942490955.1. Lineage (GTDB taxonomy): Bacteria > Pseudomonadota > Alphaproteobacteria > Rhizobiales > HXMU1428-3 > HXMU1428-3. Next base: position 17,177 of record CALNZE010000010.1, read on the forward strand.
GCGCTCTTTTGGTGATCTTTGTCGCACTGTCGGTGTTTTATTATGCCATGGGGTGGCGGGCGCTTTCTGTTTCCTTTTTAAAACCGCAGATCGAGTCAGCGCTGGCGTCAAGCTTTGGCGATGCGGATGTGCGGATTGATGATGTTTTGCTGCAGCGCGATACGGAGCGCGGCGGGCTTTATCTCCGCCTGACAAATATGGTGATCCGCGGCGGCGACAAAGAGACCATTGCTGCCAGCCCGGAGACGGCGATCGGTCTGAAATTTTTGCCGCTGATGGTTGGTCAGGTGGAGGCGGACAGCCTTAACCTGATTGGGCCTGAAGTGCATATGGTGCGCAACGAACAGGGTGACTGGACGCTGTGGCGAAAACCGCGCGGGCTTGTCTCTGAGGAAATCCTTGAGGACAGCCTGGTTGGTGAAAGCACCGTGAGCGGCGAAGAGGTTGGCCAGAATCTGGCGCAGCTTGGCGATATTGTCGCCTCGTCGCTTGGCAAGGCGCATAGCCAATTGCAGCAATCGATCAACCTCTCGAATATAGGTGTCTTGAAAGCGCGGGTCGTTCTGCATGCCAGTGATCGACCGGAGGCCCAGGCTGATAAGGCCGAAGTGCTGGCAGGTGATGTCTGGTACATCCCGTCATTTACCGTTCAATATGATCCTGACGAAGAGAAGCGGCTGATTGGCAGCGGGGTG
>CALNZE010000011.1:0-3476 GCA_942490955.1 uncultured Alphaproteobacteria bacterium
GCCTACCCGAGCGACGCGGTGCACACCCGGGTTGGCCCGTTGGCGGCAGAGTTTACCGAAAAAGTGCTGGAAACACTGTATCCCAACTATGACGCACCCGGCGTTATATTGGTGCGCTAGGTGTTTGGTCCCGGCATGTGATGGAATAAATATATGCCGTCACGTTCGGGAGGATTTATCGGCCAATTTTGCTTCGGCTGCCCATGGATCACGGCAGGGTGCGGGCTTTGTATTTTTTATAGTCTTCTTTGGTCATCAAAATACGTTCGGGCTGGGGAATGCCGGGGGTGCGGTCCCAGAATAGTTGTTTGCGCCCGTCGGCCAGACGCCAGCGCAGCAACAGCCACAGGAAGCGGGCGGTCATGAAAAGGCCTGCCATTTTTCCGATGTCGGCACCGGCCCTGCCTGATTGACATGGGCCTGCACCGGGCCACCAAAATTGGCCAGGCTCTGGCCTTCTCTGACCTGCCTGAGCCCCAGCGGCAACAGGCCAATGAACAGCGCGTCTTCGCCGGGCCATGAATTGCCCAGCGGGGTTTTGCAGCAGGCCGAATACCATCTGAGTGGGCCCCTTGGGCGAGCTGGATGCAGGCCACCTGATCATGGCCTTCCGTGATTTCATGATGCGAAGGGCGGCACTGCAAGATACGGCTGCCGGTACCGCCTTCCAGTATTTCATCGGCGCGGCCAAGGAAATGGGCATAGGCCTGGCACGCCCGGCAACTGCAGATCACATGATTGGTGGTGGACGGCGAAATGCCGCGCACCGTGCCCTTGACTTTACCGCAACTGCATTCAATCTTCAGTGTCTGTTTCATCGCCTCGCCCCCGGATATGCTGATGCTCAAATCTGGCCAGACATTATGTCATTTTGGTGGACGCGGGAAGAAGGCGCTGGTGCGGTTGATATAGTCGGCATAGCCCTCGCGGCGCTTTTTCAGCGACCGTTCCAGCATTGGCACACCAGACCATTTCATCAAGAGGAATGCCATGATCATCGGTGACGCGATAAAGGGCAGGTCATGGCCGATCAGCCACAAGCCCCACCACACACACATGTCGCCAAAATAATTCGGGTGGCGGGTCCAGGCCCACAGGCCGGTCGACAGGACCTTGCCCTCGTTGGCCGGGTCGGCCTTGAAGCGCGCCAGTTGCCAATCGCCGCCCCATTCGAAAATCGCGCCAAGGGTCCATACAATGGCGCCGGCGATGGCCCAGCCATCGATGGGCCGGGGTGGTTCTGCCAGCAGCCCGATGACCGGTGCGGCATTCAGCAGGATCAGCGCGCCTTGCAAGGCAAAGACAATGCCGAGTGTATAAAGATGGCGGCCCAGCCCCGTGCGGTCCCCGATGATTTTGACATAGCGCCGGTCTTCACCATGGGTCAGGTAGCGTTTGAGCAGGTAAAGCGAGAGCCGGAAGCCCCACAAAGCCAGCAGGGTGAGCATCAGAAGCTGGGCATCGCCCAAGGGGCCAACCTGCCGGGCCGCGGCGAAACCCACAATGACAAAACCGGGGCCCCAGAAGGCATCAATGAAGCTGACATGGCCCCGCACCATGCTGATGCCCCACAATACAAGCAGGCTGATGGCAAGCGCGATGGCACCGCTGAGATAAAGTGAAGCCATTTTTCCCCCCTTTGCTGGTTGCCTTTTCTACGGATGGGACAGAATTTCAGATTGTGCCACACTTTTTTTTCAAGAAGGTTTGCCGCCCGGTGCATTCCAGCGTTATATGGGGCGGGAGAGGACGGATATGGGTGAACAGGCTACCATCATTGATTTTCTGGGCGCCAGCCTAAAGGGGCTGGAAGCATCCGGTCGTGCGGTATTGTCGCCGCGCCAGCAGGATGTGGCCGATGAAATCGCCGGCAAGCTTGATAAAGCGCTGGAAACCATGGTGTCTGAGCTTGAATCCGTTGCGTCCTGCCAACAGCCGGATGACGGCAAACCCGATGAGGCCTTGCCGCCCTTTGAAGCTTTCTGTGTGGGTATGAAACGCATCGGCGCCACACTGATACCGCATCTGGTGGACGAATTTCGCACGCTGTGCGCGGCGACCGGCGCGCCCGTGAGGCCGTTTTCCTGGATCATCCGTGCCCGTGCCGATGCTTTTGTCGCTTATCTGCTGCAGGTGGCGCAGGTGCACGGCTTGGCTTTTGACGACAGCCTTGAGCGGGTTGGCAAAAAAGAGCAGATCGCGCTGGCGCACCTGGGCGCTGACCTGCGTATCCTGATGCAACGCGAGCTGGATGCGCTTGAAAGCTAAACCTTTGGCTAAAGGTATCGGCCACAGGTTGACCAAAGGGCAGGCTTCGTTCAGGATACGTTCAGTCTCGCCGCGGTAGGGTGACAGCCAGAGTGAGTAAACCGTGAGAAAAAAAATGAAACAAAAAACATTATGGTCAGCGCTGTTGATTGGATTTGTCGCCTGTAGCGGTACCACCGCCGCGGACGAAGATGGCAAAATGTCCAAGTCTGAAAAACGTCTCGCAAAAGTGATGGAAAACTATAAAGCGACCGGGGAAACCAAAACCTGTGTGCCGCTGCGTTTCTTGCGTGATTCCACTATTATCGATGATCAGACCATTTTCTTCAAAAGTGTTGGCAAACGCGGTTATATCAACCGGTTGTCGCACAAATGCCCACGGTTGGCAGCTGAAGAACGCTTCATGTATTCCACCTCTGTTTCCTCCTTGTGTCGGATGGAAATCATCACGGTGCTGGACAGTTTTGGGCGCCAGTGGGGTAGCTGCGGCTTGGGCGACTTTGAAGAAATGGAAAAGATGTCCAAGGCTGAAAAAGCTGAAAAAGCTGCCGAAAAAGCTGCTGGCAAACCCGAAGAAGAAACCTCTGAAGGCGATGTTGGTGCCGGAGTCCAACTAGGGCAATGGCACAGATGCGAATCTTAAAAAAGGGGAACGGTTCGTCCCCTTTTTTTGCGCCCTGTCGCATTGTCCACGCATTTTATCGCATTCACATTTCGCCCCTTTGAATAAGGGATCATACCGCGTTTAGGAAAAAAATTACCAATCCGACGCGAGGATCCCTACCCATGAAACTCACAGAGCAAAGCCTGAAAAATCCGGCGGCTGTCATCGTGGTTGCCGCTATGGCAATCGTGCTGGGCATCGTCATGCTGACCAAATTGCCGGTCCAGCTTTTCCCGGCCATTGAACAGCCGCAGCTTGGCATCCAGACCTTCTGGCGGGCTGCCAGCCCCTCTGAAATCGAATCGGAAATCATCAATCCGATCGAAGAAGTGATGCAGGGCATTCCTGGGCTTGACCAGATGCGGACTTTTTCGAATTCCAGCTTTGGTTTTGTCTCGCTTGAGTTCGAGCTTGAGACCGATATGGACCGCGCGTTGATCGAAGTGATCAGCCGTCTCAATCGCATGCGGCCGTTGCCCGCCGAGGCCGACCGGCCCCAGGTGTTGATGAATGGTGGCAACCCCACCGGTGAAACCCTGATCTA
>CALNZE010000012.1:0-3421 GCA_942490955.1 uncultured Alphaproteobacteria bacterium
ACAGATAATAGCGCTCAAGGTCATCTGAGCGTGCCATGTCGCGGCAATAATCATAATGTGCATCTAGGTTTTGCATGCGCGGAAAATGACCATTCCGGATGGGGAAAGCAACTGAAATTCGTTCCCTGGGCAATAGCGTTTCTGAGTGTTCAAGTTTAATATCCCATTGTTTTCCTTGTGAAAGCTTGACCTGAACGGTAAGATTTAGCCTCAAACAAAGATATTTGCCTGTGCAAATAGGGGAGCTAGGAAATGGGAAAAATTCTTGAATCACTGCAAAACACGGTTATCGCCGGGTTTGTGTTGCTGGTTGTGGTGATTGCGGTCATGACCAAAGGCTTTATGGGCGTGGATTTTGATCCGGCCTTTATCGCGCGTTATATTCACGTATTGTCCGGTGTGATGTGGATTGGCCTGCTGTGGTATTTCAACTTTGTCCAGATCCCGACCATGCCGTCGATCCCGGATGAGCTTAAGCCAGCCATCGGTAAACATATTGCGCCAAAAGCGCTGTGGTGGTTCCGGTGGGCTGCAATGTTCACCTTGCTCAGCGGCCTGTGGCTGGCCTCGGCCAATGGCTATATCGTTGATGCTCTGACCCTCGCTGAAGGGACCCGGTCAATCGGCATCGGCATGTGGATGGCCATCATCATGTGGTTCAACGTGTGGTTTGTAATTTGGCCAAACCAGAAAATCGCACTCGGTATTGTGGAAGCTGACGCCAGCGCCAAACCGGCTGCTGCGCGCAAGGCCATGCTGTTCAGCCGCACCAATACATTGCTGTCGATCCCCATGCTGTATTGCATGGTCAGCGGCCAAAATGGTGGTGCTGGCTGGTAAGCCTGATACTTGTAGCTTTTATGAAAAGGGCCGGTTTTCCGGCCCTTTTTATTATGCGGAACTATTCAGCGGCCACTTTGGCCTGGGCAGATTCCAGGTTTTCGGCGGCGAATTGCCAGTTCACGAGATTTGCCAGGAATGTCGCAATATAGTCAGGGCGACGATTCTGAAAATCGAGATAATAGGCGTGCTCCCAAACATCCATGGTCAGCAGCGGAGTTTTGCCATCGGTCAACGGGCATTCTGCATTCAGAGTCTTGACCACTTCAAGTGTACCCGCGCGGTTCAACACCAGCCAGGCCCAGCCTGAGCCAAACTGAGTTGCGCCTGCGGCCTTGAAAGCAACAACAAAGGCGTCGAAGCTGCCAAAGTCTTGCTCGATCTTGTCTTTCAGCGCACCAGACGGCAATCCACCGCCATTTGGCGCCATCGAATGCCAATAGAATGTATGGTTCCAGATCTGTGCTGCATTGTTAAATATGCCAGCCTTTTCTGCCATGCCAGCGGTTGCCACCATAATGTCTTCAAGGCTTTTGCCTTCGAATTCGGTGCCTGCAACGAGGCCATTCAGGTTGCTTACGTAGGCGTTATGGTGCTTGCCATGGTGAAAGCTGAGTGTTTGGGCTGAAATATGGGGTTCAAGTGCATCCTGCGCATATGGCAGGTCAGGCAATGAAAAGCTCATTGAAAAGTCCTTCTAATCTGGAAAAGTCTTGGGAAGGCAACAGGTTGGACCGCCTTGCTACCCAATGATGGCGGCAAAATCAATGGCAGATTGAAGAAGCTTTTCTTTCAGGGATAGGGTGTGTCAGATGGCAGACCAAGACTATCGCGCCGGTGCTGCTCTGCCAATCGCCGATAGTGCTCTGCCATGCCGCGATTCTTCGTTCGTTCCGCATCCGTTACAGGCCGGAGATATTTAGCTGGGCTTCCGGCCCACAATTCACCGGACCGAACAATTTTCCCAGGCGTCAACATGGCACCCGCCGCCAGCATCGCATCACTTTCGACAACCGTATTGTCCATCACGATGGCGCCCATGCCGACAAAGGCATGGTCCTGCAGCGTGCAACCGTGCAGCATCGCCATATGAGCCACCAGCACGTCGTCACCGATGGTGGTTGGGAAGGTGCGAGTGCTGACATGCACAACGGTGCCATCCTGGATATTGCTGCGTTTGCCAACCCGGATCGAGTTCACATCGCCCCTCAGCACACAATTGTGCCAAATGCTGGCACCTGCGCCAATTTCCACGTCACCAACAACCTGGGCGCCGTGGAAAATAAAAGCGTCTTCAGCTACACGCGGCCACTGGCCCTTGAAGGGCGTCAAGCGGCCACCCAGCGCTGTGTCGCGGAAAAGCGGCCCTCCCGTCACGGGAACATGGCCACCTGGCGCAGGCCAGTGTTTTCATCCAGCCCCAGCATCAGGTTCATATTCTGGATCGCCTGCCCCGACGAGCCCTTGACCAGATTATCAATCGCCGCAACGACAATAGCCCGGCCTTTCAGGCGGTCTTCAAACACATTGAGCACACAATTATTGGAGCCCCGGACCATCCGTGTTGCCGGCATATTGGCCTCAGGCAAAACCGTGACAAATTCTTCATCCGCATAATGATCGGCCAGATGGGCCTTGAGGTCAGCCGCGCTGACACCGTCCGCAAGCTTGACATAGATCGTCTCAAGCTCGCCCCGGTTCATTGGCACCAGATGCGGGTGAAGCTGATCGATACCGGCTCAGCGGCGGCCAGCGACAATTCCTGCTCGATCTCTGGCATATGCCGATGGTGGCCAACGCCGTATGGATGCATCGCTTCCGCTACTTCAACATACAGGTTGGCTTCCTTGAGCGAACGACCAGCACCAGAAACGCCGGATTTCGCATCAATGATGATATCTTCGTTCCGGATCAGTTTCGATTGCATCAGCGGGATCAGCGCCAAAAGGGCCGCTGTAGGATAACATCCCGGGCAGGCAACCAACTGCGCCTTTCGGATCGCTTCGCGGTTAACTTCCGGCAAGCCATAAACTGCCTTTTTCTGAAGTTCCGGTGCTGCGTGGGTGCGGCCATACCTGTGCAGCATAGGTTTCAACGTCACGCAGGCGGAAATCGGCAGATAGGTCAACGATTTTGACTTCGCCCGAGAAGGAAGACGCCAGATCGGCTTGTGTCTCGACAATCAGCTCGTCCAGCAGGCTGTGGTTGGTGGCGTGCAACAGGCCCTTGATGACTTCCTGGCTGGTGGCATGCGGGAGCGCGCAGAAAACCACATCCAATTCAACGGCAGGCCATTCAACCTCTTCGATGCTGATCAGGTCAGGCAGATCAAGGCCCATCAAGTGTGGGAATACCTCGCCAATTGGCTGCCCGGCCTTGCGTTCGGCGGTCATCAAAGCGATTTCCACATTGGGGTGGCAAACCAGCAGGCGGACAAGATCTGCCCCAGTATATCCACTGGCCCCTAAAATACCGACACGGATTTTCTTGCTGTCTGACATGGTGCTAACCTTTTTGGTGCTATGAAAGTTGAATGAACAATATATAGGAAAAACGCGGCCAATGTGATCCTGAGATGATG
>CALNZE010000013.1:0-13720 GCA_942490955.1 uncultured Alphaproteobacteria bacterium
ATCCGGCTTGACCTTGATGGAAATACGCGTTCGTCTAGTTTCATGACATTTATGTGGCTTTGGAGATGAAACACCAAATGAAACCAACGCAGAGATCATGGCTTGTCGAGACCGATAAGCTGAATGAACAGTTGGGCGAACCTCACCTCGTGGTGTTTGATGCAACATGGTATATTCCCAGTGTGAACGCCAATGCACGCCAGCAATATCTGGATGAGCATATTCCGAATGCGCTGTTTTTTGATATCGATGACATTTGCGATATCTCGACCAAACTTCCACATATGCTGCCAAACCCGATCAAGTTTTCGGCCAAGATGCGTCGGCTTGGCGTGGGTGATGGCATGCAGATTGTGGTTTATGATCATCTTGATTTATTCAGTGCGGCGCGGGCCTGGTGGATGTTCCGCGCGATGGGCGTTGAGAATGTCTCCGTGCTGAATGGCGGCATGCGCAAATGGACAGATGAGGACCGGGCCGGTTGATGAGTATCCGCACCGGCCGCGCATCGAGCGGCACTTTACGGCGCGGATCAATCACGAAATTATTGCCACACTTGATGAAGTGAAAGACGCCGTGAAAACCGGGAGCGCGCAAATCGTTGATGCGCGGCCCTATGAGCGGTTCACTGGTGAAGAAAAAGAACCGCGGCCCGGTGTGCGGCCGGGGCATATTCCGCAGTCCATCAGTGTGCCGAGGAAATCGCTGCTGAACAGTGATGGCACGATGAAAGACAATGAAGGCATTCGTGATGTTTTTGCGGCGGCCGGGGTTGATCTGGCGCGGCCCATCATCACGACCTGCGGTTCTGGCATTACGGCGGCGGTGCCATTTTTGGCGCTATCGCAAATCGGTCATGAGGGGCATTCGCTTTATGATGGCTCCTGGGCGGAATGGGGGTCTGAATCCGGCCTGCCTGTTGCCACCGGTAGCGGGGCCAAGGCCTGAAGTCTGAAGCCGGAAGGTTAAGGCTTGAAGTTTGAAGCCAGAATTTTGATGGCTTGAAAGCTTAAAACCACCCAAACATTTAAAATGCCTGAAATCTTTAAACACCCGTAACACTAAAACACTCCCTGGCTGCAGGGGGTGTTTTTTTATGCGGTTCTGGCTGGGGCTTGGCGACCGCTACGGGCGGCGCTTGCAGTGGGATGGCTTATTCGACCGGCTCGACAGTGAGGCGGTTGCCATCCATGCCGGTGACACGCACCGTTGTGCCAACGGCTGCATCCGGGCCAATGACGCTCCAACGGCTGTCGCCGGCGGCGATTTTGCCGCGCCCCTGCTCTATGGCATCTGTGACGCGGTAGGTTTTGCCAACCATCTGGGCGCCGCGCTGGTTGAGGAGCGGCTGGTCCGATGGGTCCGATGAGTTGGTAAAGAGCGTGCGGCCGATCAATACGCTGGCGATGGCGGCGGCGGCAAAAATAATGAGTTGCAGCTTGATGCCGACCGGCACAGTCAGGGCAATGAGACCAGTGAGAATGGCGGCGACACCGACCCAGAGCATGAACACGCCGGGGATGAGGATTTCCGCCAGTAGCAGGGCGGCGCCAAGGATGAGCCAGCTCCAGCCACCGAGCTCGAGAAAATAATTGATGATATTCCCCATGGCGGCGCCCTTCCCTGTTCCGGTTGATTATTTGTCGTTGCCAAATGATTGTTTGGCCAGCTCGGAAATGCCGGCGATGGAGCCGATGACCGATGAGGCCTCAAGCGGCATCATCACCAGTTTCTGGTTTGGTGACTTGGCGATGTCTTTCAAGGCTTCAACATATTTTGTGGCGACGAAGTAATTGACGGCCTGGATGTCACCTTGTGCGATCGCCTCGGACACAACAGTTGTCGCCTTGCCCTCAGCTTCGGCAGACCGCTCCCTCGCCTCAGCATCGCGGAAGGCGGATTCTTTACGGCCTTCGGCTTCGAGAACGGCGGCTTGCTTTTCGCCCTCGGCCTTGAGAATGGCGGATTGTCTGTGGCCTTCGGCCTCAAGGATGTTGGCGCGTTTTTCGCGTTCGGCTTTCATCTGGCGGGCCATGGCATCAACCAGGTCGCGCGGCGGCACGATGTCTTTAATCTCGATGCGGGTGACCTTGACGCCCCAGGGGTTGGTGGCCTCATCAACGATGGCAAGCAACCTGGCGTTAATGTCATCGCGGTTGGAGAGGAGCTCATCAAGATCCATGGAGCCCATGACGGTTCTGATGTTGGTCATGGTGAGGTTGAGGATGGCATTTTCGAGGTAGTTGACCTGATAGGTAGACTGGGCGGCGTCCAGCACCTGAAAGAAGTTGACGCCATCGACACGGACCATGGCGTTGTCTTTGGTGATGATCTCCTGACTGGGGACATCAAGGACACGTTCCATCATGTTGACCTTGTTGCCGACACGGTCAACAAAAGGAAAGATGAGAGACAGGCCGGGGCCGAGTGACTTGGTGTAACGACCAAAGCGCTCAATGGTGAAGTTATAGCCCTGCGGCACAATGATGACACCGGAATATATGACAGCGAGCACAAGCAGCACCATCGCGACGAGGAAAATATCTATACCCATTTTAACTGCCCTTTTGGTTGATCGTTAAACGATTGCGGCGGTGCCGGAATTGGTGAACCTGCGATAATATATAGGCTGGATGCGCCAGCGGCAATCAATCTACCCAGCCCTTCAACTCGTTTTTTATAACGCCTGTCAGCACGCGGGTGCTGTCGAGGCTGTCATTGAGGCAGGGGATGAGGGTGAATTTTTCGCCGCCATTTTCCTTGAAAATCTCACCGGCTTCGATGGCGATTTCCTCAAGTGTTTCGACGCAGTCTGAAGAAAAGCCCGGGCAGACGACGGCGATTTTTTTAACGCCGTCTTTTGCCAGTTGCTCGATTGTTTTGTCGGTATAGGGCTGCAGCCATTCTTCCCTGCCGAAGCGGGACTGGAAGGTGAGCAACAATTTGTCCTCGCCCCAGCGTAGCCGCTCGCGCAGCAGCCTTGTGGTTTTGGCGCAATGGCAATGGTAGGGATCGCCGGCCATGAAATAACGCTTCGGCAGGCCGTGATAGGAGGCGATGACGACTTCTGGCGTCCATTCCATCTCGGCGATGTGATCCTGAATGCTGTCTGCCAGCGCTTCGATATAATCCGGGTTTTCATAATATGGCGGCACAACGCGGATGGAGGGCTGCCAGCGCATGTCCTTGAGGGCCTCGAACGCCTTGTCGCAGGCGGTGGCGGTGGTGGCGGCCGCATATTGCGGGTAAAGCGGGAAGAGCAGGATGCGGTCACAGCCCTGGCTTTGCAGCGCTTCCAGTTTTGATTTGGTGGAGGGGTTGCCATAGCGCATGGCCCAGTCAACGATGAGGTCCTGATTGCCCGATAGCTCCTTGCCGACTTTGGCGGCCTGGCTGCGGCTGATGGTTTTGAGCGGGCTTTCGTTCTTATCCTTGTTCCAGATGGATTCGTAAGCCTCGCCGGAGGAAAAAGGGCGCTTGGTGAGGATGATAAGGTTGAGGATGAGCCACCAGATGATGCGGTTTGCCTCAATCACGCGCGGGTCTTCCAGAAATTCTTTCAGGTAGCGGCGCATGGAAAAATAATCTGTGCCGTCGGGGGTGCCGAGGTTAACGAGAAGGATGCCGATTTTTCTGGGTTTTATGGGGGGGTGATTTTCCGGGGCGTGTTTCATTGTGTCTTTTGTCATGGGGTATCAGTCGACCTTGAATTCGGTTGGTGCGGGCTGAGGCAAAGGCGCAGATGGGCGCTTGGATAGGTGGCAGTTGTGCGGCGCACATGCCGGTCAATGCTATTCCGGCCAGTCAATGCTATTCCGGGTTGTCTTGGTTGAACCGAAATTATCGAATGAATGGCAAAAACCCAAGCACTATCTTGCGTTATCGCGGCTTTTTAGCTGATGGGGCCGAAAGGCTCGGTGGGTGGGCAGCCGATCAGACAAGGAAGTAAATGGCGTAGGCAACGATGAAGGCGGGCACGGCGCTGTAGATGGTGGCCAGCAGGGCGGCCTTTGGCGCCAGCGCAATGGCGGGAAAGAGTGCATCGCCATCATTGGCGATCGCATTGCCGACTAGCCCGGCCAGCGGGACGACGCCATTCAGGTAAAGCGTGGTGACGACGATTTGCGGGCCGCAGCCGGGGATGAACCCGATGAGGATGGCAACAAGCGGCACAAGTGGTGCCCATGTCTTGAACCAGCTTTCAATGCCAGCGCCCATAAAGTGAACGGCGAACTCATAGGCGAGAAAACCGAACACCACCCAGCTTGTGACGAAGCAGGTGTCTCTGATAACGCGGCGTTTCATAGAGCTCTTGCCAGCGATGTCCATGACTTCCTGACCGATATGGCCCTGGTTCGGGCTTGCAAAGGCCCAGAGCACGAGGCTGAGCATGGCGCCGGTGACGCCGATCCACAAGGTCGGCTCGTAAGGGGCGAGCGCGCCGAAATACTGGTCCACGTCGATTTGAAAGGCGATTGCGAGGCCAAGGATGGTGGAGGGTACGATGAGGATTAGCCAGGCGTTGTTCAAAAGATTTCTTAACGCGCGGGTGAACGGGCTTTGGCGTTGTTCATGGTTGTTTTCGAGGTCCTCGGGGATATCGCCGGATCTGGCGCTGGTGCCGGACTGCTGATTGGCGCGCAAAAAATCCTGCCCATGGTAGGCATCCACTGCCCAGCCGGAGAGCGTGCCGATGATCAGGCCACCGCCAAGCACATAGGCACCGGTTACAGGTTCTCTGGCCAGCAGCAGGAAGGCGGCATCGCCCATTGTCGCGATCAAAACGGCGACAACGGAACCGAATGAAATATAGCCCTTTGTGTATTGTGTGACGACGATGATGGCACCGCCGCAGCCAGGCAGCGCGCCCAGAAAGGCGGCGATGGGCGACTGCCAATGGCCCGCCGAGGCCATCTTGCGGCCCAGGTCAACGCCAACGCTGCGCTCGATGAGGTAGAAAATGGCAAGGGTCGCGCCGACGAAAACGGTGACCTGCAGGTAAGCGTCCTTGATGGCAGAAAGGATGATCGGGCGGAGCTCTGTTGAAAAGGCGATCATGGCCATGAGGGCCAGCAGCATCAGCCGGTTGGGGTGAGCGATATGTTTCAAGCCAGTCCATTCCAGGGCCATGCGGCTTTTCTTTAACACCAGCTCATTCATATTTTGGTTTCAATCCTCTCTTGCGCTCAATCGTTTTTGGTCAAAGTGGGCCGTTGCAGCAGGTGCTGCTCACCCTTGGCTCTTTTAACAAATATAAGACATGATCCAGAATATGCAAATAGGAATGATTTGCAACTAGAAATGTTTGTTGATGGGCGTGGCATGCCGTCGCGGTGTGGAAAATGCTTTGCGCCCTGCTCTGGCTCCTCGGGCTCAGGAGCCATAAAGATAGAGCGGCAACCAGGTGGCAATGGCCGGGAAGAGCCAAAGGGCGCAGAGCATGGCGATCTGGATCAGCACAAAGGGGATAACGCCGCGGTATATCTCGGTGGTTTTAACCTCGGCCGGGGCGACGCCGCGCAAATAGAACAGCGAAAAGCCGAAGGGCGGCGTAAGGAATGAGGTTTGCAGGTTTATGGCCATCATGACGCCGAGCCAGACCGGGCTCATGAGCACGCCGGGGGCGACTTCCATCTGCAACAGAATGGGGCCAACGATGGGCACCGTGATGAAGATGATTTCGAGAAAATCAAGAAAGAACCCCATGACGAACATGACCAACATGACGACCAAGACGGCCGTCAACGTGCCGCCGGGGAGATTGGAGAGGAAATTCTCGACAACAACATCGCCGCGCAGGCCAATGAACATCAATGAAAATAGCGCCGCGCCGATGAGGATGACGAAGACCATGGTTGATATTTTGCAGGGTGGAGCGCATGACCTCGACAAGGATTGAGCGGCCATGTTCATCTTTGCTGCGGTGGCAGCGTATCAGCGCGATGATGATGCCCGCGGCCAAAAGCAGAGTAAGCAGGATGGCGGTGGCGAAGGCGACATAGTCAATGGTTTCGACGTCAGTGCGGTCAATCCGCAAGGTAAAGACGTTGCTGAGAAGAACGAGCCCAAAGAATGCAATGGCGGCCAGAACATAGATAAGGTTTTTGCCGGGCACGAAACGGTGTGCGGCCATGAGTGTGGCGCCAATGGCACCGATGGCGGCGACCTCTGATGGCGAGGCGAAGCCCATCAGGATGGAGCCAAGGACAGAAATGATCAGCAGCAGCGGCGCAATGAGGATGCGGAGCATGTGGCGCCAGAGGGGGCCGTTGATCTCTCCCAGACTGTGGGCTGGTATGGGCGGTGCGAGCGCCGGGTTGCGGCGGGTTGCTATATATTGATAGGCAAGGTAGCCGCCAACCAGCAGCAGGCCGGGAATGAGCGCCCCTGCAAACAGATCATTCACCGAGACAGTGTCGGCGGCGAAATTGCCGAGGGATGTGTTGGCCTGGGTGTAGGCATTGGAGAGCTGGTCACCAAGCAGGATGAGAACAATCGAAGGGGGTATGATCTGACCGAGCGTGCCGGAGGCGGCGATGGTGCCAAGGGCAAGCGGGCGGTTGTAGTTATGGCGCATCATGGTGGGGAGGGATAAGAGCCCCATGGTGACAACGGTGGCGCCGACGATGCCGGTGGAGGCGGCAAGCAGCATGCCGACTATGGTGACGGAAAAGAGCAGCCCGCCCGGCTTGCTGCCAAAGACACGGCCCATATTCTCGAGCAGGTCTTCTGCGATGCGGGATCGCTCCAGCATCACGCCCATGAAGATGAAAGGCGGCACGGCGACGAGGATCTTGCTGGTCATGATGGCGAAGATTTGCTGCGGTATGGCGGCGAGCAGGCCGGTGTCGATAAAGCCAAGGTAGAGGCTGATAAAGGCAAACAGGAGCGAGGAGCCCGCTAGCGTGAAAGCAACCGGGAAGCCGGTGCCGAGAAACGCCAACGTCGTGACGATCATGATTAGGCAAAGCCATTCGGGTGAGAGCCAATCCATCCTTAAAACATCCCCCCTATCTTCGCTGCCGCGGCTGGGCATGGATTGAGGGGTCATATTGGTGGTGCGCGCCGCTCAAGAACAACCCGGCTTTTATGGTTAGTGAAATGGCGGCAAGAGCCAGTAGGAAGGCGTAAACCCAGATGATGGTTTTAAAAGCGGAGAGGAGCGGCAGGCTGGAGGGGCTGCCATCGGCGCGCTCCAGTACCCATTGGCCGGTGCTGAAGTTGTACCAGCTATCGAGCACGAAGCCCCAGGAGAGGCCGAATGTCATGAAGGTGACGGGAAGTAGAAAGATGATTGCGCCGATGATATCGATGATCGCCTTGTAGCGCGGGCTGGCTTCGCGGTAAAAAATATCCACACGGACATGGCGATCATGCAGCAGGGTGTATGCGGCGCCGAGCATGAAGATGAGGCCGTTATAGTACCAGACGCTTTCATCAAGCGGGGTGAAGGAATAGCCATAGACTTTTGAAAGAATGACAATGACAAACTGGGTGATGATCATGGCAAGGACCAGCCATAGGGTCTTGTTGCCGACCCAATCGTTCAGGCGGTCGATCTTGCTGAAAATTCGCTCGAGCGTCTGTTGCAAGTTGCGGTCCCTTTTGTCGTGGCAACCTTAGCAAAGGTTGTCATCACTCCCGTTTTGTAAAATGTTGCTCATTGAGGCGCGTCACCGCTACCGCGCCAATGGGCTAAGCCCCTCATAGTTCACTATATTTAACCAGCTTATTGATTTAATGATTTTTCGGCAAGCTCGCGTTTGGCCATGTAGCTCTGGTCGGAATATTTTGACCATTGCAGGCTCAGTTTCCTGAAGTTCGAGTAGCTTTCATAGATGCGTTTAGCAAGGTCATCACCGCTGCCGGCGTTGGCAACGACGTCTTTGGCGGCCTTGCCGGCCTCGATATAAAATTCATCCGAGAATTCGTGCAGCTGCACGCCGTGCTTGTTGACCAGGATGTCGAGGGCCTTGGCGTTGTTGGCCATGAATTCGGCGAGGTCGAGGTTGTTTTCCGCCAGGGCGCAGGCTTCCAGGATGGCCTGGTCCTGTTTTGTCATCTCGTCGTAAATCTGGCGGGCGACGCCGAGGCAAAGGGTGGGGCCGGGCTCGTGGAACCCGGGGTAGTGATAATGCTTGGTGATTTTATGGAAGCCGAAGGCGAGGTCGTTATAGGGGCCGACCCATTCGGTGGCATCAATGCGCTCGGCCTGTAAAGCGGGCATAATCTCGGACCCGGCGAGGGTTACCGGGGCGGCACCAAGGGCGCGCAGCACATCGCCGCCAAGGCCGGGAATGCGGATGCGCAGGCCTTTGAAATCATCCAGGGAGAGCAATGGTTTTTTGGCCCAGCCCCCCATTTGCGAGCCGGTCTGGCCGCAAGCGAAGGGCTTGATGCCGAACTGGCCGGCCAATTCATCCCACAATTGCTGGCCGCCGCCGAATTGCAACCAGCCATCCATCTCTGCTGCGGTGAGACCAAAGGGAACCGAGGTGAAGAAGGCATAGGCCGGGTGCTTGCCGGTGTAGTAGTATTCCGAGGAGTGATAAATATGCGCTGCGCCCTGCTGGACGGCGTCAAGGCATTTGAGCGGGTGGGCAATCTTGTTTGGGGCGCCGTAAATGCGAATTTTATAGCGGCCTTCCGTTGCGATTTCGAAGCGCTTGGCGAAGCGTTGCGGCGGGCTGGCAAGGCCGGGGAAGTTTTTTGGCCAGGACATCACAAGGCGTAGCTCTCTTGTGCCTTTTGCAATGGCAGGTGCGGGCAGTGAGGAGGCGGCCAGTGCGGAGGTGAAAGCCGCACCGCCGACGATCGCGCCGCCCTTGATGAATTTTCGCCGGTTGATTTTCGTCATTGTCCCTCATCCCCAATGCCAATTGTTTTGCCATCGTTAGCGGGAAATCGGGGTTTTATCAAGGTAGCAACGATGAGAGCGCAAACCGCTCCGGTGGGTATACATGGTCCCGCACGAAGGTGAGGAACATAAACTTGTCCATATGGCCCCGGATGCGTCCGACTTCCTCGTCGCCCTGCATGATGATGAAGGTTGGCGCGTATTGCAGTGGCTTTTTGAGATGATAGGGGCCCGTGCCGTACTGATCTATGTTGACGCGGATTAACGGGGCTTTGCTTGCGAGGCTATGGGATTCGTAATCCTTACCGATCTCCTGCTCAAACAGAGAGCAATAGTCGCATAGTGAGGTGGAGAACATGATGACCTCAAAATTCTTCTCAACCCGTTTACCAATATAATCAACCATGAAATTTGCCGTTACTGCACCAACAACTGCACAGATCAGGTACGCGAACCATCTCATAAAAATCTCCCTCGACCGTTACTGGTAAACTTTCAGTAAACACTGTCACAAACAAGGAATAGACGCGGTGCTGGTTAAGGAAGATCGTTAATGATCGAAGGTCAGCGCAAGCGAGATTTGACTGCGTCAGCGCGTTATGGTGGGAGGTTTTAGAAGGGGCGGGACGGGCCGAGGGTGGAGGCAAACAGCAGGGCGCCAAAGACGATAATGGCGAGGGCGCCGGCCAGTTGGAACAGGGAGGCGGTGATGTGAATGGCGCCTTCATTGCGCCGGGCGGAGAAGAAGGCAAGCCGGCGGCCCGCGACGACAGCCATTGTGGCGGCGGAGATGGTAAGGGCTGTCCCCAGCGCCATGGCATAAACCGATAGCACCCCAACCCAGAACAGGTCTTTGACAAGCGCGAAAGCGAGGATAAACAGCGCGCCAGTGCAGGGGCGAAGGCCCACAGCCAGGGTGAGTGAGGCGATTTTTGCGATGTCCCATCTGCCCTGAAGGGCGTCGCTTGGGGGAATGTGGCTGTGGCCGCAGCCGCAATCTTCGTCATGCTGATGGTCATGATGATGGACGTGACCGTTTGCGGGGGCCGCCCGGCGGTATAGCCTTGTGAGGGCGACGTAAAGGAGATAGAGACCGAGGGCGATGATGAGCAGGAACGAAAGCTGGGTGAGCTGGAAGCCAAGCTGGCGGATGGCGCTGCCTGTGGCATTAAAAATCAGCGCCAGGCTGCCAACGAGGGCGACGGCAACCGTGCCCTGCACCATGGCGGAGAGAAACGCCAGAAAGATGCCCCGCCGCATGGTCTGGCGGTTGGCCATGACATAGCCTGCAACGACGACCTTGCCGTGACCGGGCCCAGCTGCGTGGACCAGGCCATAAAGGAAGCTGCCGGCAAGCAGTGTCAGCGCAAAGCTGTAATCGCTGGTCTCTTTAAAGCTTGTGAGAAGGGTTGCCAAATTGCGGGAGATCTCGGCCTGCTTGGTTCGCAGCCAGGTTTTGGCTACGGCCCAATAGCTGAGATCACCAGTGACCGGCTGGCTCGAGGGGGGTATTGCTGGCGGGTTGGCTTTGCGGTAGCGGTCAAAAATGTTACCGGCAGGTTTTTCCGTTTTGGTTGGCGGGTTGTTCTGCTCTTGGGCAATTGCGGACATGGGGCCGGCCAAGGGCAACCCCAACAAAAGAGTGATCACGACCAGAATGCCAAGACTTTTGGGTCCGGGCTTTTTGGGCAATGGCGGTCTCATAGGCATCACCCGATTACCTGGTCGCTGCCAGGCAGCTTATATGGAAGGTGGGGGAGAACATGGCGCCGGCGCCTTTGTTCCTCTCGTCCGTCAGGTCCGGGGCCTGGCCGAGGCGGCTTTCAACCACGGCGGTCTGGTCCATGGTGGCGCGGCGCTTTTCGAACATGCAGGCTTTGGGGGTGTTGGCTGCAAGGCGTAGCGGCTTGTTTGATTTTGGCTCGAGAAAGGCGATGAAAAATTCGGGGTCGTAAATGGCCAGCTCCACCGGGTTGCCAAGGGCGGGGATTGGCTCTTTCAAGGGCAGGGTAAAGTTGAGGACCAATTCGTCATTCTCGTAGGTCAGTTTGTAATCGACCGGGTCTTTCAGGGGGATGGGTTTTTTTTGCTGTTCCGCAAAGGTGAAATAATCAAACTGGTTGAGCGACGAAATATTTTCCTTGGCGAGCGGCTCCAGCTCCAGCGCAGAATATTTGCCGTCCTTGTCGACATCCATACCGATGAGGGCGAAGGCAGTGTACTGGTCGTCAAACTTCCAGCGGTGGCGAATGGCGGTGATGCGGTGCTGCTTGTCGAAGATGACCTCTGATTCACTTTCGATGAAAACATGGGGGTGCGCCTGGGCAGCCGGGGTGGCCCAGAGCAAAGGCGCGAGGGCAAGTTTGGCCGCCAAGGTTAGGGTGACGATAAGCCGGGTTAAGGACTGTTTCATGGGCTGTTCCTGCGGCAAGCATTTTGCGGATGGGTGAAGCGGTAAATTGCTTGCGCTGATTATAGGGAGAAATTGGGCAAAGAGGTGGTTGCTGCGATTTATGTCTGGGCCTTTATACAGGTTCATGTTCCACTTTGTCTGGCCGGAAACTCTGGCTGGCCCGTAAAATTCCCTTGCGCAATTTTTTGTTACAATATATCAATTGTGATGTTGTTACAATATCAGGCACCGCTGAAGGGAATGGAATATGACGGAGTTTGGGGGCTGGCAAGGCTTTAATGGTTTTAAAAGGATAGCGTTGTCTATAGCCATCGGGTTGGCTGGTATTATGTCGGGCGGCAACGGGGCGGGGTTGGCAGCGGGCGGTGATGGGCCGGTGGTTGTTGTCTCTATCAAGCCCGTGCACAGCCTTGTGGCCGGGGTAATGGCCGAGGTCGGAAAGCCGCATCTGCTGCTGGAGGGGCGCGCAAGCCCGCATCGCTTTCAACTCAAACCTTCGGCGGCGCGGCTTTTGAACAATGCAGATCTTGTGGTCCGTGTTGGGCCGTTGTTGGAGGCGCCGCTCACCAAGATATTGTCAGGTCTTTCTTCTCCGGAGAAGGTTCTAGAGCTGATAGATGTCGAGGGTATGGTGGTTTATGGGAGCCGAGGCTATTGAAAACCCTGGCGACAACTCTCCGGAGTCAGTTCCAGAACTTCTCGCCGTGCCAGTTGATCGGCGGATGCGTTTCGACTTCAACGTCGCCGATCCACCTTCGTCTGGGTACTTAAGCCGCACCTCTTTATCGGGATGGTTGAGCATCGCCAGACCCAGCAGCGGGTTAATCCACTTGCCGATCTTCTCGAAGATGCTGCGTTTGGTGCAGTTTTCTGCGCCGCTCCTGACGATTACATTGCAACTACAGCACTGGCCAAAGCCCATGCAGTTGAGAATCTTGTGCGGGCCGGAATAAAGCTGCACGCCGTTCTTACGGGCCACCGTGCGAATGTCTTCGCCCTCGTGAGCTTCCGCGGTGACCTTTTCGTTGACAAATTTGATCGTGGGCATGACTACGCCGATGCTTCTTCCCGAGCCAGATACAATCGCTGGATGTCCTCCAGCGTGACAGTGATTTCGCGAGTGAATCCGGTATGTGACCGCTCGTAACTGATCTTGCTGGCGAGTTCCGGACTTTCGTGAATCGCCTTCGCCACCCAGCGACGGTCTTCGTTCGACAAGTCGCCGACCGAATCGTCCCAGCGAGTCCGCGTCTCCATCACCAGCGAATCGATTTTCGGATCAAATTTCTTCGCCATATTGGTTTCTCGTTTATGTACGACGGGACTCCGATCGCGTCGAAACTTCACCGCGCGACGGGATCGGAGTCCCGTCGTACGAAGCTAATCCTTCTGAGCCATGCTGACCAGTTTTCTCGCTCGTTCCAACGCATGAGCGTGAGCGGCAAATTCTTCGTCCGTTCGAACTCGTTCGGCCTTCTGCTTTCTCCATTTCCTTGGCCGCTTTGGCTCGGCTGATTTCTGACACCGGTTGAGCGGAATTCGTCAGGACCGAAACCTGTTCGCCTTTGACCTGAACAAAGCCGCCGTCGATAAAGTACGACTCGCCACCGCCACTGACTTCATTCAGCTTCAGTTCGCCCACGCCCGTGCGGCCGACGAGCGGTGCTCGGCCAGATAGACACCCGCGCTTGCCGTCGAACATCGGCACGCGGATCGACGCCACCGGGCGGTCGAACAGAGTCTTTTCAGGTGTGACAAGTACTAAACGAAGGTCAGCCACAATGTGTTCCTGATAGTTTCCTTCGGGAAACTGTTGTTTCTTATGCGGAGAGAGATCGATACGACTGCATCTGCTCGTAGGATTCTTGGGCCGTCTCCAAACCGATTTGAGCAACGGGGATTGGCAGCCCACTAAGGCCCGCAAAAAAGACAAATAAGTAGTCTGGTGTAAGGGTGATGCGATCGACAGATGCCCATGTATGCTCCGACCGTCCGGTTGGCCCAGTACTCACGAGGCCATCGTGTGTAACTTCAAGTTGATAGTCACCGAAAGTCTTTGAGTAAGACAACTCCCGCATCTGTGCGAGTGTGTGTTGGCGCACTAGCGCGTCAAACCTCAAGGGTAAGAATATGATCCAGCCGACGATGGCAACACTGAAAAAAATTGTACCTGGAACAGTTGGCCCTTTGCGAACGTATGAAAACGCCATGAGGACAGCGAGAACGATCGGCATCATCCATCGAACTCGTGAGCGTGACCGTTGGTGAATTCAGGAACTTCGAAGATACTCCTCCGTTAATGCCATGCACTCCGGTTCCGACATGGAGAAGTGAACAACCATAAGTGGCACGCGGGTACTGATCCGGTTGGAGTTGACGCATAACGGAAACTAATCCCTGGCCTCTTCCTGCATCTTCCTGTACTGAGCTTCCGCTTCCTCGATCGCTCC
>CALNZE010000014.1:0-3862 GCA_942490955.1 uncultured Alphaproteobacteria bacterium
GTTGCAAAGCCGGATGAAACGCGACGGCGATGACGCCTATTTCGCATCAACCGAACAGCAGATGGCCGATGGCAGCTGGAAAGAGTTGTGGACCATGCGCTTTGTCAAATTGCGCCCTAGCAGCGAGGGTGCGCCCGCCGCACGCCAGCAGGCCGAAAAGCTTTCGGCTTTGGCCGGATTGGTTGGCGACTGGGCCAATCCTGAGGACATTGAGAAAGCAAAAGAAGGGGGTGGCCCGCCCAAGGTCCAGATGGCTTATCATTTTGGTCCGCGCCAGATGTTGTTGCGCGCCTTTGAAGGCGTTGAGGCATTCAGCGGTGATACGCCAGACCCGATTTTGGAAGGCATCATCTTTTGGGATCATGTCAGCGGACAATTTGAATTCAGCGCCAGCACACGCTATGGCTGGACCTTTTCGGGCAGTTATGACGTGGCCGAAGATGGCGCCATCACCCGGGTTTATGATGTGCATTATGCCGAAGGCGAGGATTATATCCCTAAACCGGAATTGGGCGGTCAGACCCGGCGATTTCGGGAAATCTTCCGCTTTGAGGACACCGACCACCTGAAGATCCAGCTGGATATCTGGCAGGATGAAGACTGGCAGCCCTTTGGCCCCGGTGTTTATGAGGCGGTCAGGATCAGTTCACCAAAGCCCTAGGCTTTGAACCATCCCTGCCATACCGGATGGGCGGCGATCAGATCTGCGGCGGCATCAAGGCTGGCGTGCTCGCGCCATGGGGCCGAACCCAGCAGCGCGTCAAAAATATTCACATAAGCCACTTTGTTGATCTGGGCGACGGCACCAAGCTGGCGGGTCATCTCACTAATACGCTCGTTGGCTTTGTCATCTCCGGCTATCGGCATCGGGCTGATGAACACGGTCGGCCATTTGTCGCGTGCCGCCATCATGATCGCCTTGGCGTTTTTCAGCCTCTCGACCTGACCCACGGTGATGCGGGTATTGGGCAAAAGCTTGCAATCGTTGCTGCCAAAACAGAAGATCAACCGGTCAAGACCGGCGCTCTCGGCCTCAGTCCGCCAACGCGTAACGATATCGGAACTGGTGTCCCCATCGGAGCCAAAATCGACCAGGGCAATGCCGACCTTTGCTGAAAGTTGAGCAGCCCAACCTTTAGCCACGCCCGCCATGGCGCTATCGCCAAAATATCCGATCTTCATTCCAGATTTCCTTAACGAGCTGCTTTGGTGAGACGCAGGAGAGCACGCGCGCAAATCACGTCAGCCGGGTTGCCGGTGGTCTTGCAGTCAAGCTCAGCCTCGATCAGGATTTCAAGCGCCATTTCAACCTTGCGGGAGGTCCAACGGCTGACCTCGCCGGTGAAGCGGTCACGTTCGCCAAAAAACACCGGTGGCCGGATCTTGCCGATGGCCTCGCCCGCGCTCATGCCCTGATCCATACATCCCCGTGCCAGATGGAGGCGCATCATGCGGTTCTGCAGCGTGCGGATGATGGCGATGGCGTTTTCGCCCGCTGTCGCAGCCCGCTCAAGCAATTGTTCCAGCTTTTGCAAATTGCCAGCAGTCACGGCTTCGGCGATCTGGTTGAGGCCCAGCGCCGCAGTGTCACCGACACAGGCCTTGGCGTCGGCCAGCGTAACTTGCCCGCCCCCTGTACCCATATAAAGCACCAGCTTATCAAGCTCGCTGCGCGATACCATGCGGTCACCACCCAGATTATCGATCAGATAAGCCACTGCATCCTGGCTGGCGCTGAGGCCCGCCGCAGACAGCACCGATTGCACCAGCCCCATCAGGTCATTGGCGCTGTCTTCATAACAGGCAATAGCAAGGCCATTTTTGGCCGCTTCCAGAAGCTTGCGCAGGCTGGAGGTTGGTTTGAGGTCTCCCGCCGTGATCACCAGCAGGCCGTCACCCTGATCGCTGTCCAATGCCAGCTTGACCGCCTCGGTGGCTTCATTGCCAACCCCTTCAAGGCGCACCAGGCGTCGCCCGCCCAGCATCGACAGCGCCGCGATTTCATCCAGCAGTACCGACGGGCTTTCCTTGATATCGCTGGCGGTTGGCCGCGCAACCTGGAACGGGTCCGAGAGGTCCGGCGCAACCTGTTTGCCAATCTTTTCCGCCCGTTCACGCACCAGGCCATCATCCCGGCCATACACCAGCACTGCCCGCACGTTCGGGTTCAGTGCCTTCAGGATGGCGGGGATATCACGCGGGCCTGCTTTCACGGTGCCGGTTCTGCCTTAGTCGAGGTGTTGGACTGGGTGTTGTGGAGCGCGAGGCGGCGATGGATGCGTTCGGCCAGTTCAACTACCAGACGCCGGGCGCTGTCTTCGCGTCGGCTGAGAATGGCATAGTCAGACAGAACCAGATCATAGGACGTGGAGCTGTGCATCACTTCGTCAAACACCGGCGCCTCTTCGCCCACAAGGCTGACAAGCCGTATATGGGCAGTAACCGTCAGGCGCTCCTGGGTCGCCGCGGCATCAGGACGGATGCCATAGCCTTCGCTGGATTGGTCGAGCGTCACTTCCAGCCGGTAATCTGGTGTACCACCAGAGGCCAGTCGATCAAGCAACCGGTTGCGCATCTGCTGGCCCAGCCGGTCGGCGATCGGTGCCACCTCGATGCTGGCAAGATGGTCACGCATCGCGCTGGTCGAACCACCGGTTTCATAAAGCGGACGAAAGCCTAACCAACAAGCAGAAGAAAATCAGCTTGAAACCGGAACCTACGAAATAATCAGACAACGGCTGGATAAAAGCGCAACAGACCTTCGTGCCCGACTTGGAGTTCTGAATACTGAGCGAAAAAAAGTATTTGGCGCAATTGATTTGGCTATTGCAGCTTCCGAGCGAATCTCAACAGATAACAATTGCGTTGCAACAGATATGATTCCGGTTGGCAAACACTTTACTTTTGGTTATAATGTTCATATAGGTTTGCGTTCAACGCTGCCAAGGCATAATGGATAAGTTTCAAAGCATTTTTCTTCGCTAAGAAAATCACGCATTTAAAAAGTTGTCGTATGATTTGATTTCGGATGCGCAGTTTATTACTGATTTCGAAAATATTTACACGTATTACAAACATTCTCAATTCATTAAATTTGCTGAAATTGGAGCTTATATTTTCGTGATTTTCCAAAATCGGCAAAGGACCAAAAGACTAAAAACGTTCAAATGGTCTAGCGAAATGGCGATTCTCTGAAAAATATGTTGACAATCGAAGCGATCACGAATTTTGTATATCCCGACCAACACGAATTCAAGTGGAAAAAAACTACACCAGACCAACAAGTTCTCGGAAAACATCCACATTATTCTATCGAAGACATTGTTTTTGTGGAAACGACAGAAGGCGACCTCACAATTAAAGTGGATAACGAAACACAGATTCAGTGGGAGAAGGGATTTACGCTGAAGATGTTGAATACAAAGACCAAACACTAGACGATTCCGAGAAAATATATTATGCAATAATTGATAACATTATAGTTTTCAAGATAAAGCCTTATCAGGAAGCATTTCGTTATATCGTTTACAACTCGAAAATACAGGAAGCAATTCGTGTAGATTCCATCGAAAACGCCTGTGTTTTACTGCCTCGAAAATCACGGATTAATCTTTGCAAATGGCTATTACTTACAAACCGGAGAACATAAATTTTTTCGACAATCAATTGGAGAATCTTTTGTTCGAACGGAAAATTGCATCACCAAATGGAGAAGATTTTTTTATCTATACATTTTTTACGATTCGGACGGTTCATATGTTTTGCTTTCACAATCTGATTGAACAAAAAATTGCTCCTCCAATAATTTGTAATGGTTATTCGATTTTTGATAATGGAGAATTGATTTATTTTAAGGCAGACA
>CALNZE010000015.1:0-2877 GCA_942490955.1 uncultured Alphaproteobacteria bacterium
ATGGATTTCTGGAAGCTATATTTGAAGAAAATGCTCGAAAACTCGACATTTTTCGTCGCAACATGAATTTCTGAGCACCACGTCGACCGCTCTTCATCGTTCCTGCCACTTTCAAGCTCTGAACATCTCTTTGCATGATGATTCACGCTCATCTACCTTTAAGTTATGAGAATGTGGATCACCCAGACCTTTTGTTTCACATGCAAAGCACTTAACAAGAGTCGGCCATTTTCCGACACCGCGGTGTGACCTCTGCCCAGGGCGCTGACTGTTTGGCCCTCTCTGCTTGCTGTCATGCTGCGCACACATCCTCTGGCATTCGCATTACTTATTTGCGTAAGTTCATTCTCATAGAGACCTGCTGAAAAGGTCCAATGTCTAGTTGAGGTGGTCAAAAAATGAAAAAAAAAGGTGACCGGGGAATGAGGAAGAGGTCTGCGCGCGGGAGTCGGCATCTGAGCGAAACTCAGGGTGACGCGTTTCCAGATTGGAATTTGAAAAGGCCTGCACTCTCTGCCTTAATTTTTACCTGGAAGGACTTGGTGAGTGCCAAACGGATGGCACAGAGCCAGATGACCGAAGGCGCCGCCCCGTCGCGCGCCGGCCCCCGCGCGTCGGCGACGGCCCCACTTGCCTCTCCGCACACTCATGCGGAGCCAGCATGGGTGTATCTCAGGCACAGCGTGACACTCAGTTTCCATGTGAGTGTGAACTAATGCGTTTGACCGAGTCATGTCTCGAATCTCCCTCGTCCCACCGGCCTCGGGACGGGGCGGGGGTCGCCGGATCCCGCCACGGTCGACGACGTCGTCGCCTTCCTCGCCTCCCCGCCGCGTCCCTTGTTCACGTGATCACAGTGCCACAGTGTTCTTGAAAGCAGTGGCCACTTGTGACACACATTACGAAAACACAGGATCAGCTCGTCTCTTGTCGGGCTCGGCGGCAGGCCGCCCCGCCTGGGCGCGCCCGGCGCCGGGAGGTTTTTAGACCCTAGACTTCTCCTCCTCCTCTTGTTCCTCGGCTTGACGACGTGTCGTTGGTCGAGCAACTGGTTGCCGCGCTGCCGTCACAACGAGGCCCGGCTGTCGTCGCCGGGGCGCCGCCGGCGGGGCCAGTGCGCAGCCTGGAGGCCCAGCACCGAGAGACATGATTGAATGGCAGTCACTGCATTGAGGGATGCTTGCACTTGACAAAATGATGACAGACGAATGCTTTGAGGTGACCGTTTTTCGGTCGTCGGAGGGAGGCCACGCCACCGGTCGCCTTGCCGAGGAAGCGGGATTATTCGCCGTGGGCTGTCCAGCTGCAAACTTTGCAAGCATGACGATTGAGACCGCTCCACAAACCCACCAAGCTGCACCACTCATTTTGGCTGTCACCTGCAAACTTGGTCGTGGTCGGTTGGGCGCGGCGCGGGGCGCCGCCGCCATCGACGGCAACCGCGACCGCCTTGTCCTTGCCACGGACGGCGGTGCGCGACCGTGTCCTGCTTTGCGATTCCCAATGGAAAGCAATCAGTCAGAATTCTCTTTCGTGGCCACAATCGTTGTCGTGGGCAGATGTCGTGCGGCGAGCGCGGAATTTTTGTTTCCACGTGTCGCGCAAACGCATTGAATTGGTTGTGGGCCGCGCGTCGCCGGCGCGAGGGGCCTTTGGGTGGCCATGTGCCGACGGTGTCTCATTTGTGCCCTTGTCCGGCGGCGGCATGCCTTGGCTCCTGCTTTTGAGCTGCGCCGAGGACTCATGGGTCCTGCCGCGCCCCGCCGCCGCCGCGCGGAGAGGGGCGAGCCCCGGCCAGCCGCCGCGTCGGCCAGGTGAGGTGGCGGCGGTCGAGATGTGTGACCGCCCACTGCGCGAGCCAGCCAGGCGGCGGTCGCGGACCGACCTGCATCCGGCGGCGCAAAGGAGGCGTGTCGCCGACGCGCCGCCTTCGCCGTTCGTGAGCCCGACCCATCTTGGGTCGAGCCCTCGTCCGTGAAAGTCGAGTGGCAATGGGGTGCATCGCAGCAGACCAATTGTCAAGCAAGTTGTGCCTGAAAATTCGGCAGCATTTATGCTTGATTGTGCCTTGCAATGACCCCATTCTTTGTCATCGGCATTTTGATGTGACCCTTGAAATGACCGGCTTAAATCTCAGCCTACATGATTGTATTCAGATCTGAATATGTCATTCTGGTCTCACGCACAATAATTGGCCGGGCCTTTTAAAAATTCAGGAGTCATTCAGCTGTCGGTCATCATTGCTCGCGTCCTCACTCACTTTTTTCATTGCACAAGTCTTTCTGCTCGATTCAGCATATTACCTGCTATTAAAAGAAAGGGCTGCAGATTGCGAGGTGAGTATTGTTCCTTCATCTTGATAGATTGGCATTGCAATGCGCGCATTTTTGGCTCGTTGTCCTTGCTGCCTTGTTGGCACTAACAAGAGTGACTTCTCTCTCCGTCTTTCTTGTCGATTGTGCGTCCAATGCAACTATTGGAGATTTTCTTTAAGCACGATATCCTCTGATACAGTGTCCATGCATTTTCATTGAGAGATAATCACGGCTGTCTCATGATTGTCTCCGTAAGCGAGCTTAAGGAAAGGTTGGCGCCGAATTTGCCGGGGCCGCCAACCACAAAATGACCCATGCGTAAGATCTGCTTTCCTCCTCACCAGAACCATCCGCCTGCAGCGAATCATCTTCATAATCATCCATCACGTGTTCCACATCTTTCTTTATCCTGTCGATCAATCGCCATGTTATCCTGCCGTTCAATCGCCGTGTACTCTTTTTGATCCTGCGATGACTGTCATTTGCCTCAATAATGTCTCTTTCACTCGATGGAGACTAATGACTGACTTCTATCCTTAATATTTCTCACAAAAATGATTTA
>CALNZE010000016.1:0-67698 GCA_942490955.1 uncultured Alphaproteobacteria bacterium
CGCGAATAGGGCGGAATATCTAAAAGGCCTTGGTTTCATTAATCGGCTCTGTTGCTTATATTTGAGGCGGGGTTCGCGTCATCCAGCTTATAGCAAAAGCCTGCGGTGCGCGGTGTTAAATTGGCGGCTTCATCCACGGGTTGTTTTTGCCGGTCTGTTGCTGATAGAGGGGAAAATCGGAGAAATTTTGGCGGGCAGGACTTGCAAATTTTGCAAAACCGTTTATCACTCTTTCTTTCTTGCGATGGGCCTTGGAAATGGTTATGTTCCCGCCCATCAATTCAGGTAAATTTCAGGTGCCTGTTGGGGCGTGGCCAAATGGTAAGGCAGCTGCTTTTGGTGCAGAAGACTGTAGGTTCGACTCCTACCGCCCCAGCCATTTTATATTTCTGTAAAAATTTGAACTTTGATGATCTCTCCGGCGTTCTGAACCCAGGCGTGAGTTAGGGCGGTAGGATTTCTTTTTTGCGCGTCCTCGCTGCGCTGCGGGCGTCGCGTGGCCGCCCCAGCCATATTATATTTCCGTGAAAAATTTGAACTTTGATGATCTCTCCGGCGTTCTGTGCCCAGGCGTGAGGGAGGGCGGTAGGATTTCTTTTTTTCTCTCACGGCTATTTCGGACGCTAAAGCGTCCGAGCCTCCGAGGGGCGCTGCAACGCAGCGGACGCCCTCACGGGCGTCATGTCCGTGAGCCGAAGAGGCTCACTACCTTCATCATCTCTATAAATTTAGTTAGGATGGTCCTCAGACTCTAGTCACGAAAAAGGAAGCCGCGCAGTCCGGCGCTTTGCGCCCCCTCTCCGGCAGCAGGGCTGTGAGCCAAAGAGGCTCACGCCCTTCATCCACTCTATAAATTGAGTTGGGACGGTCCTCGGCCTCGAATTACGAAGAAGGAAGCGGCGCAGCCGCGAACATGGCGAAGCGCCAGCGCAGCCCGGCGCCTAGCGCCGCCCCTCGGAGGCTCGGACGCTTTAGCGTCCGAAATAGCCGCGAGAGAAAAAGAAGGAAGCCGCAACTTCGCGGCTGACATGGCGAAGCCCGGCGCCTAGCGCCGCCCCTCGGAGGCTCGGACGCTTTAGCGTCCGAAATAGCCGTGAGAGAGAAAAAGCGAAAGCCGGAAGCTGGTTGGGGGGAGCTTCCGGCTTTCTCGTTACTCGGCTGCTTCGGGGTGGGCAGCGGTAACGTGTTCGGGTTTTTTGGTTGAGAAGCGTTTTTCAACGCCGCGCAACAGGACGTAAAATACCGGCGTAAAGATAAGCCCGAAGAAGGTGACGCCGAGCATGCCGGAGAAGACGGCGACGCCGATGGCCTGGCGCATTTCGGCGCCGGCGCCGGAGCTGAGGACCAGCGGCAGCACGCCCATGATGAAGGCAAAAGATGTCATGAGGATCGGGCGCAGGCGCAAGCGGCTGGCCTCGACAGCGGCGTCGATGGTGGAGTGGCCATGGTCCTCCAGCTCGCGCGCGAACTCGACGATCAGGATGGCGTTTTTACAGGCAAGGGCGGCGAGCACAAACAGGCTGATCTGGGTGAAGATGTTGTTGTCACCACCGCTAATCCAGACGCCGATGATGGCCGACAAGATGCTCATTGGCACAATCAGAATAACAGCGATGGGCAGCGCCAGGCTTTCATATTGGGCGGCGAGCACCAGAAATACGAAGAAAATACAAAGCGGGAAGATATAGATGGCGGTGTTGCCGGCCAAAATCTGCTGGTAGGTCAATTCAGTCCATTCGAAATTGACGCCCAGCGGCAATGTTTCATCGAGAATTTTGGTTATGGCGTCCTGTGCTTGGCCAGAGGAATAGCCGGGCGCCGGGTTGCCATTGATGTCGGCGGCCCTGAAGGCATTGTAACGGGCGGCGACTTCGGGGCCGAAGGTTTCCTTGACCTGAATGACTGAGCCAAGCGGCACCATATTGCCCTCGGCGTTGCGGGTTTGCAGGCGCAAAATATCCTGCGGCGTCGAGCGGAAGCTTTTCTCGGCCTGGGCAATGACCTGGTAGGTGCGGCCAAACTGGTTGAAATCATTGACATAGATCGAACCAAGGTAAATCTGCATGGTGCGGAATACCTCATCAACGGGGATGCCAAGTTGCTGGGCCTTTGTGCGGTCAAGATCGGCAAAAAGCTGCGGCACATTGATGTTGTAGTTTGTGTAGACGCCGGCGAGGGCCGGGTGCGCGTTGGCTTTTTGCGTGACTTCTTTCAAGATATTATCAAGCGCCTGATAGCCAAGGTTGCCCCTGTCCTGAACCTGGAGTTTAAAGCCGCCGGTGGTGCCTAGGCCGCGCACGGGGGGCGGTGGGAAAATGGCGATAAAGGCTTCATCGATTTTGTTGAACTCGGCCTGCAATTTGCCAGCAATGGCACGGGCGGCAAGATCGGGTGTTGTGCGTTTTTCAAAGTCATCAAGCGGGACAAAGACAATGCCGGCGCTGGAAGAATTCACGAAGCCATTGATCGAGAGGCCAGGGAACTGAACAGCGTTGGCAACACCTGGTTGTTTCAGCGCGACCTCGGCCATTTTGCGCATGACTTTTTCGGTGCGATCGAGGGTGGCGCCAGCGGGAAGCTGAGCGAAGCTGATGAGATATTTTTTATCCTGGGCTGGAACGAAGCCATTGGGCACGAGGCTGAAGCTGAAATAGGTGGCGACAACGAGGGCGCCGAAAATGGCCATCATGATGCCTTTGCGGATGCCAAAACTGCGGACGGAATTGGCGTAGCCGTTCTGACTTTTGCCAAAGCCCCAATTAAAGAGATTAAAGAACCATCCGAGGCTGAAATTCATGCCTCTTGTCAGCCAGTCACTTTGCTGGTCGCGCGGTTTTAGCAGCAGGGCGCACATGGCCGGGCTAAGGGTGAGGGAGTTCAGCGTTGAGATAAAGGTGGCGATAACGATGGTCAGCGCGAACTGTTTGTAGAACATGCCGGTGAGGCCGCTGATGAAGGCGATGGGAATAAAGACGCCGGCAATAACGAGGGAGGTGGCGATGATTGGGCCGGTCACCTCTTTCATCGCCTGAATGGTGGCGGCGCGTGGCTCCTTGCCTTCTTCGATGTTGCGCTCGACATTTTCAACAACCACGATGGCGTCATCAACAACGATGCCGACGGCGAGGATTAGGCCGAACAGGGAGAGCACGTTGATGGAAAAGCCAAGCGGCAACATGATGGCAAATGTGCCGATGATGGATACCGGCACTGCCAGCAGCGGGATGATGGAGGCGCGCCATGTCTGAAGGAAGACGATAACAACGATGACCACCAGCAGCACGGCTTCCAGCAATGTATGCACAACGCTGGTGATGGAGTTTCGCACGAAGACGGTCGGGTCATAGACGATGGTGTAATCGACATCTTCGGGGAAGGTTTTTTTCAGCTCGGCCATGGCAGCGCGGACATTGTCGGAGAGCTCAAGAGCGTTGGAGCCGGGGGCCGAGAAGATCGGAATGGCGACGGCCTGTTCGTTGTTCAGCATTGAGCGGAGTGAATAGGTCTGGGCGTCAAGCTCGACCGAGGCGACATCGGCAAGGCGGGTGATGACGCCATTGTTGTCCCGTTTGATGATGATCTGCTCGAACTCGGCCGGATCGGAGAGGCGGCCGCGGGCGTTCACCGGCAGTTGCATCTGGGCTTCGTCGGTATAAGGCGGCCCGCCGATGACACCGGCGGCAATTTGCACATTTTGCGACCGGATGGCGTTGATGACTTCAGAGGGTGTCATGCCGCGCTCGGCGATGCGGTCCGGGTTGAGCCAGATGCGCATGGCGTAATCACCGGAGCCAAACAGGCGCACCTGGCCGACGCCGGGAATTTTGCCGAGCTGATCCTTGATGTTCAGCGTGGCGTAATTGCGCAAGTAGAGCATGTCATAGCGGTTGTTGGGCGAGGTGAGGTGGACCACCATGGTCAGATCCGGCGAGCTTTTTACGACGGTGACGCCAAGCTGGCGGGTTACCTCCGGCAGGCGGGGGAGGGCCTGTGAGACGCGGTTCTGCACAAGCTGCTGGGCGAGGTCAACATCGGTGCCGATGGCAAAGGTGACCGTGATGGAGAGGCGGCCATCGGCGGAGGCGAGGGAGTTCATGTAAAGGAGGTTTTCAACGCCGGCGATTTGCTCTTCAAGCGGCGTGGCCACCGTCTGGGCGATAACGGTGGGGTTGGCACCGGGAAATTGTGCGGTGATCTGGACAGAGGGCGGCGCCACCTCGGGATATTCCGAGATGGGCAGCATGAACATGGCGATCACCCCCATCAGGAAGATCACAAAGGAAATCACGCCAGCAAAAATTGGCCTGTCAATGAAATGGCGGGAGAAATTCATGCCGGTTTGTTTCCAAGTTTATTCGGTTGCAACTTTTGTCGAGGCGGCGGCTTTCTTATCAGCTGTTTCGCCTTCTGGCTGTTTCGGGGCAACATCAACATTCGGGCGGATGCGAACAAGGCCTTCGGTGATGACAACATCGCCTTCTTTGAGCCCATCAAGAATGATGCGGCTGCCATTGACGCTTTCGCCAATTTTAACTTCGCGGTAGGTCGCCTTGCTTTCCTCATTGACGACATAAACAAATTTACGGTCCTGGTCGGTGCCGATGGCCCGCTCGGAAACGGCGATCTGTTTGGTGCCATCGGTGTTCAGGCTGCCCATGGCAACGCTGACGGACATGCCGGGCAGCAGCTTTCTTGTCTTGTTATCAAAAATGGCGCGGCCACGGATTGTGCCTGAGGTGGCATCAATGCGGTTGTCAAAGCTATGGACGAAGCCCTGGTATTTTTTGTCGTCGCCGGTCAGGGTGATGCGCACCGGAATGCGGCCGATATCATCTGCCGGAACTGCGCGAACCGAGCTGATATATGTCTGCTCGTCGACTTCGAAATCGACATAGACTTTATCGTCGGCAACGATGGAGGTCAGCAGCGGGGCGTTGCTGCCTGACTGGACAAGGTTGCCTTCCGTGATTTCTGCACGGCTGACTTTGCCGGCAATGGGTGCCTTGACATAGGCATAATCAAGGTTGATCTCGGCCTGGTCGACAAGGCCCTCGGCGCGCAGGATCTCGGCTTCGGCAACGCGGAAGGCGTTGCTGCGCTCATCCAGCAAGCGCTCGGAGACGGCTTTTTTCTCGATCAGCTCAACGGCTCTGTCATAGTCTTTTTTCGCCAGGTCGACTTTGGTTTTGGCGGTCTCAAGGGTGGCCTTTGCCTGCTTCAACGCGGCTTCATAGGGGCGCGGGTCGATGACGATGAGGACATCGCCTTTTTTGACATACTGGCCATCCTTGAATTTCAATTCTGTGATGCGGCCAGAGACTTGCGGGCGCAGCTCAGCGCGGTCAACGGCGACGATGTGACCGGAATATTGCTTCCAGACCTGGATGTCTGAGGGCTTGATGGTGACAACGTCAACGGGCATGCCTTTTTTGGCAGCGGGTTTGTCCGACGCTGGCGCAGCCGGTTTCTCTCCGGCTTTGTCGCCGGGTGATTTTTCCGCTGTTTCCTTGGCGATGGCCGGATGATTGGCGGCGTCTGGCAGGTTGAGGCCGATGATGCCGAGCAGGACCAGAACAACCACAACTATGACACCGTTGGTTGCTGACCCGAGAAGATGGGCCACTGATTTCAATTTATCTCTCACAGCTTTTCCTTACCTGCCAAAACCACATCCGGTTGGCTCAAAACTACATGTTTACCAGTTGGTCAACTGGCGACCGCTTTGATCATGGGTTTGATGCCCACCAGATCCCTGAGGCCACCTTTTAAATGAGACTGAATAAATCCAAGGTCATTTTTGATGCGGGCCAACATGAGCTGGCCAACGACAAAGGCGAAAATTTCCTCAGCCTTCAGTTTCACATCGGTGTTCTTGTCTATTTCGCCGCAGGCGATCAGATCGCGAAGGGCGCTTTCATAATAGGTGAGCTTTTGTGCACAAATATTACGGACTTTTTCGCCGATCGCTTCATCCTGTGCGGCCAGCTCGGAGCCGAGGGTGATGAAGGGGCAACCGCAAACCTGGCCAACTTCGACGCGTTTTTCTTCTTGTTTTTCATATAATAAATCGGCCATCAGGTCGAAACGCTCAACCGGGTGACGTTTGGGGGAGAATCTGTCGTCATATTCCGCGATGGTGTCCTGCATGCACCAATCCATGGTGGTGAGGGCAAGGTCGGCCTTGGAGGGGAAAAAATGGTAAAAGCTGCCCTTCTTGACGCCGGCCTTGGCGCATATCTCATCGACGCTGACAGAATTGTAGCTTTCCCGCCAAATTAGTTCGTTGGCGGTCTCGATAAGTTTTTGCCGGGTCTCTGATGGTGCGCGCCCCATATGTGCCTGTCTCCCTTTGGAAAAAACGCACCATATATTCGCTTGACTAACTAGTCAACTAGTTCCGATTGCGGCAGAAGGGCGCGGGTGAAAAAGGCGATAAAATGGTTAATGAAGGGGCAACAGGTGAGAGGCGGTGCAACGATCTGCACGTTATTCAGGCGGCTTGGCCCCATGGACGGGATTTTGTGGAGGTTCTGACCGGGGCCAGTGGCGGCTGCGCGTTGGTTTAACTGGCGCCAGCGCCGGTGCCTGACTTGATGTAAAGGCCGATGGCCAGCATGATGATCGCCAATGCCCAGCCGAGTATGTACCAGATGATCGTGCGGCCATAGCCGCTATTCTCTTCTTCGTCGCGGCGGGGGCGGATGCCGGCGATGAATAGCACGGCTTTGGCGGCGAGGTTGAAGGCGGCGAGGTTAATGGCAAACAGCATCGCGGCATCGAGCGAATTGAGATAGTGGCCCGTGGCAAGGGCGAGGCCGGTCATGGCGATGGGGGGGAGAAAGGCGACAGCCACCATCACGCCGATCAATGCGGAGATCGTGCCCTGCAGCAACAGGATGGCGGCGGCGATGCCGGCACAGACGGCGACGATGATGCTCTCAAAGCCATAATCAATGAGGGTGGAGGCGAGGTGCTTTTCCGCCTGGGAGCCAAGCAGCAGGCCGGTCACCAAAGCTGTAAGGAATGTGAGGGCGGCGCCGGCGGTGCCGGTGATGAGTGAGGTTTTGATCATTTTATAGTCGGCAACGGCGGTTGCATAGGCAAGACCGAGATTGGGGCCTATGAGCGGGGTGATCACCATAGCGCCGATGAGAATGGCAATGTTGCCCTCGACCAGGGCGATGGTCGCAACGATGGCAGACAGGGCCACCAGCGACAGGTAGGTGCCGTTGACCCTGGCCTGGCCGCGGACTTTTTCTTCCATTTCCTCGCGGCTGATGATCTCAAAAAAATCGGGCTGGTTCTTTTCGTCTTCTTGGGCTTCTTCCTCAAAATTTTTGGGAAAGGTGGCCTCGACAGGGACAATGATGACGCGGATTTCGTCGTGGTTTTCGGCGATGTCCTGCAACCGGTCCAATAGCTCCTGGTTTTGCTCGGCGACATTGAGGTAAATGGAAATCGAGTTCTGGTTTTTCTGTTCCCAGCGATTTACAATGCTGTCACTGTTATTTATGCAGTCATTGGCTTTTTCGGCGGCGTCTTTATCTTCGCAGAGGATGTGAATGATGCGTTGTTGCACGAGGGCTGTCCTGACGGAAATGGCTGAGGATTTGGCTGTCGGTTGTTTTTGCCCAGAGTAGGGCGTTAACCCTTACCGCTGCAAGATGTTAGTTTGGCGTTTGTGGCCAAGACCTAATGGGAAATTTATATCGCAAACTATAAATCAAAATAAGCGGTTAGTGGGTTTGGCGCCCTTTAAACCGTTGGACATAGCGGCTAACCTTAGAAGGTGGATGAATGGCGAACAAGAAAAACACAGTCATGGTGGTTGACGATGAGCCGCAAATTCGAAAACTCCTGAAAATCACGCTGGAGAGCGAAGGGTATAAGGTTGAGGAATGTGAGAATGGCGGCCAGGCAACCCGGCTTTGCGGTTCGATCAAACCTGACCTGATGATCCTCGATCTTGGCTTGCCGGATATGGATGGCAAGGATGTGATTGACGGCGTGCGGACATGGTCGCAATTGCCGATTGTGGTCTGCTCTGTACGCGATGGTGACAATGAAGTTGTTGAGGCCTTGAACCGGGGCGCCGATGACTATGTCACCAAACCTTTTAACCCGGATGTGTTGCTGGCGCGCATTGAAGCGAACCTGCGCAAGGCTGTGACGCAGCAGGCCGGTGAGCCCGACCTGACGAATGGCCGCATTCGCATGGATCTGGTGCGGCATGAGGTTTTTATTGATGGCGAAGCGACGTTTTTCACACCAAAAGAATATGAGCTGCTGCGTTACTTCATGATCAACCGCGGCAAAATGATTACCCATAAACAGCTGCTGAAAGATGTATGGGGCCCGGCGCATGGCGATGACATGCAGTATCTCAGGGTTTATGTCAGCCAGCTGCGTGAAAAGATCGAATTGGAGCCGAAGAGCCCAACCTATGTGATCACCGAGCCGGGCATTGGCTACCGGATGGAATTGCTAACGCTTGAAGGCCCGCCTGATGTCGTGGCGGAAGAAGAGGTCCCCGGTGAGGTTGAGGGCGAGTAGGCTTGCCTAGATTTAACCTAGACTTAACCTAAAGTGTCCGCGAAGCTTTCAGCGAGTTTCGCCGTTAGAGTGCGGAAGTTAGTGGTAAAATAAACATGGAAAAAGGGCGGCGCCTATAGGAGAGCGCCGCCCTTTTTTGTTTGCCGGGTTCAATCTGGCTGGTTGCCAGTTTAGTGGTAGCGGTTGAAAACACCTTCGATGTCCTGATTGGCACTATCCTCGACATGCACGAGGATGTGGCCGCTTTCCAGCCTGTTCATCACATCGTCCTCTTCATCGCGGGGAATGCCAAGACCGGACATTAACAGCGCCGTGCCAGTTGCAGCGACAGCGCCGCCACCAACGACGGCGGCAATGGGGCCGGCACCTGCGAGCAACACACCGGCTGTGACAGCGGCCAATGGGGTAAAGACAACACCAAATGTGCTGACTGTGCCTTCGGGGGCGTCTTTAAGCTCTGTGTCCGTATCCGCGAGGGCGTCCTCAGAGACGTCAACGTCATAATCCTGTTTGACGACGATGTTGATTTTATCTCGGTCGATGCCTTGTTTTTCCAGGTCATCGACAAGATTTTCAGCGTCTTTCATATCTTTCAATGCCTTGTAGTAATGAGCCATCAGGCCCTCCTTTCGGTTTGGTTTTTATTTATCCGCCTGGTTCGCGCAAATGGCGTCGAGGCTGTTTCGCTGGTTCAAGTTTCTGTCGGTTTGGCAGCGGCCAAGGCCGACCGGGTTCCATGCCGGCTAGCTGGCCCGCCGCTGGGTGTTGCGATTGCTGGTATCATCATGGCTGGATTTGCCGAGTTTTGAGGCGGCGTCTTGCAAGGCGGTTTTGAGGCCCTCTTCCAAGGTCGGATGGTAGAAGGGGGTCTCCAGCATTTCGTCCACGGTGAGGCGCTGGGCCAAAGCCAGAGACAGAAAATGTGCCAGATGCTCGGCGGCCGGTGCCATGATTTCGGCGCCGCGAAAATAGCCGCCATTCTGATCGGCAA
Source organism: uncultured Alphaproteobacteria bacterium (assembly GCA_942490955.1). Classification (GTDB taxonomy): domain Bacteria; phylum Pseudomonadota; class Alphaproteobacteria; order Rhizobiales; family HXMU1428-3; genus HXMU1428-3. Next base: position 9,545 of record CALNZE010000016.1, read on the forward strand.
ACAGGCGGATCTTGCCAAAATTCTCGCCTTCTATTTTGGCGCGGCCTTGGTCCTTGAAATCAACCTCGCCAGTGATTGTTGTGTCGTGGCGCATGGCGTATTCGGTGTCACCAACAACAGCGATGACCGGCTTGGTGAAGATGATCTGTATCTGGTTGTAGCGCGGGGAATCCTTCACTTCGTCATGGATGGCGTGGTAGGCGGCGCGGCGCCCTTCGTCGATGGCTTCATGAAGGATGGCGCGTTCGTCAGTTGAATCGCCAGCCATGTAGATGGGAAAGCCCGGGATCTGCATGGTGTAGCGGTTAAAGCCGGGGACACCAACGGCGTTGGTGTCGATGCCAATTTTGTTGAGGCCGATGCGGTTGAGATTTGGCTTGCGTCCGGCTGAGATAAAGAGCGCGTCGACGGTGACGTCCTGGGTATCGGTGTAGAGTTTCACGCCGTCATTCACCTGCTTGATGTTGGGGTCCGTCTCGAGCCAGAGCTTCATATCTTCGGCGAGGGCCTGTTTGATTGTCTGGCTTATTAACGGGTCGCTGACCACGCCGATTTTCGATTCGGGGGTGATGGCGGTTACGTTTAATTCCAGCTCGGCGAAGGCCTGGCTGATTTCGAGACCGACAGCGCCAAGACCGATGACTGCGATGCGGGGCGGCAGGTCCTTGCGCTCGAACAGCGTATCGGTGGTGATGACAAATTGTTTGAATTTCTCATATTTTTCGGGAATGGCAGGATGAGAGCCGGTGGCAACAACGGTTGCCTTGGTGTGGTAGAGCCGCTCACCAACGCGAATGGTGGTTGGTGATTCGAAGGTGGCATGACCGTGAACGATCAACTCTTCAAATTCACCGGTGGCGGCTTCCATATCTTTTACGAATTTGTCCCGTTTGCTGCGGACATTTTGCAGGACTGAGGGGATGTCGGGGGTGAGAAGGTCGGAGCCGAAGATGCCGGCGGCGGGCATTTTCTTGTGGCTGTCGTAGAGCTTTGCGGCGTGGATCAGACTTTTTGACGGCATGCAGCCAACGCGGGCGCAGCTTGTGCCGCTGGGGCCGCCAGCGATCATAATAACATTGTCGGTGTATTTGCGGGCTTCTTTCAGGGCGGACAAGCCCGCCGAACCATCGCCGATTATAATGAGGTCAAATGTGTGAAATGTACGCGCCATGTTTTTTTCGAATTCCTTCCCGAATGAATGCCCTAAAGCTTCCGAAGTATGACCGCGATGGTTGTAAAAACGCTATTGGCCGGGAAGGGGTGGGTATCAGCGGAGGATAAATTGATGGGCCGTTTATTTAATCGAAGATGCGGGCCTATCGAAACCTGAGGAGGGGGGTGAGAAATTAGAGGTGAAGACCAACGAAAGGAGACTATTATGTTAGGTTGGGCACTTACGTTTTTTCTGCTCGCCGTCGTGGCCGCAGTTTTAGGATTTGGCGGACTAGCAGGCACATTCGCCTGGGCTGCTAAATGGATATTCATGGCATTTGTCGTGCTGTTTGTTATTACCCTGATCGCTAACCTCGTATCAGGCCGCCGCACACCACCGCCTGTTTAGGCTGTAAGGTGTTGCCGGTTAAACTCATGAGGTTTAAAGCGCAGGGGTACAATCTATGATCCGGGATTCCTCGGACCTTGAGCAGTACCTGGAGACGTACCATGCTCAGCATAGCGAATTTCATCAGGCTGTGCTGAGCTGGTATTCTCACATTGCTGACACCTACCTTAGTGACCCCGAATTTTGTAAGAACAACATTCTCACCCGCATGATCGAGGCTGATCGCGTGGTGAGATTTGTCGTGCCGTGGCGCGATGATGATGGTCAGGTCCGGGTCAACCATGGGTGGCGGGTGCAGCACTCTAACAATATTGGCCCCTATAAAGGTGGCATTCGCTTTGATCCAACGGTGACCGAAAGCGTTCTTAAATTTCTTGCCTTTGAGCAAACTTCCAAAAACATATTGACCGGTCTTGATCTTGGCGGCGGCAAGGGCGGGCTTGATATAGAGCCGCGCGACCTGAGCATCGGCGAGATGGAGCGGGTCATCACCGTTTATATGGCGGAGCTTTATAAATATATCGGGCCGGATGTGGACGTGCCGGCCGGTGATATTGGCGTTGGCACGAAAGAAGTGGCGATGCTGTTTAACAATTACGTCCGGCTGACAGACAGGTTTGAAGGCGCTCTGACCGGCAAATGGTGCGGCGCAGGTGGCAGCCGCGGGCGGGTTGAGGCGACAGGCTACGGGTGCATTTATTTTCTTTGTCATGTGTTAAAGGCGCATGATCAGTGCGGTGACGGCGATAACAGTCTTGCGGGCCGGGAGATTGCAATCTCCGGTGCGGGGAATGTGGCGCTGCATGCGGCGCTGAAAGCGATTTCGCTTGGGGCCAAAGTTGTCACGCTTTCCAACAGTGTCGGCACGATTTATTCGCCGGAGGGCCTGAGTACAGAGGTGGTTAATCGTGCGGGCGAAGAGCGGCTTGAAGATATGGCCGAAGCTGGTTTCTGCTTTTTAAAAGACAAAACACCCTGGGCGCTGGCCAAGGATATTGCCATGCCATGTGCGACGCAGAATGAAATTGATGCTGCGGACGCTGAAGCGATGGTTGGAAATGGTGTCGGTGTGGTTCTTGAAGGTGCGAATATGCCGTTGACCGGTGCGGCCGAAGCGGTGTTTGGCCGGAATGGGAATGTGATTGTTGTGCCGTCTAAGGCGGCGAATGCTGGCGGTGTTGCCGTCTCCGGGCTTGAGCTGACGCAAAACGCGATTGGGCAGTCCTGGCCACTGGAGCGGGTCGAGGGTGAATTGAAAGTGATCATGAAGGACATTCATGACAAGTGCACGGCCCCGGTTATGCGGGAGAATGGGATTTACCCCTATCGTCAGGGCGCGGATATTGCGGCCTTTAAAACCTGGGCCGAAGCCTTGTTGCTGGCGGGTGTATAAATTTTGTGCGCCAGAGGGGGTGTCCGCCCGGGCCGGTCTTTTTTGGGGCAAATTTTTATAGAATAATCTAACGAATTCAACGTCTCTGGCCGGTTTAGTCGGGCAGAGACGGCTATTTGCTTTATTGCCGTTAATGCAATCTTGGGTAGTTTTTTGTTTTTAGGTTGATCTGCTAAGATGCGGCATCCCAAAATCACAGGCTGGAGGGTTCATGGGCGACGGGTTAAAGGAACAGATTGTTGAGCTGCTTGGTGATCTGCACCTTGATATCAAGTCACTCGGCGACACTGTGGATGTGCTGAAAGCTAAATTGGATGCGGTTACGTCGCAGTCTGCAGGTTTGGCGAGTGAGGCCGGGCGGGATAATCTGTTCGCTGAGCTGGCCAAAATTCAGGAAGCACTGGATGCCAGCCACGACTGCATTCGGCAAAAGAGCAATGTGCTGATGACAGTGGTTGAGACTGAGTCGACAGAAATCATGGATAATATCGTTAAAAAACCTGACTGCCATTGAGGCGCCTGACTGCTATTGAGCGGATGTCAGGTGGGGCAGGTCGGCCATTGTGGCATGGCCTGGCCCCGGCCTTGGGCCTTGGGCGCGGGTTTGGGCTCGGCCGCCTTTTACGTTCCCCCTTTATGCCCCTTTGTGGGCGGCCCCGGCGGGTTTGGCATCATGACGCGAATTGAGGGCATTGCATGGGGGCAAATGGGGTGCCTTTCAACTCTCTGCATCACCGCATAGTTTCTCATCAATCACATCCAGAAGATCTTCCACCATGAATGGCTTGGTTAGATAGCCATCGGCGCCTTTGCTGTTTGCTTCCTCGATGGTTTTGCGGCCTTTTCGAACGGTCAACACGATGATGCGGGGAAAGCCATCTACGATGGTTTCCTTCAAGCGCGGCAACAGGTCGAGGCCGTCCATATCCGGCAGGCCGAGATCGAGCACAACAAGATGCGGTTTCACCTTTTGGCAAAGTTCGAAGCCTTCCCGGGCTGTTGCAGCTTCATGGAAATGTGCGCCCTCGTCTTCCAGCGAAACGCGCAGGAAGGTGCGAATTGATTGTGTGTCATCAATTGCGACAATATGTTTGCCGACCAGTGTCATAAAGATAGTGCCCTCTCTTTCACATCGATGCGGCGAAATTTCGGGAACCAGATTATGAATTCCGCGCCGCCTTCGACATGGTTTTTTACTTTAACGTATCCGTTCTGTTTTTCCATTGACGCCTTGCTAATTGCCAGGCCGAGCCCGGTGCCGGCGACCTGACTGTCTGATTGTCTCAGCCTCTCATATTTATCGAAAATCGATTCGAACTTTCCTTCCGGTATGCCGTTTCCCTGATCGCGGATGCGAAATGAGAAGCCATTATCCTCAGGGCCATAATCAACAAAAATATCCGTATTGGCCGGGGAATATTTTGCGGCATTGTCGATGATGTTTTGCAGCACCTGTTCTGTCATCATCTGATCCATCTCTACTTCATAGGCCTGATCCGGTTCATCAATCTTTAACGTGTGGAAGCGGAGGCGCTGACGCAGGCGCTTTTTGATGGAGGAGATTGGCTCTGTCGGGTCAACCCACTCCTTGTCAAATTCAATTTCGCCGCTTTCGATGCGGGTCATATCAAGAATGTTGGAGATGAAACTATCGAGCCGCTGGGCTTCGTCGAGGGCGGTCTCTGTCAGCTCGTCGCCAATTTCTTCGCTTAGCCGGTCTGACTTGCGCATGCGTTTATAGACACTGAGCGAGCCGATGATTGAGGCGAGCGGGGTTTTGAGGTCATGCGAGACGCTGGAGAGCAGCATGGCGCGCAGCTTCTCGCGCTCTTCTCGCATGCGGCTTTCGCTCATCATTTTTGTCAGTTCTATGCGCTCGATCAGGCTGGCGGCCTGGTCGGCAAGGGCGGTTAAAAGCCGGCCGAAAGAGCTGTCAAAATAAATATTGTTGGCAATCTTGATGCCCAGCACACCAATTTCGCCATTGCTGGTTATCAATGGTTCGAAACGCCAACTGCTGTCATAGCGGTTAATGGCGCCAAGGCCGGTGGTGCGGGAATAATCCCAGCACAGCTGCAGCGAATTGTTGTCGTCTTCGCTCAAATTCACCTCGTTTGGATAGACCAGTTCTATCGAATCGGGATTGATGGTCGGCGGCATGAAAAATGCCACTTCCATTTCGAGCAATTTGCTGAGCTGCTCATGCAGAATTTTCAGGGCGTCATTACGGGTGGTGGCGTTGCTGGCCATGCGGTGAACCGAGTAGAGGGCTTGTGAGCGACGCTCTTTTCGAATGAGGGCTTTGTAGCTGGCCCGGCTATAGGCACCCATCAGGGCGACGATGATTGACGACAGCAGAAAAATCATCAGACTGATGCCATCGGCAGAATTGGTAATGCCAAAATTATGCAAGGGGGCGCTGTAAAAATAGTTGATGGTGGTGAAGCCCAAAAGCGCAGAGACCAGGCCCGGCACCAGGCCGAAGCGCAGGGCAGTGATGATGCAGGCCACAAGGAAGAAGGCCATTACATTATGTTCGTTGATCCACCAGTCCGTGGTGGAGACGAAATAGCGCAGCAGCTCTGTGGCAACAAAGGCTATGCCGACATTGATGACGGCATAGGCGATTTCAAGAAGTTTGATTTCGCGCAGTTGCAGCCGCTCGAACCAGCTTGGGGTGTAATGGTTGCCAGTGAGGGGGATGATTTGTACCTGGGTTTCGAAATGGCGCAATTCACGTGCGACGCGCTCCGCCAGCGAGGCGCGCAACTCAGCAAAGAAACCTTCCTTGCTGCTCTGGCCGATGATGACGGATTTCACACCCTCGCCGGTGTCAATAAAATCACGCGTAAAATCGACGATGCCGTCGATCACTGTTTTGTTTTCAATTTGCAGGAATTCGCCACCGAGGCGCTCTATGAGCGAGGCATAACGCAGCATGCGGGCTCGGCCTTCCGAGTCCAGCGAAGACTGAATTCCAGTCTCAACATAAATGGCAGTCCAGTTTAAATCCTGCTCATTTGCTGCGGTTGCAGCTGAGCGGATGAGCACATGGGTCTTTGGATGTGCACTGATAAAAACCAAAATTGTTTCTTTGCGTGGTTCAAGCTCTTTCACTCATAGTCCCTCAATTGACTATTAAACCTAAAATCTTGGGCATAAATTCTCTATGTGGTTGGCGATCTAAAAGATTGCGAGAAAAATGCGAAAAGGCAACCTGCGGTTAAGCAAGTTGCCTTTTCGAAGCAATTTTTATCGGATTCAGGGCTATTTCGTTGTGAAATGCTTAACAGGTTAACCCTAGCTATACTTATGGGGGACCTGTTCCTTTACCCTGAATTTAGCTTGCCAAAACAGGATCACTAGTTATTTGTGCTGTCTTCCACAGCGTCGCCAGCGTCATTCGCCGCGTCGCCTACTGCGTCGCCAGCATCTTCAACAGCATCGCCTACGGCATCTGCCGCATTGTCAACGCCGTCTTTGATTTGCTCAGCGGCATTGTCGAGCTTTTCGCCCATGGTGTCGTCTTGACTCATATTATAGCCAATGAGCAGTGCGGCGGCGAGAATGCCGACGATGATTACTATATGTATACCCTTCATAGTACTGATCCCTATCTAATCTAGTTTTCCAATGTTGCACGAAGCATCCAGGCTGCTTCTTCATGCTGAGCCATCCGCTCGATCATCATGTCGACCGTGACTTCGTCTTCCGCATCTTCTGCAACCTTTAACACTTTACGCGCTTCTTTTGAACAAGTCTCATTGTCCTTAAGAAGGTTGGCGACCATTTCCTCGGGAGAGCCCGGGAGTTTGTCATCTTCTTTAAGGGCGGACATGTCTGTATAATCACGGAAGCTACCGGGTATGAAATGGCCCAGGGCGCGGACGCGCTCGGCTAAAATGTCGCCAGCTTCGTTAAGCTCTTCATACTGACCTTCAAACGTTTCGTGCAGGCTGTGGAAATGACGACCTGTTACGTTCCAGTGATAGAACAGGGTTTTCATTGTCAGCATGTAGTGGGTCGCAACGAATGTGGACAACGCCTTGGCGACGTCGGCACGTTTCTGTTTTCTGACGCCGATGTCTACATCTTCTTCGTCAACGATCTTCAGTGTATCGCTAGCCATTAAATTACTCCTCTTTGATAATTTTTTGTAACGCTATGGCAGAACCCATCAGCCGGCTATTGGGCAAGAGCCCGGCGCTTGTTAAGCCGCCGTAAAAATTTTTTGCCAGGAGCCGCTGGCTATGCTGCCGGAGGCGGGGGCGGGGTGGCCGAAGTTGCCTGGTCAAAGATGGTGTCAAAAGTTTTTCCATTGGCGCCATTTTCTCGGGCGGCGCCGCCTGTTTCGGTGACCATCTCAACCAGAAATTCGAGAAATTCTCTCTCATTATAATCGGGGGCTTCGTCGGGGCTTGTCGGCGCGGGCGAAGTGATCGCGGATTCGATTTTCGTGATCGTAGCCTGGTCATTCCGGGGGAAGAATTGAGCCATTTCGGGCCTCCATATTTAAAGGGTGCAATTGGTAAATTTAAATTCTCTCTGGAAACAATCCTAGTCAGCCGGGTTTCAAGGCGCTGCATGTTTGTGCGGGGCTAAACGTAAATGGGGCATAAATGGTTGGGGTGTCAGGGGAATTTCAGGCGCTGGCCGCTTGATGAGTTTTTTATGCCGGTTTCCTATGCGGCGCATTTAACCCTGACGCGGCATCGCGCAAATTGGGGACATAGTAAAGCGGCGTCCGCCAGAAACACAGCAGCGGCCTTGATCACAGCAATTTGGTCCTGGCCACGGGGTGGTACGCATTTTTTCACAAAGGAGTATTTCTGATGAATAGCGATATTATTCAAGGTAAGTGGAAGCAGCTCAAAGGCTCGGTCCAGCATAAATGGGGCGACCTTACTGATGACGAAGTCGATCAGATTGAGGGTGATGCAACTAAGCTTTCAGGCCTGATTCAAGAGCGATATGGCCGTACCAAAGAACAAGCAGAAGAAGAAATTGAAGAATGGCAGAACAGTATCAACGCATAAACGAAGAGGAAGTAACAATGGATATTATTCGTATATTAATCGCTATCCTGCTACCGCCACTTGGTGTGTTCATGCAGGTTGGCTTAGGTAAACATTTTTGGCTGAACGTGGTTTTGACCCTGCTGGGTTATCTACCCGGTATCGTGCACGCGGTGTACATCATCGCCTCGCGGCCGGACCACCGGATGGCATAACCAGTATGGTGCTTTGTCCGCGCCAGGCTGAATAACAAGAGTGCCGGGTAAATTTGCCCGGCACTTTTTTATGGCTTCACGCTCAGATACATATTTCTCTTTCTCTTAGTCTTATTTAACTTTCTGGGTTAGGCGGTGTTGCCGCATAATCCAGGTGCCTTAGCTACGAACATCTATGGCCTGCTAAACTGTACGGCTTACGAAAATGAATGGCGATAAATTTTATTGGCCATGGTTGTTCGTAAGGGCCCAAAAAAAATGGAAAGCCCGTTCTATGGAAGATGCCCCGACCTATACCATCGGTTTTGTGCTCGTTGCGCTTGTCGCAGCGAGTTTGTTTATTCTTATCGGCACTATGCTGCGTCACCTTGTGCCCGTAATTTCCAAGATGCACATTCCGGCGGCGGTGCTGGGGGGTATCGTGGCGCTGCTGCTTGGGCCGCAGGTTCTGGGCCCCCAGCTCACCACGCTTGTGCCAATTGAGGCCGAGATGGATATGGTCTTTAAAATGTGGAAGCAAATGCCGGCCTATTTGATTACCGTGGTGTTTGCGGCGCTGATGATGGGCAAAACCCTGCCGAGTTTAAACAAAATCTGGTCGCATGCCTCGCCGCATCTGGTGGTTGGTTACATCACGGCGTTTGGCCAGTATATCGTTGGCATCGTTGTTGCGCTGCTGGTGCTTATTCCGATGTTTGATGCTGACCCGTTAAGCTCCATGCTGATCGCCATTGGTTTTCAGGGTGGCTATGGCACGGCGGCTGGCCTGAGTGATACCTACGGGCCGCTTGGCTTCCCGGAAGGATATGACCTGGCGCTGGGTATGGCGACGGCTGGTAAAGTCTCTGCCATTTTGATCGGCCTGGTGCTGATCAACATTGCGGTCCGGCGGAACGAGATGCAATCGCCTGAGGAAAAGAAGGAAGAGCATCTGGACGAAAATATCTCGACGAAAGACGCCAAAGATCTTGTGAAGCGCAAACGTGAGGAGCAGCATTTTTCTGCCGATACACTGGTGCTGCATTTCGCCTTGCTGAGTGTAGCTATATTGGTGGGCTGGCTGGTTAAGATGGGACTGGTGTTCATCGAAGGGTTGACGCTATCGGGCGACGAAGACGGCTTTGTCAATTTTATTCCGCTGTTTCCTTTTGCGCTGATTGGCGGTGCGCTGGTGCAAATGGGAATTACAAAGCTCAACCAGGGGCAGATTGTTATCCATCGGTATCTGCACTCGCTCAGCCATAGTTTTCTCGACCTGCTGATCGTTGTGGCGATTGCGACCCTGTCGCTTTCAACCATTGCCGAAAACTGGCAATTGCTGGTGATCCTGATTGTGTCGGCGATTGCCTGGAACCTGCTGGTGTTCTTCTTTGTTGCGCCTCGATTTTATAAAGATGATTACTGGGTGCGCGGTGTGGGCGACTTTGCCCATGCGACAGGTGCGACGACGACCGGCCTGCTGATGATGAAGGTTGTCGACCCGACCGATGATAATGGTGCCCGCTCCAGCTTTAATATGAAACAGACATTCTATGAGCCGATTGTTGGCGGTGGTTTTGTAACGGCGCTTTCGCTGCCGGTTGTGCATGCCATCGGGCTGGTGCCATCGCTTGTGCTGTTTTCGGCATTGTTCTTGGCGACGCTGTTGTTCGCATGGAAATATGTGACCATATCAAGAGACAATCCGCTGGCATCGGAGTGACATAAAGGCGATTGCACGCCGTATGCTTGAGGGGCGATATCGCCCTGGTAATTTTCTGAAGGCCGCATGATTTATGCGGCCTTTATGGGTTGTGCCAGCCCTTGCCATCGCACCCTTATCAGATAGGTGACATGCTCGAACCATCAAAATGATTTGAGGGACTTTACCGGTTCTGGGCAACGAGACGAAATCAGAAACCTTTTGAGCCGGTTGACCCCATAAGAAAAAGTTTCATGAAGGAGAGCATTACCGTGGCTACGACAGCACAAGAAGTTAAAACACTGAAAAAAGAGATCTCTCAGCTTAAAAATATGCTGGCTGATCAATTCGCTGACACGCCATCAAATGGCATCAGCCAGACAATCTTCAGCAAGGAAGAATTGCAGGACATGGCCAACAAAGCCGGTAAAAGCGTCCGTGATTTTGTGAGCGACAGGCGCGAGCAGTTCACTGATGCCACCGAGCAGGCCGAGACGGCGATTAAAGATCGCCCCTTCATCAGCGCGGCAGCAATATTTGCCAGCGGTGTGGTTCTCGCAACCCTGCTAACGAGACGTTAGAATGGCGCAGAGCTCAACACTGATTAAAAGGTTGGCTCTTGCGGCGGTAGGGCAGGCGTTACCAGAGGCGTCTGCCCTTTCCGCAACTTTCAGAGCGGCACAAAAAGGACTGGTGGCGACAGTGATTACCGGCGTTTTGTTCGCCGGGATGATCATTATCGGCCTGCTCGGCTTTTACCTCTATCTGGTTTCAACCGGGGTAACGCAGCTGACAGCCATTGGTGTCATCACATTAATTTTGTTCATGTTGACGGTGATTAGCGGCCTCGTTGCCGAGCGTTATCTTTCCAAAGTTCCAGAGGTCAAGCATGAGCTGAGGCCGCTGATGGGCAGCAACAGCCTTGACCTACCGCTACAGGAAATGTTCACCGCCTTTATGGACGGCATTGCCTCTGGCGGCGCGAAGCATGCGGAATACCGCGCTGCGGATGTGCGGCCAACTTCGCGATCAACTGAGGCGCATCAGGTGGCGGGCGGTGATGTCAACGAGTTTGCCGGCACGCGTTATTCTGCCCGCGCAAACGGGGCAAGCGGCGAAAAGCGGCCCGGATGATATCCGCCGGATTTTCAATGGATCTGACATTCACTCTGATGGCAAATGAGCGGCCGGGGTTGGTGTCGCCGTTGGCCATTTTGCTTGTTTAAATAATATTTTGCGCGCTGCCGCGTGGTGGCTTTTGGGGTAGCCGGTTGGCCGGCTACGGGATTTGAGGAGTTCTACATTATGGCGGTGAAAAATCTGCAGCAGCCGTATCTCGGCTTTATTTGCCTGGTGCTTGGTTTCGCGGTGATCTTTGTTATGAAGCCGGTGTTGCTGCCGGTGGTGATCTCGCTGTTTCTGATCGCTGTTGCCTGGCCGATCAATGTCTGGCTCAACTCGATTTTTCCCAAACATGTCAGTTACATTTTTTCCTACATTGCGTTGATTGCGATTATTGGTGCCTTCGCGGGCATTACCTATCTGGCGATTGCGCAATTCGTCTATGGCATGCCCGAGTATGAGGCGCAGTTCGACCAATTGCTGCAGGAGGTGCGCAACTGGCTGCGGGGCATTGGCCTGCCGACGCCGCGCGATCTTAATCCGGATCAGGTGCAGGCGCTGGTGACGCCGTTTGTGACGACGTTTTATACGACGCTCGGCCATATCGGCCTGATCGCCGGCCTGGTGCTTATCGGGTTGCCGGAGCTGGTGTTTTGGGAAGACAAGCTTGACAATTGCCTTGGCAAGTCTGATGGCGGGCGCTGGCGTACAACAGCGGCTGAAGCCGCGACTTCATTTCAGAAATATATGACGGTTATGGTGATCATCGGCCTGTTGGCGGCGGCACTGACGACGGCGTTCTGCTGGATGGTCGGGCTCGATTTTGCGCTGCTGTGGGGTTTGCTGGCTTTCATTATGAATTTCCTGCCGATTATCGGCTCGGTGCTGATGCTGATCCCGCCGACCGCGATGGCGGTGATGCAGTTCAATGACCCGTCGCAGATGTGGCTGGTGTTTGGCGGCATGGCGGCGATTCAGTTTTTCATGGGCAATGTCATTGACCCGAAATTTCAGGGCAAGTTTCTCTCCATGTCACCATTCGTGATTTTGGTGAGCATTGCCTTTTGGGCGTTCATCTGGGGTTTGCCGGGGGCCTTCCTTGCGGTGCCGTTGACGCAAATTTTCATGATTGTTTTCTATCAGTTCCCGGTGACGCGGAAGTGGGCTTGCCTGCTTGCGGAAGGGCGGGCATCTTCGGCGCGAAAACGCAGTTAACAGCCGTTTAGGGGCGCTTGTCTGGCGGGTGCCGGTGTTTTCGGCGCCAATCGGATTGGTCGCAGACCACTGCTGTTTTATGCCGGGCTGACAGCCGGCGCCGTTGCACCCAATTGGCCGCTAATGAGCTTCACCTTAGTCTCACATGCTAGAAAAGGCCGTTCCCCTGCGGCCATCTTCATTCCTTGAAGGAGAGACGAATGAGAAAGTTCCCCCTATTATGTGCAACGGCTTTGACAGCGGTTGCTCTGACGACTGGCGGTGTGATGGCCGATACCCGGATGGAAAGTCCGGTGGCGACCGATGATGTGGGCAGTGTTAAAGCCAAGGCCGAGCAAGTCGCTGTGGCGACCGTGAAAAATGTTGCCCAGAAGCGCGCCTTCCTCGATACGCTTTATAAGGCGCAGGTCGCGCTTCATTCGAAGGATAGGGACGCGGCAAGAAAGCATATTCTTGATGCTGATAAACAGCTGGACATTTTGGCCCCGGCACCGGCCCGTAAAAAATCAACGGCTGAAAAAAATGCCGATGATGCCACCAAAACACAGATGGACGCCGAGACGGGTATTGCTGCAGCGCCGGCTGATGCGGCCGCGCCAGAGGTGAATTCCACTCAGATGGATGCGCCGCAAATGGACAGCCCTGAAACTGCTGAGGCCGACCGGGTTCCTGAAAACACTCCCGCTTCAGACTCTGATGAATCGATCGCGGTGGACACCGCGGCGGCGGAAAATATCTATCAGGATATCTATGCGGAGCGCAAAGTGCTTGAGGTCGAATTCGGCTCAACCCTGATGCCGGAAAAAGCCGTTATGCCAGTGACTGACGGTCAGGTGACGGTCGCCGCCATTCAGAAAGCCCTGAATATTGACGGGCTGAAAAAAGGCGCTTTGAGAGATGTCGATGTTCGCTACATTGCCGATGAGATCGACGGTGATGTGCTGCGCGAGCAGCTCGACCAGGCCAAAGACGAGTTGGTGAAGGGTGACTATTACGGTGCCCAATATGACCTGCTGCAAATCCAAAGGGGCATGCTGGCCGATGGCGACAATGTTGTGCCGGCTCAGACGCGGGCGCGCGACAATATCTCGCTGACCCGCTATCTTGTTGGTGCTGAAGAATTTAACGCGGCACGTGAAACCATCAATGAAGCCGAGGTGGCGCTTGATGACCTTGAAGGGAGCGAGCAGCAAGTTGCTGACATTTCCGAAATCAAAGGTGAGGTTGCGAGCCTCCGCAAGCAGATTGAGAAACGCGACCCGAGCATGTTTGAGAAAATCGACAAGAAGCTTGAAACCTGGTGGAAGAAGCTTTCATAAGGCGAACAACAGGTTAAGTCAGACCAACCGATCTTAATGAGCTAGGCGAAGGTTTCGCCAGTCTCCAAATCGCAAGTCTCCAGATCGCAAGTTTCCAATTCGCTATTTCAATGAGGCCCCGGCAGTTAAACCCTGCCGGGGCCTTGTTTATTCTTGAGCACCGACTGATTCGACTTGAGCGGGGCGCATATTCTTTTACGCACCACTTATGTATCGGCGATGATGTCCGAATAGAAACCTGAGGGCGCGATCCCTAAATTCTTGTGAGAGGTTCGGAGGCGGGTTTAACCGCTCAACCGAATGTATTGAAGGAGAGAAGAGCCATGAAGAATTTTAAACATATTATTGCCGTTGCATTGACGACAACAGCGCTGAGTATCGCACCAGCTATTGCCGCCCAGAACGACAATGAGACAGGCGCCAAAGTTGAAGCCGGCACGGAAATGAAAACCGAGACCAAAACTGAAGGTCAGGTTGCCGTGAAACCAGGCAAGGAAACCATCAAGCTTGAAGAAACACAAGAAGCTGACCAAGAGCCAACCAAGCACATGAAAGAAGTGACGGATGGCGACAAGTCAGCAGCTGCAAAAGACAGCAAAATGGCGAAAACCGATAGCGATGCTGCAACCGACGGCAAAGTTAAAGTGAAGCCCGGTGAAGAAACCATGTAACTTGACGAGACCCAGAAGGCTGACCAGGAGCCAACCGAGCACATGAAAGATGTGACCGATGGCAAAAAATCCAAAATGGATAAAAAAGCCAATATGGATGACGAAACCAAAGAAAAAGAAAAAATGAAGAACTAGTTTTTCTTAAGAGCCGGCCGTTTAAGGGGGCCGGCTCTCTTTCATTTATCTGGCTCATTGTGTGAGTGACTTGACACCGGTGAGCCGCCTTAAATTTTCAGGAGAAGACAAATGCTGAGACTGGCCCTGATGTTTTTTATCGTTGCAATCATCGCTGCGATTTTCGGGTTCGGCGGTGTGGCGGCGGCTTCAGCTGATGTCGCGCAAATCATCTTCTTTATCTTTGTTGCCTTGCTGGTGATTGCACTGGTGTTTGGCATAATCCAGAAACGGGCCGGGCCACGACCCTGATGAGTGTTGTTAATAATCGCGTAAACCAGGAGGCGAAACAGACTAGTTTTCAGCCTCGCTAAACTCCCAATTTTTTGAATTGAAATAAAGGAATATGAAAAAATGTTAAAATCTTACGCGACTGTTTATGCTGCCATCATGGCGATCTACCTGATATTGAACGGTGTATGGTTCAGTGTGCTTGCAGATTCACCTGATCCGGTGGTTCTTACTGGCCTGATGTAGGGCGCACAATATGATATCAAATCATGATGTTAAGCATTTTGACCCACTGGCGGCCATACGAAATTTCGTAAAATTTGTTCGGCAAGCTGAGTTGGCAATGCGACGAAAATGTGATACCGGTAATTACCTGGTGCGACAATAAAGTCAGGGGCATAAGATTTATGTCTCTGATTTTATCGTTTAGAACGTGGTTGCGGGAGCCCGCGCTGGCAACCTGGCTGATCATCTTTCTGATGGTCAAACGGATCAGCTCATCAATTTTCCTAATCGGTTCCCTTTTCAAACCAACCAGGAGTTTTTATTTATGACTAATGTTGCCGACCGTAGGCCCCACCCCGTTGACGTCTTTGTGGGTCGTAAGTTGCGCATGCGCCGTACGATACTAGGTATGAGCCAGAGCGAGCTTGGCGATGCGATCGGGATCAGCTTCCAACAAGTTCAGAAATATGAGCGCGGCACAAACCGGATCTCCGCTTCGAAGCTTTGGGATTTTTCGAAAGCGCTGGATGTTGCGCCGGCCTATTTCTTTGATGGCTTTACAAGCGAAGACGAAGTCACCGGATAACTTTCGCACCACGACGCTATTTTTTTAATTCTTTCTTTCGTTCACAATTTAATTGGCCGCCGCGCTTTATACGCTGTTGATCTGTTCGGGCGCGGTGGCTGATTGCCTGCTTACGGCTAAAGGGCTGACACTCTAATCATCAATTCTTTCCAAAAATGCTAGGCAGGTTTGCGCTGGCGCGACTTGAGGAGTGTTCCCATTATGGCTGCAGATATTCACCATAACATTACGCCGAACGATCTGGCGCGAGACAATTTTCCGCAAAGCCAATTTAATTTATCGGCGTCATGGCACTTTGTGGCTGTGCCGAAAAAAAGTCGGCAGGATGAAGCCAACTGGCCTCTCTCCGGCGCTGAAAAGCGGCGCGGCGTTGATTGCGGCGAAGCGGGAAGCAAGCCTGATGACGATGGCGACGACAAGGCGAAGGAAAAATCTGACAAGGACAAGTCATCGATGGATGAAACAGTCCGCAAAGACAAAAAAATTCGAAAAGAGGAACAGGAAGACTGGGACGAACAGGTGGACGATACCTTTCCTGCCAGTGACCCGGTCGCGAAATATTAGCATCGCAGATCTAGGCGGCGGGCGGCCGGTTTTACCGAAAGTGACGGAATAGATGACGGGCGGTTTAATTGGTGCTCAGGGCACTGCCCCCCTTAAAGATGGCGGCGATGCCGATGGACCGGGTGCGCGGGCAAAGTTTTTTGTGCCGCCCCATCCGAAGACACCGGGCGGCGTTGCGCGCAGAGTTGGCTTCGAGCTGGAGCTTGGCGGCCTAAAGCTTGGTGAGATGGCCGAGCAGATCCGCCATTATTTTGGCGGCGAGATCCAATCCCGAAAACCGCTGACACTGGAAATTACCAACACAGGCTATGGCGATTTCACCGTGGAGATGGACAGTCACATGGTGCAACGGGCGGCTGTTGACCTGCAATCACAAGGCGCGGCGCGGGCGGATAAACCAGGCCTGATGAGTTTGCTGGGTGATCCGAGCCGCTGGTATAAACGCGCCAGTGAGATCATGACCGGTGTTGCGGAACTTGTGGTGCCCTATGAAATCGTCACGCCGCCGCTCGAGATGGCGGCCTTCCCCAAGCTTGCCCAGCTGGTCGAGACGCTGCATGAACTTGAAGCGGAGGGCACGCGGTCGTCTTTTGTCAATGCATTCGGCATGCATTTAAACCCTGAAATTTATTCCGAGGATGTTGATGAAATTCGCGATGTGATGCGGGCCTTTCTGATTTTCTATCCCTTCCTTGTTAAGGAGATGGGCATTGATTTCTCACGCCGGTTGCTAACCTATATCGACCCCTTCCCGACAGAGTATATCCGCCTCATTCTGGCGAAAGAGTATCAGGTGCCGATGGAGCGGTTCATTGATGATTATCTCATCTACAATCCGAACCGGAATCGGGCGCTTGACTATCTGCCATTGTTTGCGCATTTGTGCCCGGACAGCCTTGATCGGCTGAGTGAGGCTGATCGCAAGCTGATCAAACCGCGCCCGACATTCCATTACCGATTGCCAAATTGTGAGATTGATAACCCGAGTTGGAACGTTCAGCGTGACTGGAATCTGTGGGTGGCGGTGGAGCGGCTGGCCAATGACAAGGCCCTGCTTGCGGAAATGTCGGAAGATTATCTCAAATTTCTTGATGCGCCATTGCATATGATTTTCGGCCGGGACTGGGTGCAGCATGTGCGCCAGCGGCTGGGTGATAAATTGTCGCCGGGCGGCATGGAGGGGCAGAGTTAATGCTGGCAGGGTGGGCGAGCGCGAATGAATGGGATGAGAAACAACAAATAAGAAAACAGGCTGATAATTTTTTAAATGACGGAAAAAAAGGTAGTGATTGGTGTGACCAGCCCGGACGAGGGCGGTGATATTTTGTGGCGATGCAGCCAGTTTGCGGTTTTTCTCGCCGGTGGCAGAGCCGTGCGGCTGCGGGCCGGAGAGCCGCAGGATCTGGCGCGGTTTGACGGCTTTATCATTGCCGGTGGCGGCGACATAAACCCCGAACTTTACGGTGAGGCGGCGGTGGCACCGGTGATCCAGTATGACGTGGCGCGGGATGCGCTGGAGCTTGAAGTTGTGCGCCATGCCGATGGCCGCTGCGTGCCGATCCTTGGCATTTGCCGCGGCATGCAGCTCATCAATGTGGCGCGGGGCGGCTCGCTCTATCAGGAAGCCAGCGAGATCCTTGAGGATTTTTTGCCTAGCCGGAGTTTGTTCTCAAAATTGATTGGCCGGCGCGAGGTGATCTTTGACGAGCAGAGCAAGCTGTTTGAGACGATGGGGCGGTACAAGCGCTATAACGTCAACAGCATCCATCACCAGGCGGTGAACCGCGTCGGCAAAAATCTGAGGGTGGTGGCCAAGGAAGAAAATGGCTTGATCCAGGCGATAGAGACGGTGCCGGAGGGCGGCGACTTCGGAGATGCCGGGGTTGATACGCAATTTGTCACCGGGGTGCAGTGGCACCCTGAATTGATGCTGCATGCGGCCTCTGCGCGGCGCCTGTTTCGCGCGGTGGTCACGGCGGCAAAACGCTGCGCGGCGGGGCGGGTGGCGAAGTCCTGAATTGGTGAGACGGGGGAAGCCGAAACAGCTGGGGGGCTGTGGCTTGCTGGAAAAGGCAAAAAAAGCCGGACGCTCTTAATTGCTAAGAGGCCCGGCGAGTTTGTCACAAAATTTTACACGGACGCTACATTGAAACCAACTGAGTTCCATCTGATGCCAGTGCCGCGGCCATGAGGCCGATTACGCGCGGGCGGTGGTGCCATGCTTGGCTGGTTGCTCTTAGGCTCCTGCCCGTTAGAAGGGCAGCAGCACATCGAGCACCTGTGTGCCATAGCGCGGTGCCTGGACGTTTGAGATATGGCCCCGGCCACCGTAGGAAACGCGGGCCTCGGCGATTTTCGAAATATCGATGGTGTTCTGGGAGCCGATATCCTCAGGCCGGATGACGCCAGCGACGATGATCTCCCGGATCTCCGTGTTGACGCGAATTTCCTGGCGGCCTTCGATGACCAGGTTGCCATTGGGCAGCTCCTGCATGACTACGGCGGCCATTTTTGTGGTCAGCTTTTCCTCGCGGTCAACTGTGCCCGAGCCTTTGTCGGTCGAGGTTGAATTGAGGTCAACAAGCTGGGAGAAGTCTGCGCCTGAGGGCAGGAATTTTTTCAGCAGGGCGGTGTAACCGGCCAAAGCATCGACCCCGACAGAGGTGGCGCCAGAGCGGTCTCTGGTGCTTTCATTGTCGATCTCTGCCTTGTCGGTTATCTCGATCAACACTGTGATGATGTCACCGACGCGGCGGGCGCGTTGATCTTTGAAAAATGAGCGCGAGCCATTGCGCCAGAGAGAGTTGGGGTTGTAGCTGACCTCTTCCGGCTCAGGCATCGGCATTGTGACCGGGCGATAGCCGGGCTTTTCAACCGGGCTTTCAATAACCGATAATTTCGGCGTCTCGCCTACCTGGGTGATCTTGTCGAAATGGGAGCAACCTGCGGCACCCAATGCCGTGAGGGCGAGAAGCAGGGCTTTTAGTGTTAAGCGGTACATGGTGAACTTTCTCTTGGTCGTGAATTGCTGTTGTCCAGGGTTATTCGGATGTCATTCAATTTCAGAGGTCAGTCAGTTTAAATTGGCGGTTTGCTGCAGACTGCCGGCATAGTCATTGTCGTTGATTATCACCAGGCCGGGGGCTTTGATGGTGCCCTGGACCACCCGTTTTGAATTGATGTTCATGACGGAAATTGACTGGTCCTTGGCGCCGCCGTCCATGGCCTTACCGCGGGTTTTCAGAATCAGGCCGTGTTTTTCAAACACCAGGGTGACGAGCTGGTTTTTGCTGACCATTTTCGGTGTTTCGAGATCAGTTGCTTTGACAAAGGCACCACTGCGGAGGGACTTGTTGGCGGTCATGCCGATGATGTCCACCAAGCGGCTGATGGCGGTGGCTGGAATGCGTGTCGGCGCATATGGCTTTTGCTCGATATCCGCGGCGGTGATTGTTTCGCCGCGTTTGACAGCGCGTAGCAGCACCGGGCGGTTATAGGTGAGGCCCGCTGTGCCAGTGAGGGTTTTGTTATAGCGTTCACTTGCGGCATCGACGGGCGCAAAGGTGGCGGTGAAGCGTTTGCTGGCGCGGTTATAGGCGAAAGCGGTGAGCTTCATTTCACCAGAGTGAGCGAGGGGGATCTGATGGCCTGAAAACGGGGTAGAGAAGGTGAGCTGATAGTTGCCGTCTTCGCGCTTGGGCAGGTGTTTTGCCATGGCTTTGGTGATCTGCCCTTTGAACACAGAGGCCGGGATTGTGCGGGCCGGGCGGGCAACGGTGATGGCCTTGATATGCAACGGCGTGTCAAAGGTGAAGCCGAAACGCTCTGCGGTTTCTATCAGTTGCGCCAGCCCGACGGTGCCTTCGCGGCCAAGGGCAGGGCTTTTGAAAATGGCGGTGTTGCGGTGGGCAGTGACTTTTTCGAAAATGTCACCCAGGGTTACGATGTCGCCGGTGACGCTGACATGGGGTTTCAGTTTTAAAATCTCTGTCGCGTGGGATGGTGTTGCCGTGCTGATGATGCTTGCGGTCATTACCGCAGTTAGTGCCGCAGTTTGTGCGGCGGCAAAGTAGCCTTTGAGATATGCGCGGAGTTTCATGGGGATTGCCCCTTTCCTTTATCAAATTTTGTGACGTTGCTGCCGGCTTTGCCGGTCGTTTTTATTGAGCTGGCTTTGGATCAGGCCAGCTCAGTGCTGTTCAGTTCAGTGCAGTTCAGGTCAGGTCAGTTTTCACTAGCGGACGATGTTGCTTGTGGTTGACATCATTTCATCGGAGGCGCTGATGACCTTGGCGTTCATCTCATAGGCGCGCTGGGCGGCGATGAGATCGGAGAGCTCGGAGACGGCGTTGACGTTTGAATTTTCCAGAAAGCTCTGGGTGACAGAGCCGAAGCCCTCCTGATCAGCGACGCCGTCGATCGGGTTGCCGCTGGCGGGAGATTCGAGATAGAGATTGTCACCAATTGACTGAAGGCCGGCTTTGTTGACAAAGCGGGAAAGCTGGATCTGGCCGAGCTCGGTTGGAACGGTGCTGGCCGCAGTGACAACCTGCACTGTGCCTTCGCGGTTGATGGTGATTGAGCGGGCGTCGTTTGGCACTGTGATGTTCGGCTGCACGCGGAAGCCATCAAGCGTGACGATGTTGCCCTCGGCATCAAGTTCGAAGGAGCCGTCTCTTGTGTAAGCAGTCTGGCCGCTTGGCAATTCGACAGAAAAGAAGCCTTCCCCCCTGATCGCGACGTCAAGTTCCTTGCCGGTTTGCTGCAGGTTGCCCTGGGTCATAACTCTGGCGGTGGCGCCGGTTTTTACACCATAGCCAACCTGAACCCCGGTTGGGATGATGTTGCCATTGGCAGAGGAGTTGGCACCAACGCGGCGGATGTCCTGATAGAGCAGGTCCTGAAATTCTGCGCGCACCTGCTTGAAGCCGGTGGTGCGCATGTTGGCGATGTTATTGGAGATGACCTCGACATTGAGTTCCTGGGCCTGCATGCCGGTGGCGGCGATTCTTAAGGATTTCATTTCAAACCTCTGATGTTTGTTCGCTGTTTGACGCGTTCAGAAATGGCGTCGCTAGTTCGGCATCTGGGCCAGTTTGGTGATGGCGTCGTTTTTCAGGTCTTCGGTTTTCTGCATCATTTTTGCCATGCTGGTGTAGGCGCGCACGGTTTCGATCATGCGGGTCAGCTCAAGCACCGGTTTGACATTTGATTGCTCGACCATTCCCTGCACCAGATTTGGCGCCTCCACCGGGTTGGCAGGCAGATCGGTTTTAAAAAGGTTGAAGCCTTCTTTTTTCAGCTCCTGCTCATTTTCGAAGCTGACTATACGCAGCTTGCCCTTGATGCCTTCATTGGTGGAGATGGTGCCATCGCGGGCGACGGTGATTTTGGTCTCTCTGGAATCGAAGGTGATTTCACCGGCTTCCCCGAGAATGGGCAGGCCCTGATTGTCAACCAGGGTGCCGGTGTTATCGAGTTTAAATTCGCCGTTGCGGGTGTAGCGCTCGCCATTATTGGTGCCGACAACGAACCAGCCCTCACCGGATATGGCGACATCCAGCTCTTTGCCGCTTTGGCTCATGGGGCCTGGGCTCATATTTTTCAGGACAGCGCGGTCGTGAACGTAGGAAAGGTTTTTGTCGCGGCCTGTCATGTCGGTCATTTCGGCAACCGGCATCTGAAATTCTTCCAGGTGAACATTGTCGCGCTTGAAGCCAGCTGTGTTGATGTTTGATAGGTTGTTGGCGATCACATTCATCTGAGTCTGTAGCGCCATTTGGCGGGACAAACCGATGCGGAGAGCATTTTCCATTGGGACCGATTCCTTTTGTGACGATGAATTCGGTTGTGAATTCTTAAATTATTGCTCGGCAATTTTTGCAGAGCGTGATTTTTGACATGGTTAATGCAGAGAGCGTGCCAAAAAAATAAGCCAATAAAAACAAAGAGTTAGTATTTTCCTGGGCGGGGCATGCTAACCGGGCGGCAAATGTGACTCGGCAGATTTTTCCTCATTTTAAATTTTAGCAACCAATCATTAACCCTATTGGGGCTAGTTAGGAGAAGGGACAGGTGCGTTTGCGCCTTGATTTTTCTATAGATTTTAAGGGGTTGGGGATTCAATGGCTGAAGAGGATGATGAGGCCACCGGCGAAGAAGAGAGCGAAGCGAAAAGCCCTGCCTCTAGCCGCAAAAAGCTGCTGATGCTGGCGCCTGTTTTGCTGCTGTTGCTTGGCGGCGGTGTCTGGTTTGGGCTTTCTTATCTTGGTCTGTTTGAGTCTGCCGGTGATGTGGCGATGTCTGATGACACGCCGCCACCGCCGAAGCCCGCCTATTATCATGAGTTGCCGGAGATGGTTGTGAATCTTTCCAGCAAGGAGACGCGCAGCCATTACCTGAAGATGAAGATCGCGCTGGAGGTGTCTGATGCCTCGGTGGCGGCGGCGATGCAGCCGAATTTGCCGCGGGTGCTCGACCTGTTTCAGGTGTATCTGCGCCAGCTGCGCGCTGAAGACCTGGAGGGCTCGCAAGGCATTTACCGCCTGAAGGAAGAATTGCTGAAAAGGATCAACATGGCGGTGCACCCGAGCCGGGTTAACCGCATATTGTTTAAAGAAATTATTGTTCAATAAGGACGCGCTTGAATGGCCGGGGAAGATTTAGATCAGGATGCTATGGCGGCTGCGTGGGGCGCGGCGCTGGATGATACTGATGAAATGGATGCTGGCTCGTTTGAGGGGCTGGATAGCGAGATGGCCGCGCAGTGGGCGGCCATGGTTGGCGAGCCTGATGGTGACGGCGGCGGTGAAAAGGGCGGCAATGAACGCATCCTCAACCAGGACGAGATCGATAGCCTGCTTGGTTTCGACCTTGATGAGCGCTCGCTGAATGACACGAGCGGTCTTCGCGCCATTATCAATTCGGCGATGGTTTCCTATGAGCGGTTGCCGATGCTGGAGGTTATTTATGACCGGCTGGTACGGCTTTTGACCACAAGCCTGCGCAATTTCACCTCGGACAATGTCGAGGTCTCGCTGGATAACATCACCAGCATGCGCTTTGGCGATTATCTCAATTCGATCCCGCTGCCGGCAATGCTGGCGGTTTACCGGGCGGTGCAATGGGACAATCTGGCGTTGATCACCATCGATTCCGGGTTGATTTACGGCATTGTTGACATCCTGCTTGGCGGGCGCAGCTCGCCGGCGGTGCGGGTTGAGGGGCGGCCCTATACGACCATTGAAACAACGCTTGTATCGCGGATGGTCGAAGTGATTTTGAAGGATTCGGAGACGGCGTTTCAGCCGCTGTCGCCAGTGAAGTTCGAGCTGGAGCGGCTGGAGACGAACCCGCGCTTTGCAACCATTGCGCGGCCGGCCAATGCCGCCATTCTGGTGCGTTTGCGGATCGACATGGAAGACCGTGGCGGCCGCGTTGAAATACTTTTGCCTTATTCAACCATAGAGCCTATCCGGCATTTGCTGCTGCAGGGCTATATGGGCGAGAAATTCGGCCGGGACCCGATCTGGGAGGGTCACCTGGCGAATGAGATGTGGAACACAGAGGTTCCCATTGATGTTGTGCTTGATGAGTTCGATGTGCCGCTGGGGCGGATATTGAATCTCAAAGTTGGGGAGACGCTACCGATGACCCGGGGCGCGGATGATCCTGTTGCTGTGAAAAGCAGTGGGATTAACCTGTGTACCGGGGTTGTGGGCCAGTCAAATGGTAAAATGGCGCTCAAGTTGAAAAGAGGTCTGGAGGCTGTCCAGAGGGCAGACATTCCGGGTGTAGAACAAGGATAGGAAAAATGATTGGGTCAGGGCTGAGTGTGGTTATCGAGTTGATTGTATCGCTGCTGCTTGCAGTGACGATTGGCTATTGTTTCATTGTTAATAGAAAGCTGACGGCGCTGCGCACCGATCAGACCGGGTTGCGGCAGGTTATCATTGAGCTCAACCGGTCTTCGGACCGTGCGGAGCAGGCCATCAGCCAGATGCGGCAAACGGCGCAAAGCGTTGATGGCGAAATGGCCAGCAATGTGGAAGCCGCCCGCCAGGCGCGGGAGGGCTTGCAGGACGTGCTGACACGGACCCGCGATATCCGGGCGATTGCCGAGAAACTTTCAGAAATTGATATTTCATCGCTGAAAGCTGTCGAGCGCTCCAGCCGGGGCGAGGCGGCTTCAAGCGGAGCAGGTTGCGGTGTCGAAAGAATTGAAACGCCAGCGGCTCGGCTTCGGGCGGGAGCAGTTCAAGACGCCATTGCAGGAAAGCGAAGCGTTGGTGCGGCGGCAGGCGGCAGCCTTTGAACAGGCGCATCGATATGCGGCGTCGCAGTTGCAGGGCGAGGCAAAAATTCCGCCATTGCCGCCAATGAATGCGGGCCGGCAAGAAGAAGCCGGGGCCGATGGCCGCCAGGGCAAGCCAGTTTTTGGCAAGAAGCAGAAATGGATGGCGGACGCCAATGTGCTCTCCAATAGCGGCAGCCTGACACCGGCGAGCCTGGTGATGCAATCGCGCCAGCGGGCGGCACCGGCCGATATGCCGCAATATAGGGAAAGTGCGTGATGGCCAATTTTCGTTTGCTGCACCTGGTGATGTTTGCGTCTTTCTGCCTGCTGTTGCTGAAAGGCTCGGCGCTGATATTTTCCGACCTGTCGGTGCTGACTGGCGCGGGACAATTGAGCGCCCAAGAAGCGACAAAGGAAGCGACAAAGGAAGCAACAGAGGAAGCGGCAGAGGAAGCGGCAAACCAGGGCACAAGTGAAAAAAAAGACAGTGAAAAAGCCAGCGCCGACACGCTCAGCGCTGATGCGGAAAATGGTGAGCTGGCGCCAGCGCCTGAGAAATCGCTGGCAGAGACAGCGCTGGATGAGGTGAAAGCTGAGGAGGCAAAGGCTGCTGCTGCAAAAGCTGAATTGGCAAAAGCAGGCGCGGAAAACCAGCTTGCCGGGCCGCCTGTTAAACTGGCGGCCAATGATGCTGGCGATCAAAAGGCCAGGCGCAAGCCTGATGGCATGCGACCATCGAATTTTCAGGAATTTAAGGTCTCGCCCTCCGGGTCTGAGCTGGATTTGCTGGAAAGCCTGGCGCTGCGGCGCAAGCAGTTGAATGACCGGGAAGCGCAGCTGAAAATGAAAGAGAATTTGCTGGTTGCTGCGCAGCGTCAGATTGATGAGCGGATTGAAAAGCTCAAGGAGCTGGAAGCAAAAATTCAGGTTGATCTGAAAAAGCAGGATGTGCTGCGCAAGAACCAGTATCAGCGGCTGGTGAAGATGTATTCCTCGATGAAGCCGAAAGACGCGGCACGGATATTTGACGGGCTTAACATGGGCATTCTGGTTGATTTGTTGCGGGCGATGAAAGCGACCTCAGGCTCCCAGATTGTTGCCAAGATGAATGCCGAAAAGGCGCGCGCGGTGACGATGTTGCTGGCAGAAAAAGAGCGGCTGGTGGCGGTGCAGCGGGACGAAGCTGATGACGGGTCGCTGCCAAAAATTGCGGGCGACAAACCGGCGGCTGGTAATCAGTAAAGCCGGGCCGTAATGGTTGTTAAAGCGTTAATTTATCACCCTAAATTTAATCTTTTGGTTTAAAGGGGATTTAACGAAGGCGGGGGCAATATAACCACCTGATCACCCGGGTGAATGCCCTTTTGAGGTGATGCCCGTGGATCCGGGATAATGGTTTACTCACCATCCGGATTTAAAGCAAGGAGTGCGAAGGGGTATGGGTTTAACGCGGAAGTGCTTGACAAAGGCGCCGGCGAGCTTGCTCGTGGCGGCTTTTGCTTGTCTGGCATTTGCCGTTGCGGCACCCGCTGTTAACGCGAAGCCGGTAAAGGCCGAAATAGAGGCGACGCCGCAGCAGGGCTATGGCCGCATCGTGCTGGATTTTGAACATCTGCCTGGGTATGAGAGCAATGTTGACGACACCATCCTGGTGTTTCGCTTCAATGAACAGGTCGATCTTGATTTCTCGCAGCTAGTATCAAAACTGCCAAATTATCTTGGTGTTGCCCGGGTGGACCCGGATGGGCGCGCCTTCCGTGTCGCCTTTGTTGACAGTTTCAAGGTCAACATCATGGAGGCGGGCAACAAGATCTTCATCGACATTCTTGGCCGTAACTGGAGCGGCATGCCGCCGAACCTGCCGCAGGAGGTGGTGCGGGCGATTACGGAGCGGGCGGCGGCAATAGAGGAAAAAAACCGTGAGGTTGAGCGCCAGCGCCGGGAGACCCAGGCCAGCTATAAAGCGCAGCTTCGGGTTGGCGCGCTGCCGACATTTTCGCGGCTGGTGTTTGACTGGAACAAGTTCGTTACCGCGAAGATGGAGCGGGAGGGGGAGACAGTAACCCTGACTTTTGGGCGGCCGGTTAAGCTTGATGTTGGCCGCGTGAAGCATAACCTGCCGAATGATCTGCTTGATATTTCATCCGCGACGCTGGCGGAGACAACCGTTGTAACGATGAAGCTGTCAGCTGATTCCAAAGTGCGCGGTTACCGGGAAGCGGAGGATTATGTTGTCGATATTTCGCCCGAGGCTGTCCGGCTGTCCGCGCAATTGCAAAAGCTTGAAAAGCAGAGTGTGGATGAGAATGGCAACCCGATTGACCGGGCTGAGGTCGAGTTGCTGGCGGATGAAACCGACAATAAAAAAATGAATGAATTTTCTGCTGCCAAGGATGAAGTGGCGCTGGTGCGCTCGACATATTCAGCCTTTAACCCGGATGATTTTTCGCTTGAGGTGTTTGGAGACCAGGCGGATGGCGCTGGCCTGCCAGCGGTACGGGGCGACAAGCAGGCCTTTGCCAAAAGATTTTTACGCAATGAGTTTTCTGGCCGGGCGGGCGCCCGGGGCGATGAGATGGCTGGTGATAAAAAAGCCGCTCATGGCCTGAAACCTTCAATCATTGAGCGGGCAAATGTTAGCGAGATTGTTTTCCCGTTTGAGGCGGTGGTGCCGGCGGCAGGGTTCATTCGCGGCGACACAATCTGGATTGTGTTTGATAGTTTCAAGGATATTGATCTTTCCGATATTGTTGCCTCTGGCGCGAAAATCATTAAGGACATTCGCAAGACCAGATTGAATAACGGCCAGCTCATCCTGATCAAGCTGACGAAACCGATGCTGTTTGCCTTTGATCATGATCAATTGGCGTGGACGGCGCGGATCGGTGATATGGTGACAGCGGAGGCTGAGGCGCTAAAACTGAAACGGCGCATTTCACCGGAAAAGCACCGCTATTTCAGCATTGATATGGCGCGACCAAGCCATGTCTACTGGCTCAGGGACGATGAGATTGGTGACCGGGTCGGGCTGGTGACGAGTTATCCGCCCGTTGTGCAATTGACGAAGCCGCAGAATTTTGTTGAGTTTTCGTCCTTTGGCACGGCGCATGGCATCGCCATCACACCAAAATCTGATGATGTTGAAATCCGGGTCGGCTTTCAGGAGGTGGTGATCTCGCGGGGCGGCGGGTTGCATCTTTCGGATAAGGAAAATTTTGTAAAGCGCTCAGCCGTTGAGCGTAAAAAGCGGGATATCTCGACCGTTGGGCTGATCGATTTTGCCGGCTGGCGCAATGCGGGCAATGGTTCCTTCATGGATCAGCTGGGGAATTTTGAATCACGGGTGGCTTTGGCGGAACCAGCGGCAAAATTTGCGGCGCGGCGGGATTATGCGCGCTTTCTGGTGGCCAATGAGCTGGCTCTGGAAAGCCTCGGGCTTTTGCAGCGCATTGTTAGCGAAGCGCCGGAGCGCCAGAATGACCCTGAGATCCGGCTGATGCAGGCGGCGGCAAATGTGATGATGCGCCGGCCGAAGGAGGCCATCAAGGCGCTGTCGCTTGGCGCGCTTTATAATAATGATCACGCCTCGCTGTGGCGGGGCATGGCCAAGCTGATGCTGGCGCAATGGTCTGACGCGCTGCGCCAGTTCCGCAGCGGTGAGGACGCGCTTGACCTTTACCCGGATGTGCAGCGGGCGCGATTCCAGCTGGCGGCGGCGAGAGCCGCGCTGGCGCTCAATAATTATGATCTCATGGAGAATTATCTGCGTGCGGTGCCGCGGCAAACCGGCGAGCAGGACATTGACATGAACAGTCTGCTGCTGAACGCACAATATATGGTGGCGGTTGGCCGCGGCGATGATGCGCGGCGGTTGTTTGACATTGTAGCGGACAGTGAAGTGGCGCCAGCGGCGGCAAAGGCCAAGATTGACCGGCTCGAACTGTTGATGCAGAAAAGGGAATTAAGCCGGCCGGAGGCGATCGCGCGGCTGGAGGGGCTGCAGATGATGTGGCGGGGCGACGAGACGGAGCTGGAGATGCTGGCGCTATTGTCGCGCCTTTATGCGGATGAAGGCGAGTACCGCATGGCGTTCGCCAATATGAAGCAGGCGGTGAAGGCTTTTCCGGCGGAAGAGGCGGCCCTGAAAATCCAGGATGAAATGGCCAAGGTTTTCAAGGGGCTTTTCCTGCAGAACAAGGTGACAGATATGCGCCCGATCGAGGCGCTGAGTTTGTTTTATGATTACAAGGAACTCACGCCTATCGGGCGCACCGGCGATGATATGATCCGCATGCTGGCGGATCGGTTGATTGACGTTGATCTTCTCGACCATGCGGCGGAGCTGCTTGATCATCAGGTGAATAACCGGGTGCGGGGCGCGGCGCGCAGCCAGGTGGCGGCAAAACTGGCGATGGTTCATCTGATGAACCGCAAGCCGCAACTGGCGTTGCAGGCGATTGGTCGCTCGCGACAGCCTGATCTGCCGAACCATGTCAAGCGGGCGCGGGATATCCTTGAGGCGCGCTCGCTCAGTGAGCTTGGCCAGGTTGACGGCGCGGTAGATATTCTCAACCGGCTGGAGGGCGCGGAAGTTGAGCGGATGAAGGCTGATGCCTACTGGAATGCGCAGCAATGGGACAAGGCTGGCGAGCAGATGGAAAAACTGCTGGGTTCAAGCTGGAATAATGGTGAGGCGCTGCAACCTTTTGAGCGCCAGGATGTGCTTCGCGCTGCGATTTCCTATTCGCTGGCGCAGGATGCCTTTGCTTTGTCACGTTTGCGGAAAAAGTTTTACAACAAGATGGTCAACAGCCCGGATGCCAATTCCTTCATCGTTGTCACCAAGCCGGTGAAGAAGGATGGCATGGCCTATAAACGGCTGGCGAAAGATCTTGCTTCAATCAATACCCTCGATGCCTTCATGAAGCAGTATCGCGACCACTATAAAGATACCTTCGGGGCGGAGAATTTCTCAAGCGGGCCGAGTGATCCGGGTACGCTTTAGCGGTATTGATCCCTTGCTATATTTTTAATAAACTAAAAACGCCCGGCTCATGCAATTGAGCCGGGCGTTTGATTTGGTCTTGCAGCGCCGGATCAATCAAGCTCGAACTTGTCTTTATAGTCCTCGGCCAGGGCCTGGTCCTGTGCCGGTTTGCGCATCAGGCAATTGCCAACAACGAGGGTATCCATCTCGGTGCCCATAAAGCAGCGGAAGGCGTCTTCCGGTGTGCAGACGATGGGCTCGCCGCGCACATTGAAGCTGGTATTGACGACGATTGGGCAGCCGGTCTGTTGCTTGAAGGCAGAGATCAGCGCGTGGTAGCGGGGGTTTGTGTCCTCATGCACCGTCTGGATGCGGGCGGAGTAATCGACATGGGTGATCGCCGGGATGTTTGAGCGCGGGATGTTCAGCTTGTCGATGCCAAAGAGATCCTTGTCCTGATCGCTGGTGTCCAGCCGGTGCTGCTCTGCAACGGGGGCGACGACCAGCATGTAAGGGCTGTCTTTGTCATGCTCAAAATAATTGCCGACATCTTCGCGCAGGATAGAGGGGGCGAAGGGGCGGAAGCTCTCGCGGTATTTGATTTTCAGGTTGAGGTTTTTCTGCATTTGCGGGTTGCGCGGGTCGCCGAGGATCGAGCGGCCCCCGAGCGCGCGCGGGCCGAATTCCATGCGGCCCTGGAACCAGCCGACGGACGTGGCCGTCCGCGAAGCGGCGTCGGCGGTCTCATTCATCAGGTCGCG
The DNA here is from genome assembly GCA_942490955.1 of uncultured Alphaproteobacteria bacterium. GTDB lineage: Bacteria > Pseudomonadota > Alphaproteobacteria > Rhizobiales > HXMU1428-3 > HXMU1428-3. The sequence goes on from CALNZE010000016.1 coordinate 39,561, forward strand.
TCATCGCCGAGCACTCGAAAACGGCACCAGCCGGCTTTGGAGGAAGCGCTTCGATTTCGTCCTGTGTATAGGTCGGGGCCGAGGTAGGCTGCCTTTCATGGCGTCTTTGGCGGGTGGGACCTGGCGGGGTTGTTTCGAGGAGCTGGTGCCAGAAGCGGCGAGGGCTGCGCCGAGGGCGCCGCCCGCGTCGCCGGCGGCGGGTTGGACCCAGACGTTCTTCGAAGGTGCCTTCGCGCAGGATCTTGCCGTTGGCGACGCAATTGAGGGCCACGCCGCCGGCCAGGCAGAGGTTGGGAATGCCGTAGGTTTTGCCGCGAGGTCGTCGGGTCATTTGCAGCATGACCTCTTCGGTGACGGCTTGGACCGAGGCGGCGAGGTCCATGTCCCGCTGGGTGATCTTGTCTTCGGGTGCGGCGGCGGGGCGCCGAAGAGGCGGTCGAATTTTTTCGACGTCATGGTCAGGCCGGTGGCGTAGTTGAAATAGCTCTGGTCGAGCCAGAAGCTGCCATCTTCCTTGATGTCAATGAGATGCTCCTTAATCAGATCGGCATATTTCGGCTCGCCGTAGGGTGCCAGCCCCATGACTTTGTATTCGCCGGAGTTGACCCTGAAGCCGGTGTAATAGGTGAAGGCTGAGTAGAGCAGACCGAGGGAGTGCGGGAAGTGGATTTCGCGACGGTCTGCAATTCGGTTGCCCTTGCCGATGCCAAGGAGGTGGTGGCCCATTCGCCGACGCCATCGAGGGTGAGGACGGCGGCTTCTTCGAATGGCGAGGGGAAGAAGGCGGAGGCGGCGTGGCTCTGGTGATGTTCGGCGAACATAAGTTTGTCGGTCACTTCGCCAGCGTCTTCAAATTCTTCCGGCAGTTTGATCGCTTGTCTTGAGGAACAGTTTTTCCTTCATCCAGACCGGCATGGCATGCGGAAACTTGATGGAAGCCTTTTGGCGCGCTGGCCAGGTAGGTCTCCAGCAGGCGCTCGAATTTCAGGAATGGCTTTTCGAAGAAGACGATGTAATCAACGTCCTGAAGGGTTACGCCCGCTTCTTTCAGGCAATATTCGATCGCCAGGGTGGGGAAGCCGGGATCGTGCTTTTTGCGGGTGAAGCGCTCTTCCTGGGCGGCGGCGATGGGGGTGCCATCTTCGATCAGGGCGGCGGCGCTGTCGTGATAAAAAGCGGAGATTCCTAAAATACGCATGGCGATACTCTCGAATAGGGTTTGTTTGGGCAAAGGGTTGTGGGCAGCTTAACGGCGGTTGCCGGGATGCGTCTTTGCACCCCGGCATGGCTTAAAAGGCCTAGAAGATTGTGTAGATGAACGGGGCGATGGCTGAGCCCTGCGCCAAGACGAGCAGGCCGCCAAAGGCGATCAGCACGACGAGGATTGGCATGAGCCACCATTTTTTGCGGGCGTTCATATAGGCAATGATTTCCTTGATAAAGCTTTTCATGGGTCTCTCTTTAACTAACTTGCGGTCCTGATGGCATTGGGGGCTCAGGCGCGGTTGATTGCTAAAACTGGTTTTTCATGGACGGCTCTGCCGCCTTGTCTGATTTATCGACCCAGTAGCTTTTGGCATCAGGGTTTTTCTTGCGGCCAAGCGGGTCGAGGCGAAGCTGCATGATAAGGCCGGCGGGGATGAACAGCACGGCAAATAGCAGCAGCATGATGATCGGGTTGACGACCTTGAAAAGGAGCATCGAGAATTTGAACCAGGCGACATTCAGCGGCTTGAGAATTTTTGGAGCGAACTGGGCCAGGATGAGGAAGACGGCGGTGATCCACAGGCAGGTGACAAGGGCTGTGACGTTGGTATAGCCGCTGGAATAATAGATGATGCCGCCGATTACAGCTGAGACACCGGCAAAGACGATGCCGGTTGACTTCTCGCTGGGGAGGTCGGGGTGCTCGTCCTGATAGGATTCGTGAAAATTATTTGCGGCTTTCTTTTTCACGGGCTTTTCTTTCGCCATTTTATCGTCTGCCATCTTGTCTTTTTCCGTGGGCTTGAATGCGGTGCTGTGGTCGATGTCGCTGTCAGATAGTTTTTGTAGCATGGGGGTGGGCCTTACTGATTGTCTGTCTGATCGTCTGTTTTTTGATTGAGGGTGGCGGCTTGTTGCTGCCTGTCATCGGTTTCTTCACCGGTGTCGGTGGCGCTGTCTGATAAAAACAGGGTGTCGATTTTTTTGGCTATGGCTTCGCCAGCGATGCGGTTGCCGCGCTTGTTCCAGTGCCAGTCCCAGGGGAATTCAAAGCGTTTGCCGTTTTGCTGGTAGTCGCTTGTCATCGCTTCACCCAGGTCAAGAAAGGGCAAACCAAGTTTGCTGGCTTCCTGGCTGGCGATCTGGTTAAGCTGGTTGGCCTCAAAGCTGGCCAGGGGGCATTGCCGCTATAGATGGCCTCTCGCCCGGGTCCATGGCGATCAGCAATTTGAAGTTATTTTCACGCGCCAGTTTTTTCATCTCACTCAAGGTATAGGCGGTGACGAGCCGGATTTTATCCAGCTCATTAATGTTGCGCACGTCGATGGCGGATTGGACAAAGCCATGTTCGGGGGTTGCGGCTTTTGCGATGGGTTGCGCGGCTTCTGTCTTCGCCTTTGGCGACCAGATTAACCAGACGGCGAACATAGGTTGCCAGGCCGGTTTGATAATAAAGATAGCGGAAGCTGCGGTAGTTTTTCAGCTGGTCGATCATGCCGGGTTTATAGGGCTCGGGTGCGACCTCGACCGGGCTGTCCCCATCAAGGCGCAGTTTCATGAAGCTGGAGGAATAGCGGCCATATAAAAAGCGGTAGCTTTCGTCAAAGTCGTTATGAATAAGCTGGATGACGACGATGTTGGGCTTATAGGCAAGGGCTTCATGGCGCAGCATGTGGAGATACTGGGTGAGCGGCGCGCCATCAATGCCGAAGCGGTACACCTGGGCCTTATGGCCGTTGGCATTCAATGTTTGCTCGGTAACTTCAGCAAAGCCTTCTTTCACATTGACAGCGGATGCTTGCACATAGCTGTCCCCAATAACGGCGATGCGGGTGGTGCCGGCTGGTGTCTCGGCTGTGTAATCCTGATGAGACGAGTTCCAGCCCTGTTTGTTGATCTCGACGGTGTGGCTTGAGCCGTCTGGCTCATAGAGGGTCGCGTGGGCATTTGGCTCATAGCGGACGATGTTGGCAATGGAGGTGTTGGGGATGGCGTCTGATGTTTTCAGGATATATTTGAAAATGACAAATTCAAACAGCAGAAAACAGACAAAAAGCGAGACCGCCATCAGGGCCAGATTCTGGAATAGCGTTTTTAACTTCATTATTCTTCTCATCATGATCCACATTGGTTGTGGTACGAAATACTTTGATGACTGTTTGTGCCAAACTGGCACAAGGATAGGCGTTTGAGGCTGTTTCAGGCGCCTTGCCACCGGGTGATTGCCTGTATTGCAAGCGTTGGTCCAGAGGCGTTGTTTTTGGCTATTCCTTTTAAATCGGGCTGCGGGCCTGGCCATTGCGGCCTATTCAACCGGCAGGCGGCAGTGGCGGGATTTAAGGGTTTACGCCCTCAGCCCATTCGTCTAACACTCTTACTCCAAAATCCTGAATATCAAGTTTACAGAGGTCCTATGAGCACTCCGCAGTATGTTTTTGTTTGCCAGAAGCTTGGCAAGGCCTATTCCGGCGGCAAGACATTGTTTGAAAATATCACGCTTTCCTTCCTTCCCGGCGCGAAAATTGGTGTTGTTGGCGTCAATGGTTCTGGTAAATCGACGCTTTTGAAGATCATGGCGGGGGTTGATACCGAATATACCGGCGAGGCCTGGGCGGCTGATGGGATTGAGGTTGGCTATCTGGCGCAGGAGCCGCAGCTCGATGAGAGCAAGGACGTGCTGGGCAATGTGATGGAAGGTGTGGCGGAAAAGAAAGCCATTCTTGATCGCTATAATGAGCTGGCCGTTGATTATTCTGATGAAACAGCGGATGAAATGGCGGCGCTGCAAGACCAGATTGACGCGCAGGACTTGTGGGATCTTGATTCCCAGGTTGGCCAAGCGATGGATGCGCTGCGCTGCCCGGAAGGGGAGGCGGATGTCTCCAAACTTTCAGGTGGTGAGAAGCGGCGGGTGGCGCTTTGCAAATTGCTGCTCTCAAAACCTGACATGCTGCTGCTTGACGAGCCGACCAACCATCTTGATGCCGAGACCGTCGCCTGGTTGCAGCGCTATCTTGAGGATTACGCAGGCACGGTTATCCTGATCACCCACGATCGTTATTTTCTTGATCAGATCACCAACTGGACGCTGGAAATTGATCGTGGCCGGGGCATCCCCTATGAGGGGAATTATTCCGCCTGGCTGGAGCAAAAGCAAAAACGGCTTGTGCAGGAAGGCCGGGAAGACGCCGCCAAGAAGCGGGCAATGAGCCGGGAGCTTGACTGGATCAGATCCAGCCCGAAGGCGCGGCAGGCAAAATCGAAAGCGCGGATCAAGGCCTATGACGATCTTGCAAAAAAGGCGGATCACGAAAAGCTTTCCTCGACGCAGATTTCCATACCCCCCGGTGAGCGGCTTGGCGGCGTGGTGATTGAAGCCAATGACCTTTCAAAAGGCTTTGAGGATCGGCTGCTGATCGACAAGCTCTCTTTCAAGCTGCCACCGGGCGGCATTGTCGGCGTGATCGGGCCGAACGGCGCCGGTAAAACGACAATGTTCCGGATGATCACGGATGAGGAGCAGCCGGATGATGGCAGCATCCGCCTTGGTGACACGGTTGAGCTTGGCTATGTCGATCAGTCCCGCGATGACCTTGATGGCTCAAAAAATGTGTGGGAGGAAATCTCGGACGGGCTTGACCAGATCATGCTGGGCAAGCGCGAGGTGCCATCCAGAGCCTATGTAAGCTGGTTTAACTTTAAAGGCGGCGACCAGCAGAAGAAGGTCGGCGATCTATCTGGTGGTGAGCGTAACCGGGTGCATTTGGCAAAGATGCTCAAGCAAGGCGGCAATGTGCTGCTGCTTGACGAACCAACCAATGATCTTGACGTTGAGACGCTCTCCGCCCTTGAAGCCGCGCTGGAGGATTTCCCCGGCTGTGCCGTGATCATCAGCCACGATCGCTTTTTCCTCGACCGGATCGCGACGCATATTCTGGCCTTTGAAGGCGACAGCCATGTGGAGTGGTTTGAGGGTGGCTTTTCTGACTATGAGGAAGACAAGAAGCGCCGGCTTGGCGAGGATGCGGTGAATCCGCACCGGATCAAGTTTAAGCGATTTGAAAGGTGAGTCTCGGTCAAAAGTCCTTCGCACTTTTGATGGCTTATCAGCTTTGCAATTATGTTGCCGGCAGGCGCTCAGTGTACTTTGAACCGATTTCAATATGGTGTGACCATGGCTTGGGGCGGCCCTGCGCCATGGACACGGTTTATAGATGAAGAATTGTTTTAATAGAAAAAGAGTTCTGGCATGACGTTGCAGGGTTGGCAGATGTTGCGGCGGGTGAGGTTGTTTTTGCTGGCGGCGGTGTCGTTTGGGGTGTTGCTGGTCGGGCATTCGGTGTGGGCGTCGGAACATTGGGTGCATGAGGCGCTTGAGAATTTCGGCGTTGTGATGATCATCGTCTGCATCATCGGGCGGACCTGGTGTTCGCTTTATATTGGCGGGCGCAAGAAGAGCCAGCTTGTCGATATCGGCCCCTACTCGATCATGCGCAATCCGCTTTATACCTTCAGCTTTCTGGGGGCCTTTGGGGTGGGTTTGCAATTTGGTGCGGTGACGACCGGGCTGCTGGCTTTTGCCATTGCCTACGGGGTTTTCAGCTACATTGTCATGCGCGAGGAGGCGTTCCTCAAGACGCAATTCGGCGAAAGCTATCAGGCCTATCTGGCGCGGGTGCCGCGCTTCTTCCCGAAGGTTTCGCTATGGCAATCGCCGGATCAGATTGAGGTTTATCCCAACCGGGTCTGGCGGACATTTTTTGATGCGCTGGTGTTTCTTGTCTCAATCCCGCTGCTGGAATTTGTCGAGCAGTGGCAGGATGCCGGTGTGATTCCGGTGCTGTTTTACCTCTATTAAATCAATTTGCTAGCGCCACTCTCGCGCGGCGATGAAACCCCCTGGGGATTTTGCTGGTTGATTTTAATAGACGATCGGTCTAATTTAATAGAATGACAACCAATAGTGAGACAATCAGACGGCGCGGTCGGCCGCCAAAGGCTGACAATAGCCGCAATGCGACGCGGGCGGTGCTGATCCGCGCCGGGGTTGAGCTGCTGACGGAAAAGGGATTTTCGGCGACCGGGCTTGATGAAATTTTGAAACGGGTCGGGGTGCCGAAGGGGTCGTTCTATCATTATTTCGCCAGTAAGGAGGCGTTTGGTGCCGCGCTGATTGAGGCTTATGGCGCGTCTTTTGCCGCGCGGCTGGATCGCTATTTTCTCGATGAAGCCGTAAGGCCACTTGAGCGGTTGGACAATTTTGTGAAGGCCGCGCGGCGCAATATGTCACGGCACAAGTTTCGCCGGGGCTGCCTGATTGGCAATCTTGGTCAGGAAATGTCGGCCTTGCCAGAGGGCTTCCGCAGTTTGCTGACAGAGGTGTTCTCGGATTGGCAGCAGCGTACGGCTTCCTGCCTGAAAGCGGCGCAGCAGGCGGGCGAAATTTCGCCAGCTATAGACCCCGATGAGATGGCGGCGTTTTTCTGGATTGGCTGGGAAGGGGCGGTGCTCAGGGCAAAGCTTGAGCGCAGCGCTGCGCCGTTGACTAAATTTCATGAGGGGTTTTTGGGGCTGCTGAAGCGCTAGCAGATCTAGGGCGCTAATCATTTCAAGTGAGAGGAAACACGTGATGTTCAAGGGAATTCTGATAGAGAAAAATGATGATAAACAATCCGCTTCGCTGGCGGACATCGACGAGGCGCAACTGCCGGACCATGACGTGACCGTCGAAGTTGAGTATTCGACGCTGAACTATAAAGACGCGCTGGCGCTTACGGCGAGCGCGCCGATTGTGCGCTCCTTTCCGCTGGTGCCGGGCATTGATTTTGCCGGCACGGTGACGGCATCTGAAAACGCTGACTATAAACCCGGCGACAAGGTGGTGCTGAATGGCTGGGATGTTGGCGAGAAGCATTGGGGCGGGCTGGCGACAAAAGCCAGCGTCAAGGGCGAGTGGCTGGTGCCACTGCCGGCTGCGTTTGACACGAGGCAGGCCATGGCGATCGGCACGGCCGGATACACGGCGATGCTTTGCGTGCTGGCGCTGGAGCGCCAGGGTGTGACACCAGACAAGGGTGAAATCGTTGTCAGCGGGGCCTCTGGCGGTGTCGGCAGCGTCGCCGTTGCTGTGCTCTCGAAGCTTGGTTACAAGGTGGTGGCGCTAACGGGCCGGGTTGAAGAGGCTGATTATCTGAAAGGGCTTGGCGCATCAGAGGTGATGGACCGGGCTGAGCTTGAGGGGCAGGGCAAACCGCTGGCGCGGGAGCGCTGGGCCGGGGCGGTTGATACCGTGGGCAGTCACATTCTGGCGAATATTTGCGCCTCGACAAAATATGGCGGTGTTGTCACCGCTTGCGGTCTGGCGGCGGGCATGGATTTTCCGGCTACGGTTGCGCCGTTTATCTTGCGGGGTGTTACTTTGGTGGGCATCAACAGCGTGATCTGCCCGCGCGAAGAGCGCATTGAGGCGTGGCAGCGGCTGGGCACTGACCTTGATGTGGCGAAGCTTGATAGCATGGTCAGTGAGATTGCCTTGAGCGAAGCGATTGAGACGGCGCCGAAATTCCTTGATGGCAAGGTGCGCGGGCGGATCATTGTCGATGTGTCGCGATAGGCGGTTGTTCGCTTGTTAGCCTGATGGCGGGAAGATGGTGGGCGCATCGCCCTCATGCCATTGCGGGTATTTTTCCATAATGGCCAGAAAGCGCGGGCTCGAGGTGAAATCATTCAGCCAGCTGATGAGATGCGGCCAGGGCTGATCATCGAACCAACCCCGGTCGATGTTGGCGAACTGGCGCACGAAAGGGGCGATGGCTATGTCAGCTAAGGAAAGCCGCTTGCCAAACAGGAAGGTGGATTTCGCCAAGATGCCCTCAAGCTTTTGCAGAAAGTCACTCGCAGCGATGCGATTGTCTTCGGCGTTTTCATCGGGGTAGCGGGTGTCGTATTTGGTGCGGTCGAGATGGTGTTTAAAGGGGCCGTCATTTTCAGCAATCAGAGCCAGCATGTCCTCGGGGGTGCCAGTCTCGGGCGCAAGCAGGTTAAGCGGGTCGTTCTGGCGTAATGCCCATTTGGCGATGTCGAGGCTCTCGTCGATCACTGTGCCGTCTTCAAGCTGCAGCACCGGCACGGTGGCTTTGGGGCTAAGCTCCAGCATGTGGGTGGGTTTATCGCGCAGCACAACTTCGCGCAGGATGACTGTTTGGCCAGAGGCTGCGATGCCAAGGCGCGCGCGCATGGCATAGGGGCAACGGCGGAAACTGTATAGCAACGGTGACGGCAAGCTTTGATCCGATAAACATAGAGAGTTGGCTCATTGCCTCGCGGCAGAGATGGCGGTGAGCGTTTATTTTTCAACCATAGCTTTATACAAAAACACAAAAATACACAAAGGAATGACTATGCCACTTATTCGTATTGATCTGATAGAAGGACGCAGCGACGAGGAAATGAAAACCCTGCTGGATGCGGCGCATAAGGCGATGCTCGAGGCGTTTAATGTGCCTGAGGGGGACCGGTATCAGATCGTCCACGAGCATGCGAAATCGCGGATGATCATTGAGGATACGGGCCTTGGCATTCCGCGCACAGACAAGGTGGTGGTGGTGCAGGTGACCACCCGGCCGCGCTCGCGTGAGATGAAAGAGACCTTCTACCGGCTGCTGGTCGAAGAATTGGAGACCGCATGTGGCATCAAAGCAGAGGATGTGATGGTCTCGATGGTGACGAACAGCGATGAGGATTGGAGTTTTGGGCTCGGCCGGGCGCAGTTTTTGACTGGTGAGCTGTAATCACGTTCTGACCATGCGACATGGATCCTGCGCGTAAGGCCAAACGATTTTTTTCTTGTCGGTCAGCTTATCCGAAAAAGTCAGCAACTTTTTCGGGCTGATCTCATGGCTTAGGCCGGGCGCAGTTTTTGACAGGTGAGCTCTAGTTTTGTCTCACGGGCTATTCCGCGGCTGCGAGGCAGCGCGGGCAGTTTTTTTGGCGCTTCAGGTTGCCCACTAGCAACCGCGCCGGTGTTTGTAGTGGGATCACGGTGTTTGATGAGAGGTGGGGTTCGGGTGAACTTTGTGCCCGATGGCGTGTGATGGTGGGGCACGCCTTTGGCGTGCGGGCATTTCCGGTGATCCAGGTTGGTTTTCAAAATCCGCAAATCACTCGGGTGGAGTGAGGATGGCGCGGCGGATGTGGGCAAGGGGGGCGTTGTTATTGAGCGTTACTTTGCCGGCTTTTTTTGTGATGCCGAGTTGGCGCCAGAGGCTGGCAAGATCCGGCGTAATTGGGGCGGCGCGCATTTTTTCATATTGATCGCGCAACACCGTTTTGCCTGTGGCTTTGTCGGCGATGCGGAAAATTTCCAGAACGGGTGCCACCTTCTCCATATTGCCGCCTTGCTCGACGAGGGCGCGCATGGCCGTTTGCAAGCCTATTTTGTTGTCAGTTTTTTTGCGGATTTCGACATCGGCCAGCAGGCAGAACAGCGCGCCGCCCCAATATCTGCGGCCCCAGGTTGGGGTGTTGTCGAGGCCGCGGTCACCAGCGGCCGGCAGGCCCTTTGGCATATCACGCATGAATTCGGACCAGATTTTCTCTTCGCTCAGCGCGCCGCCCTGAACCCGGGCGATGGATTCGATATAGACCGACAAACCCTCCGCCAGCCAGAGGTGGCGCCTGGAGACATTGGGCAGCGCGAGGTGGATCATCTCGTGAATGGCGACCCAGTCGCGTTTTAAATCTGCCATGCTGCTTTGGCGGCCGATGTAAACGCGGATTGCTGCGCCCTGATAGCCAAAGGCCTGACCGCCTTTGACGCCGCGCCCGTAGGACGGCACGATGAGGACCCGCGCTGTCTCCACCGGGAATTGCCCGTAATATTTCGCGACGATGTTCGCGCCGTCATTCAGCCAGTCGATGATCTGTTGTTTCGGGAGATCAAATTTTCCGGGTGCGAAGCCGATGCGCAGGGTGGAGGCCCCGATCTTCACATTTGTTTTTTTAACTTGTCGAAGGCGCGGTAGGGCATGCTCTGGGTGGTGAATTCAGAGCGAGAGGTTGCTGCAAGGCTCGGCGGCGGCGCAATGGTGTGATGGGCGAAGCTGGCGATGGCGGCGACAATCATCGCGGTGAGGACGCCGGTTTTCAGGCGTGATCGGGTGGGGTTTGCTGGCAACCGGTGATCATTTTTCATGTCGCCAGCATGACCCCGGAATTGTGACCAAAGCGCGTATGGCCCGGTGCGTGGCTGATCACATTTGTGTTAATCGGGCTCGTTTGGCCGGGGTTTCATCCGGGCTCTTGCGTTCTAAAGCGCTTCGTTGAACCGTGCGGGCTCGCCGATGGCGGTGCCGATGATTTCGTCTTCCCACATCACACGCTGGCCGCGGATGATCGTGCCTTTCGGCCAGCCCGTAACGGTCATGCCGTCATATGGGGTCCAGCCCGAGCGGCTCTCGATCCAGTCATTGGTGATGGTGCGCTGCTGGCCCATATCGACGATGGTCAGGTCGGCGTCCATACCAACGGCGATGCGGCCTTTGGTTGCGAGTCCAAACAGACGATTGGGGCCGTGGCTGGTCAAGTCAACAAAGCGCTCAAGGCTGAGATTGCCCTTGTTGACATGGTCGAGCATGACCGGCACCAGGGTCTGCACACCCGTGAGCCCCGATGGGCTCTCCGGATAGGGTTTATCTTTTTCCTCACGCGTATGGGGCGCATGGTCGGAGCCGAGTACATCGACAACGCCGTTTTTTACCCCGGCCCAGATGCCTGCGCGGTGGTGGGCGTCGCGCAGCGGCGGGTTCATCTGGGCGTAGGTGCCAAGTTTTTCATAAACCTCGGGGCCGGCAAGGGTGAGATGCTGCGGAGTTGCCTCAACAGAGGCGACGTCCTTATGGTGGGCGAGATATTCCATTTCTTCGGCGGTTGAAATATGCAGCACATGAATGCGTTTGCCAGCGCCTCTTGCGGCCTCAACCAGCATTCTGGTGGACTGCATGGCGGCGATGGGATCGCGCCATTCCGGGTGGCTGGCTGGGTCGCCGGCGCGGCGGACATCTTTGCGGGCGATCAATCTCGATTCATCCTCGGAGTGGAATGCGGCGCGGCGGGAAATTTTGGCGATGATCTTCTTGACGCTCTCCTCATCATCAACCAGCAGGTTGCCGGTGGAGGAGCCGATGAATACCTTGATGCCAGCCGAGCCGGGCAGGCGCTCAAGATCTGGAATGTCGTCGATATTCTCCCGCGTGCCGCCAACGTAAAAGGCAAAATCGCAGAACATGCGGTGGCGGCCGCGGCGGATTTTATCTGCCAGCGTTTCCGCAGAGGTGGTAAGGGGTGATGTGTTTGGCATTTCAAAGACGCAGGTGACGCCGCCCATAACGGCGCCGCGGCTGCCAGTCTCCAGGTCTTCCTTATGCTCGCCGCCGGGCTCGCGAAAATGCACCTGGCTATCTATCACGCCAGGGAGGATGGTGAGGCCCGTGGCGGAGATGGTTTTTTCTGCTTCGAAGCCGGAGACATCGCCAAGGGCCATGATGCGGCCATCCCTGATGCCGATGTCGGCCTGGCCGCGACCATCCTGATTGACAATTTCACCGCCTTTAATGATCAGATCCAGGGTGTTTGTCATCGAGATTGCCTTTCAGCTTGGGGTTTGCAGACGATGGGGTTGTATTGCCGGTGCTCACTCCCGGCATAGGAAAATCTATGGTTGGTGTCTAGCTCTATATTCTGGCATTGTCGGTTTTGAGGCGTTCATTTTATTGCGTTAATCTGCCGGTAAAGATGTGCGAAAGGCTGGCGCCGTCGATTATGACGTCTGGCAGGGTGAAATTTACAGGAAAAGTTTTTATGACGAAAATAGTGGCGCTGGTGGACCGGGGGCTTGTGCGGGTGGCAGGGCCTGAGGCGGCTGAATTCTTGCAAAATCTGGTGACCAATGATGTGACCCGCGCGGGTGAGGGCAAAGCTGTTTTTGCCGCATTGCTGACACCGCAGGGCAAGATCAATTACGAGTTTTTTATTGTACGGCAGGAGGATTGCTTTTTGCTCGAAACCGGGCGCGGCTGTGTCGACGAACTGGTGAAACGGCTGCGCCTTTATAAAATGCGTGCCGATGTTTCCATCGAGGATCTGAGTGAAGGTCATATGATGTTCTGGCTGGATGAAGCGCCAGCCCATGATGAGGATGCGGTGGCGGTTTATCCCGACCCGCGCTTTGATGCGCTGGGCTATCGGGTGATTGTGGCGATTGAGCAGACGGATGGCTTTTGCGCCCGTTTTGAATCAAGCGATGTAGATCATTACCACGCGTCGCGCGTTGCCTATAGCGTGCCTGAGGGCGGTTATGATTACGCCTTTGGCGATACTTTTCCTCATGAGGCGGGCTATGATTTGCTGGATGGTGTTGATTTTAAAAAGGGTTGCTATGTCGGCCAGGAGGTGGTCTCGCGGATGCAACATCGCGGCACAGCGCGCAAGCGGATTGTCAGCGTGATGCCTTTGGCCGAGACTGACAGCCTGCCAGAGCCGGGGGCGGAAATACGCACGGAAACTTCATTTATCGGGCCGCTGGGCTCCACCTTTGGCGGGCGCGGCATCGCGCTGGTGCGGCTGGACAGGGCGGCAAAGGCAATGGCCAATGGTGATGAGATGAAAGCTGAAGCGGTGGCGGTCAAGCTGGCGGTTCCGCCATGGGCGTCGCATGATTTATCGGTCAAGGAGGGGTAGATGCCGCGATGCAGCTGGGCGGGGGAGGACCCACAATATATAAAATATCACGATGAAGAATGGGGTGTGCCTGAAGTCTCAAACCGGGCGCTGTTTGAAAAGATAATACTGGAAGGCTTTCAGGCCGGGTTGTCCTGGATTACCATTTTGCGCAAAAGAGAGAATTTCCGCGCCGCTTTTGACGGGTTCGATGCGGAGAAAATGGCGCGCTATAACGCCAAAAAAATAGAGGCGCTGATGGCTGACAGCGGCATCATCCGTAACCGGGCGAAGATTGAAGCGGCGGTGGTCAATGCGCAAGCCTATCTCGATATGCAGGAAAAAGGCCCTGGGCTTGCGGCTTTTTTCTGGGACGCGGTGGACGGGCGGCCGCTGCAAACCAACTGTGATTCCCTCTCAGACGTGCCAGCGCAAACGGCGCTGAGCCAGACGCTCTCGAAGGAGTTGAAGCGGCTTGGGTTCAAATTTGTAGGCCCGACGACGGTTTATGCCCATATGCAGGCGATGGGGCTGGTGAATGACCATGTGGTTAATTGCCCGCGTCATAAAGCTGTTTTAAAAATGGGGCAAAAGCCGGTTTCATTAAAGGGGCAAAAACATTGAAGGGTAAGCGGCAAGACGGGGCTGAGGGGGCTTCAGAAAACGCCGATGCCGGCGCTGCGAGCGGCGGCGATGCGCGGCTGCTCCAAGGGCGGGCCTGGCAGCGGATGCTGTCTGGCCGGCGGCTTGACCTGCTGGACCCCCGGGCTGCTGACATCGAGATCGAAGACATTGCCCACGGGCTGGCGCGGGTGGCGCGGTGGAACGGCCAGACGATTGGCGACCATGCTTTTTCTGTGGCGGAGCATTCGCTGCTGGTGGGTGATATTCTGCTGCGTCTGGCGCCCGGGTCGTCACGGGCTTGCCAGATGGCAGCGCTGCTGCATGATGCGCCTGAATATGTCATTGGTGATTTGATCAGCCCGTTCAAGGCAGCGATCGGCATGGATTACAAATTGTTTGAGTTAAAAATTCTTGATGCGATTTTTGAACGCTTTGGCATTCTGGGTAGAGTTGGCGACGCCGAGACCGCGTTGATCAAGGAGGCCGATGGGCTGGCGGCATATTTTGAGGCGGTGCAGCTTGCCGGGTTTTCGCTAACCGAGGCGGCGGCTTACTTCTCCCCGCCGATGGCCGATGATCAGCGGTTTGAGGGGTTTTCGGTGCGGCTGGAAGCGCTGTCTGTTAAGGCGGCCGAGGCGGCGTTTCTGTCGCGATTTGCGGCGCTTGATGCATCGTGAGTTTTGCGGCGGATGCGGCGCGGTGGGTGGCGGTGCGGCTTTTGAGGACATAAAGGATTTTGAATGGATGATGTGAAGTTTGAAGGTGCGCGTATCGTCGGGGGGCCATTGTCGCGCGTCGATGAGGCGATAAAGGCGCATGGTGTTGGATGGATTGTCTCTGCCATCAACAAGGACACGATGCTAGCGACGCCGGATGGGATCTTGCCTGACCGGCACCTGAAACTGGCGATGAATGATATTTCATCCGCTCAGGCTGGTCTTGTGGTGCCGAGTGAGACCCATGTTGCCTCGTTGATCGAATTTGTCGACCGCTGGGATATGGCGGCGCCGATGCTGGTGCATTGCTGGGCTGGTGTCAGCCGCTCGACGGCCAGTGTTTTCATTGCCCTGTGCCGCCTGAACGAGGCGGTGGAGGAAGAAAAACTGGCGCAGTTGCTGCGCCGTGCCAGCCCCACGGCAACACCGAATGTCCGCCTTGTTGGCCTGGCTGATGATTATCTGGGCCGCCGAGGACGCATGGTGGACGCGGTGAAGAAAATAGGCACGGGCGAGATGACCTTTGAGGGGCGGGTGTTTTCTCTGGCGGCTAAAGTTGATGACGGGGCATAAAGTGACGGCGCGGCAGGTGAGGAGACCTGCTGCAGATGGCGTGCGGGCTGATCATTTTTTGAGGCAGCAATGAGCAAAGGGACAGGCAAACAACCGGTTGAGCATCAGGGCATTGAGATTGGCCTGAACGCGGCGATTGTGGCGCTTGAGCAGAATGAGCCGATGATCCTGACGGTGCCGGGGGCCCCGGCAAAAGAGGATCATGCGGTTGGCGCATCTGATGAGGATGAAGCGACAGTTACTAAGCCTGGCAGTCAGCACAAGCCGGGGCAAGGCAAGGACGGTTTGCCATTTGGCCCGTTTGACCCCTTAAAACACCGGACGATGGAAATGGGTGTGCGCGGCTTTGTTGAAATGCAGACCGGGTTGAAGGTTGGGTATATCGAGCAGCTCTACAGTTTTGGCGACCGGGGCCGGGGGCGGCTGCGCGAAGAGGGGGAGATGCATGTTGTCTCAATCGGTTATCTGGCGCTGACACGGATGGGGGATCATGCGCCGCTTTCGGCTTATTGGCGCAGCTGGTACCGGGCGTTTCCCTGGGAGGACTGGCGGCGGGGCGCGCCGGAGATCATCGAGAGCGAGATTGTGCCGCGGTTGAAGCGGTGGGCGTCGAGCGCGCCTTCCAAGCGGGCGCAGATTGAGGCGGTGAACCGGATCAATATCTGCTTTGGTGTTGGCGGTGCTGGCTGGGACGAGGAAAAAGTGCTGGACCGCTATGAGCTTTTGTATGAAGCGGGGCTGGTATTTGAGGCGGGGCGCGATGGGCGGGCTGCGGCACTGGCGCTTGATGATCTGCCGCGGCTGGGTGAGCCGATGATCCTTGATCATAGGAGAATATTGGCAACGGCGATGAGCCGGATGCGGGCCAAGATAAAATACCGGCCGGTTATTTTCGACCTGATGCCTGCCAGCTTTACGCTGCTGCAATTGCAACAGTCGGTTGAGGCAATCTCGGGAAATTTGCTGCACAAGCAGAATTTTCGCCGGCTGGTCGAGCAGGGCGGGCTTGTGGTGGCGACGGGCAAGGTATCCTCTGAGACGGGGGGGCGGCCTGCGAAGCTTTACCGGTTTCGCCGTGAAGTGCTGCTGGAGCGGCGGACAGCCGGCATCAGGGTGCGGACGTGATGGCGCTGCGAACGGTTGTGAGGCTGCCGGAACCAGCTCGTTTGCGCTGCGGCGCGAGGTTGGGTCATCTAGGCCCGCGTCATTAAATAACAAAAAGCCAGGATGAGGCTTCATCCTGGCTTTTTAATTTGTCGGTCGCTCGCCAGCCTGGCCAGCGGCTTGTCGATTTAAGAAATCCTAGTTAAAGAACAGGCCGATAAAGCCACCTGGATTGTAGTATTTCTTGGGTTTCTGCTCGACATATTCCGGACGGCGTGGGCGCTTGTTGATGCGCTGGCGCGGCTCAAGACCCATCGGGCGGCCCTCTAAGGCTGCGATCACTTTTGTGTCGTGGCCATAGATATCGTTAAAGTAGCTAACGCTGCCGTCCTTATTTGACCACATGGTGAAATAGGTGACGTGGACCGGGATTTTGTTGTCCAGAGCAATTTGTTGATTGCGGCCGGAGGCAACGCGTCCATTAATGTTTTTGCGTGTGAAGCCTTGGCTACCGAGGATAACCTCTGCCATTTTCAAGGGGTCACGCAGGCGCATGCAGCCGTGGCTAAAGGCACGGACCTTGTTGTTAAACAGGTTCTTGTTGGGTGTGTCGTGCATGTAAACGCTGTGCTTGTTGGGGAAAAGGAATTTTACCCGGCCAAGTGCGTTGCGCGGCCCTGGGGGCTGGCGAATGTAAGTACGGCCGTTGACGTAGCGGCTTTCATAGCCGCTTGGTGCAACACCGCCCATTTCATTCCAGATGATTGACTGCGGCACGTTCCAATAAGGGTTGAAAACGATCGTTTCCATCTCATCGGAAAAACTTGGTGTCGCATGCTTCTTTTTGCCGGTGATAACCCGCTCCTGATGAATGATCTTGCCGTCTTTGTTAACGCGGGCAATAAATTCAGGGATGTTGATGCGGATGTGGTAACTGCCAAAATCAGACGGCAACCAGCGCCAGCGTTCCATATTGGCGATGAGCTGTTTTTCGCGGTTCGGCTTTTTCTTGTTGAATTTGGCTCGGGTCGAGCGGTTGACGACACCATGAGCTCTGAGGCCATTATTGGCCTGGAAATTCTTGACGGCGTTGACCAGCGCGCTGTCATAATGGTCGCGCGGGTAAAGCGGTTTGCCGGCGCGCTCAGGGACCGGCACATTCAGCCGTTGGCGCAATTTAACAACATCCGGGTGTTGGTCATAAGGGCGGATGGTGCTGCCGACTTCAGGAATTTTGACAACCGGCTTTTGAGCGCCGGTGGCCTGGCGCATCAGGTCGAGCTGTTCTTTCAGGGCCCAGAACTGCTTGTGCTTGGGTTGGAAAGAAATCAGTGCCGTTTTGATGTTTTTTGCTTCACTGACGGTTTTCATGACGTTCAGTGGCTCTGGTAATTCTGGTTCATTATCGAGGAAGCGGCTGATTTTTTGGGGTGTCAGGCGGCCGGCCTTGGCGTAGCGCGCATAAGTGAGGACCGCGCGGCTCATTCTGACTTCGGCTTCAGCGCGTTCACCGGCGGTGCCGCTGATCATTTCGTCTGACGGGAAGGTGATGTCGTCGACGGTCATGCCATATTCTTCGCCGTTTTTGATTTCGGCGATGACGCGTTTGGCAGCCGGGGTCAGGCCGTTTTTGGAAATCCATAATGGCTGGCGGTCGCGGGCAAGATAAAAGCTTTTCAGATCTTCGCTCATTTTGCGGTCATAATCTGTGTTGCCACTGCGGGTTTCATCGATTTTGCTGACGATCTGATATTCCAGCGCATCTGTGAGGGTGATGAGGACGTCGGGTCCGTCCGGCTCAGCGGCGTTTATGTTGAGCGGTGCGATCAGGGCGCACAGACCAACGAGGGAGGCCGTCGAGCCAAATTTCGTGATGCGTGACAGTTTCGTCATTAATCTTTTCCTCAGTTCCAATTTTTGCCGCGGTTTTTACGGCCGTTTCTCGCCCGGCCGTTGCCATGTAGCTTTGATGGTCTCTCTGTTTGAGTCTCAGGCATAAAAGGGGGACCAGGCCGTTTATGCCGCTCTAATCGTTGTTCCTGCGTGTTTCGCCAAAGGGCAGGGCGCTTAATACTCAGTCTCCCTATTCTCAATCTCCCTGGCGACCAGATAAATTGCTGACAGGTACCGGTGTGTTTGACCGTATAAAAAACAATTAAAAATACCCTTAAACTCTATTGGGATATTGTTTTTTTGGCGAAGTTGCGGCGGCTCATGTTGTTTCGTGGGTTGCTGGCCTGGTTTTGCTCATATTATACGTTTCCGAGGCGGTGAATCCGTCGCTAAATCTGACCGCAGCAATGGCTCTACCGGGACTTAATGGCTCTACCAGAAATCCGGGCAGATCAAATAATTAAAATTTCACCTTTGGTACGGGACTATAAGCGGGGCCACTGCATTGTTAAAGTGTCAAACAAACACGGTCGCTGGAAAATCGCCAGTTATCCAAGTATCTGTGGTAATTCTGACATAGATGCGATGGCTTAGGCGAATAAAAAACGCCAGAACAACATAATGTGAACCGATCGGGACGGGTCAGGGTTGCCCTGGCGTTTTTTTAATCAGTCTGACTGATCTGGTGCGGCTTACAGCCCCTGTAACTGAGGGGATTTGCTGTAATTTCCTCTAGTTCGGGCGGGGTTGAACGCCGATTTCGCGCATTTTGCGATAGAGGGTTGAGCGCCCGATGCCAAGATGCTTGGCGATGTCCGTCATGTGGCCGCGGTAGCGACCAAGCGCAAGGCGGATCATGTCAGCTTCGATGGCTTCGAGCGGGCGGATGTGGCCGCTGTCATTCATGACGCGAATGCCGACCGGGGCGGTGCCGGTTGCGGAATGCGACAGGTCGATCATCTGCGGTGCTTCCTGTTCGTCACCGATCATGGCGGGGCCGGTGTAGACCGGTTTGCCCTCCGGTTGCTCGGGCAATTCCGGCAGTTCGGTTTCAAAGCCTTCAACATGGGCGGCGATTTGCGGAAATTCATTGACGGTTAGCACCGGCCCGTCGGCCAGGACAATGGCGCGGAAAATGGTGTTTTCCAACTGGCGGACATTGCCGGGCCAGCGGTAGCTTTGCAGCAGGCGCCTGGCGTTGCTGTCGAGGCCGGTGATTTTCTTGCCTTCTTCGCTGGCAAAGCGAACAATAAAGTGGTTGGCAAGATCTTCGACATCTTCGAGCCGGTCGCTGAGCGGTGGCACCATGATGGGGAAAACGTTGAGCCGGTAATAGAGGTCTTCACGGAATTTGCCGTCCTTGACCAGTTGGATCATGTCGCAATTGGTGGCGGAGATCAGGCGGAAGTCAACCTTGATCGGGCGTTTGGCGCCGACGGGGTCCACTTCGCCTTCCTGCAGGGCGCGGAGCAGCTTGACCTGTGCATCGAGGGGCAGCTCGCCAACTTCATCAAGGAACAGGGTGCCACCATCGGCTTCTTCGAATTTGCCGGTGCGTTTATCGGTGGCGCCGGTGAAGGCGCCTTTTTCATGGCCAAAGAGGATGCTCTCGATAAGGTTTTCCGGAATGGCGCCGCAGTTGACGGTGACAAACGGTTTGCCCTGACGGTCGCTTTCGCCCTGTATGGCGCGGGCGACCATTTCTTTACCGACGCCGCTTTCGCCTTCTATCAGTACAGGAATATTCGAGCCAGCGGCGCGGCGGCCAAGGGAGATGACGCGGGCCAGCGCCTGGCCGGATGAGATGAGATTGTCGAAGGTCATTGTGCCTTCGGTCTTGCGCTTGATGCGGGTGATCTCGTTGGTGAGCGCATTCAGCTTCATGGCGTTATTGAGGGAGACCTCGAGGCGCTCAAGGCTGGCGGGCTTGACGACAAAATCAGTGGCACCGGCGCGCATGGCTTCAATGGCGGTGTCAATGCTGCCATTTGCGGTTTGTACAATAACGGGCTGGCTGGCGTTCATTTTGCGCAGCTGGGCGAGGACGTCATGGCCTGACATGTCGGGCATGACGAGGTCCAGCAGAATGAGGGAGATGTTGTCTGCCTCTGCGCTTTCCATCATGGCGATGGCGCTGTTGCCGCCATCGGCGGTTTTGGTTTCAAAGCCAAGGCGTTTGATGGCTTCGCAAAGGATGCGGCGCTGCGCCGGATCATCATCGACAACTAGGATGCATTTGGGCATACTCTGATACTCTACTCTTTACTCGTATGAGGCTGGTGGGTTCCAAAAGGAAATGTGCCAAAAGCAAATGGCCTTAACCGCTCATATTCCAACACAACAAAAATTTAACTCGATGGATTTCATCTTGGCCAATAAGTGTAAACAAGATGTTTATTTCTGGTCGTATTAGGTGCAATTGTTCATTAACAGTTTGCGCCCTGACGCGGGCCGTGTGTTTCGGTTTGTGCGGGGCCAGGCTGGCGCAGCGGATGGCAAAGCCGGTGGCGGTTTTTTCGCGCTTGCGGTAGTATCGCCATAATTTTTAGTAGGTTGGCTATGCGCGGTGGTTGGCAAAGGGCGGGTTGTGAAAGTTCTTTTGTCGGTGGCTTCATGAGCGCGTGAGGTGCTTGCCTTGGGGTAAGAGGGCCGGGCTTTTCTGGCTAAATGAATTTATAAAAAGGAACTGGTGCAGGTGACGTCTATTAAAAATTTGCGGGAAAGTGCGGCATTTTCAAATTTAATCAGCGGGTCAGGGCTGGCAGCGGCTGGCTCTTTACCGGCGGCCATGGCCGATGAAAAAGGCGCGGCATCCGCGCTGGGTGACATGCCTGTTTGGGATCTGAGTGATTTGTATGACGGGCCCGACTCTGCGGCGCTGAAGTCTGATCTGGATGCCGGCGCTGCCAAAGCCAGCAAGTTTCAAGAGACCTATAAGGGACATATTCTCGAGATTGCCGAAGGTGAAGATGGCGGCGCGAAACTGGCAGAGGCCGTCAAGGCTTATGAAGAGCTGAATGACCTGCTTGGCCGCATCGCCTCATATGGCCAGCTGCTTTATTCCTCTGACAATCAGAACCCGGTGCATGCCAAGCTGCATGGCGATCTGATGGAGCGGATTACGACGATCAGCTCTGATCTTTTGTTCTTCGGGCTTGAGCTAAACCGGCTGGATGATGACTTGCTGGAGCGTTGCCTTGAGACGGAAGCGTTCAATCACTACCGCCCCTGGATTGATGATTTGCGGGTCGAGCGGCCCTATCAACTCTCTGATGATTTGGAAAAACTTTTCCATGATAAGTCTGTCGTTGGGCGCGGGGCGTGGTCGCGGTTGTTTAACGAGACGATGACGGCGCTGCGCTTTGATGTTGACGGCGAGACGCTGGGGCTGGAGCCGACGCTGAACCTGCTGCAATCGCGCGATGGTGAAAAGCGCAAGACGGCGGCGCTGGCGATTGAGGCTGTGCTGGGTGAGAACCAGCGTTTGTTCACCCAGATCACCAACACATTGGCGAAAGACAAAGAGATCGCTGACCGCTGGCGGAAGTTCAAGGATGTGGGTGACAGCCGGCATCTTTCCAACCGTGTTGAGCGGGAGGTGGTGGAGGCCTTGGTGGAGGCCGTGCGGGGTAAATATGACCGCATGTCGCATCGCTATTATGCGCTGAAAGCCAAGTGGCTTGGCATGGAGCAGCTTGACTACTGGGACAGAAACGCGCCGCTGCCCAATGATGTCGAGCGCGAGATCCCCTGGGATGAAGCACGGAACACGGTGCTTGATGCCTATAATGGCTTTTCACCGAAGATGAAGGACATCGCCGAGACGTTTTTTGAGCGGGGCTGGATTGATGCGCCGCTGCGGCAGGGCAAGGCACAAGGGGCATTTTCGCACCCGACGGTGCCAAGCGCCCACCCTTATGTGCTGATCAATTATCAGGGCAAGCCGCGCGATGTGCAGACGCTGGCGCATGAGCTTGGCCACGGCGTGCATCAGGTGCTGGCTGGCAAACAGGGCGCGTTGATGGCACCCACGCCGCTAACGCTTGCCGAGACAGCAAGTGTGTTTGGCGAGATGCTGACCTTCCAGGCTTTGTTAGAGACGGCGAAGACCGATGCCGAGCGGCAATCAATGCTGGCGGCCAAGGTTGAGGATATGATCAACACGGTTGTGCGCCAGATTGCCTTTTATATTTTTGAGCGCAAAGTGCATGAGGCGCGGCGTGATGGCGAGCTGACAAGCGATCAGCTCAACCAGTTCTGGATTGATGTGCAGGGCGAGAGCCTTGGCCCCGCCATCCGGCTTGATGAAGGCTATGGCGTCTATTGGAGTTATGTGCCGCATTTTATCCATGCGCCATTTTATGTTTATGCCTATGCCTTTGGGGATTGTCTGGTGAACTCGCTCTATGCGGTTTATGCCCAGGCTTCGGCAGGCTTCCAGGAAAAATATTTCGAGATGCTGAGTGCTGGTGGCACCAAGCATCATAAAGAATTGCTGGCGCCATTTGGGCTTGATGCCAGTGACCCGGCATTCTGGGACAAGGGCCTCTCGGTGATTGAAGGTATGATCGACGAGCTTGAAGAGCTGGACCGGAAAACCTCTGGCGTTTAAACCAGCGGCGCCTGACGGGGCTGTTCGTTGCCTTTGGCAATGAACTCTATCTATGCAGCGACAAACCTCTTTGGCATCGCCTCTGGCTGGTGGCGGTGGCTAAACGCTTGCGGAATCCAAGTTTCGACGCTAATAAGAGGTTCCGCTTTGGTCTTTTAGGCCAATTTTGCGAGAAACTGATAGAATATTGAATTGAGTTGTGCTGGAACAGCTTGAATGCCGTGGTCACGGACCGAAAAGCTGTAGCCGGTTTCGGCTGGGGTTCATCTGACTTTCACTGGTGAGATGGGTGCCTGATAAAAAGGCTAACAAAAAGGTTAAGGGGACTTTCAATGGAGATCGATACTTCCAAGGGCCATCCTGCAATGGATTACAAAGAGCATGAACGCACCTATAAGGGCTTCATCAAAGCGACGATTTATGGCTCTGCTCTGATCATTGCGACTTTGGTGGCCATGGCGATTTTTGTCGTCTGATTGCAGGCTGCATCTGATCAACTTCGAATCTTTAAGGATTTACGACGGCTGATGGTTTTGTAACCGGGGCTGCGGCGGGCTTGGCTTTTTTCACGGCGATGCCGGTTTTAATTGGCCGCTTAAAATTGACAATAACTTTAATATGGAATGGAGCCGGTAATGGTGACTATTGCCGTCCCGGTTGAGGGTGAAGGTGAGCCGAGAGCCGCTATTTCTCCTGAAACGGTAAAAAAATATATCGCCCTTGGGTGCAATGTGCGGGTGCAAACGGGTGTTGGTGTTTCTTCCAACATTCTTGATGGCGACTATGAAGAGATGGGCGCCACGGTGCATTCATCTGTTGGTGAGACGCTGAAAGGTGCTGACATTGTCCTGAAAGTCGGCCGGCCAAATGACGCCGAGCTTGAGGCGATGGATGAAGGCACTGTATTTGCCGCGATGCTGGACCCTTATGGTGACAAGGCCGGGCTTGAGAAGATCGCAGCAAAAAATATAAAATCCTTTTCCATGGAACTTATGCCGCGGATCACAAGAGCGCAGTCAATGGACGTGCTCTCGTCGCAATCAAACCTAGCCGGTTACAAGGCGGTGATTGATTCAGCCGCGCATTTCACGCAGGCGATGCCGATGATGATGACGGCAGCCGGCACTGTGCCGCCTGCCAAAGTGTTTGTGATGGGTGCTGGCGTGGCCGGGCTGCAGGCGATTGCCACAGCCAAGCGGCTTGGCTCAATCGTCACGGCGACAGATGTGCGCCCGGCTGCCAAAGAGCAGGTTGAGAGCCTTGGTGGTAAATTCGTCGCGGTTCAGAATGACGAGTTCAAGGAAGCGGAGACATCTGGCGGTTACGCCAAGGAGATGTCTGATGATTATAAGGCTGAACAGGCCGAGCTGGTGCAAAAGCATATCAAGAGCCAGGACATCGTTATCACAACGGCGCTTATCCCTGGCCGGCCGGCACCGCTGCTGATCACCGAGAGTATGGTTCGCTCGATGAAGCCGGGCTCTATCATTTATGACATGGCGGTTGAGCGGGGCGGCAACTGCGAGCTGTCGCAGCCCGGTGAGATTGTCAATGTTGATGGGGTGATGGTGCTGGGGCCACTGAATATTCCCGGCGCGCTTGCTGGCAATGCGACCAGCCTTTACTCCAAGAATCTGTATAACTTCCTTGCGCTGATGATCGACAAGGAAGATGGGCTGAAGATTGATTTCGAGGATGAGATTATCCAGGGCACTTTGGTGACCAATGACGGAGCGATCGTTCATCCGCGCTTAACCGGAGAGGGAAGCTGATGACATCTTTTATTTCGTTTGTTGTGGCGTCAATCGTCAGGGTGCTGGTTATCGGTGCTGTGGTGATCGGGGCGTCCGTTGCCGTTGCAACGACGGCCATGGCGGCAACAGCTGGCAGTGAGGTCAGCTCATTCACTTACCTGTTTGCGCTGTTTGTGCTGGCGATCTTTGTCGGTTACTTCGTTGTCTGGGCAGTGACGCCGGCGCTGCACACGCCGCTGATGGCGGTGACCAATGCGATCTCTTCGGTGATTGTGGTGGGCGCGCTACTGGCGGTTGCGGTGCCAAATGCCGAGGGGCTTGGCTATGCCAATATCTTTGGTTTTCTGGCGCTGGTGATGGCCTCTGTCAACATTTTTGGCGGCTTTCTCGTCACGCAGCGGATGCTGGCCATGTATAAGAAAAAAGAACGCTAGAGGATTATTATTATGTCTCCAGATTTAATTGCACTCCTCTATCTGGCCTCGGGCGTTCTGTTTATCCTGAGTCTGCGCGGGCTCTCCAGCCCGGCCTCTTCGCGCCAGGGTAACTTCCTTGGCATGACAGGTATGGCGATTGCCATTCTCACGACGCTGGCCGCGGCGCCCACCATGACAGGCATGTCCTGGGGGATGATTATTGCCGGGCTTGCTATTGGCGGTTTCATTGGCGCGATCATCGCCAAGAAAATCCCGATGACAGCGATGCCGCAGCTTGTGGCGGCCTTTCACAGCCTTGTTGGTATGGCAGCGGTGTTTGTGGCGGCGGCGGCTTATTATGCGCCAGATGCTTTTGGCATTGGCCAGGTGGGTAACATTAATACGGCAAGCCTTGTTGAGATGTCTCTTGGTGCGGCGATTGGTGCGATCACCTTTACAGGTTCCGTAATAGCCTTTGCCAAGCTTGATGGGCGGATGTCCGGCGCGCCGATCATGTTGCCTGGTCGGCATATTATTAATCTGGCACTGTTTCTCGGCATTGCCTGGCTGATCTATGCCTTTGCGACCGATCAGAGTGAAATCGCTTTCTGGGGTCTTGTGGTGTTGTCACTGCTGTTTGGTATTTTGATCATCATTCCGATTGGCGGCGCGGATATGCCGGTTGTCGTGTCTATGCTTAACTCCTATTCCGGTTGGGCGGCGGCGGGGATTGGCTTTACGCTCGATAATGCGGCGCTGATTATTACCGGTGCGCTTGTCGGTTCATCGGGCGCGATTTTGTCCTACATTATGTGCAAGGGGATGAACCGCTCGTTTATCTCGGTGATCCTTGGTGGCTTTGGCGGTGAATCTGCCGGGCCAACGGATGATGACGGGGTGCAGCGAACCATCAAGCAGGGTTCTGCGGATGACGCGGCCTTTATCATGAAAAACGCCGGTAAAGTTATCATTGTGCCGGGCTATGGCATGGCGGTGGCGCAGGCGCAACATGCGCTGCGCGAGATGGCGGATGAATTGAAGGAAGCCGGCGTCGATGTGGCCTATGCCATTCACCCTGTGGCGGGCCGCATGCCGGGGCATATGAATGTGCTGCTGGCTGAGGCCAATGTGCCTTACGATGAGGTGTTTGAGCTTGAGGACATTAACAGTGACTTCTCCCAGGCCGATGTTGTTTACGTGATTGGTGCCAATGACGTGACCAACCCGGCGGCGCTTGAAGATTCCAGCTCGCCGATTTTCGGCATGCCGGTGCTTGAGGTGTGGAAGGCAAAAACGGTTATGTTCAACAAGCGCTCGCTGGCCTCTGGCTATGCCGGCATTGATAACACGCTGTTTTACCGTGACAACACGCTGATGCTTTTGGGTGACGCCAAGAAAATGACCGAAGAGATTGTAAAATCACTTTAGGTGACATGGGTAAAAATGAATTGACCAAGCCGCAGCCGGGCGCTTATGCCGGGCTGCGGCTTTTTTGTCTGGCATGCGGCGCGCGATATGAAAATGCAGGCGGGTGGTTGCCACCGGAGCGTTTGAAGTGATGGGCGATCTGCGCTATGAACGCGGCTTGGAACGGGCGGGGTCTTGCCGCCTTCAGGTAAAATCAAGGATTATTGAGCTTAGATGAGCTGGATTTTGAAAATTGCGCTCGGGGTGTTCATTCTCTACCTCGTTGGTGCGGCGGCTTTGTACTTTTTGCAGCGGCGGATGATGTTCAGCCCTGACACCGAGCGGGTGTTGCCGGCGGCCTTTGACCTGGAGGGCGTGCGGGAAGTGACGCTGGTGACCAGGGACGGGCATAAGCTATATAGCTGGTATGGCGCGGCAAGGGGCGGCCAGCCGACGATTTTGTTTTTTCATGGCAATGGCGGCAATGTGGCTTACCGCGAGGGTAAGTTCCGCCAGCTGATGGCGGAAGGGTACGGCGTTTACATGCTGGGCTATCGCGGCTTTGGCGGCAGTGGCGGCAGCCCGTCTGAGGCGGCGATTGTGCGGGATGCGCGGCTTGCCTATAAGACGCTGATTAAAGACTATAATTTAAGTGGTGAGAATATCGTCATTTACGGCGAGTCGATTGGCACCTCGGTTGCCGTGCAACTGGCGGCCGATGTGCCCTCGGCAGCGGTGGTGCTGGAGGCGCCGATGTATTCGGTGACCAGCATTGCGCAGGCGCGATACCCTTATTTTCCGGTGCGGCCCTTTTTGCGCGACAGGTTCGAGACCAACCTTCATATCAAGGGGGTGAAAAGTCCGCTGTTGGTTGTGCACGGCTTTGATGAGGTGGGGTGATACCCATTGCCTCGGCCCGAGCGCCGGGCGGCGAATGAGCCGAAGCGGTTGTACGGGTGATCGAGGGCGGTGGGCATGCGGATCTCTATAATTTTGACATCACCGCGCTGATGGTGCGATTCCTGAAAGAATTTAATGTGGATGGGCGGGTGCGCCAGCCCTGAGGCTTGCTATACTTGGCGCGAAGAGAGAATTTAATTTAATTCAAAGGTTTGGTCATGGAAGCGGATGTGGTCGCGAAGATGACGGAAAATGTTGATGTGGCGGCGGCAGCGTCGCTGGCAACGGTTCATGAAGGCGGTGAACTTATTGGCTTTGTGCTGGCATTCACCTGTTATTTGCCGGGCTTTTTCTGGCGCGCGATACCGCGACGCCGCAGCGGCTGGAAAAGATCAAGGGATTTGACCCGACCCTGATTCCGATTTTGTCGCAATTTGTCGCTATACCATTGATATTACCATGGTTGTCGTGCTCTCCAACCCCGGATCCAGACAGCCTCGATCATTGCGGTGCTTGGTGCGGCCGGCCTGGCGATCGGTCTGGCGCTACAAGGCACGCTGCAGAATGTGGCGGCTGGCATCATGTTGCTGATCATTCGCCCGTTTCGCGCCAATGATGTGATTGATGCGAGCGGCACGGTGGGCGTTAATGAAATCGGCCTGTTCGCATTAGCTGACAACGCCGCAGGGGTGTTTGTGGCGATGCCGAACTCGCAGCTCTGGTCGAACAAGATTATCAATTTCAGCGCCAATGACCGCCGGCGCCTCGATCTGCCGATCGGTATTTCCTATGATGATGATATTGACGAGGCGATTGCCGTTGTGAAGGGGTTGATCGCCAAGGATGAGCGGGCCCATGAAACGCCGGAGCCGCTGGTTGTGGTGCGGGGGCTGGGCGACAGCTCTGTTGATCTTGAGATGCGCGTCTGGGTTGATCGGCAGAATTTCTGGCCGTTCCAGTTTGATATGATCCGGTCAATCAAACTGGCGCTTGATGAGGCGGGCATATCCATTCCTTATCCGCATAGCCAGGTTGTTTTGTCTGATGACTTTGTAAAAGGCCTGAATGGCAGCGGCGGACCTGATGATAAGCCGGGCGGCAATCCGGGCGGCGGTGATGCTGGCGGTGGTGAGGGCGGCAAGCCTCGCAAGCGCGGCCAGCTTGCCATGAAGCCTGTGCCACCCAAGCCGGGTAACGGCAAAGGCAAAAAGTGGCCGC
>CALNZE010000017.1:0-142714 GCA_942490955.1 uncultured Alphaproteobacteria bacterium
ACGGAGCCTCCATCGAGGGCATAACAAGTGAGCCACCTGATCTGGCCATACTTGATATTAAAATGCCGCGCATGGATGGAATGGAACTGTTGCGCCGTCTGCGCCAAGGTTCAGAAATGCCGGTCATTTTTCTCACATCCAAAGATGAGGAAATCGACGAGTTGTTCGGCCTGAAAATGGGCGCCGATGATTATATCAAAAGCCATTTTCACAGCGTCTGCTGGTCGAACGTGTAAAAGCCATACTGCGCCGCAGTGCTGCACCGACGTATCGAGCCAAGCGCCAAAGATAAAACCAATATTTTGGAACGCGGCCTGCTGGTCATGGATCAAGAACGCCACACCTGCACCTGGGATGGCAAAACCGGTGACCTTAACCGTCACTGAGTTTCTGATACTGCAATCCCTCGCGCAGCGCCCCGGCGTCGTCAAAAGCCGCGACGCCTTGATGGACGCCGCCTATGACGATCAGGTCTATGTCGATGACCGCACCATCGACAGCCACATCAAGCGGTTGCGCAAAAAGTTTAAGGTGGTTGATGATGACTTTGATGTCATTGAAACACTTTACGGCGTCAGTTATCGATTCAAGGAAATGTAAGCGGAAACACACGATTACTGAGACTGTGAACCTCGTGAAGGATTAACAATTCCAAGGTAAGCAAGAGGCTGCTCCGACAAACTGAACCCTCACATTAAAAAGTCCCGCGAAAGCTGACTTTGCTAAGCTATAAATAAACTGAAATGAGCCATGGTTTGCGGATCGGTTAAGAAAGGCCACACAAATTCATGCACCTTCCGAGCGTTTTAAAATCGCGTGCAGAATCGTTGATGGGCAATCATCACCCAATGGCCCTCAAAAAATTTCTACGTGCGGTTAAAGGGGGCGCTGCTTCCGCTCTTTTACCAATTTCCCAACCTTCAGCGCGGCACCATTTCATCAGTAATATGATCGCCCTGTTGTTTCTCATCGCTCGGCATTCTTTATCTGAACCAGCTGCGCGCCGGCCTTGTTGGCGCCAAGGTGGAAAGCCTGCAAATTCAGGGTGAAATCATCGCAGGAGCCATCGCCGCCTCAGCCACTGCTGGCAACGACCAGATCATCGTTGACCCGGACAGCCTGCTCGAAACCGGGCCTGATGCCCCCTTTGTCGGCAGTGATACCTTTGCCTCACTGGAATTCCCGATTGACCCTGAACGCGTTGCCCCGATCCTGCGCCGGCTGGTGCAGCCAACTGGCACCCGTGCCAGAATTTATGATTCAGATCAGACCCTGATCATCGACAGCCGCCGCCTGTTTTCCGGCAGCACCATTTCAAGTAATGGGAATTGCCGGTCCCGGTAAAAGAAGAAGAAACAAGCTTCCTATTCCAGAATAGAGCAATGGTTTAAACGCATTATTTTCTACAATGACCTGCCAATCTATAAAGGAAGATGCAATTGGTGACGGCGCCGTTTATGACGAAGTCGGCGCCGCCCTCGTTGGCACCACCACGCCCGATGGTGCGCGTCACGGCGGAAGGCAAGCAGATTGTCTCCGTCGCTGTCCCGATTCGCCGCCTGCGCCGTGTGCTGGGTGTGTTGCTGCTCTCGACCAAAGGCGGCGATGTCGAGCAGACCATCCGGTCAGAGCGCCGCGCCATCGCCCTGTTGGACGGTGCTGGCCTTCGGCGTCAGTTTGCTAACATCGTCTATTCCTCACCCACTATATCGCCCAGCCCATGCGCCGCCTGTCAGCTGCCGCCAAGCGCGTCGGCGAAAGCATCAAGGCGAGGGAGGAAATCCCGGATTTCACCAACCGCAGCGATGAAATCGGCCAGCTCTCCGGCTCCTTCCGCGATATGACCGCCGCCCTCTACCGCCGCCTCGATGCCATTGAAAGTTTTGCAGCAGACGTATCCCACGAGTTGAAGAACCCGCTCACATCTCTTAGAAGCGCGGCGGAGACCATGGAGCTTGTAAAAACCGACGAGCAAAAATCCAGGCTCGTCGAAATCATTCAGAATGACGTCAAAAGGCTTGATCGGCTGATCAGCGACATCTCAGACGCCTCCCGTCTTGATGCCGAACTCGCCAGAGAAGACACAGCCATCGTCGATGTTGAAACGCTGCTGCGCGGCTCGATCGATGTCTTTAACGACATTCATCGCGGCAGCCAGCCGGATGTCACATTGCGCGTTGACCGCACCACCAAAGACTCCCGCGAGTTCCTCATTCGCGGCCATGACAGCCGCCTCGGCCAGGTCATTAACAATTTGCTCGATAACGCCATTTCATTCTCGCCGCGCAATGGCAAGGTCTGGGTCTCTTCATCAAGGCGCAAAAATAACATCCTCATCTTCATTGAGGATGAAGGCCCCGGCATCCCGCAAGATCTGCTCGATAAGATTTTCAAGCGCTTTTACACCGACCGCCCCGAGGGCGAGGAGTTCGGCAACAATTCCGGCCTCGGCCTTAGCATCTCGCAGCAAATTGTCACCGCCCACAAAGGCCGCATCTGGGCCGAGAACCGCTACGGCAAACCCGGCATGGTCGAGGCAAAAGCACCGCCCCCTGGCACAAAGCCCCATGGCGCCCGCTTCGTCATCGAGCTGCCTGCCTCGTTCCAGCTGACAAAAAAATGACCGCCAAACCGGACGACGCTGCCGCCAGGCCTGAAACAATCATTCACGGCACGCTTATTAAAGTGAACGGGCAAGGCATCCTCCTCACCGGCCCATCAGGCTCGGGCAAATCTGACCTCGCCTTGCGCCTGATAACCCAGGCGTTCAATCCGGCTTTTTGCCCGGCAGCGCCCACTCTGGTTGCAGATGATCAGGTCGTCCTGACGCTCGAAAATGACACGGTCTGCGGCCACCCGCCGGCGCCCCTTGAAGGGCTGATAGAAGTCCGCCACCTGGGGATCAAGGCGGTCCCGTACTGCCCCGCAACCCCAATTCACCTTATAGTGACACTCACCCCGGGGAAGGAACCAGAGCGTATGCCGGCCAGGGGCGGCACGAAAGAACTCATCAGCGGCCACCCGCTGCCAGCAATTACCCTGGACCCGCTAGAGCCGTCAGCGCCGGCAAAGATAATCCTTGCAACCGGCTTCGATGCTAAATAATCTGGCTCTTTGCTGCATATGCAAAAGAAAAAGGCGGCCTTGCCCCTCCAACGGCCAGCATGGTCCATGCCGTCTCTCTGGCGCGCAAATGGGGGCAAAGCAGCCAGCAGGGGGGTAAAAATTCCCCAATTTAGACAAACAGCGTAATAACAATAAACTCGAAGATGGTTGTCCAGGAACAAAAATGATAGGTCTCGTATTTGTCACGCACGGCAGACTGGCGGAAGAATTCAGAGCCGCACTGGAGCATGTGGTTGGCCCACAAGACAAGCTGGAAACAGTATCCATTGGCCCCGATGATAATATGGAACTGCGCCGCAAAGACATTCTTGAGGCCATCACCCGCGTTGATGACAAGGACGGCGTCATCCTGCTCACCGACATGTTCGGCGGCACCCCCTCAAATCTTGCCATATCAATCATGGATCATGCCCGCATTGAGGTCATCGCCGGCATTAACCTGCCCATGCTGATCAAGCTTGCCACCATCCGCAGTGAAACAAGCCTTGAAGAGGCGATCATTGCCGCCCAGGACGCCGGCCGCAAATATATCTCCGTTGCCAGCCAGGTTCTTGGCGACAAGTAACCCGCCCGAAGCCCCTTTACTCAACAGCCCGCCACGACAAACTCACCTTGCACCATCCCCGCGCCCTTGCATTCCACCTGATTCAGGGCAATAACTGCGCAACAAAAACCGATAATAACGGGGAGCCGCCATGAGTGATGATCTGATCTTCGCGGAGCTGACAATCTGCAATATGAAAGGCTTGCACGCCCGTGCCTCCGCCGCCTTCGTCAAATGCGCCAATAACTATAACGCCGATATCAGCGTCACCAAAGATGGCCAGACCGTCGGCGGCTCTTCAATTATGGGGTTGATGATGCTGGCCGCAGCCAATGGCTCGCAAATCCTGGTTGAGGCCCGGGGGCCAGAGGCCAGTGAAGCTCTAACCGCCCTCACCGAGCTCGTCCAGGCCCGCTTCCACGAGGAAGAATAGACGGCGGTCACAAGGTAAAAAAAACCTGATAATGAGTCCAAAAAAGCCAGACCTGCCCTCACCGGGCCAAAAGTATCATATAAAACTTTCTTTATATCTCACTTGCGCTTTTTCCCGCCCCGTTTTATAACGGCGCGGAAAAGGGGCAACCGCGCAAGCGTCGCGGCAGATGTTGCCCCATGCAAAATCAAACCACCGCCGCGTTTAACTTAAAGGACTAGCGATGACCGAGTTTACCGATTATCAAGTTGCCGACATCAGCCTTGCTGAGTATGGCGACAAAGAAATCGCAATTGCCGAAACCGAAATGCCAGGCCTCATCTCCATCCGCGATGAGCATAGCGATAGCCAGCCTTTGAAAGGCGCACGCATTGCCGGCTGCCTGCACATGACCATCCAGACAGCGGTACTTATTCAAACGCTTGAGGCCCTCGGCGCTGACGTGCGCTGGGCCTCTTGCAATATCTTCTCAACTCAGGATCATGCCGCTGCTGCCATCGCCAAAGGCGGCACCCCGGTATTCGCCCATAAAGGCGAAACGCTGGAAGAATACTGGAACTTCGTCGACAAAATTTTCGATTGGTCAGACGGCGAACCCGCAAACATGATCCTCGATGACGGCGGCGACGCCACCATTTACATCATCCTGGGGGCAGAGGCAGAAAAAGACATTTCCGTGCTCGACAATCCCGGCAATGAAGAAGAAGAAGTCCTCTTCGCCACCATCAAAAAACGCCTTGAAAAATCCCCCGGCTGGTTCGCGAAAACACGCGATGCCATCAAGGGCGTTTCAGAGGAAACAACAACCGGCGTTCACCGGCTATACCAGATGGTCGAAAATGGCCGCCTGCCTTTCCCGGCGATCAACGTCAATGACAGCGTCACAAAATCAAAATTTGATAACCTCTACGGCTGCCGCGAAAGCCTCGTTGATGGCATCAAGCGTGCCACAGACGTCATGGTCTCAGGTAAAGTCGCGGTTGTCTGCGGTTTCGGCGATGTTGGCAAAGGCTCAGCTGAAAGCCTGCGTAGCCAGGGCGCCCGCGTCATCGTCACAGAGATTGACCCCATCTGCGCGCTGCAGGCCGCCATGCAGGGTTATGAGGTCAAAACCCTCAGTGATGTCGTTGCAACCGGCGATATTTTCGTCACCACAACCGGCAACAAGGATGTCATCAAGGTCGATGACATGCGCCAGATGAAAGACCGCGCCATTGTCTCCAACATTGGCCACTTTGACAGTGAGATTCAGGTCGCTGGCCTGCGCAATTTCAAATGGCACAATGTCAAACCGCAGGTTGACGAAATCGAATTCCCCGACGGCAAGCGCATCATCCTGCTGGCAGAGGGCCGCCTTGTTAACCTCGGCTGCGCCACCGGCCACCCAAGCTTCGTGATGAGCGCCTCATTTACCAATCAGGTGCTGGCACAAATCGAGCTTTGGAAGAACGCCGGCTCTTACGAAAACAACGTTTCCGTCCTGCCAAAACATCTCGATGAAAAAGTCGCCGCGCTGCATCTGGAAAAACTCGGCGTGAAACTCACCGAGCTGACCAAAGAACAGGCGGACTATATTGGCGTGCCGATCGAAGGGCCGTTTAAGCCAGAGCATTACCGCTACTAGTCTGGCGCAAAATCTGAGGATCAAGGGGGGCTTTTGCCCCCCCTTTTTTATGGCCGGACACAAAACAACCAAAAGTAGCCTTTTGCAGTCTCTTGTGAGTAAGCCTGTGCATAAAGCGGTCTTTATTTGAGTGTGGCCTATCCATACGTGTAGATTTTAAAAATTGCCTATTCTACGAGTCTGGAAATAGCGCTTGTTGGCGGCTGCGGAATAAGAACCGGCGGCTGGCAGCAGTAGGCCGTTGCCAGCAGCAGTAAGACGACCAGGGAATGGCCAGCACGCGCCTTCTCCGCACCGGGCCAATCAGGCCGTTACCACTATGGGGCAACCGAAAAGACTTCAATGAGGGGCAAAAGCGCAGGGCCCGGATAAAAAGCAGCCGCTGTCAAAGCGGTCACGAGGGACAGGGCAGGTTAACGCCCTGCAAACAAATGCCAAGTAGCGAAAGTTTTCAACGCCATTTACGCAGGATTGGGGATGCGATTCCCCAATTCGGCCATGTCTTGCCTTTGATCGTCGTCAGCGCCGCTTTCGTCGGCATGGCGATATGGGCGGCGCAGATATCTGGCCTTGGCGGCGGCGCACTTCTCGGCTCATGGGAATTTCTTGCCATGGTCCTCAGTCTTGGCGCGCTGCTTTTCTCCGGCGCCATGTCCTGGCAGGCGCTGCGCGTCCAGCAGCAGGCCAGCATCGAGCGCAACCGCGCCAAGAAAGACGTCGCCAGCATCCGCCACGAGCTAAACCTCGCCCAGGCCATGCTCAAGGCCGAGCCGCAACTGCTTATGCTCTGGGATGAAAAAGGCGAGCCCAACCTCATCATCCACACGCTCGATACCGACACCGGCATCCCTTTCCATTTCTCCGAAACCCTCTATTTTGATCAATGGCTGGAGATCGCCTCCGCCTATGAGCTGCGCGCCAGCTTGGAAGAGCTGTTTCGCGACGGCACGGCCTTCACGCTTACAATCCGCACCCTCACCGGCCACCATCTCGAGGCCGATGGCCGCTCGGCCGGCGGCACACCCATTCTCCGCCTGCGCAACATCGCCGGTAGCGCCAGCGAAATCGCCAACATTTACGAGCATCGCCGCCGCCTTGCCCGCATCGTTGAGGCACAAAAAGAGCTGTTAAACGCCCTGCCACTCCCCGTCTGGTTCCGCGATCAGGAAGGCAAGATCACCTGGGTCAACCAGTCCTATGCCGAATCCGTCGAGGCTGTGAACATTGACGATGTAAAAGCCCGCCAGATCGAGCTGCTCGAGATGCGCCAACGCAAGGAAGTCTCCGACAAGATCACAGCAGGAGAAATTTTTTCAGACAGGTTTCACACCATCATCGGCGGTGAACGCCGCGCCTTTGACGCCATCTCCATTCCCCTGGCTGATGGCAGCGCCGGGCTGGCCATTGATGTTGGCGCCATTGAAAGCGCCGAGGGCCAGTTGGAGCATCTCATCGAAGCCCACACAAAAACCCTCAACCGCGTCGCCTCAGCCATCGCCATCTTCGATTCCCACAACGCGCTTACCTTCTACAACCAGGCCTATGTTGACCTCTGGAATCTCGACCCCTCCTGGCTGGAAACCAGCCCGTCTGAAGGCGAGATCCTCGATCAGCTCAGCACCATGGGCCAACTGCCGCAAGAGGCTGACTACCGCGCCTGGCGAGAAGCCCAGCTCAAAATCAACCAGACAGAAGAGCACCATGAAGACTGGTGGCATCTGCCTGATGGCCGCTACATTCAGGTCGTCCGCGAGCAGCGCTCCGATGGCGGCGTCACCCATCTTTATGACAACGCCACAGAGCGTTACGCCCTGGCATCCCGCTATGAAGGGTTGATCAACGTCCAGCGCGAAACGCTGGAAAACCTTGCGGAAGGCGTCGCGGTGTTCAAACCGGATGGGCGCCTGCGGCTGTTTAACCCCGCCTTCGCCGAAATCTGGCAGCTGGAAAAATCCTTCCTTAAAA
This sequence comes from uncultured Alphaproteobacteria bacterium, assembly GCA_942490955.1. GTDB lineage: Bacteria > Pseudomonadota > Alphaproteobacteria > Rhizobiales > HXMU1428-3 > HXMU1428-3. The sequence continues at coordinate 7,693 of CALNZE010000017.1, forward strand.
CCATGCCGCATATCGACGAGGTGATTTACCGCTGCCGCGCCCTGTTTGATGATGCCTCCTGGGGCGATGTCCACACCGCTGTCACCTCCATTAATGAACGCCGCGACCCCATCACCGCCGAGTTGACCCGGCCCGATGGCCGCGTCATCAACTATGCAGCTGTCCCCCTGCCGGATGGCGCCACCCTGCTCACCTATAAAGACGTCACCGCCCACCGCCGCATGGAGCGCGTGCTGATGGAGCGCAACGAAGCTCTCGTCGCCGCCGACCGGCTGAAAAACACCTTCATCTCACATGTCTCCTACGAGCTGCGTTCACCGCTCACCAACATCATCGGCTTCAGCGAACTTCTGGGCAATGAAGCCATCGGCGAATTGAACGAAAAACAGAGCGAATATCTCGGCGATATCCGCGCGTCATCAGACAACCTCCTCGCCATTGTTGACGACATTCTCGATCTCGCCACCATCGACGCAGGCGGCCTCGACCTCAACCTCGAGATGATCAACGTTAAGGATGTCATCGACATCGCCGCCGAAAAACTCCGCACCCGCTTTGATGGTGAAGATGTCACCCTCGACATCAAAATCGCCAAACGCATCGCGCCCTTTGAGGCGGACGCCAAGCGCATCGGCCAGGTGCTCTATAATCTTCTTTGCAACGCCGTCGGTTTTTCTGATGATGGCGCCCGTGTCAATATTTTCGCCAAAAAGGAAGATGAGTATATCGCCATCTCCGTGGTGGATAATGGCAGCGGCATTCCAGAGGCTGAGCAGCAATCCGTTTTCCAGCGTTTTGAAAGCAAACCGCGTGGCTCAAATCACCGCGGCGCCGGGCTTGGCCTCTCTATAGTCAAAAGCCTTGTCGAGCTTCACCACGGCGTCGTTCGTCTCCATTCTCATGAAGGTCTGGGCACCACAGTAACGGTACGATTACCAATCACCCAGCCCGATGCAAAGGGCAGTGAGACAAAGCTTGACGACAGTGAAAGCCATGCCGCATAACCCCATGCAAGCGGTCTGATAAAGGATCAAAAAGCCACCCCTGACTGACTGGATTCGCCTGACTGGATTTGCCTGACTAAATTTGCCTGACTATATCTGGCTGACTTAATTGGAGTGATGCGTGAACAGTATTGAGAACAAGGCGGCCGGGCCTGAAGCCATCAGAGCCGGTGCACTCAGAATTGATGCCATTAAACTTGAAGTCCTGGAGCGCTTCGCCACCCATCTTGCCGCCACCCTCTCAAAAGGCGACGTCATCTTCCTTGAAGGCGACCTCGGCGCCGGCAAATCCACCGTCGCCCGCGCCATCATTCGCGCCATCGCCTGCGACGACCAGCTTGAGGTGCCCAGTCCCACCTTCCCGCTTGTGATTCCATATGAGACCGCGCGTCTCGATGTCGCTCATTACGATCTTTATCGCCTTGGCGACCCCTCCGAGGCCGAAGAGCTCGGCCTTTACGACGACAGCGCCGACCGGCTCACCCTGATTGAATGGCCCGATGACACCGCCAAAGCCGCCATGCCAAACCGCTTCACCCTTCGCCTCGAAGAAGCAGATGGCGGTGCCAGCCGCACCGTCACCCTTGAAGGCCATGGCAGCCATACCGCCAAACTCGACCGGCTGGACGCCATGCAGCAATTTCTGGACCAGTGCGGCTGGGGCAACGCTGCCTGGGCCTTCCTCCAGGGCGATGCCTCATCTAGGTCCTACATTCGCCTCCGCCAGGGCAGCCAGCAGCGCCTGTTGATGAACGCACCGCCCCAGCCCGATGGCCCGCCCGTGAGAGACGGCAAACCCTACAGCCAGATCGCCCATCTCGCAGAGGACATGAACAGCTTCGTTGCCGTCTCAAACGCCCTGCGCGCCCATGGCCTGGCCTTGCCGGAAGTTCATGCCCACGACCTCACAAAGGGCTTGCTGCTTGTCGATGATTTTGGCGATGACCAATATTACTCCCAGATCACTGAGCAAGCCGCCGATCAAAAAGCCCTCTATGAAGATGGCATCGACGTGCTGGTCAGCCTGCGCGCCGCCACCCCCGCCCCAATGCCGGTTAATGGCACCCCTTACAAGCTGCCGCCCTATGATGATGTTGCCCTTGGCATAGAGGCCGACCTCGTGATCGACTGGCACTGGCCGCACCAGAAGGGCGCACCCATCAGCGAGAGTGACCGCGCCGCCTATCATGCCATCTGGCGCGGGCTTTTCCCGCATCTTGCCCAAAACAACCAAAACTGGGTCCTGCGCGATTTCCACTCCCCCAACATGATGCGTCTAAAAGGCGATAGCGCCAAAGCCCGCGTCGGCATCATCGACTTTCAGGACGCCCTCATCGGCCACGCGGCTTACGACGTCGTCTCCCTTTGCCAGGACGCCCGCCTGACCGTGCCAAAGGCGCTGGAGCAGCATCTTCTCGCCCGCTACATAGAGCGCGCCCGCACCGCCGATCCAGCCATGGATGTGGAGGATTTTAAAACCGCCTATGCCATCCTGGGCGCGCAGCGTTGCTGCAAACTGCTCGGCATTTTCATCCGCCTCGCCGTCCGTGATGGCAAAACCCACTACCTTGCCCACATTCCCCGCATCTGGGATTATCTCGAGCGCAACCTTGCCCACCCGGCGCTCGCGCCTCTCAAAAGCTGGTACGATGAAAACTTCCCGCCAGAGAGCCGCGGCGGCGCCCAGCAATCAGCGCGCCATAACTCACCCGGCACCGGGCACAGCCTCCCCGGCCAGCGAGACCCGCTATGATCAAAAACGCCTTCATCCTCGGCGCTGGCTTCGGCTCGCGCATGCGCCCTCTGACAGAGGCAACACCAAAGCCACTGATCAAACTGGCAGGCAAGCCATTGATCGATCATGTCATCGAGGGGCTGGTCGACGTTGGCGTCGAAAAAATCGTCGTCAATGTCCACTACCTGGCGGATCAGCTTGAGGACCACCTCGCCAAATACACAGAGCCTGAGATCATCATTTCCGATGAACGCCGCGAAATCCTCGACACCGGCGGCGGTGCTGCGAAAGCCCTGCCGCTGTTTGGCGATGAGCCCTTTTTCATTCACAATTCCGACACCGTCTGGATTGAGGGAGAAGGCCGCAACCTCGCCCATATGATCGAAGCTTTCAACTCGGCAAAGATGGACTGTCTGATGCTGCTGGCCAACCGCCACACCTCGCTCGGCTATGACGGCAAAGGCGATTTCCTGCTCGGCGACGATAACCGCATCGCCCGCCGTCCAAAGGATGCCGTCTCGGATTTTGTTTTTGCCGGCGTCTCCATCAACACCCCGGCAATGTTTCACGGCCACCCGGCCGGCCCCTTCTCGCTCAACAAACTTTGGGACACGGCAATCGCTGCGGGCCGCGCCCATGGCATCCGTCATCAGGGCAAATGGATGCATGTGGGGACAAGTGAGGCCTTGGCAAACGCTGAGCATTGCATATCCGCCAGCCGGTGAACATGATAGGCGGGCAAACATCAACAAGGCCGCCATATATCGAACTCAGCGGCCCAATTGCCTGAAGCGGGACAACATCAATGGCGAAACGTGAGACAAGCAACATCGTTACCATACCCGCCACGGCACCTTTTCTCGATTCCCTTGTCACCGCCATTCTAAACGGCAACTTGCCAGCCGCAGGCGGCACCCCGCCCACTCCCCAGCAACTCGCCGGATACACCCTGCTGCTACCCACCCGCCGCGCCTGCCGTGCCTGCGGTGAGGCCTTCCTGCGCCGATCCGCGCAAAAGGCCATCCTCCTGCCAGCCATCCGCCCGATTGGTGACGCCAGTGAGGATGAAAGCCTGATTGATGACGCCCTCTCAAATGGCAAGCCGGACCTTTCTCTGCTGGATATGAACCCGGCCATCTCGCCCATGCAGCGCCAGCTTGTCCTTACCCGGCTCGTGCTGGCCTGGCTCACCAGCCCCGGTCATAACGCTGACCTGCTTGACGCAGGCAAAGCCAACAGCACCCCGGCCCAGGCATCGCTCATGGCCCGCGAGCTTGCAAAATTTATGGACAATGCCGAAACGGAAGAAGTTGACCTGGCGGAGCTGGAAAATCTGGTGCCGGAAGATTTTTCAAAAAACTGGCAGAAAACCCTCAAATTCCTCACCGTCATCACCGCCGCCTACCCTGGCTATCTCGCTGACCAGGACATGATGAGCCAGGCAGCCCGCCGCAATTTGCTGTTGAACAAAGAGGCCAGCCGCCTCCTCGCCAACCCACCAGAGTCACCGGTCATTCTGGCGGGCTCAACCGGCAGTGTCCCCGCCGCCGCCAGATTAATGGACGCCATCACCAGGCTTCCCCGCGGCGCCATCGTCCTCCCCGGGCTCGATCAGCATCTGGATGAACAAAGCTTCACCGCCATTCCTGCCGATCACCCCGAGCATCCGCAATTCGGCTTTGCCAAGCTGCTCGCCGATCTGGAAATTAACCGCAGCGCAATTGCCGCCCTGCCCGGCACAGAGCTTGCCGCACCAGACGCCGCAAAATCTGAATTCATCAGCCAGGCCCTCCGCCCGGCCACTTCCACCGAGCAATGGCAGCCCTACATAACCGCCATGAGCGAAGACGCAGCCAAACAAAAAGCGCTGCAACAGGCTCTTCAAAGCATATCCCTGAATGTCGCCAGAGACGCGCAGGAAGAAGCCGAGCTTATCGCCCTCATCCTGCGCCATGTGGCCGCCCAGCCAGACCGCACCGCCGCCCTCATCACGCCAGACCGTCTGCTGGCCCGCCGCGTCGCTGTCCGGCTTGAGGCCTGGGGCATCAAGGTGGATGATTCAGGTGGCCGCCCGCTGGCCAAAACCATGCCCGGCGCTTTCTTCGATCAGATCATCCATGTGGCTGCAAATGGCTTCGAGCCCGCAGCCCTGCTGGCTTTGCTGAAACACCCCCTGACCCGGCTCGGCTTTGAGCGCGGCCAAAGCCGGCTTGCCGCCCGCGCGCTTGAGCTCACAGCGCTGCGCCAGCCCTGGCTTGGTGGCGGCATGAGCCGCCTGACCCAGACGCTAAATGACATACGCGCCCGGCTGGGCAATGGCGACCATATCCACCCCGCCATCCGCCGCCTTTCGGAGGGTGAATGGGCACTCGCCGCCACCTTGCTTGACCGGCTGGTTGAAGCCTTCACCCCTCTCACCCTTTTGTTTGAAAGCCGCAGCCCCTCAAACCTCGAAGCTTATATCAGCGCCCATATTGACGTTGCTGAAAATCTGGCCAGCCTCTCTGCCAAGAAGAGCGATGACGACGATGCCGCTATGTCGGAGAACGCCGCCCCACTATGGCAGGGCGCCGCTGGCGAGCAACTCGCCCGCATCCTCACCGAGATCAAAGCCCATGCCGCCACCGCCCCGCCGCTGAAACCCGGCGACTACCCGGAGTTTTACAAAAGCCTGCTGTCTGGCGAAACCGTGCGCCCGCTCACCCCGGTCCACCCCCGGCTGTTCATCTGGGGTCCCTTTGAAGCGCGCCTGCAACAGCCGGACATCGTCATTCTCGGTGGGTTGAACGAAGGCACCTGGCCGGGCACGGCAGAGGCCAACCCCTGGCTCTCCCGCCCCATGTGTCAGGAGCTTGGCCTGCCCGCACCAGAGCAGCATATCGGCTACAGCGCCCACGATTTCGCCTCGCTGCTTTCGGCCAACAAAGTCTATCTCACCCGCGCCGCCAAGAAAGACGGCGTCGAATCCGTCCAGTCCCGCTGGCTGATGCGCATTGAGGCCCTGCTCAAGGGCCTGAATATGAGCGACTGCCTTAAGGCCAAGGCAGATGAGCCCTTCGCCGCCTCCTTCGCCGACTCATTCGCCGACTTCTTCGCCAAGTTGGCAACACACCGCGATGATGTAACTCCCGCACCGCAAGTTGAGCGCCCCGCCCCAACGCCGCCGGTCGCCGCCCGCCCGCGCCGCCTCAGCGTCACCCGCATCGAGGACTGGATCGCCAACCCCTACGCCATCTTTGCCCGCTCCATTTTAAAGCTTGCACCGCTTGACCCGCTCGGCGCCCCGCCAGACGCCGCCATGAAAGGTCAGATCATCCACAAGGCGCTGCAGATCTTCACCGAAAAACACCCGACCACCCTGCCAGCCAACGCCGCCGAAGAGTTGAGCGCCATCGCCGGCGACCTGATGCAAGCCATTGGACTTCATCCACAAATCGGCGCCTTCTGGAAGCCTCGCTTCGAAAATTTCGCCACATGGTTCGCCGCCACCGAGCCGGACCGCCGCCAAGGCACTGCCCAGTCCTACACGGAGCTTCAGGGTAGAATGGACCTCGATGCGCCCTACGCCCCCTTCACCCTCACCGCCAGGGCCGACCGCATCGACCAGACCAGAGACGGCAACTATCACATCTACGATTACAAAACCGGCACCGTGCCAAGCGCCAAAAAGGTCATCGCGCTTTACAGCCCGCAATTGCCGCTCGAGGCGGCCATCCTCGAGGCGGGTGGTTTTGCCAAAGCTGGCGGTGAAGTTAAATTGCCCGCTGGCCCGGTCACCGGTCTCACCTACATCGCCGCCAAGGGCGGCGAGACCGCAGGCATTGCCACCAGCATAGAGGGCGTTGACATCTCCGCCCTGGCGCAAAAATCTCTTGATGACCTGAAAGCCCTCATCACCGCCTTTGATCGGCAGGAAACCCCCTACCAGGCCCTGCGCCGCCATGATTTCAAGGGCCGTTACACTTATGACGACTACGCCCACCTCGCCCGCATTGATGAATGGGGCAGCGACGATGAGGAGGAGGCAAGCTGATGCAAAAGCAAAATCAGAGCGCCGCCGCGCCAACCATCAGCGACATCCTGGCGGAGACCACCCGCCTCCAGGGCAACGCCGCCAACCCGGCAACCTCCGCCTTCGTCTCCGCCAATGCCGGCACCGGCAAAACCCATGTGCTGGTCAACCGCGTACTGCGGCTGCTGCTCTCCGGCAGCGAGCCCTTCCGCATCCTCTGCCTGACATACACAAAGGCCGCCGCCGCTGAGATGTCCAACCGGCTTTTCGCCACCCTCGCCGCCTGGGTCACCCTGCCTGAGGATGAGTTGAAAGCCGCCCTCGTCAGGCTCACTGGCACCACGCCCGATATTGATACCCTCGACGCCGCCCGCCGCCTGTTCGCCAGAGCCATCGAAACCCCCGGCGGCATGAAGGTTCAGACCATTCATGGCTTTTGCGAAAAGCTGCTGCAACGCTTCCCGCTAGAGGCTGGTGTGCCGCCGCATTTCAATGTGCTTGATGATGTCGCCAGCAATGACCTCTTAAATAACGCCATCAATGATGTGCTGCACAGCGCCCTTGCCAACCCGACAAGCCGCGAGGCCCAGGCCCTGGCCATTGTTACAACCCACGCCACTGACATTCAGTTCGAGGAGCATATCCGCGCCGCCATACGCCACAAACAAAGCTGGGGCCCGGCGCTGGAGGAGGCCCCGGATCAGATGCTGGCCGCCCTCGCCGCCATCCTCGACCTGCCAGAAAATAAAGACCCGGCGTTTTGGCAAGCGGCAATGGCAGACGCTTTGAGCGATGAATTGGCCGCCAGCCTTGCCCCCATCCTGCTCGATATTGGCGGCAAAACCAACGAAGCCACAGCCCGGCATCTCACCGCCGCCACTCATTCAAAAACCGCCACCGCGAAAACAGACACCCTCCGCCTTTTGTTCCTGACGCAGAAGAACGAGAAGCGCAAATCACTCGTCACCAAAGCCGTATCGAATGACCACCCGGGGCTCATCGACCGCCTGAGCGCGGCCCAGGACAGCTTCGCAGAAGCCCTCACCGCTTATGACAGCCTTACCATTGCCCGCGCCACCATGGAGCTGCTCACCCTTGCTGACAAAATCATCGCCCGCTTCGAGCAGCAAAAGCAGCAGCGCGCCGCCCTCGATTATCAGGACCTCATCGAATACACCGCCCGCCTGCTGCAAAGCCGCGATGACACCGCCTGGGTGCTCTATAAACTGGACCGCGGCCTCGACCATATCCTCGTCGATGAAGCGCAGGATACCAGCCCCGACCAGTGGCAGGTGATCGCCAGCCTGACAGAGGAGTTTTTCGCCGGAAAGGGCGCCAGTGAAAAAGACCGCACCCTCTTTGCCGTTGGCGACGAAAAGCAATCCATCTACGGCTTTCAGGGCGCCGAGCCACGCCAGTTTGGCGAGATGGCCAGCCACTTCGCACAAAGCGCAAACGCAGCCGATAAAAAGTTCGAAAAAGTCCCACTCAATCTTTCCTTCCGCTCAACCAAGGCCGTGCTTGATGCTGTTGATCTCGTCTTCGCCAATCCCGAGATCAGCCAGAGCGTCACCATGAGCGGCAGCGCCATTGCTCACCACGCCCACCGCGAGAACGCCCCCGGCCTTGTCGAAATCTGGCCTACCGAGTGCCAGGAAAAGCGTGACGAGACCGAGGCCTTTGCCCCCCTCGATGATGACGGCATCCACAATGTCAGCCAGCGGCTCGCGCAAAAAATCGCCCGGAAGATCAAAAGCTGGCTGGAGACCGACGAAATCCTGCAATCGAAAGGCCGCCCGATCCGCGCCGGTGATATCCTCATACTGCTGCGCAAGCGCAACCCCTTCGCCCCGCTGATGATCCGCGCGCTCAAGGCAGAAGGCATCCCGGTCTCTGGCGCCGACCGCATCGTCATCACCGAACAGCTCGCCGTAATGGACATGATGGCCCTTGGCGATTTCCTGCTGCTGCCCGAGGATGACCTGGCGCTGGCAAGCCTCCTGAAAAGCCCGCTGTTCAATCTCCAGGACGATGACCTCTTTACTCTTTGCCACAACCGGAAAGGCTCGCTCTGGCAAAGCCTCCGCTATTTCGCCAGGCGAGATGAAAAATTTGAACCCGTCGCCGCAACCCTGAGCCTCTGGCTTTCCCGCGCCGATATTTTGCCGCCCTTTGAATTCTTTGCCAATCTGCTTGAGGGCGAGGGCCTGCGCAAAAAATTCATCGCCCGCCTTGGCGCCGTTGCTGGTGACGCGCTTGATGAGTTCCTAAATCTTTCGCTCCAGTTCGACGAGCTTGAGCCGCCCTCAATGCAGGGCTTTCTTGCCTGGTTGCGCCGTGCCGATGCCGAAGTCAAACGCGATATGGAAAAAGGCCGCGACGAAGTGCGCGTCATGACCGTGCACGGCGCCAAGGGTCTTGAGGCAGAAATCGTCTTTCTGCCGGATACCTGCAGCAGCCGCTCAGCCAGCCAGTCAGACAGCATCCTCACCACCAGAAGCCAAAGCGAGCCGAACCATCGCTTTAACAACCGCATCCTCTGGTCGCTGGCCGGCAAAAGCCATCTCAGACCGATCAGGCAAATGCGCGATGTCCGCAACCTGGCCGAATCCGAGGAGCAACTTCGCCTGCTCTATGTCGCCATGACCAGAGCCAAAGACCGCCTCTATGTTGCCGGTTTCGAGGGGGTGCAAGGCCGCTCGCGCGATTGCTGGTACAACCTGATAACTGAAGGGTTGCAAGCACAGATCGAGACCGTATCCCTCCCCAATGGCGACATTGTCTCGCGTTTAGAAAGCGGCACGGTTGATCATGCAGCGCCGCTTGAGCCGCAACCAGCAGCCAGGCCCGCCGCAACGCCGCCGCTCCCCGCTTGGTATCATCAAAAGGCCGCCGCCGAGCCGGTCCGTACCATTCCGGTCGCGCCGTCATCCGTCATCCCTTACGAAACCCCCGATGATGATGAGGACAAGCTGCCCATTGAGCCGGCCGTGATGAGCCCGCAAACCCTTGGCAGTGACGCCCGATTTGTCAGAGGCCGCCTAGTGCATAAATTGCTGGAATATCTGCCCGAGGTGGAGCAGGGCGACCGCCGCCGCGCGGCAGAAACATTGGCAGGCCATCATGGCCGCGAGTTATCGCCGCCCGCCCGCGATGCCATTATCAATGAAACCCTGGCCATCATCGAAAACGACGCCTACGCGGATCTGTTCGGCCCCGGCTCACGGGCGGAGGTCTCCCTTATCGCCCGCATCACGCCAAAAAAATCCGGCAAAACCCCGATCCTGCTATCGGGGCAAATCGACAGGCTCGTCGTGCGCGAAAACGAAGTGATGATCATTGATTACAAATCCAACCGCCCCAGCCCGCGCCGATTGGAAGATGTCGCCGATGCGTATAAGGCCCAACTTGCCGCCTACCGCATCGCGCTGCGGGAAATATACCCCGGCCACAGCCTGCGCGCCGCGCTGCTATGGACAGACGGGCCATTTCTGATGGAAATTCCGGCGGACGCGCTTGACCCCTTTGACGCCATTTTAAACCAGACACCGACAACGGAAAATTAAGCCCGTTTTTCGCCGATAGCACCACAACACTTGACTTTATCGCCAGTGATCTTAACTAAGAGCTATAACAAACCAGAGCGGTTGCATGAGAAAAGTGATGACCCGATAAGGCAACAGGCGGCCAATAAGGCCACCAAACGGCCAGAATCATATAGGATCACTAAATCACCAGCCGCAATCAATAAAGGATGCACCAATGTCAACATTGACAGTCTCTGACGAGACTTTTGAATCAGAAGTTTTAAATTCAAGCGAACCCGTTGTGGTGGATTTCTGGGCCGACTGGTGTGGTCCTTGTAAAGCCATGGCACCTGCCCTTGATGAAGTGGCAACCGAAATGACCGGTAAGGTCAAAGTGGTCAAGGTCAATCTTGATGACGGGCCAAATTCATCCGCCAAATACGGCGTCCGCGCCGTGCCAACGCTGATGCTGTTTAAAAACGGCGAAGTGGCCGACACCCGCACAGGGGCCCTGCCAAAAAGCTCGCTGCAGGAATGGATCAGCTCGCACGTATAAGACCGAGCTTGAACCCGAAATACAAAAACCCGGCTTTGAAGGCCGGGTTTTTTTTATCTTCGAAGGAAGCTCACCATCTCATTTAACTCGCAAGATTGGGCAACCCTTCGCTTAGCACATGGCCCGCCAGATAAAGTGAGCCGGCAATCAGCACGCGCACATCTTCATGGCGTCCCTCAGCGCTTAGCTGCAACGCGTCCTGCACCGAGCCGGCAGCGTCCGCTTCAAATCCCATCGCCACTGCCATGTCGCATAGTTCATCCGGGTCCATGCCCTTTTCCGTCCCCGGCACCGGCACGGCAATCACTTGCGAAGCGATGCCGATAAATTCCTGCAGAAATCCAGCCGCATCTTTGCCCGCCATTATGCCGATAACCAGATGCATGGGCCGCGCCACCCGCTCTTCAAGATCACCCAGAATTTCAGCCAGCACGGCGGCCGCTGCCGGATTGTGCCCGCCATCAAGCCACAGCTCATCGCCCGCCCGCAAAAACCGCGAATAATCCGCTGCTGGCAACCGCTGCATCCGCGCCGGCCATTCAGCCGTTAGCATGGCGCTGGCCAGCGCCGCCTGGTCAAGTTTTTCGCCCAAAAGATGCTGCGCCACAAGAATCGCAAGCCCTGCATTTTCAACCTGATGCCGACCGATCAGATGGCGCGGCAACGGCAAATCCAGCAACTCATCCGGCGAGGAATAAACCAGCCGACCGCGCTGCTCATAAACATCATAATCGAGCCCGCGAATATTCAGCGGCACATCCAGCTCCTCCGCCCTGAAGGATAATTGCTCCAGCGCTTCGTTGCTTTGCAGCCCGACAAACCCCGGGCATTTGGCTTTTAATATCCCGGCCTTCTCCCTCGCAATCTCGGCGATGGTCTCACCAAGAAAACCGGTATGATCAATCGAGATCGGGGTGATAACCGTGGCCGCTGGCCGGGCCACCACATTCGTCGCGTCAAGCCGCCCGCCAAGTCCTGTCTCCAACAGGCACCAGTCGGCCTTTTGCTCGGAAAAAGCCAGCAGCGCCGCAACGGTGGTGATTTCAAAAAAGGTGATTGCTGCGCCGTCATTGGCGGCTTTGGTGCGGCTCAGCACATCCACCAGCTTGTCATCGGTAATTGGCTTGGTGCCGGCGCGGGAGGCAAGATTGATCCGTTCATGAAAGCTAACCAGATGCGGTGATGAAAACCGCTGCACCCTGGCCCCATGCGCCACCAGGATCGCATTGAGAAAAGCAATCACCGAGCCCTTGCCATTGGTGCCGGCCACATGCACGACGGGCGGCAGTTTATCTTGCGGGTTTCCCAGTTTTTCCAGCAAGGCATAAACACGGTCAAGCGAAAGGTCGATCGATTTTGGATGCAGCTCATGCATCTCTTTCAATAGACTATCGGCGCTTTGCATATTCACGGACTTTGGCTGGCATAATGATACGAAACTCTACTTTATGTCTTGCGTGGCTTATCGGTTAAAAATCCAGTCCCACCCCCTCGGTGCATCTAGGGGCCAGAGGCCTTTCACGTTGGCTTATCAGCCTCATTGGCGGGTGTACCCTCAGCACCAGCTTCAAGCGGCACATCTGGTTGCGGCTGCTGTATCGGCGCTGCGGCCTCGGCATCGTCGCCATTATCACCGTCAGCCGAGCGTTGCGCATTTTCATCGCCAGATTTGTCATCCGCCTCATCTATTGGCGCTGCCACTTCGATGACCTCACCGCTGTTGGCAGCCTCGCCGTCCACCAAATCAGCGGCCACTGCGGCGGCTCCGTTCAGCAATGGTGCCCCGGCGTTATCGTCAGCCGCCTTGTCGAGCGGTGCGTCTTCATGGGGAACTGGCTCCCGCATCATCACATGGCAAAGTTTTGAGAGAGTATCGCGCAGCTCATGCCGGTGGACCACCATATCAACCATGCCATGCTCCAGCAAATACTCCGCCCGCTGGAAGCCATCTGGCAATTGCTCGCGAATGGTTTGCTTGATAACCCGTGGCCCGGCAAAGCAGATCAGGGCGCCAGGTTCAGCAACATGCACATCGCCCAGCATCGCATAAGAAGCGGTCACGCCGCCCGTTGTCGGGTTGGTAAACACCACGATATATGGGAGCCGCGCTTCGCGCAGCCGCTGCACAGCAACGGTGGTGCGCGGCATCTGCATCAGCGAGAGGATCCCCTCCTGCATCCGCGCGCCGCCCGATGCGGCAAACATGATGTAAGGCGTCTCCAGCTCAACGGCCTTCAGCATCGAGGTCACAATTGCCTCGCCAGCCGCCATACCGAGCGAGCCGCCCAGAAAATTAAAATCCTGACAGGCGGCAACAACGTCCATGCCATTCAACTTGCCAACACCAGAGAGCACGGCATCTTTCATCTCTGTCTTGGTGCGGGCGTCCTTGATGCGGTCGGTGTATTTTTTCTCATCGCGGAATTTAAGCGGGTCATGCGCCACGTCATTAAATTCAATCACCTCATACGCGCCATCATCGAAAAAATGATGCAGCCGGTCTGTGGCCGACATCCGCATATGATAGTCAGAAACCGGCACGACAAACTGGTTGGCTTCCAAATCCTTATGGAAGACCATCTGCCCGCTTTCAGGGCATTTCACCCATAAATTGTCCGGCATCTCCCGCTTGGAGAGAATGTCCTGGATCTTGGGCCGAACAACATTATTAATCCAGTTCACGTCAAACGCCTTTCTAAAATTCCGCGACTTGCGCTGTTGAACGCGCCATCGCCTGCAAGGGGCATGTGGCCTTTTTCAATCCGGCCGATGGCGCGATGATAGCTTAAGCCATATCCAGCGTTAAGCCAAATAACCGGACATGGCAAATAGACCCGAAAAAGGGTAAATTCAGGGTCAAATCAGCTGTGAACACCCTTCGCCAGGTCCGAGACCAGCGCGATAACCTTTTCAACCGTCCCTGGCCCCGCATTGCCGTTATCATCGAGATTGGCCTCAATCGTCCGCACAATTGCCGAGCCGACCACAGCGCCGTCCGCGCCCTTGACAATCTCTCGCACCTGGTCGCCAGATTGCACACCAAAGCCAACCACCACCGGCAGCTCTGTTTGCCCCTTGATGCGCGCCACATTTTCATGCACCCGCGCCACATCCGGCGCCGCAGCACCCGTAATCCCGGTGACAGAAACATAATAGAGAAAACCGCTGGTATTTTGTAACACAACCGGCAAGCGCTCGTCATCTGTCGTCGGTGTCGCAAGCCGGATGAAATTCAGCCCGGCGCCAATTGCCGGAATACAAAGCTCATCATCAGCTTCTGGCGGTACATCCACCACAATCAGCCCATCCACCCCAGCCTCGGCAGCGTCTTTCACAAACCGCTCCGGCCCGTAATGGAAAATCGGGTTGTAATAGCCCATCAGCACCAGCGGCACATCGGCATACTTGTCGCGAAACGCCCGCGCCATTGCCAGCGTCTTGACCATCGTTTGCCCGCCGTCAAGCGCCCGCTCGGACGCCAGCTGGATGGCAGGCCCATCGGCCATCGGGTCCGAGAACGGCATGCCAAGCTCAATCACATCGGCCCCCGCTTCAGGCAGCGCCAGCAATATCTCCAGCGAGGCATCATAGCCCGGGTCACCAGCAGTAATGAAAGTCACCAGCGCGCCGCGCTTCTCATCTCTCAGCCGGTTGAAACAGGCATCAATACGGGTTGTCGTCGTCATTATTATTATTTATCCCAAATGCTAGATTTCAACACCAAGATGCTCGGCAACGGCAAACACATCTTTATCGCCCCGCCCGCATAAATTCATCACCAGCAGATGATCACTCGGTAATGTCGGTGCCAGCTTTTTCACATAGGCCAGCGCGTGGCTGGGCTCCAGCGCCGGGATGATGCCCTCAAACTTTGAACACATCTGGAACGCATCAAGCGCTTCTGCGTCCGTTGCCGAGACATAATTCACCCGGCCAATATCCTTCAGCCAGCTATGCTCCGGCCCGATGCCCGGATAATCCAGCCCGGCCGAAATCGAATGCCCCTCAACAATCTGCCCGTCATCATCCTGCAGCAGATATGTCCGGTTGCCATGCAACACACCCGGCTCACCGCCATTCAATGAGGCCGCATGGTCCGGCGTATCAAGGCCGCGCCCGGCCGCCTCAACACCATAAATCGCCACGTCGCTGTCATCCAGGAACGGGTGAAACAAGCCAATGGCATTTGAGCCACCACCGATGCAGGCAACAAGGCTGTCTGGCAAGCGGCCCTCGGCTTCCATCATCTGCTCTTTCACTTCCCGGCCGATCACCGATTGAAAGTCACGCACCAGCTCAGGATAAGGGTGCGGGCCCGCCGCTGTGCCGATGATATAGAAGGTGTCGTCAACATTGGTCACCCAATCACGCAGCGCTTCGTTCATCGCATCCTTCAGCGTGCCGCGCCCGGCCGTCACCGGGCGGATCTCCGCGCCCAGCAGCTTCATGCGGAACACATTCGGCTTTTGCCGCTCGACATCGGTCGCGCCCATAAACACGGTGCAGGGAAGGTTAAACCGCGCCGCCACCGTGGCCACGGCGACGCCATGCTGGCCAGCACCGGTCTCGGCAATAATCCGCGTCTTGCCCATACGGCGCGCCAGCAGGATCTGCCCCAGACAATTATTGATCTTGTGCGAGCCGGTATGATTAAGCTCATCACGCTTGAAATAAATTTTCGCACCACCCAGATGCTCGGTCAGCCGCTCGGCGTGATAAAGCACACTTGGTCGCCCGGCATAATAGGTCAGCAGATAATCCAGCTCTTTTTGAAATTCAGGATCGCTTTTTGCGGTCTCGTAAGCGTCTTCCAGCCGCAGGATCAGCGGCATCAGCGTCTCGGCAACAAACCGACCACCAAATTTGCCGAAATGCCCGCGATCATCCGGACCATTCATCAAGCTATTCGCAGTTGTCATCGTGCCTATTCGTCCCTTCACTCCGGCCTTAATCTTTGCTGCGGCGCTTAGGCAACCGGCGCCCGCGCTGCCTTGATAAACGCCTCAATAAGCGCCGCCTGCTTCTCGCCTGGTGCCGTCTCCACACCCGAGGAAACATCAACCATCACGGCACCGGTCAAAGAAATTGCCTCACTGACATTCCCCGGCGTTAATCCGCCAGAAAGCATGAAATTTCGCTTCTCTTTCTGGCCCTTTAGCATCCGCCAGTCAAATGGAATCCCATTGCCGCCCGGCAGTTCACTAAGGCCAGGGTCCGCCTTGGCATCATAAAGGATAATATCAGCAGCGTTATAGCCATCCGCCAGCTCGACATCTCCGGCCGAGGCGATCCCAATCGCCTTGATAACCGGCACTGTGAACTTTGCCTTTATCTCGGCCACCCGCGAAGCGCTCTCGCCCCCATGCAGCTGGAGATAATCCGGGCGCACCTTGTCGATCACCTGCTGTAAGGCCTCATCCGTCGGCTCAACCATCAGCGCCACAATCTGCGCCTTGCCGCGCGCCTGCTCGGCCAGCTGTGCCGCCGCCTCAAGCGAAACATGACGCGGACTTTTGGGGAAAAAGACCAGACCGACAAAATCTGCGCCAGCGTCTAGCGCCGCAGCCATCATCCCGGCATCCTTTAACCCACAAATCTTTACCTTCACCTGCAAGGAGGGAACCCTTCATCTAAGCTGATATGATTTAAAAGTGGGGGAGGGCAATCACGCTTGGTTAGCGCTGGCAAATCCACTTTTTCATGGTGCTGGCACACCCTCTTTCTAAGGGGCGGGCACGCCTTGCGGCGAAGGCAGCGCTTCCTGCTGCTGGCGGGCCGCATCCCGGCCTAGCCGCTCGGCCTCGCGCCGCCATTCATGCGCTTCCCTACTGCGCTGGCGGGCCGCCTTGCGCCATTTCCGTTGGGTGAACCAGGTTGCCGAGCCACCGAGCAAAACGCCCACAAGCAGCGCCGCAAACATATAAACGAAAAATGGCGCTTCAAGCGCGGCCATCGGATTTTCGGGCGAGAGCGGGTCCAGCACCATCCGCACAACATGGCGGTTGGCAACGGCAAGCGCCACAACAATGAAAATCACTGGTATCAGGATCAGGGAATTCAAAAATTTCTTGAACAACGTTCAGACTTTCATAAGCGGGAGTGAATATCTGCTGCCGTCAGGCCGTCACCACTTGCAATTCAGGAGACATCAAACCCGTCATTCAGCCGCTCGCGCAATTCCTTGCCGGTCTTGAAGAAGGGTACAAATTTTTCATCCACATTCACCGGCTTGCCTGTACGCGGGTTGCGCCCCTTGCGAGCCGGGCGATGCTTAACGGTAAAGGCCCCAAAGCCGCGCAATTCAACGCGGCCGCCGGTCTCCAGCGCTTTGATAATCTCATCGAAAATGACATTAACAATCTTATCGACATCCCGGTGATAAAGGTGGGGGTTCGCCGCAGCAATTTTTTGAATCAGCTCGGATTTTATCATCAGATTCTCCATGCGCAACTTATCCTTCAGTGCAAACACAGTAGCAAATTATTACCTTTGGCGCCATTTGGAAATCAATCCACCGTTGGTAGAAGCACTCATCAACCCGCTTTGGTTGTAGCGCTGCAGTAAGCCCGAAATATCGATGCCAAACAGCCCCGCCACATATTGGCTGGCCCGGCCGAAGATGCCCGTTGACGACTGCGAATTATTCTCCCAGTTAATCACCGGCAGCTCAGCAGGAATTTCTTTTACCCGATGAAGCCAGTCAAGCGCCTGCTCCTCACTGCCAATCGCATCAATAAGACCATAGTCAAGCGCCTGCCGACCAGAGAATATCCGCCCTTCAAGAAAGCCGGGTATCGCCGTTGGTGTAATTTTGCGCCGCTCGACCACCAGATCAACAAACCATTTATGGCTCTCCATGATCATCTCTTTGGTCAGTTTGCGGCCCGGCTCTTCAAGCTTTTGGAAGGGCGATGGCACGGCTTTCAGGTCGCCGCTTTTGATCTCTTTCATATCGACGCCGATCTTGTCAAAAAGATCGGTCACCTCAGCCCATTGCATGATAACGCCAACAGAGCCGGTGATCGAATTGCCGCGCGCCACAATATGCTCCGCCGCCACGCCAGACATATAAGCCGCCGAAGTTGCCATGGTGCCAAACACCGCCACAACCGGCCGCGTTGAAGCAATCTTCCGCAGGTCCGTATAAAGCGCCTCGCCGCCCGTCGTCGTGCCGCCGGGGCTGTTGAACCGCACCACCAGCGCCTTGACGGAGGGGTCCTTGGCAATCTGGTCAAGCATCTCGGCGCGCGTCTGGTCATCGGTGATAATACCGGTCACATCGATGCGGGCGATCTGGTCCGCAACACCAAGCTTGGCCGAGAATTTGTTATCAACGGTCATTAACGCGATAAAACCGATCAGCGCCACCGCAATGGCGATAAACCGCCATTTATTAAGCCGGTGCTTCAGCTTGCGCCTGTCTAAAATATATTCGGCTTCTTCAGCCATAGGATTTCATCTTTCTTTGAGCGAGAAAACACCCAGCAGTTTCAACTGCCTATGATAGTTCAAAAATCGATTAAGGCGCAACATTTTGCTCATATGGTGACCAAAAATTGAACAAATTCAATCCTGCCCACACATCACCCTAAAAAACAAACGGGCCGGTGCAATGACCGGCCCGTCCAAAGATGTCTTATTGATCGAGTGAGTGAGCGTCTAGTCGTCTGACTTTTCGCTGCTCTCACTGGCGTCATCGCCGTCTGATTTACCAAGCGCAGCACCCAGAATATCACCAAGTGAGGCACCAGAGTCAGTTGAGCCGAACTGTTTCACAGCCTCTTTCTCTTCAGCGATTTCCAGCGCCTTGATAGAAAGATTCATCCGGCGGCTTGAGCGGTCATTCTGGATGATCGCCGCATCGATTGAATCGCCAACCTGGAAACGCTCCGGCCGTTGCTCACCGCGATCACGTGAAAGATCAGAGCGTCTGATAAAGGCTGTAACATCACTGTCAGCAACCTTCACTTCAATGCCGCCATCATTCACCGCAGTCACTTCGCAGGTCACCCGCTGGCCGCGTTTGAAGTCAGAGACAGAATCGAACGGATCATCGGAAAGCTGCTTGATGCCAAGGCTGATCCGCTCTTTGTCCGGGTCAACTTCCAGCACAACGGCTTTCACAACGTCGCCTTTTTTATAATCCTGCACCGCTTCATCACCAGACCGGTTCCAGTCAAGGTCAGAAAGATGGACCATGCCGTCAACTTCACCATCAAGGCCAATGAACAGGCCAAATTCGGTGATGTTGCGCACAGCGCCTTCAACTTCAGTGCCATTCGGATATTTATCAGCAAAGCTGTCCCATGGATTGTCCTGAACCTGTTTCAGGCCAAGCGAGATACGGCGTTTTTGAGGGTCAACCTCAAGCACCTTCACTTCAACTTCCTGGCTGGAAGCGACAATCTTGCCGGGGTGAATGTTTTTCTTCGTCCAGCTCATTTCAGAAACGTGGATCAAACCTTCCACACCAGGCTCAAGCTCAACAAACGCACCGTAATCCGCGATGTTGGTCACTGTGCCTTTAACGACAGAGCCGATTGGGTATTTGTTGTTCACTTCGCCCCACGGATCGCTCTCCAGCTGCTTCATGCCAAGGCTGATGCGCTGGGTCTCCGGGTTAATGCGAACGATCTGGATCTTGATGGTGTCACCAACAGTGACAATCTCGCTCGGGTGATTCACCCGGCGCCATGCCATGTCAGTTACGTGCAGCAGGCCGTCAATGCCTCCAAGGTCGATAAACGCACCATAATCGGTGATGTTCTTGACGATGCCTTCGGTTGTCTGGCCTTCTTCAAGCTGCGCAACAATCTCGGAGCGCTGCTCGGCTCTTGATTCTTCCAGCACGGAGCGGCGAGAGACAACGATATTGCCCCGGCGCTTGTCCATTTTGAGAATCTGGAAAGGCTGCTTCACATTCATCAGCGGGCCGATGTCGCGAACCGGGCGAATGTCAACCTGGCTACCAGGCAAAAACGCGATCGCGCCATCAAGGTCAACGGTGAAACCGCCTTTAACCTTGTTGAAGATAACGCCTTCAACTTTTTCCTGCGCTTCGAATTTTTCTTCAAGCCGCACCCAGCTTTCTTCGCGGCGGGCTTTTTCACGAGAGAGAACGGCATCACCGAGCGCATTTTCAACGCGCTCAAGATAAACTTCAACCTCATCGCCAACCTCAAGGTTAGCGGGTTGTCCGGCCATTCCGAATTCTTTTAGGGGGACACGGCCTTCAGTTTTCAGGCCCACATCAATGACGGCGAGATCTTTTTCAAAGCCGACGACTTTACCTTTGACAACGCTGCCCTCTTCCATAGAGGCGGTTACAAAGGATTCTTCCAGGAGTTGTGCGAAATCTTCAGTTGATGGATTTTGCGATTCCTCAATTACTTGAGTTGTGCTCATTAATTTGGTTTCTCTTAAAGGGTAATTGACTTGTCCAAAAAAACCCAAAAACCGCTAATGAGCTACGCAAACATGTGAAAAATTGTTGCCTCTGATGACAAATCAGGTGAGCTGATCTGCCGGTGACATAAATAAATTGTCCGAGATTTCAGTTTTCAATGTCTGGCATGACCATTTCGCCAGCCTTTGGATCTTGAGTGAACCAGCCAGGGTTAAAGTTAAAATTATGCCGCCGTCACCGATCAAGCGCTTCGGAAAAACATTCCAAAACAATGAGTTAGCTGAAAATTTTTAAAGTTTAAAAATACCAGCCCGCAGCAAGTGGCAAATAAAAATGCCTATCTCTTTGCAGCGATTACCGTGTTGATTAACGAAACAGCAGCGTTCATGGCTGTTTCTATATCTAAATTTGTCGTATCTAGCAAGTGTGCATCGCTTGCCTGAAGCAATGGCGCAGTATTGCGCGATGTATCTCTGGCGTCGCGTTTTTCGATATCAAGCAGTATATCGTCAAGCGTCACATCGGCGCCATTCGCCACCAGTTCATTATGCCGCCGCCGCGCCCGCTCGGCCACCGATGCGGTAACAAAAAGCTTCACATCCGCCTCCGGACAGACAACCGTGCCGATATCCCGCCCGTCAAGCACCGCACCCGGCGGCGTCTTCGCCACCAGCCGCTGAAAAGCCAGCAACGCATCCCTCACCGGCTGTAGGCCCGCAATCTTCGATGCCGCATCCCCAACGCCGCGCTCCCGCAGCCGCGGGTCCGCAAGCAGGCTGCCATCCAGTGTGCTGGCAATCAAAGACAGCCCCGGCTCATCATCCAGCGCCACCCCATGATCCAGCGCCTTCAACGCCGCCGCCCGGTAAAGCGAGCCGGTGTCGAGATAAGAAAGCCCAAAATGCGCCGCCAACCGCCGCGACAAAGTCCCCTTACCCGAAGCCGCCGGCCCATCAACCGCAATTGTCAAAACGTCGCTCAAAGTAGAGCTCCTCTATATCTCTCACGGCGAATTTTTGATCGCGAAGCGATCAAAAAAAGCCTCCGAGGGGCTGCGCAACGCGCCGGGCTGCGCTGGCGCTTCGCCATGTCAACCGCTTTGCGGTTTCCTTCTTGTCCCAGTCCCGCCATGCGCTCTGCATCAAGAATAACTTATGTCCGCGTCTAACGTTACGATGGAGGAAGCCGCATAGCGGCGAACATGGCGAACGCGAGTGAGCCCGCGGCGTTGCCGCGCCCCTCGGAGGGCCCGCCGCGTTAGCGGCGGAATAGCCCGTGAGAGGAATAAACCGAGTTTTGCTCCTCAATATCCCTAAACATCCGTCACTTAAACCGCGCTCCTAAACCCTCCATCAACCAACTCAAAAACTCAGCAGAATACCCCGCCGCCATACTTGGGGCGGATGCCTTGTGGGCATCTGAAGCCCCGTCAAAGAATCAAGTTTTCCGAGTAACTCGATCTTTCAGAGATCAAATTACTTAAACCGCGCCCCCAGCCCCTCCATCAATCCCACAAAACTCGGAAAACTTGTTGCAATCATTCTAACGTCATCAATAACAATCGGCTCTTCGGCCGCCAGACTCATCACCAGAAAGCTCATTGCTATGCGGTGGTCCATATGCGTCTTTATAAAACCACCGCCAGCAATGCCGCCGCCACGGCCATGCACTATCAGGTCATCGCCTTCAATCGACGCACTGGCCGAGACAGCCTTGAGCCCGGCAGCGGTCGCCGCCAGCCGGTCACTTTCCTTGACGCGCAGCTCATTCAGCCCGCGCATCCGGGTGTCGCCTTCAGCAAAGGCTGCCAGGCAGGCGAGCATCGGGTATTCATCAATCATCGACGGCGCGCGCGCTGCCGGCACATCGACACCCTTCAGCGAGCTCGTCCGCACGCGTATATCAGCGATTGGCTCACCATTCTCCACCCGCTCATTCACAAAGGTCACGGCCGCGCCCATTTCGCGCAGTGTCAGATAAAAGCCAATGCGCGTCGGGTTCACCAGCACCCCTTCAATGGTAATGTCAGACCCCGGGCAGATAAGCGCCGCTGCGGTCAGAAACGCCGCCGAACTAGGATCGCCCGGCACAGCCACCGGCGCGCCGGCAAGTTCCGCATCGCCTTTAATCGCTATGATCCGTTTATCCCCGGTCGGCGTCACGGTAATGTCGGCCCCAAAGTAAGACAGCATCCGCTCCGTATGGTCGCGTGTCGCCTCACTCTCAATCACTTCTGTCACGCCCGGCGCAAACAGCCCGGCAATCAATATGGCCGACTTCACCTGCGCTGATGGCACAGGCAAGGTATATGACATTGGCATCAAGCGCTCCGGTCCGATCAGGGTCAGCGGCAAATGGTCAAATTCTTCGCGCCAGTCGAGCCCCATCTCGGCCAGCGGCTCCAGCACCCGCGCCATTGGCCGGCGCGACAAACTCTCATCGCCAACGAATTTCGCTTCCATGTGATGTCCGGCGATAACCCCCATCATCAACCGCGCCGCCGTGCCCGAATTGCCAAAATCAAGCGGCGCCTCCGGCTGGCTCATGCCGCCAACACCAATGCCGCGCACCAGCCAGTGCCCTGGCCGAAATGCTCAAGACGGTTGCGCCATGTGCCTCAACAGCTTTGGCTGTTGCCAGCACATCTTCAGCTTCAAGCAGGCCGGTAATCTCGGTTTCCCCGGTCGCGAGCGCGCCAGAATATCAGCGCGCGGTGCGAAATGGATTTATCACCCAGGGACACCTGAATTAATTTTTCTGAGAGAAGCCCCGAGAGCGATTTTGTCATTTAAGAAATCCGGCCCTTTGGGCGATTGAGATTGAATTAAGGAAATAATCCGGGTCGTATCCTGGTGGCACCAATTGGCGAAGGCGGGGCCAAAGACAAGGATATACTGACCAGCCATGCCCTCGTCCAGCCCCTATCCACCAATCAAATCCAGCGCCTTTAAAAAAATACCAGACCACAGGCGGTTTTTTCCAAAAAGCGGTGAAAACAGCTTTGACACGAGGCGCACAATTATGTCATGGAGTTTCATTCATGAAAAATAGCAATGTTTTTGAGGGCGAGTAATGGCTGAAAAGGCAAAACGTGGAACAAAGCGCGTCTGCGGCGGGTGTGGTGCAAAATTCTATGACCTGAACCGCGACCCTGCGATTTGTCCGCTGTGCGAAACCGTGTTCGAGATCAAAAAGTCAGAGCCGAAACCGAAAAAAGAAACGGTTAAGGAAAAGCCCAAGCCCGAAGTCAAAAAAGACGAGGAGGAAGTTCTCGAAGGCGAAGACGATCTCATTGATATCGACGATGATGATGACGATATCCCAGCCACCGAAGACGACGATACATTCCTCGAAGATGATGACGATACCGACACCACAGTCGACATCGTTGCACCAAAAAGGCGTCTCAAAAGACGACGAGAGTTAGAAACAGGATTTTGGGGCTTGCATTTTTTGGGGTAAGCTCCTAAAAGCCGATATTCGAAATCCTCTGGATTTCGCTTATGCATTTCGCTTATAAAAAACCACTGAGTTTGCGCAGGGGCCATCCCAGGCAAAGCCAACTCTATATTCTTACTTTTCAGGCAGGCTCTCAAAGCCCGCCGTCGTACCAGGCCCGGTTGCTTGTGGGCAACCTGAAGGGCCGTCAAAAATGGGGCCATAGCTCAGTTGGGAGAGCGCTTGAATGGCATTCAAGAGGTCGGCGGTTCGATTCCGCCTGGCTCCACCATTCCTCCCCCTTATACCCTCCTATATCATACATAAAATCAAATGATAACAGCATATTAGCGGAGATGGCGTCTCATGCTGTACCATGCCATTCGTTGACATGCGCGCATTATTGGGGGTATTTTCATGGGGTATATGATAATCCTGAAATTCAGGTACCCCCAAAATGCCTCTTTCAGACACCGCGATAAAGAATGCAAAACCGGACGACAAATCACGAAAGCTTTTTGACGGCCGAGGCCTGTATCTGCTGATCACACCAAAAGGTCAGAAATACTGGCGCTTCAAGTACCGTTATGACGGCAAAGAGAGACTGTTAGCGCTGGGCGTTTATCCTGATGTTACTCTCAAAATGGCGCGGGACCGAAGAGATAAAGCCCGAAGGCTTGTGGCAGATGGCGTTGACCCAGGCGAGCAGCGAAAAGCCGCGAAGTCTTCCAAAAAGCAGTTAGAGCAAAACAGCTTTGAACTGGTCACCCGCGAGTGGTTTGCTAAAAACCAAAGAGTTTGGAAAGACAGTCACTCAAGTAAAATCATCCGCCGCTTTGAGCGCGACATTTTCCCATACATTGGCTCCAAGCCTATCAGCAGCATCGAGCCGCCAGAGCTTTTGAAGGTGGTCCAGAAGATTGAAAATCGTGGTGCATTCGAGACTGCACACCGAGCTATGCAAAATTGCGGTCAGGTCTTCAGATATGCGGTGGCGACGGGACGAGCCGAACGAGACCCGACGAATGACCTTCGCGGCGCCCTCACGCCGGTGAAGGCTGAGAATTTTGCCTCAATCACCAATCCGGAGGAGGTCGGTCACCTGCTTAGAATGATCGATGAGTATCAAGGCACATTGGTCGTTCAAATTGCCCTCAAGCTGGCGCCGTTAGTTTTCGTACGGCCTGGTGAATTGAGAACTGCTAAATGGGACGATGTCGATCTACAGGCAGCGCTGTGGAGTTTTGAAGTTTCAAAAACCGAGAGCGAACATATTGTTCCCCTGTCACGCCAGGCGCTGGCACTGTTTAAGGAGATCCACCCACTTACTCAAAGCAGCGAATATGTTTTCCCAAGCGCACGCTCCCCTCACAGACCTATGAGTGAAAATGCAATCCTGGGTGCACTTCGTAGATTGGAAATACCAAAGGAAAAAATGAGCGGCCACGGGTTCAGGGCCATGGCGCGCACGATACTGGATGAGGTGCTAGAGTTCCCGATCCACATCATCGAGCAACAACTCGCTCACGCGGTAAGAGACATGCACGGCCGTGCCTACAACAGGACCAAGCACCTCAAACAAAGAACCAGGATGATGCAGGCCTGGGCAGATTATTTGGGTCAGCTTAAAAATGTTTAGCTAACCAGGATCATTGAAAAAAGCTCCTCGCATAGCTTGATTTCGCAAAAGTTAAAACCTAGCCTTGCAAAGTCGTTTGAGGTTTTGGGGAGTTTTATCATGCTGAGGCTGTTGCTCTTAACTATTCTTGTAGCTCTCCTGCTCGGCACAACTGCGAAGGCGGAAGATGCTGACCCTGCAAAGCTCAACGCCGAAGTCATTCGGCTTTACAAGGCCGGTAAATATGCTGAAGCGATCCTCCATGCTGAACGGCTTCTCAAGCTCAGCGAGACTGCGCTTGGCCCGGACCACCCTGATGTTGCCACCCCCCTGAATAATCTGGCCGCGCTCTATGAATCTCAGGGCCGCTATGGGGCGGCCAAACCCTTGTATCAGCGCAGCCTGAAGATCTTCGAGACTGCGCTTGGCCCGGACCACCCTGATGTTGCCAACAGCCTGAATAATCTGGCTGAACTCTATCGGGCCCAGGGCCGCTATGGGGCGGCCAAACCCTTGTATCAGCGCAGCCTGAAGATCTATGAGACTGCGCTTGGCCCGGACCACCCTGATGTTGCCACCACCCTGAATAATCTGGCCGCGCTCTATGAATCTCAGGGCCGCCATGGGGCGGCCAAACCCTTGTATCAGCGCAGCCTGAAGATCTATGAGACTGCGCTTGGCCCTGACCACCCGGATGTTGCAACCGCCCTGAATAATCTGGCGGGGCTCTTTGACACCCAGGGCCGCCATGGGGCGGCCAAACCCTTGTATCAGCGCAGCCTGAAGATCTATGAGACTGTGCTTGGCCCTGACCACCCTTATGTTGCCACCGCCCTGAATAATCTGGCGGGGCTCTATGCCTCCCAGGGCCTCTATGGGGAGGCCGAACCCTTGTATCAGCGCAGCCTGAAGATCTATGAGACTGCGCTTGGCCCGGACCACCCTGATGTTGCCAGCACCCTGAATAATCTGGCCGTGCTCTTTCGGGCCCAGGGCCGCTATGGGGAGGCCGAACCCTTCTTTAAGCGCACCCTGAAGATCTATGAGACGGCGCTTGGCCCTGACCACCCTTATGTTGCCACCATCCTGAATAATCTGGCAGAACTCTTTCGGGCCCAAGGCCGCTATGGGGAGGCCGAACCCTTCTTTAAGCGCAGCCTGAAGATCCGCGAGACGGCGCTTGGCCCTGACCACCCTTATGTTGCCACCGCCCTGAATAATCTGGCGGGGCTCTATGACTCCCAGGGCCTCTATGGGGAGGCCGAACCCTTCTATAAGCGCAGCCTGAAGGTCCGCGAGACGGCGCTTGGCCCGGACCACCCTGATGTTGCCAGCACCCTGAATAATCTGGCCGTGCTCTTTCGGGCCCAGGGCCGCTATGGGGAGGCCGAACCCTTCTTTAAGCGCAGCCTGAAGATCTATGAGGCGGCGCTTGGCCCTGACCACCCTTATGTTGGCACCGCCCTGAATAATCTGGCGGGGCTCTATGACTCCCAGGGCCTCTATGGGGAGGCCGAACCCTTCTATAAGCGCAGCCTGAAGATCCGCGAGACGGCGCTTGGCCCGGACCACCCTGATGTTGCCGGCAGCCTGAACAATCTGGCTTTCCTGGCATTCGGGCAGAAAGACTGGAGCACAGCAGCCCAGCATTGGCGCGGTGCCACCGATGTGTTGATCCGCCGTACACGTCGCGGCGGTATACTCGGGCAGAAGTTGACAGGAAAGAAAAAGAGCGAAGTAGCTCAAAGAGATTGGTATTTTCGCGGGTTTGTTAAATCAGTTTATCGTGACAAAACAGCCACAAAAGACAGTAGGGAGGGCGGCGAGGCAATGTTTCCCATCGCCCAATGGGCACTGGGCTCTGATGCAGCAGGTGCTCTTGCGAAGATGTCCGCGCGCACTGCAGCCAATAACACAGCACTCGGTAACCTTATTCGCGAGCGGCAGGACCTTGTCAATGAATGGCAAAAGCGTGATCAGGCGCGTTCTCAATTTGCCTCGCTTCACCCCAATAAAAGAGACAAGAAACAGGAAACAGAAAATAAGGCGAGGCTGGATAAGATCGACGGGCGTATAAGCACTATAGATAAACAACTGGAAAAAGACTTCCCCGATTATGCCGCCATCACCAACCCAGTGCCTTTAACCATCGAGCAAACGCAAGCCTTGTTGGGTCCCAAAGAGGCTTTGGTTTTGTTTCTTGATACTGAAACGTGGAAACCAACGCCGGAGGAAACTTTCATCTGGGTGGTGACCAGGGATGAAATGACATGGGCCCGCTCTCCCCTCGGCACCGGTTCGCTGACCAAAATGGTCAAGCGCCTGCGCTGCGGCCTTGATGCCGCCGGCTGGTCCGGTGAAAAAAATAAAAACGCCCCGTGCCAGGACTTGACCGGGCGATCATTTGACCTCGCCGGCTACTATCAGGGCAAGGCCCACTTGCCGTTTGAGCCCGATGTCGCCCACGCGCTTTATGACGGCCTATTCGGCCAGATCAAAGATCAGATCAAAGGCAAAAAACTGCTCCTCGTGCCCTCCGGCCCGCTGACGAGCCTGCCGTTCCAGGTGCTCCTCAACCACAAACCGGCCGAAGGCACAACTTTGCAGGACATGCCCTGGCTGATTAAAGATCATGCCCTCACCGTGCTGCCCTCTGTCGCCAGCCTCAAGGCGCTGCGCCGCAACGCCAAAGCCAGCGCCGCCGAAAACCCCTTTCTCGGCTTCGGCAACCCGCTGCTTCTCGGGCGCAGCGGCAAAGACAAATCGGCATGGGCCAAACAGAGTTGCAAGTTTCAACCAAGACCGAAACCCCTTCGCGTCGCCGGGCTGACCATCCCTGACGCCATCTCGAAATACTTTCGCGGCGGCGCGGTGAATGTCGCGCTGCTAAAACGCCAGGCCCCGCTGCCCGAAACCGCAGACGAACTTTGCGCCGTGGCAGAGACCATCGGGGCCAGCCCGCAGGCCGTGCATCTCGGTGCCAAGGCCACCGAAGCCGAGGTCAAACTCCTCTCGAAACAAGGCGCGCTGCAACAGGCCAAGATCCTCCATTTCGCCACCCATGGCCTGCTCGCTGATGAAACCGGCCAGCTTCTCGAAAACAAAGCGGAGCCCTCCCTGCTGCTCACCCCGCCGGACAAAGCAACAGATGAGGATGACGGCCTGCTGACCGCGTCTGAAATCACGCAATTGAAACTGGATGCAGACTGGGTGATTCTCTCCGCCTGCAACACGGCTGCTGGCGACAAGCCCGGCGCCGAGCCGATGTCCGGCCTCGCCAAAGCGTTTTTCTACGCCGGCGCACGCGCGCTCCTCATCTCCCATTGGGCCGTGCAGTCAGACGCCACCGTCGCGCTGATCACCAAAAGCTTCGCCGCCCAAAAGCAAGACCCCTCCCTCGGCCGCGCCGGGGCACTCAGATCTGCCATGCTCTCCCTGATCAACTCGAACCACATTGCCCACCCGGAATACTGGGCCCCGTTTATCGTCGTGGGTGAGGGGAGTTAAATGCACCAATTATTGATCAATATGTAAGGTCAGTGGGTAGAATGGCGTCACATTCAGGAAGGGTATTAAGTTGAGTAAAGAGGGAATATCCCCCAGAGAATCAATGGTCGCCCCGAAACGCATCAATCTGCCAAAGGGATGGGGCAAAAATCTTAGTGTGAAATTCAGCGACGAGCAGAAAGATCGCATTACGTGGCTCATCTACCGCTACGTTGAACGACACAATTTCGACGAACGAAAGGTGAGTTTTGATGAGGTAGAAACGCAGCTAAAGAAAATTATGCAGGCCGCCGATCTATTATCTGAAGGGCTTCCATTTCCGCACTCAGAAAATGACGCTGAAGTTCAAGCACTAGTCGAATACACCCTCGAGAAACATTTGACGAGCAACAACCTCGGAAACAAATACGATACACCCTCTGTCATCGTCCACGACGTTTCAAGACTAAGACAAGCCGCAAAAATGGCGTTGCAGGAATTGGCGTCAAGCCATGCCAATAAGCCAGCTCATCGCCCGGCCAATAAAAATAAAAATTGGTTCGTATACCAACTTGGAATTTATTTCGAAGCTTGCGGAGGTAATTTTTCGATGCCGAAAGAACCTGGCCCAAAGCATAAATTTTACAATTTTATTTTGTCAGTGAACGAGGTACTTCCTGCCGGACTGCAGTTGACTGATAACGAGATAATCACAAGGTCAATTAAATTAAGCAGAGAGCACAAGAAGAGAAAGAAGACCTCGTAAGCAAATTAGAAATTGCTAACCACGGGGGAACTAACTGTTCTAAGTGATTTAACTTAGACCCCTGTTTTCTACCCGCGAACGCCAACATAAATTGGCTCGTATGTAACAGCATAGGAGCGAATCATTGTGCAAGATATTCCAAAAACCGGCTTTTTACGCCTGAAACAAATATTGGGCGACAACACAGCAACCCCTCCGATACCCGCAATAATTCCTGTCAGCCGCTCATGCTGGTGGGCTGGAGTTAAGTCGGGCCGCTTTCCAAAACCAGTAAAACTCGGCGACAGGATAACCGCCTGGCGCGTTGAAGACATTCGAGCCTTGATCAAGTCGTTCGAGGTTTGAGCTATGTCAAGAAGGCTATATTCCCACAGATTGGTGCGATACTGGTACTCGTACACGATCGAGGAAATCTGCTCCCTATTTGCGCACCTTGGCCTTCATCCTCAAACGGTCAGATCATGGATCAAAGCGGGTCTGCAGACCATAGATAGCGGCAAGCCGATATTAATTTACGGCTTTGACCTGATCCAATTTTTGCGACGCAAAAATGACCAGAACAAATGTGCCTTGGCGTTTAGTGAGATGTATTGCATGAGGTGCAAAGACGCTCGAGCAGTGCTGGGTAGGAAGATCGCCGTCGATCAAAATAGCAATTTTATTAAAGCCCGTGGATGTTGCCGTGAGTGCAAGACCCGGATGTTTAAAAGCTTTAGTTTAAGTACATTTCCGAAAATCAAGCGATTTTTCAAATTGGTCGCGGAGGCGGAATTATATGGCTCCGCAATCCGAACCGATAAGACTCACTTGGAAGCCGAACAGCAAGTGGTTCCAAATGAGCCTCAGCAATGGAGTCTATTCGATGACCTTGAGCAAAGATAATGAGAAATTTTTGGCCCGCAACGAAAGAGCCAAATTCAAATACCGCATGCACTTGCGCCGCCTGAAGCAACTGGACGAAAAGACCGTGATCGCAGTTTTAAAGCATATCCGGGACTTCGAAAAGTCGACAAACTTCGCAAGCTTCGAAGTCTACAATCGAGAGGTTGCAGATAAATACGTCAGAGACCTCTTCGGAAGGGACTTATCGTTGTCGTACATAGTCAGCAATCTGAAAGCCATTAGAGATTTTTTCCTTTGGCTGGAGCGCCAGCGCGGGTATCGGAGCAAGATTAACTACAATGAGATTTATTACCTAAACACAACAAAGAACCAGCAGAAGGCAGCAAAGGCCGCAAAATATCAAAAATCATATAAATACGAGCAAATCATCGACACCATTCGCAAAATGCCTGATCGCACCTTAAGGGAAAGGCGAAACAAGGCTATGATTTCTTTAAACGCTCTTTGTTCGTTACGGATTTCAGAGCTGCGAACAGTAGCATTGGAAAACCTAATCCAAGAGGATGGCGTGAATTTCATTTATGTTTCACCCATAAATATGGACGTAAAATTTGCCGATACGAGGCAAGTGGTTTTCATTAATTTACCCATCGATATCATTCAAAATGTTATCGGCTGGAGAGATTACTTGCGCTCAATCGGTTTCACAGATTCATGCCCTTTGTTCCCTAATATTGATAACCGATTCAACCAGTCAAATATTCTGGAGCCGTCTGTGAAGAGTGAGTGCCTGCGGTCAAACTCATCGATACGCACAATTTTCGAGAAGGCATTTAGAGAGGCGGGTTATGAGTACATCAAACCGCATAATTTTCGTAAAACCGCAGCGCGCCACGCTCAAGCAGAGAGCCCAAAATTCTTGAATGCAACGCGTCAGAATCTTGGCCACCGTTCAATTGATACGACATTAAGCAGCTACGGCCAGCTCTCCGAGGCCGAACAGCGAAGTGTCATTGCGGACGTAAAAATTAAAAATCTCGACTAGTCTATTACCAATGCACAGAAGAAGAGATCGGTCGTTGTTATCCTTTCCCGCTTTACGTTAAATAAAAGAGAATTAAGTGAGTCATTTTAAGTACTTGTTTTGCAAAAAAAGAGAGATGGAACGGCAGATGGAACAAAACCCTTCCGCACCGACATACCACAAACTATGGGCAAAAACGTCGTCGGGTGGTGATCCTGACGTCGGTAC
This sequence comes from uncultured Alphaproteobacteria bacterium, assembly GCA_942490955.1. GTDB lineage: Bacteria > Pseudomonadota > Alphaproteobacteria > Rhizobiales > HXMU1428-3 > HXMU1428-3. Next base: position 39,336 of record CALNZE010000017.1, read on the forward strand.
GGTTAGCGTCAGCGCGCGGTATCACCCGTTGGCCTACCACCTGCTCGATGTAGCAGCAGTCGCCCGGGCGGTCCTGAACGTTCACAAAAATAGGCTCGAGAAGTTTTCAGTCAAACTAGACATCGAGCCGGACAAGTTAGAGGCGCTCGTGCTCTGGCTCGTCGCTTTGCACGATGTCGGCAAAGCGTCATCCGGCTTCCAATTGATGGCAGAGGATCTTTGGTGTGATGCCAGTTTTGGTGGCCGACCCCGTCGTCCCACGCGCGGAGTGCGTCATGACGCTATGACAGCATGGTATCTTGGTAGTGATCGCGATGCGTCAATTCGCAATGAACCGGTTTCGCATAGCCTTGATACCCAGCTGCTCTGGTCAGAAGAGGGCAAAAAAGCTGTCATAAATGCTATTGCGGGCCATCATGGCAAGCCTGTTCAATCCTGGGGGTGCGAGAGCAGCAGCCAGCCAATATCGCCGATGCGCATTGGCAAAGGCCTCATTTCCTGTGCACGCGCGTTAAACGCCGATCTAATGAATCTATTTGGTGTTCAGCCGATTCAAAGTAAGGGCAACGAGCAGGATCAGATCGCTTTCGCATGGTGGCTGGCCACGCTGCTGCCCTTGTGCGACTGGGTTGGCTCCAACACGCTTTACTTCCGCCCTCGTGATGACTGGGTGCCTCTACCTAGTTACTGGAACAAGGCAACTGCCATTGCCAAAGGTGCGCTGGCGGAACTGGGCCTTAATCCATCACCGGTTAGCAAACCGTCAGCAGCAGTGATCCTACCGCGAAATGCAACGCAGTCCCCGGTCCAGGAGTGGGCTGAAAAAGTCGAGTTGCCAATGGAAGGACCGGTACTGACAATCATCGAGGACGCAACCGGCTCAGGCAAAACCGAAGCAGCACTGATTTTGGCCCACAGGTTAATGTATATGGGGCACGCTTGCGGCTTTCACATCGCGCTGCCAACCATGGCAACAGCAGACGCCATGTACCGGCGGTTGAAACCCCTCTATCCAAATTTGTTTGAGGGCGGAGCTGCGTCCCTTTCGCTTGCCCACGCCAAAGCCAAATTCATGCAGCAGCCAGGTGAGCCAAGCGCTGCAGGTTATTGCAGCGGTTGGATTGCGCGCGAAAGCCGGCGTGCATTTTTTGCTCAGGCTGGCGCAGGCACAATCGATCAGTCAATCCTGGCAATTCTCGCCTCAAAATATCAGTCGCTGCGCCTCTGTGGCCTGGCGGATAAAATACTGATCATCGATGAGGCCCATGCCTTCGATGCCTATATGTCGGAAGAAATTTCGGCGCTGCTGCGTTTTCATGCCGCTCAAGGTGGCTCGGCCATCATTCTCTCCGCCACCTTGCCACAAAAAAAGCGGCAGGCACTTGTCGACGCATTCACAAGCGGATTGCGGTGGCCGAATGCCGAGATTGTGAGCAGCGCCTACCCATTAACAACGATCGTCAGCGAGGTAGGTATCACTGAAACGCCAGGGTCAACCAGGAAAGGCACCGAGCGGGCTGTGAAGGTGAAACGGCTGGACAATACCGAAACGGCAGAAATGACGGCACTGGAAACCGCATCGTCAGGCGCAGCAGTTGCCATCATTCGAAGCACGGTGGATCAGGCCATCGAGACCTATAATCGGTTGAAACTGCTGGCGACAGGAGATGTTAACGTTCAGCTTTTCCATGCCAGATATTTGTTTGGTGATCGACAGGCCATAGAGGAGGATGTCGTGAACCGGTTCGGCAAAGCCAGCCAGCCGCACCAGCGCGCCAGGCGCATTCTGGTTGCGACCGCAGTCATAGAACAAAGCCTCGACTTGGATTTCGATATGTTGATCTCAGACCTGGCGCCGGTTGATCTGCTTGTTCAGCGCGCCGGAAGGCTCTGGCGCCATAAGCGCGATCGCAGCTACAGCAATGTCACGGAGCCGATAATCTATGTAACCTCTCCCGAGCCCGAGGAAGACGATGATAAAAATTGGCTCGACGCCACAATGCCGCATCCAGTTTGGATATACAAAGATCCGGCCCTGCTTTGGCGGAGCGCCAAAGCTGTTTTTGATGCTGGCTCAATTGAAACCGCAACACTGAAAAATGGACAAAGCGATGCAGCTCATCCGCGCTGCCTGGTTGAGGCAGTATATGGCGAGTTGAATGAGACACTTTCTGATGAATTGTTTGAGGCATTCACGGACGCCGAGGGACGGGAGATGTCTGAAAAATACATTGCACGCACCGCAGTGCTCGATCCATCCATTGCCTATGGTAGCGAAGAGTCGGCTGCCTGGGCTGATGACGGTTGGGTCAAAACCCGCTTGGGCGACAGCGACACCGTTCGCATTGTAAAATTGGGAAACGGTAAATTAGTTCCTTTCGCACAGAGCCCGCGAGAAGATTGGAGCCATAGCGAGGTGAACCTGTCGTCCATGCGCATGCGCACGCGCCTGCGAGAGCCCGACTCGGTGCAGCGCCGACAACTCAGCCCGCAGTGGCATGAAAGCGACAACGCTTTTCTCCTGGTGATGGATGAGGATGGGATTGCGCAGACCGACGCACCGGATGAATGTTTCCGATATTGCACCGAACTCGGCCTGCGCCTCGGAAACGTTGAATAGAAGCAAAAAAAGCTGATATTACTCCAACGATCACCCGCGCCGCCAACGCGGAGATGAACCGACAACTTGGGTGATAGAATGTGTTCTCCGCCAACGCGGAGAAAATAAGACAACATGGGTAATAGAAATTATCAAAGGAAAGAGGGTTGAAATTCTCACTCATATGCGCTAGACAAGAAAGCGGCCCCAAATTTTTCATTTGGAGCCGCTTCATTGAAACGCGGAACTGCTCAGATTTGCACTCAATGCAGCCCGCATAACGCAAGGACATACATTATGTCGAAATACGTATATTATCAAGACTCTCGTTCCGAGTGGCGCTGGACATTCTACGCGGCAAATGGCGAGGAAATCGCTGTTTCATCGGAAAGCTACGTGAACAAAAGTGATTGCGTCCATGCAATCAACTTAATCAACAAATCAACGGATGTGCCCGTTTACGAGCGCAGTTGATGAGAAGTAACGGTCTCGGGCTGATAAATCATCAGCCCGCTGACCACTTCGCTGTAATTCCTACCCATCGCCATAAAACTGTTAGTTAATTTGCCCTTGAAGCCAATTGACTCAACGATGACTTGCGCTTTTCGGCAGGCTCGCCTTCAATTGCAAGCGATGCGGAGGGCTCATGACTTATAATCTAATCACCGAAAAATGGATTCCTGTAGCGCCGCGCGACGGCGGTGAGGCGCGATGGATCAGACCGGCGGAAATTGCAGAAGCGGGCAATGTCGAATTCGCCTGGGGCCGCGCTGACCTCACCATAGCCAGTTACGAGCTGTTGATCGGTTTGCTCTCTGTCGTATATCCACCAGCAAGTGACGATCAATGGCGCGAGCGGCTTAGGAAACCACCTGCCGTCAAAGATTTTGAGGATGCTCTCGCCCCGCTCATCCCATGGTTTAATCTGGATGGTGATGGCCCCCGTTTTATGCAGGATCTGGAAGATTTTGAGGGGGACGAGCTTACCACCGATGTGTTGTTCATGGACGCGCCAGGTGCGAACACCTTGAAGAACGGCGGCGATCTCTTCGTAAAATCTGGCAGGTTCACGTCGTTAAGCATGGCCGAGGCAGCCATCGCGCTTTATGCTTTGCAGTCTTTTGCCCCCTCTGGTGGTGCCGGTCATCGCACTTCATTGCGTGGTGGCGGTCCGCTCACCACATTGATTCGCGGTGATGCCAATCAATCCGCGACGCTGTGGTTTCAACTATGGGCAAATGTGTCCCGCTCGCGAATTCAAATCGAACCCCTCCTAAACGACTGGTCAAATGAGATCCAAGCAGCGCGCGTGTTTCCATGGTGTGCTCCAACTCCGACCTCAGAAAACAAAAAAACATTTCGTATTGGAGAGGGGCATCCATTACAGGCATGTTTCAGCATGCCGCGTCGCATCCGTCTGAAATTCTCTGGTATCTCTTCAAACGCGTCCGATGGCGGTACCGACGCTCATGCCGACAAGGAAGAACCCCTCGTAACCGGGTTCAAAATGAAGAGTTACGGCATCAACTACGATGAGTCATGGAATGCGCCGGGCTGGCGCCATCCGCTCACGCCTTATTACACGCCGAAAACAGCGAAAGACGGCACCGAGCTTCCGGTTCACCCCAAAACATCACGCCTCGGTTACAGGCAATGGGCTGGTCTGGTATTTACCAGGGAGGTGCAGAGCGAGAAGACGGGCGCGGGGCGCGGTATCGCCCGCAACATTGATTATTTTAAACGCCGCGAATCGATGAGCCTGAATATCCTTGCCGCAGGCTATGTCATGGACAACATGAAAGTCGTCGACTTTCTCGAAGCAGAGTTTCCTCTCATCGTCGCTGAAAACAGTGAAGTAAATCACATGCTGGAAGCGGCCGCGTTCGACTTTGTCGAAGCTGCAGACACGGCTGCAAGCGCTCTGCGCACAGCGCTGGGCAAAGCCCTGGATGCCGCCGCTGGCAAGACCGTTTTGGAAGGCCCTGTCAACGAGTTTTGGGCCGCCACCGAAAACCAGTTCCGCCAGTCACTGCGAGCGCTTGCTGCCATGCCTGATGAGAACGCACTCGACGCCAAGCTTGTCGACACCGCGAAAGCCTGGCTGCGCTGCCTCGGTCGCGAGTGTCTAACTGTTTATGACCGCGCCGTACCGCCAGAAACCCTGCTCAACAAGCGACCAGGCGAACAGGAAAGGTTGATCAATGCCCGCCAAAAACTCTTGGCTACTCTTGGAGGCAAAAAGATTTATGCAATCTTCGGACTTGAACCGCCGTCAAAGGCCAAAAACAAAAGGGAGGCAGCTGCATGAATGATAAGCGCGATAGCAAATCATCCAGAGGAAGTATCTGCAAGCGCTGGTGGCTCAGGATGCAAAAAACAGTGGGAAACGGCACAAAAAATCACAACGCACAGCCCGGCGCTTTGGCCAGTTTACGCCGCGCCGCAAACGCCATGGAGGCCGCCCAGTTGCCGCAAACCATCGCGCTTTATCGCGATCTGTATGGCAATCGCTTTGATGAAGACAAACTGCGCGCCACCGCAATTGTTGCCGCCGTTCTCGCTCACATACGCGAAGAACCTGCAAAATCCGCCACCACGACAGCAACAAGACTTGGTAAAGGCAATCCCAAACCAATGAGCGAGCTTCGCATGCGCCGGTTGACTGCAGCGCGGAACGAGAGAGAAACACTTCGCGGCTTTCGCGAGGTCGTCGCGCTATTAAAAAACAAGGCCGACGTCGCGGACATCGCTGAGTCGGTTCTCGACTGGCTGGGCTCCGAAAATCAGGCCAATAGCCGCAAGATAAAATGGTTATACGCCTATCACGCCGCTGCTCAGGCCGCGCCTGAGCGAATCAGCGCTGATGAAGCGGTAGAAAACCCGGCCTGAAGTCGCGCTGCCAAAGCGGCGCGGCACACAGACTATCACTGAATTAATAGTTTACGAGAAAAGGCTTCACTCATGGAAAATCGTTTCATTCAACTTCATCTGTTGACCTTCTATGGCCCCGCCAATCTTAATCGCGACGATACAGGCCGGCCCAAAACGGCCATTATTGGTGGTGTTGAGCGATTGCGCATTTCATCACAGTCTTTAAAGCGTGCCATTCGCACATCACAAGAATTTCAACAGCAACTCGAAGGCCACCTTGCCAAACGCACCCAAAGGCTGGGCAGTTTGCTGAAATCTGAACTCGTCAACGAAGGCATAGACGAAACAGACGCTGAAGCTGCAGCCATTAAGGTCGCAGGCCAGTTCGGTAAGATTAAAGAAGGCAAGGACGAGAAAAACCCGACTTACATCGAACAGCTGGCATTTATAAGCCCCCAAGAGCGGGCGTTGGCGCTTAATCTGGCCAGACGCATCGCAAATGGCGAAGAGATCGATGAGAAAAAAGAAAAAGCCCTGGTTCGCCGTGGCGGCGCTGTCGATATCGCGATGTTCGGCCGCATGCTCGCGGATGCGCCTGATTTTAATTGCGAGGCCGCTGTACAGGTCGCCCATCCCTTCACCACGCACGCGGCGGATGTCGAGGCTGATTATTACACGGCAATTGACGATGCCAAACTGCCGTCTGAGGACGCGGGTGCCGGTTTCATCGGCACAACGGGTTTCGGCTCGGGTGTATTCTACAGCTACATCTGTATAAACAGAGAGCTGCTACTAGAAAACTTGGACGGTGAGGAAGGGCTGGCTAAAGACGCTCTCGCTGCTTTAACGCGCGGCCTCGCCACAGTCTCTCCAACAGGAAAACAGGCAAGCTTTGCCAGCCGTGCGCGCGCAGAATATATCATGGCCGAACGCGGTAATGATCAACCACGTCAATTATCGGGCGCGTTTCTTAAACCAGTGAGCGGCGATGATTTCATGACAGCTTCGATTGAAGCGCTCCATGATCATCGCGACAAAATGGAACAAGCCTATCACGATGGTACCAGCAAGCGGGCGGAGTTCAAAATAATGGATACAAAATCAGGCTCCGGCTCCCTTAGCGAAATTATAGATTTCGTCAGTCAGTAAAGGAGGACGTTGCATGCCCGATTACATAGTCTTTACCCTTGCCGGGCCGCTCGCCAGCTTCGCCACAGTTGCTGGCAATGAGCGCCGAGGCACCGAGCCGCGGCCAGGTCACGCGATGCTCGTTGGGCTTCTTTCCGCCGCGTTGGGTATCCGCCGCACGGAGGCAGTAGACCTCTCAGCCATTTCCGATGCTTGTCGCTTTGCCATCCGCACAGACAAGAGCGGCCAACCACTAACAGATTTCCATACCGCTCAGTCAGCAAAGCGCAAAAAAGGCTTCTCGCCCCAGACACGCCTTCAAATGCTGGAGGAGGGGGCGCGTACAACAATTGTAACACGGCGTGAATATCTGCAGGATATTCGCTTCACGATCGCCCTGATATTCCAGCATGGCGAAATAACACCGGCACAATTAATGGAAAAATTGCGCTCCCCCTTATTCACCCTTTATCTCGGACGCAAAAGCTGTCCCCCCGCCCTACCGCTTGATCCTTGCCTCATTGAATACGCGTCGTCGCCCGAAGAAGCATTTTCAAACTACGATAAATTGACTGAAAACCGTGCGCTAAAACTGTGGCAGACAAACCGACTGTATGACCGCGGCGAATCAGAAAGCAGCGAATTGGCAGTTGATGCCCGCATTGGCGAAAGGTCAGAGACACATCGCCGCGAGCGCCGACGCGTCCGGCCAGTGGATCGCAACTCATGGCGCTTTGAAACGCTTGATGAGCTGGTTTTATCTGTGCCTAAAGCGCCCGACGGTCAATCCCCGGAGGAGATTTAAAAGGAGTTCAGCAATGTGGCTTTCACGCATACGAATTAAACAGGAAGAAGGCCTGAAAGCACTTGGGCCAGTGCTTTTGCCAGATGAAGAGGAGCAGCGCGCCAGCCTCGGTCACCGTATGATGTGGTCGCTATTCCCCGAACATGAAAGAAAGCAGCAAGCCGGGCGTCCATTTCTATGGCGGGAGGAACAACGCGGCAGGTTCATCTTGCTATCAAGACAGCAGCCAAGCGGAAACGGCCTGCTTGAAATTGGAGAAACGCGCGCTTTTTCACCAAGCCTGACTTTTGGGGAAAGGCTCAAATTCCGAATGCGCGCTAACCCAACAATTGATCGCCGTGTTGCTGGTCGAAAAAGTATCAGGTCTGACATCGTTATGGATGCAATAAAGGCCTTTCCAAAGAACGAGCGCGCAGAGCCAAGGAATCACGAACTCGGTTGGGGGGAAGGCAGCGACGGGCAGGCGTTGCCAATGAAGGCACCGCGTGAGTGGCTCGACAGGCAAGGCAAAGGCAAAGGCTTCGCCATCGAGGCGGCAGCTGCGCTCAGCTACCAGGTGCTGCGAGTTCCACATAATAATCGCGGCGTATCAAAGGGCCGGCACAGATCCCTGATGACCTTTGGTATCATCGACTTCGAAGGAACGTTGAAAGTCGAAGATCCGGAAAAATTTCTAGATGCCATTCGGGCCGGAATTGGCAGGGCCAAGGGCTTCGGCTGCGGTCTCATGCTAATCCGCAGAGCTGTCTGAGGGAGGGCAGGATGTCAGATCAACAGGGAGAGAACCCTGAAAAAAAAACCTCCAGACTTCCCGGCATGGCGCCGCCAAAACCAATCCCCATCAAGGATCGCGCCTCAATCCTGTTTCTGGAAAAAGGCCAACTAGACGTTATCGATGGAGCATTTGTCCTGCTCGACAAACAGGGGGTGAGAACACAAATACCAATTGGTGGTTTGGCCTGTCTACTACTGCAGCCAGGCATACGTATATCACACGCAGCAAGCGTGCTGGCTGGTCGTGTCGGCTGTCTCATCGTCTGGGTCGGTGAAGCTGGCGTTCGTATATACTCAGCCGGCCAGCCCGGCGGTGCCCGCTCCGACAAATTGCTCTATCAGGCAAAATTGGCCCTTGATGAAAAGCTTCGCCTTCTGGTCGTTCGCCGTATGTATGACATGCGTTTTGGTGAAGCCGCTCCCGAGCGGCGCTCAATCGAGCAGTTGCGCGGTATTGAAGGCGCAAGGGTGAAAGCAATGTACAAAAACTTTGCCACAAAATATGGCGTTCAATGGCGGGGCCGGAATTACGATCCCTATAGATACGACGCATCAGACGTGCCGAACCGGTGCCTTTCAGAGGGAACCGCCTGCCTTTACGGTCTCGCTGAGGGCGCAATATTGGCAGCCGGCTATGCGCCGGCGATCGGGTTTCTACATACGGGAAAAGCACGCTCTTTTGTTTATGACATTGCCGACATTTTCAAATTTGAGACGGTCGTCCCCACCGCCTTCAAGATTGCCGGGAAAGCCCAAAAAGGAGTCATGCCCTTCGCCGCTGATCCCGTCGGTGAAGTCCGGCGTGCCTGCCGCGATAGCTTTCGTCAAACGGGTTTGTTGAAGCGTATCATTCCATCGATAGAAGAAGTGCTCGCAGCTGGTGGTATACAACCTCCCCCGGCTCACGAGGAAGCAATGCCCATAGCGATAACTGAGGAGGGTTCAGGTGATGATGGTCATCGCGGTTAATAACGCTCCTCCGCGTCTGCGAGGACGGTTGTCAGTCTGGCTTTTGGAGGTTAGAGCCGGTGTATATGTTGGTAATTACTCGAGAAAAACCAGAGAAATGATTTGGGGTCAGATTTGCGGTGACATTGAAGACGGAGATGCCGCTCTTGTTTGGTCTGCGCCTAATGAATCCGGCTTCGAATTTCAAACCTGCGGCCAAAATCGCCGCCTCCCTACTGATAGCGATGGCCTCAAATTAGTGAAATTTCTGCCTGTCAACCCTGCGCCGGGAAACTGACTCCGGCACATATTTTAAAGCCCTAAAATTACAATAAATCAGACGAAAAAATCTGGTGGCTCTTTGACAATGTGAATTTAATGTTTTAACTCATGTGCTTACGCACAAGAGTGTTCTCCGCACCCGCGGAGATGAACCGTTTGAAACCGAGTTGGGCGGGCGCAACAATTAGTGTTCTCCGCACCCGCGGAGATGAACCGCCGAATGTGATTGAGTTTTACGGCCCTACGGTGTGTTCTCCGCACCCGCGGAGATGAACCGCAGCCACAGGAAACCATCGCCTCCCGCTGCAAGTGTTCTCCGCACCCGCGGAGATGAACCGGCCGTATTTCTCGCCTGTTGACTTGATAAACTGTGTTCTCCGCACCCGCGGAGATGAACCGCTCATCAACAGGCTCCCACACGCGCTCAAAGGGTGTTCTCCGCACCCGCGGAGATGAACCGATATTGCGGCACGGTGATTTCATCAACCACCTGTGTTCTCCGCACCCGCGGAGATGAACCGCACACAGTCACCAATCTCGACGCGCGGGAACGGTGTTCTCCGCACCCGCGGAGATGAACCGGACATCGTGGACAACGTCACCGAGCATAACGCGTGTTCTCCGCACCCGCGGAGATGAACCGACGTCAGCAGCCGATCAGCAGGGCAATATCAAGTGTTCTCCGCACCCGCGGAGATGAACCGCCCGGAAAGCTCTCGCGCAACGGCGGAATACGGTGTTCTCCGCACCCGCGGAGATGAACCGGCCCAGCAACAAATCCGACTTTCCCCCGCCGGGTGTTCTCCGCACCCGCGGAGATGAACCGACATATTCAGCCTGGGCTCGTTCAATTTCTTTGTGTTCTCCGCACCCGCGGAGATGAACCGATCGCCCCCGGGGGCTCTTATTCGCTTCTGGGGTGTTCTCCGCACCCGCGGAGATGAACCGCCCGATCTGGCGTTTGTTCCAACAGGGCACGAGTGTTCTCCGCACCCGCGGAGATGAACCGCTTTCGTGCACGAGCGTGTGCGGCGCGAAGTTGTGTTCTCCGCACCCGCGGAGATGAACCGCGGCTTGAGCAGGCCGCAGGGGTGACAAATGGGTGTTCTCCGCACCCGCGGAGATGAACCGGGCAACAAACGCTTCCGAAAAATTATTTCGGGGTGTTCTCCGCACCCGCGGAGATGAACCGAAGTTGCGCAATTGCGGCAGCCCTGGAAAACCGTGTTCTCCGCACCCGCGGAGATGAACCGCTTGAGCATTCGGTCAACTGCTTCACCCACAGGTGTTCTCCGCACCCGCGGAGATGAACCGGTATTGCATAATGCCTCCTAAGCGCTGCGGCGGTGTTCTCCGCACCCGCGGAGATGAACCGAGCTTGAAGCGCAGTCCCAACCAGATGCCATTGTGTTCTCCGCACCCGCGGAGATGAACCGCTGGCGAAGATATTGACTACAACCGCCTTGGGGTGTTCTCCGCACCCGCGGAGATGAACCGGTGCTTGGCAGTCGTGCGCGGCCGCGAGATGCGTGTTCTCCGCACCCGCGGAGATGAACCGGCGCAATCCAGATTTTTCCAACGGAGAGAGATGTGTTCTCCGCACCCGCGGAGATGAACCGGTCTCTAACCCGGCGGTGCAACGCTCTGTTGGTGTTCTCCGCACCCGCGGAGATGAACCGCTGGGGGACTGTCTTATTTGACATCGCTGCTGGTGTTCTCCGCACCCGCGGAGATGAACCGCAATCCTGATCTCTTTCTTTAGAGCCTTGAACGTGTTCTCCGCACCCGCGGAGATGAACCGGTGGAATATGAATGACTTATACAGCAATCGTCGTGTTCTCCGCACCCGCGGAGATGAACCGCTTGTTGCACGGCCCAGGCCATCACCTGCCACGTGTTCTCCGCACCCGCGGAGATGAACCGAGCATATGGCTGATATTGAACACCGTTATTTGGTGTTCTCCGCACCCGCGGAGATGAACCGCGGTATCCAAAAGCTGCGCCGGAGTGCGTGAGGTGTTCTCCGCACCCGCGGAGATGAACCGACGGCAAAGAGCCGGATGACATGACCAGCACAGTGTTCTCCGCACCCGCGGAGATGAACCGCTTTACATTGAGGGGCAACACCGCACCCGCGAGTGTTCTCCGCACCCGCGGAGATGAACCGGCCTTTCAGGCCCGTTGATATACCAGCCAGCCGTGTTCTCCGCACCCGCGGAGATGAACGGGACTATCCGCTTAGTACCAGCGGGGATTGATCGTGTTCTCCGCACCCGCGGAGATGAACCGGGCTTGACCTGCCGGTATGACCCGCCCGCGAAGTGTTCTCCGCACCCGCGGAGATGAACCGCCCGCACCGCTTTGCAACGGCAAATTAGCTTGGTGTTCTCCGCACCCGCGGAGATGAACCGTCTTGTACCGGTGTATGGCCGGGTCGTTTATAGTGTTCTCCGCACCCGCGGAGATGAACCGCCTTGAAAATAAACGATTTATCGGATGGTGCGGTGTTCTCCGCACCCGCGGAGATGAACCGCGCCAAATCGTGCAGGACCGCGTTTACGTGCGGTGTTCTCCGCACCCGCGGAGATGAACCAACTTATTGGTCCCGTGCGTCCGGTCGGTTGCTGTGTTCTCCGCACCCGCGGAGATGAACCGGGAAATTTTAAAATGAAAACAGTTTTTTCAATGTGTTCTCCGCACCCGCGGAGATGAACCGCATCTGTTTGGTGAGGGTTTCCCAGAGGCTCAGTGTTCTCCGCACCCGCGGAGATGAACCGATCAATCGCGTTACAGATTTGTTTGGCGGTATGTGTTCTCCGCACCCGCGGAGATGAACCGCATCTTAAGCTTGAGGCCGCTGTCCTGAGCCAGTGTTCTCCGCACCCGCGGAGATGAACCGGAGGGCACGAGGTACATTTATAAACTGACAATGTGTTCTCCGCACCCGCGGAGATGAACCGAACCTATGGTGCTTTTGGGAGCGGTTGGCATTGTGTTCTCCGCACCCGCGGAGATGAAACGAGCAACGGGCGGCCCTCAAGAATGACCCTCTGGTGTTCTCCGCACCCGCGGAGATGAACCGAAACGGCAAGTGAGATGGCGGGCAGTCCTTCCGTGTTCTCCGCACCCGCGGAGATGAACCGCCTCGGCTCGCTCACCGAATGTGACAAACGGGGTGTTCTCCGCACCCGCGGAGATGAACCGGCCCTCGCCCTCATCCTCAACGAGAATAAGATGTGTTCTCCGCACCCGCGGAGATGAACCGCCGCATTACATCACATACGAACGGTGGCCAGAGTGTTCTCCGCACCCGCGGAGATGAACCGGCGTATTCAAAAGCCTCCACAGTCCAGCTAGCAGTGTTCTCCGCACCCGCGGAGATGAACCGGCGGAAATTAAGCGGCTTGAGACGCGCAGGGAGTGTTCTCCGCACCCGCGGAGATGAACCGGATAATGGGCCAATTCGGCTGGTTATTAATAGGTGTTCTCCGCACCCGCGGAGATGAACCGTAGTGACTTCCGGCGCCGCGGTATTCGATTCAGTGTTCTCCGCACCCGCGGAGATGAACCGCGCCTGTTCCGTTTGCTGAGCTTTGCCTTGCCGTGTTCTCCGCACCCGCGGAGATGAACCGGTTACTATCGAAACCCAGCGCTCTACCATAAAGTGTTCTCCGCACCCGCGGAGATGAACCGCCTCGGTTCAGCGATGCATGACCTTTACGTCAGTGTTCTCCGCACCCGCGGAGATGAACCGCTAACTCATTGATTTTCAAAGGAAAGGATTGGGTGTTCTCCGCACCCGCGGAGATGAACCGGTCATCAAATTTCTGGTCCCGATGAAAAAGTCGTGTTCTCCGCACCCGCGGAGATGAACCGGAACACGCAAAAAATGTCTCTCCGCCGTCTTCGTGTTCTCCGCACCCGCGGAGATGAACCGGCTGATATTTACAAATGGATCGCTGGCAAGCAGTGTTCTCCGCACCCGCGGAGATGAACCGTTGTCAAAATCCACGGGATTACAAATGAAATGGTGTTCTCCGCACCCGCGGAGATGAACCGGCCGGTATGTACCTTCGAAAGACGTGAGAACAGTGTTCTCCGCACCCGCGGAGATGAACCGTTGTATCAGCCATAATGGCACGGCGCGGCGGCGTGTTCTCCGCACCCGCGGAGATGAACCGCGCATATTCGCCGCAATGTTTGCAAATCAATTGTGTTCTCCGCACCCGCGGAGATGAACCGTTTTGTGCCCAGATCAGCATCAATCACGTACCGTGTTCTCCGCACCCGCGGAGATGAACCGCCGTCACCCACGGGAAACAACAGATCAGGAAAGTGTTCTCCGCACCCGCGGAGATGAACCGTTACACAAAAAACCGCTCCCGCCTGGCGAAGCGTGTTCTCCGCACCCGCGGAGATGAACCGCTGGCAGGTTCGGCAAAGCCCAGACGCGCAACGGTGTTCTCCGCACCCGCGGAGATGAACCGCGCTGAGTGCCCATGCCCGTCACCGGGTTGGCGTGTTCTCCGCACCCGCGGAGATGAACCGATGCACATAAAATCAATTAGGGGCGCGGGTAGTGTTCTCCGCACCCGCGGAGATGAACCGCTTTTTAAATCCGGCCTTGCCGGTTTTAACGAGTGTTTTCCGCACCCGCGGAGATGAACCTTTTTCGCGGCCAAACCGGGCAATAGCCTGGCTGTGTTCTCCGCACCCGCGGAGATGAACCGAGTTATGCACAATACGAACACGGACTCTTCTAGCGTTCTCTGCACACGCGGAGATAAAATTAATCCCATCAAGCGGCACATAAAATTTTGCCGATTGTGACAACAAGCCCTTTTCCGAGCAACCGCGCTATACACTTGGTTTCATCTTAGGCTGAAGTCGTGCGTTTTTCAGGCGCGAGTGCCGAATGAGGCCGTAAAGCATAAAGATAATAAGGGGGTACAATTGGGGGTATGCCCACCGATATTTGAAAAAATTATCAGAAGAAACAGTGAATTATAAGGCTAAGTTGATTGCGCCTGGCTCCACCAAAACCCCGCTAAATATACTCTGAAAAAAAATGCATTGCCAAAGCGCCGGGCCGCGCAAGCCGCGAGCGATGGACTTTGTCCTGATCCCCTTACGGATTAAATATCAGCATGATATAGGCAAGAAAAAGCACAAGATGAACAGCCCCTTGCAATACCCCGGTGCGGACGCCGCCAAAAGTCAGGGCGCTCATTAGCAACGTCAGCAGCAACAGCACCGCGGATGCATCGCTCAGCCCCAGAACCACCGGTTGCCCGATCACCAGCCCGATCACAAGCGCCGCCGGCACTGTCAGCCCGATGGTTGCAAGCGCAGATCCCATCAAAAGATTGACCGAGCGCTGCAAATGGTTCGCCCGCGCAGCCCGCAGTGCCGCCAATCCCTCTGGTGTCAGCACCAGCAGCGCAATGATCACGCCGCCAAAGGCGATCGGCGCACCGGCCTCGACAATGCCAAAGTCAACGAGAGGCGCAAAACGCCCCGATAGCATCAGGATCGGCAGCAGCGTGGCGATCAAAAGGATCGTGTGATAGATCAGCGAGTGCACAGGGCCATGACCGTGGTGATCAGCCTCGTCTTCCTCGTCAATTGCGTCAGGCTCCTGAAAATAACTGCTGTGTCGCACCGTCTGAACCGCAAGAAACACCGCGTAGAGCATCACCGCTATAACCGCCAGGAACCCCTCCTGTAGTGGCGAAAAAGTCGGCTCCGCCGTCGAGACAGTAAACTTCGGCAAGATGAGCGAGATAACCGCAAGCGGCAGAAGCACGGCGATAAAGGAACGCGCACCCTGCAGATTGTAATCCTGCTCACGGTGGATGCTGCCGCCAAGCAGCAAGGCGCCGCCGACAAGCCCATTCAGCACAATCATCAGCACAGCATACATGGTGTCGCGCGCCAAAGTCGGGGCCGCTTCGCCAGACAGCATCACCGCCGAAATCAGCGCGACTTCAATCCCGGTGACTGCCAATGTCAGGATCAGCGTGCCATAGGGCTCACCCAGAATTTCGGCCAGCAAATCAGCATGCCGCACAACGCCGAAAGCACCCCACAGCATCGCCAGAAACAGCCAGGCAAAAAGCAGCATGGCGACCGCAGGATTGGTGACATTGGTCAGCCAGCTATCACCACCAAACTGGAAAATAGCGACAGTAATTGCACCAACCAGGCAGGGCAATTCGCGGCGAAAAATCGTGGCGTAATTCCAAAGTGGCCGTGGGTTTGCCGTGGTCACGTCTGGCGGTCTCCTATCTTCTTGGGGGAAAGCATTAGTTTGGCATGTAAGGGGGCTTGCCGTCTATGCCGTCCTCCCGTCCTTAGGAGATGAAGGTTCGCGCTATGATTGATTTTCTGCTCAGAAAATTCCGCCCCAAACCGCCATGGGACGAATAAATCATTTACGAACAAGCTGGTCATTCAGCACCTCGTGCTGCGCAGGATTTCGCATTCCCCGGCGCAACGCTTATCCGAATACGAAATTATTCAAAATGATGTATGAGGTCAGGCCCGCAAGCGCGAACGCCACCAGCATCAAAAGACCGTCGCGCGCCATCAGGCCAACGCCGAACATCGCAATGGCAGAACCGGGCAAAGCCACAGCAAAGGGAATAAATTCGAAAGGAACCATCGACAACGCCAAAAGTACGACAATCACCGCCGCGAGATAACGGGCCAGATCCCCCGCCGCCCATTGCATGCGTTTTGAAATCGCCCCGTCAATCCACTTCAGCCACGGTTTGCTGCGCGCCGCTGCCGCTTTCAATTTCGCCCGCTCGACAGTGATGTCCTTCAAAAAACCGGGAAGCCAAATATGGTTTCGGCCGAAGATCATCTGAACGGCGAAAAGGATAATGATACTCCCAACGACCGCCGGGACACCCGGAATTGCACCCATTGGCGGCAAGATAGCTATCATGCCGAGCAGCGCCAGAAAGGGACCAAAGGAGCGGTCGCCAAAGTGATCAACAATCTCTCCGATCGAAATCGTCTCGCCAGACGAATCCGCAAGCACATTCTCAAGAAGCCCTTCAAGTGGCCGGTTGCTCATATTGGCGCCCGTTGCCGGGCTGTCGCCAGAATCTGATGTCACGCCTTGTTATCCTTCCGCTGCCGGTTTTTCATGCCGCCCGTTATCCTTATGACCATGACATGATCAGCATAAATTCTCACGCTCTATCCTGCCCGCGCGCATCACGCTCCAGCCAGTAATTCTCCAGCGCCTGTTCAACCATTAAACTCTCACCACCGGACGCCGCCAGTTTCCACCAGAGATAGGCAACAACAGCCGAAACTTGCGCAGGGCTGAAGGGGGCAAAGTCTGCTCTCGCCCGCTCCCCCATCGTGCCACCGCCCCACATTTTCGAGATTTTCTGTTTTTCCCCCGCCGTCGTCAAAGACGCACACAGGCGCGCTTCGGGATGGCAGCGGTCCAGCTCGCCCCGTATGTCGGCGATCAAATAAAGCGGCAGATAAAATTGAAGCGCCCGCCCGGAAAAAAACGCCAAAGCGGTGCCCCACCCATCCGGCGCGTGATTGAGAAAGGCGGCATCAAGTTGCTTGCGGTCACTCTTGCCGCGAAAGGCCAGGACCAACGCCGCAGGCTCCTCGCCATAGCTGCTATTCGTCAGGTCATCGTCACCCGGAAAAGCAACATCCGCAAAGGCGCTATCAATCTTGGCAATTAACTCGTCATCTGAAAGGCTCTTGTTTTTCATAGCCGTGCCTCTGAACAAACCAGACGTCATGGTCGCTTGTCTTTATTCGGATAAATCAGCCGTTACGCGCGGCGCCACCGACCCCGTGCCAACAGCAGAATGACCGCAGAAACCGCCTCAAACATCATCGGCGGCACGCCGCCTGCAACCGGCCCTTCAAAGCCGAGACTGATCACCCGGCCAATAAAGGCAATGATAAAAAGCATCGCCGCGCCAAGGGCGGCTTGCCCATCCTGCCGCCACGCGGCATAGGCGCTGAACAGACCAACCGCCAGAAAAAACCCGCCAAAATCAGCCCGGATGCTGGCAAAGCCAAGATCATTCTGGGTCGCCAGTGCAAACAGACCGTTCATCACATCAATACGGAACCAGAAGCCAAGACCATGCACCAGCATGACAACCGCAATCAACGCGATCAGAATACGTAGCACCATAGTCATCCTCTCCGCCTTTCCAATATCAGCCCAATATCAGCCGAGCGCTTCCTCTGGAGGACCGCGCCGCCATAGACTTATCACCGCGCCGCCGTCACCCGCCAGATGACATTGCCAACATCATCCGCGACCAGCAGCGCGCCGGCCTTGTCGATCACGACGCCAACCGGGCGCCCCTTGGCATCACCCTCATCATCCAGAAAACCCGATAACACCGGGACCGCCGCGCCAGAAGGTTGCCCCGATTGAAACGGAACAAAAATGACTTCATAGCCAACATGTTGCGAGCGGTTCCAGGAGCCATGCTGGCCAATGAAGGCGCCGTTTTTAAAAGCCGCCGGTAAGGCATTGTCACCAGCAAAGGTCAAACCGAGGGAGGCGGTATGCGCCCCAAGCGCATAATCAGGCTTGATCGCGGTCGAGATAAGATTTGTCGCCGGTTTCAGGATGCGCTCGTCAACATGGCTGCCAAAATATGAAAACGGCCAGCCGTAAAACCCGCCCGGTTTAACGGATGTCAGATAGTCCGGCACCAGCTTATCACCCAGCTCGTCCCGTTCATTCACAACAGTCCACAGCGCCCCGGTTGTCGGCTCCCATGCCATGCCATTCGGGTTGCGCAGCCCGGCGGCAAAGACTTTGCTGGTTTTCGCTGCGATATCAACTTCCAGGATGGCGGCCCGGTCCTTTTCCTTGTCCAGCCCGTTTTCACCAACATTGCTGTTTGAGCCAACGGTGGCATAAAGCTTTGTACCGTCCTTGCTGGCGATAATATTCTTGGTCCAGTGGTGGTTGAGTTTACCAGCCGGCAAATCCACAAGCTTGCGCCCCGCTTCCGTAATCGATGTTGCGCCCGCCGCATAATCAAATTCAACAATAGCATCCGTGTTGGCGACATAGAGCTTGTCACCAATCAGCGCCATGCCAAATGGCGACTTGAGACCGGTGATAAACGGCGTTTTCACTTCCGCAACACCATCGCCATCCTTATCGCGCAGCAATGTGATGCGATCAGGTGAGGGAACGGCAGCACCGGCCCAGCCCATCACCTTGCCCATGATATAGCCGCGCACACCGCCAAGCCCGCTATCAGCCTGCCGGTTCGTCTCCGCCACCAGCACATCCCCGTTCGGCAACACATAAAGCCAGCGCGGATGCTCAAGTCCCCGCGCCAAAGCGGAGACGGCAAGCCCATCAGCTGGCTTTGGTGTGTCAGCCACGTCTTTCCAGCCAATGGCATCTGCGATGTTGACCGTCGGCACCCAACCGCTTTCGGGTTTAACCAGGCTTGGGTTGGCGCCCCAGTCGGCCGGGTTGTTGCGCGCTGGGTCCGCCTGCGCGCCCGCCGTGAATGCAAGCACCATTACAGCGGCCGCAAACATAGGCTTTAAAAAAGAGAGGGGTGCATGAGGGGGCATTTTGATCTCCTGTCAAATGAATAACGCTGTAGCGGAAGCCGACATTTGCCAGCCGACACTTGCGAGCCATGGGCGCCGCTCGGCGATCTGGATGATAACGCCTGAATAAGCACCGAGTGTGTCCCCGCGCGAAGATCATCGCCGGGCAATTGCCATCGCGTCGGCAATTGTTTTACCAAGCGCCCATAACAGCGCGGCGACAAAGTTAAAAACAACGACGGCCGGCACCATAATAATCAAGCTGAGAAACGTCAGCAGCTTTGTCCCCATCGTGCCGCTGCCGCCATTGTGATTGCCAAAGCCGAGATAAAGAAAAAATGAAAGACTGCCGACAGCAACAATCACCGAAGACCATAGCAGTATCTGCCCGGCCCACCGGCTTTTGGAATATCTCATCAGATTGACGCGAAACCGTTTCAGCATTTCACTCATCCCGGCAAAAGAGCCAACCACATCTTTATAAAGCAAAAATCACCGGCCCCGCAATCACCGGCCCCGCAATCACTGGCCCTTCAATCACCGGCCCTTCAATCACTGGCCATTTCACTTTGCGCCGCCAGGCCATTGCTGATACATGATCGCTCTGGGTCCATATCGTATTATTCAGGAGCATCCGGTGCAGCACTACCCCTATATTCTTATCGCCCTCCTTGGTGGCATCGTCATCCCTATTCAGATCGGGCTAAACGCATCCGTCTCCAAAATCACAGGCAATCCGCTTTGGGCCTCCGCTATCTCCTTCATGGTTGGCACCGCCTTTTTATTCGCTGTGTTGATCGTCTCACGCCAGCCCTGGCCCGGCACCGCTGCCATCTCCGCCATTCCCAGATTTGCCTGGCTGGCTGGTGTCCTTGGCGTCATCTATGTCACCAGCTCCATCCTCGCCGCACCCAAAATCGGCGCCGCACTGCTCATCTCACTGCTCGTCGCCGGCCAGATGGGAACCGCCTTGCTGCTGGATCACTTCGGCGCCTTTGGCTTCCCGCAAAACACAATCAGTTGGGGCCGCGTCGCTGGCGCTGTGCTCGTGGTCTGCGGCGTTGTCCTCATTCGTCGCTTTTAAACCGCATGATTAATCAGACTGTTTAATTTTTCGCGGCGGGTGACGCCGCCTGCGACAGGCGGCTATAATCATCCGGCTTTGACAGTGCCGCAATGATGAGCCAAATCGGAAAGCCCAGCCCATGCCGGATAACGCCACCCCCCACCTAAGCGACCACGAAACCACCGCCCTCACGTCGCCAACGCAAAACATTTTGATAACCGGGGCAACAGGCTTTATCGGCCGCCATCTTGTTGCGGCGCTGCCCGCCGCCGACAGCAACGTCACCGCGCTTGTTCGCCACAGCGCCGCCCATCTTCCCGGCCACGTAAAGCCCCTTGTTGCAGACCTGAAAAATTTCAATGAGCAGCAAACAACGCTTCAGGGCTTCGACATCGTCATCCATTTGGCTGGCGCAAACAAAAGCGCGCAACGGCCCACACCAGAGGAAACGGCCAGGCTTAACCAGCTCAACATCACCGCCACCAAAGGGCTGGCCCGGGCCGCGGCAAAGGCTGGTGTAAGGCGTTTCATTTTCATGAGTTCGGCCAAAGTTATGGGCGAGGTCAGCGCCGCGCCATTTACAGAGCAGGATACCGAGGCCCCGAAAGATGAGTATGCCAGATCAAAGCTGGCCGCCGAGCGGGCGCTAGAGCAGATTGCTGCTGACAGCGAAATGGAGCTGGTCATCATTCGCCCGCCAATGGTCTACGGCAAAGGCAATGTGGGAAATTTTCACAGCCTCGCCCGCCTCATTGGCAAGGGCCTGCCATTGCCCCTTTCCGCTATAATAAACCAGCGTTCATTCTGCGCCGTGGAAAATCTGATCGATTTTACCGCCCTCTGCCTCACCCACCCGGAGGCGGCAAATGAAACCTTTTTCCTGAGCGATGGCGAAGATCTTTCAACCCCTGCGCTCATCCGCCTCATCGCTGAAGCAAACGGCAAAACACCGCGGCTCATTCCGCTGCCCGGTTTTGTCTTAAAGGGCGCCGCCACCATGCTCGGCCGCACCCGCCTCGCCCAAAGCCTGGTTGATAATCTGCAGGTTGATATTTCAAAAGCACGCAGAAAATTGCGTTGGTCGCCGCCCCTTGACCCCCGCAGCGCAATAAAAAAGTCCTTCAGTTAAAGCCGATTATCCCAAAAACAAAAAGCCGACCCGGTGAATGCCGGGCCGGCCTTGAATTGTCGTTGGTATGAGGGGCTGGCTTAGTGGTTAAAGCCGGAGAGCAAACCAACGGCCCATCCTTGCCCCATTTTGTTTTCACACTGACGCCGATGATGTCAACGGAGCTTTCAACATCACCTTGGTAGGTTGTCGTGACCCGGTTGATATCACTATCTTCAACAAAGATATGCGTGTAAGCCAGATCGATTGAAGTTTGTTCATTCCACTTGTAGGTCGCACCAGCGCTCAACCACACCCGGTCCGAGTCAGGCACATAGGCCAGCCGCTGCTCGGCCTCCTGAATAGGCGACCATTCATAAGCGACACCGCCTCGAATGGTCAGCTTGTCGCTATAGTCATATTCGAGACCACCGGAGAGAAAGTAGCCGTCTTCCCAGTTGGCTTCAATCGCCAGCTCGCCACCACCGGGCCCAAAGCCGAGTGAACCTTTAACCGGCACAACATCAAGCCGGCTCCAGTTGGTCCATTCAAAAGTCGCCAGAAAACGCGTGCGCGCATTTAGTGACTGCCTGAGGCTAATCGTTGCGATTTCTGGCTGATCGAGATCAGCCGAAATAGGAACAGTACCTAACCCGGGAGGCGTTAAGCCACCCTCAAGCTCGACATCAACCGCTGATCTGTAACCAATACCGATGGAGGTACCCTCAGTTGGGCGCCACAACAGACCGGCAGTAAATCCAAATGACCAGTCATCGCCTTTAAGTTTCGCTGAAGGAGCATTTGGGTTTACCGCAAAAGGTTGCACAGCTTGGTCAAGGCGCAAATCGGTATATTGAACCTGCAGGCCAAGACCGACGGCTAATGTCGGTGAAACCTGATACCCGACAACTGGATTAAAGTTGTACGTCGTCAATTCAGCTTCCCTGAATTCGCTCTGCCCGCCCCAGCTTTTTGCGGTCAGCTTCCGTGCCAAGACCAAACGGCGCATTAAAGCCATATCCGATCGTCCATTTGTCGTTAATCCGATAAGCCGCATAACTGGCAGGCACCAGCGCAACCTTGCCAATATCATTGGCACCATCGGTATATGGAGCGTTGAGTGATGTTACCTCAGAATCCGGAATGATCAGCGCGGCGTGACTTTCCGTCGTCACACCGGGGCCGGCAATCGCTACGCCCGCCGGGTTCCAGTAAATTGATGAAAGGTCGTAGCCAGCAGCGTTACCGGCAAATGCGGCACCAAGCCCTGATGTCGATTGCTCGCGAACAGCAAAACCACCGGCATGCGCGAGCGGCGAAATAGAAACGCCCATCGCAATTGCCACAAAACTCGATAGCGCAGCTCTGTTATATTTAAGTCCCATAAGTCTCCCCAACCCAGGTTAATATTTATCAGCGTCTCACCCATACCGCGCTCAATGCGGCGGCTGGTGCTATATGCAAGTAACGCTAACGTTAACGTAAGACTATAAGGCAAGAGGCGTTGCTTATTGTCCATAAAAAAAATTTGCCCTTACCGGAATTTCTTGTGGATTTTACCGTCGCCGTGTCGAATTTGTCACAAATCAGGGGGGCGGCACAGCGGAAGCAGATGTCGCGGCGAGTTTTTCGCCGCGATAAACATATCGAATTCAGCTGCGTTATGAGAGGCTTGCGTTAAAGGCTTAAACCAAGCCTTGTGCCCTGGTCGATCGCAAATTTGGCATCAAGCTCACCGGCTTTCCACGCGCCGCCGATCACATGCGGCGCCTTTCCCTTGTCAGATAGAGGCGCCACAAGCTCCTGTAAAGAAGTTTGCCCACTGCACAACACCACGGTATCAACCTCAATCCAGCGTGAATTTTCGCGGCTCTCACCTTGGCTTATGTGAATGCCGCGCGCCGAGATTTCCTCATAATTTACGCCGGCCAGAAAATGCACACCGCGCTTTTTCAAGGCCGCCCGATGGATCCAGCCGGTGGTTTTGCCGAGGCGCTTGCCAACCTTTTCAGACTTGCGCTGCATCAGCCATATCTCCCGCTTCATCGGCAGGGACGCTGGCGCAGGTTTGACCAGCCCGCTGCGAAACTCTTCAGGGTCGCCGATGCCCCATTCCTCAAGCCACTCGTCAATCGGCATCGCGCCATTTGATTTTTCCTCGGCGAGATACTCCGCCACATCAAAACCGATGCCACCAGCGCCCACAATCGCCACCCTCTTGCCAACAGGCTTTTCATGCCGCAACACATCGATATAGCTGAGCACATGCGGCATGGTTTGCCCCTCAATACCTGGTGAGCGCGGCAACACCCCTGTCGCGATGATCACATCATCGAAGTTGCCGTCAGAAAGCATCGCCTCATCCACTGTCTCATTCAGGTGGAGATGCACACCGGTCAGCTCGACGCGCTTGCTAAAATAGCGCAGCATTTCAAAAAACTCTTCCTTGCCCGGCACCTTCTTCGCCATGTTGAGCTGCCCGCCAATTGCCGCAGCCTTGTCATAGAGATGCACCTCATGCCCGCGCTCAGCCAGGGTGGTTGCCGCCGCCAGCCCGGCCGGCCCGGCACCAACCACGGCAATGCGTTTTGGCGCTGTCGCCTTTGTTACAATCAGCTCAGTCTCATGGCAGGCCAGCGGGTTAACAAGGCAACTGGCAATTTTTTGCTCGAACACATGATCAAGGCAGGCCTGGTTGCAGCCAATGCAGGTGTTGATTTCATCGGCCCGGTTCTCCTTCGCCTTCGAGACAAAGGCCGGGTCAGCCAGAAACGGCCGCGCCATGGAGATCAGATCGGTGCATTCATCGCGCAGCGTTTTTTCTGCCATTGCCGGCGTGTTGATCCTGTTGGAGGCAACAAGGGGAATGGAAATTTCCTGTTTCATTTTTTTCGTCAGCCAGGTGAAGGCCCCGCGCGGCACACTGGTGGCAATCGTCGGCACCCGCGCCTCATGCCAGCCAATGCCGGTACTGATGATGTTTGCCCCGGCTGTCTCAATTTTCCGCGCCAGCGCCACGGTCTCGGCCCAGTTCTGCCCGCCCGGCACCAGATCCAGCATCGATAGCCGGTAAACAATGATAAAGGCATCGCCAACCGCTTCCCGCACCCGCTCAACAATCTCGACAGGAAAGCGCATGCGCTTTTCAGCCGTGCCGCCCCATTTGTCATCGCGTTTATTGGTTCGCTCGGCAAGGAACTGGTTGATCAGATAGCCCTCAGACCCCATGATCTCAACGCCATCATAGCCCGCCTCTTTGGCCAGCCGTGCACAGCGCGCAAAATGCTTGATCTGCCGTGTTACCCCGCGGTTGGAAAGCGCCCACGGCGTGAACGGCGTGATGGGTGACTTTATGCGCGATGGCGCCACAGCGAAGGGGTGATAGCCATACCGCCCGGTATGGAGGATTTGCAGCGCAATTTTGCCGCCAACCTCATGCACCGCCTCGGTTATCATCTTATGCTGCTTAACATGTGAGCGCCTGGTCAACCGCCCGGCAAAGGGCTTCGTCCACCCGGCGATGTTCGGTGAAAATCCGCCGGTGATAATCAAGCCGACATTGTTCTTCGCCCGCTCACGAAAATAGGCCGCCAGACGCGGAAAATCCTTCGCGGAATCCTCCAGACCTGTATGCATCGAGCCCATGATGATCCGGTTTTCCAGCTTGGTGAACCCCAAATCAAGCGGTTCAAAAATATGAGGGTATAGATTTGTCATAGGTCATCCTCAAAGCAATGGCGCAGGCTTTAAAAGCCGCAGCGATTCCGCAATGGTCCGCGAATATACAAAAGGCGCAGCACCGGGCTGGCCAAACAGATGGCATTCAGTTTCAAGGCGACGATGGCCGCGACAACATATCATAAATAATAGAAACATCATCGCGGCACCGTCACGCCCGCTTGAATTATATTGACAGCAGATTAACGTTTACGTTAAGGTAATGCAAGTGCAGTTTTTCACTGCGAAAAAACAAGTGCAGTTTTTCACTGCGAAAAAACAAGTGCAGTTTTTCACTGCGAAAAAACAAGTGCAGTTTTTCACTGCGAAAAAAC
Source organism: uncultured Alphaproteobacteria bacterium (assembly GCA_942490955.1). GTDB lineage: Bacteria > Pseudomonadota > Alphaproteobacteria > Rhizobiales > HXMU1428-3 > HXMU1428-3. The sequence continues at coordinate 64,551 of CALNZE010000017.1, forward strand.
AAGTGCAGTTTTTCACTGCGAAAAAACAAGTGCAGTTTTTCACTGCGAAAAAACAAGTGCAGTTTTTCACTGCTCAGATTTCGCCGCAAGCAAACAGACGCCGGGCAATCCGGCCAGCGGCAAGAAGAGACCGGCGCTGTTGCGGCCGCGCCATTGATAAAATCACAGGCTTCCGCATCAGGGCAATCACCGTGCGGGGCCAAAGCATCGCAATCTCAAAGGGGAGATCACCAATGTCACTGCTGCTATTCTGGGGCCTGGCCCTGCTTCTCAGTCTTTACCTTATCGTCAGGCAAGCGCCGCTGCTTGTCTGGTTTGTCGCCCTCTCAGCCATCACCGTCATCGCTGGCGCGGGTCTTTATTCCGCCCCGGCCGCACCGCTTGCCGCGCTGCAGACATACATTGAAAATCTCACATCGCTCCAACTTCTTTCCTGGCTGCCAGCCATCGTCGCCGGCCTCCTGGCCATCCCGCCGGTGAGGAAAATTCTGTTCACCGGCCCGGCTTACGGCGCCATCCGCCGCATGTTGCCAAAGGTTTCCGAAACCGAGCAGGAAGCGCTTGATGCCGGCACAACCGGCTGGGACGCTGAGCTTTTTTCCGGCAAACCAGACTGGACGAAACTCCGCAACATCCCGAAAATTTCCCTCACCGCAGAAGAGCAGGCCTTTCTTGATGGGCCGACAAATGAGCTCTGCGCCATGCTCCGCGATTGGGACATCCGCCAGGGTTTGAATGACATCCCCGATCATATCTGGGACTATATCCGCGATAAGGGTTTCTTTGGTATGTTGATCTCCAAAGACCATGGCGGTCTTGGTTTTTCCGCCCAGGCACAGTCATTAATCGTCGGGCGGATTTCTGCCTGTTCACCAGATGTCGGCGTATGCGTCATGGTGCCAAATTCGCTTGGCCCCGGAGAACTGATTGAAAAATTCGGCACCGTCGGGCAAAAAACCCAATATCTTGAAGCCCTTGCCAAAGGCCGGGAGGTTCCCTGCTTTGCGCTCACCGGCCCAACATCGGGCTCAGACGCCGCCACCATGCGCGACATCGGCATCGTCTGCCGCCAGCACTATAAAGGCAAAGATACACTCGGTATCCGCATCACATGGGAAAAGCGCTACATCTCCTTGGGCCAAAAGCCACTCTGCTTGGCCTCGCCTTCCGCGTCAGAGACCCCGATGGCCTCATCGGCAAAACGGAAGATGTCGGCATCACCTGCGCCCTTATACCGGCGGATCATGAAGGCGTCGAAATCGGCCGCCGCCATCAGCCGGCTGGCTGTGCCTTTCCAAACGGGCCAAACTGGGGCAACGATGTTTTCATCCCTATGGATTGGGTCATTGGCGGCCAGGAGAGAGTCGGCCAGGGCTGGCGCATGCTCATGAGCTGCCTTGCTGTTGGCCGGGCCATCTCGCTGCCGGCCTCCAGTGCTGCTGCCGCCAAACAACTGCTGCGCGTCACCTCCGCTTATGCACGCATCAGAAAGCAATTCGGCATTTCAATCGGACATATGGAAGGCGTTCAGGAGCCGCTCGCCCGCATGGCCGAGGCCGCCTACATAACCGAGTCCGGCCGCGCCGTCACCGCGTCGATGGTTGCGGCGGGCGCCAAGCCAGCCGTGATCTCTGCCCTTTTAAAATATCAGGCAACCCAGTGGATGCGCCAATCCGTCAACGACGCGATGGACATTCACGGCGGCCGCGCCGTTTGCGACGGGCCGAAAAACTATCTCATCGGTGCCTATTCCGCCTTGCCGGTCTCCATCACGGTCGAGGGTGCGAATATCCTCACCAGAACGCTGATTGTCTTTGCCCAGGGGGCGCTGCGCAGCCACCCTTATCTTTATGACGAAGTTCAATCCGCCCAGGATCGGAACGGCCTTGCAAAATTCGACAAGGTCTTTCTGGGCCATCTCGGGTTTATTTTCTCCAACATGGTGGGCGCACTGTTCCATAATCTCACCGGCGGCCTGTTTGCCAGCAAGCCAAAAGACATCGCCAAAACCGGGGCCTTCTACAAGCAGCTCTCGCGCAACAGCCGCAATTTCGCGCTGCTTGCGGACATGACAGTCGTGCTGCTCGGCGGTGGTCTGAAGACAAAACAGCAAATTACCGGCCGTCTGGCTGATGCCCTGAGCGAGCTTTATCTGATGTCCTGCATGCTCAAGCGCTTTGAAGATGATGGCGCACCGGAAGCAGACCGCATCATTCTCACCCATGCCATGGAGAACGCGGTTTATCGGTTTCAACAAGCCATGCGCGGCGTCATCCGCAACTTTCCAACCCGCATCATGCGGCCATTGTTGAGCCTGCTGATTTTCCCGCTTGGCGCGCGCGCTGTTCCGGCTTCCGACGAAAGCGGCAAAGCCATCGCCCGTGCCATTCTGGAGCCCGGCGAACTGCGCGACAACCTCACAAGGTTCCTCTATCGCTCAACAGACAAAAACCACCCAGTCGGCCTACTCGACTTGACACTGGAAAAATCAGCCACCGCCGAAGGACTCGAAAAACGCTTGGACCGCGCCGTGAGAAAAGGCATCGTGCGCCGTGAACATGGCAACGACTGGCTGAAAGAAGCCGTACAAAAGCAAATCCTCACCCAGGCCGAGGCATCGCAGCTCGCCGAGTTTGAAGGCCTCGTGGATGAGGTCATCGCTGTCGATCATTTCGACCCGGCAGAAATCATCCGCCAGCAGCAGCAACCGGAGGCCGCCAGTGATGTTGCCTGATCGCCGGGATAAAGGCAGCTCTCTATTCGTGCCTAACGGTTTCTGGCCCCGGCCAGAAAAAATATTCTAGCAATACAACAGTCACCGCTCCCTTTTTTCCAAAGGGGGCGGTTTTTTTTGGGGTAATACCGACTTGTATCAAAGGCGGCGAGGTAGTATTGAAAAGCATCTGATATGTAGATGTAATAAGCAATTAAATCAGATGCCTAATAATCTATCAGGTCATAGACTTGTTGCAGATTCGGGTGGGGTAATAAGTCTCAAAGATGTCATTGCGATCAATCGGCATTGAAGAAAATAAAATAGCCAACAAATAAACATGGCAGGACGCGTCTAAATGAACATCGTAAAAACAATGACCGGCGACCAGACAGCGGATGAGCAGCGTGAGCAATTCGAAATTGGCGAACTCGCACGCGAGCTGGGCGTCTCCACCAGAACCATCCGCTTTTACGAAGAAAAAGGCATCGTCTCACCAGAGCGAAAAGGCACGACGCGCATTTTTAACCGGCGCGACAGAGCCCGGCTCGTCCTTGCCATGCGCGGCAAACGGCTCGGATTTTCCCTCGACGTCATAAAGGAATATCTTGAGCTTTATAATGTGCGAGGCGACACTTCAAAGGCCGCCCAGCGTGAATATCTCACCGGCAAAATCAACGATGCTCTCGATGTTCTCGAAAAACAGAAAGAGGAAATTGACACCACAATTTCCGAGCTCAAAGAAATGAAAAAGCTCGTCCGTAAACCACAAAAATAACCCGCCCGGCAGATTAGCTGCTCCCCAATTCCCGCCATCACCCGCGCGCTGCATTTAAAGCGCAAAACATCAACGCCACGGCGCTGGTGCCCAAAAACCACGCCGCCCCAAAAAAATTTACGATTGACCTTTACGTCAACGTTAAATTGATGTAAGTTTTATTAACTTTTAATCTGTTGCTGAAAATTTCGCGCACCGAAAGCGATAGCAGGTGTGGGGGAGAATTTTCAATTATAGCACAGGTTGAGGTTTAGCTGCGATTAAAACGCCTCACGTCATAAGAGGCAGACGCAGCCTGAGACAAACTCATAAAACAAGGACGACGTCGATGAAAAGAACACTCACACTCATAGCTCTCGCAGCGGTTATGTCCATCACCAGCACACCGGTCTTCGCCGGGGCGGCCGATGGCGTTTGGCTGCTCGAAAACCGGTGCCCATATCCGCGCCTTTAACTGCGGTGGCGGTCTTGGCCTTAAGGTTATCAAATCAGCCAAGAAGAAAAACCGCGGCAAGGTCATCATGTGCGGCGCCAAAAAAACCGGTCCCAATAAGTGGAAGGGCAACCTGACCTCAACTGAAGATGGCCAGACCTACACCGGCTATGTCAAACTCACGTCAAAAACCCGCCTGTCTCTGGATGGCTGTGTGCTTGGCGGTTTGATTTGCAAAAATGAATCCTGGACACGCATCAGGTAGCAGCCTCACCTGAGCTCATAAAAAATCACCTCCCCGTCGCCTCAGCAGCGACGGGGAGCATTCAGCGCAGCAAATTTAAAACTCGCTGCTCACCAAAAAACAAAAACCCGCATCGCAATTGAGGAGCAACTCATGGCGCACGCCTATATTTATGACGCTGTCAGAACCCCACGCGGAAAAGGCAAAAAAGACGGCAGCCTGCACGAAGTAACCGCCGTTGCTTTGGCCTCCAAAACTCTGGCCGCATTAAAAGACCGCAACAATCTCGATACCGAAAAGGTTGATGATGTTGTCCTCGGCTGCGTGAGCCCGATCGGCGAGCAGGGCATGGACATCGCCCGCGCCGCTGTTTTTGCCGCTGGCTACAGCAATAAAGCCCCGGGCATGCAGGTCAACCGCTTCTGCGCCTCCGGGCTTGATGCGATTAACGTCGCTGCCGGTCAAATCGCCGCCGATGCCTCCGACCTGGTGATCGCCGGTGGTGTCGAGGCCATGTCGCGCGTGCCAATCTCATCGGATGGCGGCGCCTGGCCGGTTGATCCAACCGTCGCCTTCCCGTCTTATTTCATGCCGCAAGGCGTCTCCGCCGATCTCATCGCCACCAAATACGGCATCTCCCGCACCGAATGTGACCTCTACGCCGTTGAGAGCCACAAGCGCGCCGCCACCTCCTGGCAGGAAGAGCGCTTCAAAAATTCCGTTGTCCCGGTCACCGATATGAACGGCCTTGAAATTCTCAGTAAGGATGAGACCATTCGCCCAAACAGCGACATGCAAGCCATGGGCAGCCTGAAGCCGGCATTCGCCACCATGGGCATCGACTATGGCTTTGACAGCGTCGCCGTTCAGGCCCACCCCGAGCTGGAAGACATTGATCATGTCCACCATGCCGGCAACTCATCCGGCATCGTTGATGGCGCGGCCGCCGTCCTGCTAGGCAGCAAGGAAGCCGGCGCACAGCATCAGTTCACCCCCCGCGCCCGCATCCGCTCTTATGCCGCCATCGGCTCAGAGCCGGCATTGATGCTGACCGGCCCCGTCGACGTCACCGAAAAACTGCTGAAAAAATCCGGCATGGAAATTGGCGATATCGATTTGTTTGAATTGAACGAAGCCTTCGCCAGCGTCGTGCTGCGCTACATGCAGGCCTTCGACATCCCCCATGACAAAATCAACGTCTGCGGCGGTGCCATCGCCATGGGCCACCCGCTTGGCGCAACCGGCGCCATGATCCTCGGCACAGTCCTTGATGAGCTGGAACGCCGCGATCTCAACACGGCCCTCGTCACCCTTTGCATCGGTGCCGGCATGGGCAGCGCCACCATCATTGAGCGCGTCTGAATTTAAAACAGTTATTTTACGGGAGCCAATCTCATGGCCAACATTACATTAAACGTTGATGAAAACGGCATTGCAGTGATCACCTGGGATATGCAGGACCAATCAATGAATGTGTTTTCAGAAGGCACCCTGGGCGAATATATCGCCTTGATTGATCAGGTGTGTAGCGACGATAACATCCGCGGCATCATCGTCACCTCCGCCAAAAAAGAGTTCATCGCTGGTGCCGACATCAAAATGATCGAGGCCATGGCCGCCCAGGCCAACGACCTGCCGCAACAGGAAGCCGCCAAGCTTATTTTCGATAATGTCTACGCCGTTCAACAGGCCTTTCGAAAATTGGAGACTTGCGGCAAGCCGGTAGCAGCCGCACTCCCCGGCCTCGCGCTTGGCGGCGGCCTTGAGGCAGCACTTGCCTGTCACCACCGCGTTGTCGTCGACGATGACAGCATCAAGCTTGGCCTGCCAGAGAGCAAGCTTGGCATCATGCCGGGTTGGGGTGGTACCCAGCGGGTCGTGCGCCTTGTCGGTGTCATGGCCGCAGCGCCAATCATCCTTGAAGGCCGCTTCCTCACCCCCAAAAAGGCCCACAAGCTCGGCCTGGTGAATGACCTTTGCGCCGCCGGCGAAGAACTTGAAACCGCCCGTCAATGGGTTGCCACTAACATCGAAGAAGGCGACACCGTCCGCAAGGCCCGCGCTGAAGGCGACAAAAAGATCACCGCCAGCTTTGAGCCACCCTGGGATCAAAAAGGCTTCAAGCTTCCTGGCGGCGATGTTTATAGCGCGCAGGGCTTCCCCATTTTCATGGGCGCCTCCGCAGCTGTCCGCAAGGCAACCTATGGCCTTTATGAATCGCAAAAAGCCATCCTCTCCGCCGTCTATGAGGGCGTGCAGGTGCCAATGGATGCCGCGCTAAAAATCGAAGTGCGCTACTTTACCAAACTCATGTGCGGCCCTCAGGCCCGCAACATGTCCCGCACATTTTTCATCTCCAAACAAGCGCTGGAAAAAGGCGCAAGACGGCCTGATACGATAGAAAAACAACCTGTGAAAAAGCTTGGCGTCCTTGGTGGCGGCGGCTTCATGGGTGCCGGCATCGCCAATGTTGCAGCGCAGGCAGGAATAGAAGTCATCGTGCTCGATCAGACAGAAGAGGGCGCCGCCAAAGCCAAAGCCCATGCAGAGAAAGATTTGACCGCACGGGTCCAAAAAGGCCGCATGGATGCCAAGACAGCAACAAAAACCCTTTCGCTGATTTCCACCTCCTCGGATTACGCCGCCCTTGCTGATTGCGACCTCATCGTCGAGGCTGTGTTTGAAGACCCGGCCGTGAAAAAGAGCGTTACCGAAAATGCCGAGGCTCATCTGCCGGAAGGCGCCATTTTTGCAACCAACACCTCGACCATTCCAATCACCACCCTGGCGGAAAATTCAAAACGGCCAGAACAATATATCGGCATTCACTTCTTCTCACCTGTTGAAAAAATGCCGTTGGTCGAAATTATCAAAGGCGCCAAAACCGGTGACGCCGCCATCGCCAAAGCCTATGATTTTGTCCGCCAGATCAGAAAAACGCCGATCCTCGTCAACGACGCGCGCTTCTTCTACGCCAACCGCTGCGTGCTGCGCTATGTCGAGGAAAGCCACTACATGCTGGCAGAGGGCGTGAAACCCGCGCTGATCGAAAATGCCGCCAAAATGATCGGCATGCCGGTCGGCCCCTTGTCCCTCGCGGATGAAACCGCGCTCGATCTCGGTGTCAAAATTCGCAACACCACAAAAGCCGCCATGGGCGATAAATATGTCGCCAACCCGGCCGAGGAAAATCTCGACAAGATGGTGTTGGAAATGGGCCGCCTTGGCCGCAAGTCCGCCAGCGGATTTTACGATTACCCGGAAGGCGCCAGGAAAAAACTTTGGCCCGGCCTCGCGGAGCTGTTCCCCGTCGCCAAACAGCAACCGGATGTCGAAACATTGAAAAAGCGCTTCCTGACCATTCAGGCACTTGAAGCCCTGCGGGCATTGGAAGATTATGTCTTCACCGATGTTCGCGAAGCCGATGTCGGCGCCATCATGGGCTGGGGCTTTGCGCCATGGTCCGGCGGTCCGATTTCCTATATCGACACCCTCGGCCCCAAAGCCTTTTTGCAGGATTGCGAAACCCTGACAGCAGAATTTGGCGAGCGTTTCAAAGCACCGGAAACACTAAACAAAGCCGCCAGCAACGATCAGACATTTTACGCCTGAGAAAGCAACCCGGCCAGAGCAGAAATACAGATCAAATAAGCTGAAAAACAACCAGCGACTTTGGCCGGGTTCAATAAAAACAACGAACGAAACTAAACAAAGGCGCGTACCCCATCCTGGGTCGCGGGAGGATTTTTTATAGCTTAAAGTGAGTGAAGAAAAATGAAACAGGAACCAACATTCGAAAACCCAGCCGCTGAACATCAGGTTAATGAAAACCCAATAGCTGCAAAACAAAACGCCAACACCTTTCCATGGATTAAATCCTATCCCAACGGCACCCGCTGGGATGCCAACCTCACCCCCTGTGCCGTCCAGAATTTTCTGGAAGAGTCAGCCAGGAATTATCCGGATAACATCTGCACCTGGTTCCTTGGCAAAACACTCACCTATGAGCAGATAAACCGCGAGGCCGACCGCGTCGCCAAGGGGCTGCAGCAAAAGGGCGTCAAAAAAGGCGACCGCGTCGGCATTTTCCTCCCCAACACGCCAACCTTCATCATCTTCTACTACGCCATTTTAAAAATCGGCGGCACCGTTGTGAATTTTAACCCGCTCTACACCGTTGAAGAATTGAAATTCCAGGTCACCGATAGCAACACCGACATCATGGTCACCCTCGACCTCGAAATCCTCTTCGATAAAGTGGAGGCGCTGCTGCAATTGGGTGTCCTGAAAAACGCCGTCATCTGCCCGTTTACAGATCTGTTGCCAGGCCTCAAATCCACCCTGTTCAAATTGCTGAAACGCAAGGAGCTGACCAACTATCACCTCTCAAACGAAGCAAAAAAAATAATCCCGCTGAATGAGCTGACAAAAAATGACGGCCGCTATCAGAAGGTGAGCACCAATGTCCGCGAAGACATCGCCCTGCTGCAATATACCGGCGGCACCACCGGCGTACCAAAAGGCGCCATGCTCACCCATGCCAACCTGTCCATCAACATTCTGCAAAAGAAGATGTGGGCCCCGGAGCTTGAGGATGGCAAAGAGATCATCATGGGTATCCTGCCGCTGTTTCACGTCTTTGCCATGACAACGGTGATGAACTTCGGCATCGCAACCGCCGCCGAGCTCATCCTGATTCCAAAATTCGAGTTGAAAAGCGGCCTAAAGGTCATCGACAAAAAGAAGCCGACATTAATGCCCGGCGTGCCAACCCTCTATACCGCCATGATCAACTGCCCGACGCTGAAAAAATACGACCTTTCCAGCCTGAAATCCTGCATCTCCGGCGGCGCACCGCTGCCTGTCGAGATTAAATCAAAATTCGAGCAGCTGGCCGGTTGTAAACTGGTGGAGGGCTATGGCCTCTCCGAGACGGCGCCCGTTGCCACCTGCAATCTGACGTCAGGTGAGGTCCGCGAAGGCTCAATCGGCGTGCCCTTCCCAAACACCATCGTCTCCATCCGCTCTCTGGAGGACCCGAACATCGAAATGCCGTTGGGTGAGCGCGGCGAAATCTGCGTCTTTGGTCCCCAGGTCATGAAGGGCTATTGGAACAAACCGGAGGAAACGGCAAATGTCTTCCTCGGCGAATTCCTGCGCACGGGCGATGTCGGATATATCGATGAAGATGGCTATATCTACATCGTTGATCGCTTGAAAGATCTGATCCTCTGCTCCGGCTTTAACGTCTACCCGCGCCAGGTTGAGGAAGCCATTTATCAATATCCCGGCGTTGAGGAAGTCATTGTCCTTGGTATCCCGGATGCCTACCGCGGCGAGGCGCCAAAAGCCTATGTCAAAATGAAAGACGGCGCCAATCAGGACGCGGGCGCGATGCTTGAATTCCTGAAAGAAAAACTTTCAAAAATCGAGATGCCGGCGGAAATCGAATTCCGTGACGAGCTGCCAAAAACCATGATCGGCAAATTGTCGAAAAAAGACCTGCGCGATGAGGAAGAACCTGCAGCGGCTTAAAAGCCGTTCAGCACAATCTTGCCTTTGGCCTTGCCGGTCTCGATCTTGGTATGGGCCAGGCGCATCATCTCCGCATTGATCGGCGAGAGCACCTCAGAGAGCGTCGTGCGGATATGCCCGGCGTCAATCTCATCGGCCACATGATTGAGCAGCCTGTGCTGCTCGATCATGTCATCCGTCTTATGCATCGCGCGGGCGAACATATATTCCCAATGCAGGCTGGCCGCTTTCTGCTTCATCCCCGCCATTGGCATTGGCAGGTCCGGGCTGTCAATGGTCACGATCCCGCCTTGCGGGCGAATGAGCTCCACCGCCGTCTCCCAATGCCGCATGTCATTGAATATCGCAATATGATCGACAAAGGTCATGCCAAGCGCCCGCAGCTGAGCCACCATTGCCCCGCTATGGTCAATCACATGATCCGCGCCAAGCTCAGTCACCCACCGCCGCGTCTCCTCCCGTGATGCCGTGGCGATCACAGTCAGCCCGGCGCGCTTGGCCAGTTGAATGCCAATCGAGCCGACACCACCAGCCGCGCCAATAATCAGCAGGCTCTGCCCGGCATCCTTACCGGCCGGGTCTATGCCAAGCCGGTCAAACAGGCTTTCATAAGCGGTGATGGTTGTCAGCGGCAGCGCCGCCGCCTCGGCAAATGAAAGGCTAATTGGCTTGCGCCCGACAATCCGCTCATCGACAAGCTGGAACTGCGCATTCGAGCCCGGCCGCGTCACATCCCCGGCGTAATAAACATCATCGCCAACCTTGAATAACGATACCTCATCCCCCACAGCCACAACAACGCCGCTCGCATCAAAGCCCAGCACCCGCGGAGGTTCCTCCACCCCCTTTTTGGGCGCGCGCAATTTAGTGTCAACCGGATTGACCGCCACCGCCTTCACTTCAACCAGCAGATCACGCCCCGAAGCGCTCGGCGTCTCCATCTCCACATCGAGAAAAGAACGCGGGTCTTCGATTGGCAGATAATGGGTTAGTGCCACCGCTTTCATGAAGGTCACTCCTTATAGAAAAAACTATGTACCGCCCCGGCACCTCTCGGCCTCGACCATGACAGGCGCGGTCACCATTTTCAATAAATAGATGAAAATACAGTTTGTTCTCTCTGGCATTACCGGCCATAAACAATACCCGCACTGGTTGATTGTCGGTGGCGGCTAATTTAACTATCACTGATTTTTCTGTTTATCGGGCCTAATCCAATCGCCCTCAAAAATAGCAAGGGTCTCCAATGGTCAGCAACAACCTGCACATCATCGCCTATATCAGCACCGCCCGAAACGACACAATCGAAACCGACATCATCGACATTGTCGAAACAGCGCAGGAAATGAACCCGAAATTCAACATCACCGGCGTGCTGTTTTACAACCAGGGTTTATTCATGCAGGTGATTGAAGGTGAAAAGGCCCATCTCGGCCAGCTGATGGACAACATCAAAAAGGACCAGCGCCACGAGGATGTGCGCATCCTGCTGGATGAAGCAACAGCCGCCCGCGGCTTTCCCGCCTGGAACATGGATTGTTTTAACCTCTCCAGCGATGAGCATCTGGATCAGGACAAGCTGCTGCAGCTCAGCCGCGAATTTCAGGAAAACCTCGTGCCCCGCGCCGATATATTCGTGAAATTCTACAAAGCGATCTGGAGCGCAGCAGCAAAAGCAGGTGAGGGCATCTGCCGCTAAAGGCCACCCTCATCGCGAATGGACTCTCCAAAAAACAACAGGCACCCATCCGGGTCTTTGACATGAAATTCCCTCATACCATATGGCTGGTTAAATGGCGGCTTCACCCGCCCCTCCGGCAGCTTGTCCAGCAGCTTCTTGAGCTTTTTATAGAGTCGGTCAACTTTTGTGGTCCACAGATAGATTGAGATGTTGTTCGCGGTCGCCGCCAGCGCGGTGGCATCGTCCGTCTGGGTGAAATGGATCGCCGCTTTGCCGTTCAGCACCGTGGCAAAGCGCCCGTCATCGGCGACAAACAGCGCCTCAAATCCAAGCACCCCGACATAAAAGTCGATCGTGCGGCGCATATCTTTCACCGGCACAATCGCCACCGCATCGTCCACATAGCGGTTCTTGCGCCCGAATATCCATTTCCAGAAAGCCAAATTAACCCGCCTGGTTCCCCGTGACCCCCCGCAGTAAAGCCCGGTCAAACGTTTCATCACTATCCGTATGGAGCACGGAGATATCGCCCGTCGCCTCCAGCACCACCGCCTGTACCTGGCCGTGGTTCAGCACATTGGCCTCGCGTAATTTGCCGTAAAGCTCGTCAAGTGTCACCTGGGTTTTATCAAGATTCTCCTGCAGAATGTCAGGCCCATCCATCAGCATCACCGGCTCATTATCTGTAACCGTTTTAAAGCTGTCAAAATTGTTGCGAAGCCGCGCCACCAGATAATCCAGCATAAATATCGTGGCCAGCCCGGTAAAGCCATACATCACCGGAACAGAGGTAACGTTGAGCAAAGTGCTGCCGGCAATTGTGCCGGTCGCAATCGAAATGACAAAGTCATAACTCGACATCTTCGTAAAACTGCGCAGCCCCCGCAGCCTGACCAGCACGATAATAGCCATGTAAACGATCACACTGCTGATAGCGATCAGCGCCAGCTCATCCAGGGGGGCGAAAAACCAGTTCATAGCGAAAAATTTCCATTGTTGCAGTCGCGGCCAGCCAAATTGGCGAACCCACTCTTTTTAAAGAGGTACCGGGCTACAAATAAAATCTCTATATGAACAGATAGCGGGAAAGGCGCTCAGCCGAGCTTTTCGCGGATCAGGGCAATGGTTTCATCGACGCCGTAAAGCTCGACAAAAGAGCCAAAGCGCGGCCCCTGAGATTGCCCCAGCAGCACCTCGTAAAGCGCCGTGAACCAGGCCCGCAGCGGCTCAAACTCAAACGCCTTGCCGACGTCAAAAACAATCTGCTGCAGCCCTTGCCCGTCGATCGTGTCCGGTGCCGCCTCAAACCGGTTGGCAAGCTCGGCAATCGCCGCCCGCTCCTTGGCGTCCGGCGCGCGAAAGCTCTTGGTCGGCTTCACGAAGGCATGGAAATAATTGATGGCATAGCCTACCATCCGGTCCAGCTCCGGGTGACTTTCAGGCGTAGCATCCGGCGCGTAGCGCTTGATAAAGCCCCACAGCACCTCCGGCTCCGAGGCGTTTGACGCCGAAACCAGATTGAGCATCAGATTAAAGCTGATAGGCAGGCGCCCCTCAGGCACCGCGCCGCCATGGATATGCCAGGCCGGGTTGACCAGTTGATCCTTCGGCTCCTGGCTCGCAAACTTTTCAGCAAAGGTCAGATATTCATCGACATTCTTCGGGATGATATCAAAATGCAGCCGCTTCGCCGTTTTCGGCTTCTGGAACATAAACAGCGACAGGCTCTCCGGGCTGGCATAGGTCAGCCATTCCTCAATCGTCAGCCCGTTGCCTTTTGATTTCGAGATTTTCTCGCCATTCTCATCAAGGAACAGCTCATAGTTAAAGCCCTCCGGCGGCGTCGCGCCGAGCGCCTTGGCAATCCGGCTGGAAAGATGCACGCTTTCAATCAGGTCCTTGCCCGCCATTTCATAAGCGACACCAAGCGCCGTCCACCGCATCGCCCAGTCGGCTTTCCATTGGCATTTGACATTGCCGCCGGTCACGGTCGTCGTCACATCCTCGCCGGTCTCCGGGTCCTCATAGGTCACCGTTCCCGCCGCGGCGTCTCGGTCTTTCATCGGCACCTGCAGCACCTTGCCACTGCGCGGGCACAGCGGGAGAAACGGCGAGTAGGTCGCCTGCCGCTCCGCGCCTAGGGTGGGGAGGATGATGTCCATCACCTTGTCGTAATTCTTCAGCATGGTCAGCAGCGTCTCGTCAAACCGGCCAGCCTTGTAGCAGTCCGTCGCGGAGAAGAATTCATATTCAAACCCGAACTGATCAAGAAACCGCTGCAGCATCGCATTGTTATGATGCGCAAAGCTCTCATGGCTGCCAAACGGGTCGGGCACGCTGGTCAGCGGCTTCTCCAGATGTTCAGCCAGCATCTCTGCATTCGGCACATTGTCCGGCACCTTGCGCAGCCCGTCCATATCATCAGAGAAACAGATCATACGCGTCGCGATGGCATCTCCCGTCAGCACCCGGAAGGCATGACGCACCATTGATGTCCTGGCCACCTCGCCAAAGGTGCCGATATGCGGCAGGCCAGAGGGTCCATAGCCGGTCTCAAAGATCACTGCTTCCGGCTGCGACTTCTGCTTTGAAAGCCGCTTGACCACCTTGCGCGCTTCTTCAAAAGGCCATGCCTTGCTGTCTTCAGCCAACTCTTTCAGCGCGCCATCAGTCATAATCTTTCCTGCAACCCTTATCCATGTTCTTCTATGTGGGAAAAGCGTGTTCATCCCCGCCGCGAACCCTATGTGAGTGCCCCAAAAACGTCAATCACCCAGTTGCAGCTTACCCCCTCGACGCTGGCTTTCCCATCGGGTAAAACAACCCGGTTACCGTATCGCAACTCAAAGGGAGCCCGGTTTGACAAATAACCCTTCGCTCAATCTCACTATTCATGAAGCCCTCATCTATACCATGATGACCATGTCCGCCGTTGACCGGGAAATCGCCGACACAGAACTGACCCGCATCGGCACCCTGGTACAGAACCTGCCTGTCTTTGAAGGCTTTGATGCCGATAGCCTGACAAGCGTCGCCTCTGAATGCGGCAACGCCCTTGGCGAGGAAGATGGCCTCGGCAAAGTCCTGGCTGCGATCGAGCAGGCCATACCGGCAAAACTGAAAGAGACCACCTACGCCCTCGCGGTCGAGGTCGCCATCATTGACCGGCTGGTGGAAAAAGAGGAAATCCGCTTTCTCCAGATGCTGCGCGACCGCCTCGGCCTCGACAAGCTGGTCACCGCCGCCATTGAGCGTGCCGCCAGAGCCAGACACCGCAAAGTTTAGTCGCCGCCAGCCGGGTCAAAGGCCACTGCACCCCGGCTAAAGGCTGACATTGCCGTAAATCGCCAGATTGCGAAACGCCTCGGCGCTCGTCTTCGATAGATCGGGCCCAAGCGGTTTGTCCTCATCCATCGCGCGCACAGCGCCGTTAGAGGCGCCCGTGATCATATTCGTTGCGATCAGCGCATAGCCCGCATCATTATGGGTTGAGACCGCAACACCAATCTCCACCTCCCGGATGAGATTGTTATTCGCCGTCACCTGCCGCATAAACTGGCCAAACCCGATGCTGATGCCAGAGCCAGCCACGCCCTCAACGCAATTGCCCGTCACCACGCTGTCCGCCTCCACCGCAATGCCGATGGCCTTTTGCCCCTCTCTTGCTTTGAGGTTGCGGATAAGATTGCCGGTCGCCGTCGCCAGCCGCCCGCCTTCGTTAAAGTTGGTGATGGAGATACCAACATGCGCGCCGTCCACCAGATTGTTGTTGATCACCGCCCCCTCAAATGAGAACTCGGCGTAAATCGCCACCTCACCAAGCGCGCGGCAATTATTGTTCAGTATCTGCACATTGTCGCCGCTGTTGTTGCGGATCGCGCTGTAGCTGCACGTTTCGATCACATTACCGCTCACCAGCACATTGCCGGCCCGGTAGACATTGATGCCGTTGCCATTCTGCCCGCTGCCACCTGCGTTGGCCTTGATGCGCGCGATGCGGTTGTTGGCCACAAGCGTGCCGTCATCGCCCTTGCTGGACCGCCACACCAAAATGCCGTTATTGCTGCAGTCCGTCACGACATTGTGGCAGATCTCAAGACCGGCGGAATCAAGCGCAAACAATCCCGCCGCACCGCATTGAGTTATCGCGCAGTGGCTCACATGGCCGCCGCAGCCGATCATCGAAATGCCATTCGCCAGGCTGTCCCTTATTTCGCAACCCGTAAGCGTCAGCGCCTTGACACCATCAAAAACCAGCAACCCGGCATTATCCTCTCCAGCCAGCGGTTTTGAAGCGCCATCGAACACCAGATCACGCAAGATGATGCTACCCGCCCCCTTGGCGGCAATGAAGCTGCCACCGCCCGCAAATTTCAGCACAGTCGCCGCCCCGCTGCCGGCAATCATGACGCCAGATGGCAGGGTCAGCCCTTCGCTGAGATAGACACCGCCGGGCAGCCACAGGCAGCGCCCGCTTTTGGCCGCTGCATCAATCGCCTTCTGCAGCGCCGCCGTTTGTATCTTGCTGTTATCAGGCTCTAGATTGAAGTCTCCAATGTCGATTAGCGCTGGCAAAGTATTCTTTTCAGCCGCAGAAGCCGGATTGGCAAGTAATGCGCCGCCAGCAAGTACTGGCAGTGTATTCCTCAAAATATCACGTCTGTTTAGTGACATAGCGCCTTGGTTCTCCAATAAGTAGAATTAAACGGTTAAGTTCATCGCAGCAGATTTGAGTTTGTTAACAAATACACAACTGTTAACGATTTAGATTCATATAACGTCAGGGCAATACCGTCCCGCGACGTCACCAAAAAATCCCGAAGGAAAAGCCCTCGCGTGATCAAAAAAAAAGAGACGGAGTATGCCCTCCCAAACATTAGACGCCCAGCAGCTCACAAAAAAGGTGAAACTCTTCGAGGCAATTGTCAATCGCACTCATGATGCCGTTCTTGTCTTCTCTCACCAGTTGGAAGTCATCTTCGCCAATCCTGCGGCGAACAAATTAATGCGCGCAAAGCCAGGCACCCTGCGCGGCAAGCCCCTTTCAGATTTCATCCCGGAAGAACAGCGCGGCAATCATGAAAAGCAGGTAAAACTCTTTAACATCGGCAGTGAAGACCGGCTGGTTTTGGACGAATGGCGGCGGCTCGATTGTCGCCGCGCCGATGGCACTTTGGCCGCTGTGAAAATCTCAATGGAGCGCCTGACCATCGGCGGTGAGCAGGCTTATGTTGTCGCTATTAAAGACATGGCCGAATGTCTGAAGTTGGAAAAAGAAAAATCCGTCGCTGAACTGCGCCATTTTCAGGCCGCGCAGCAACAGCGATGGGCAGGCGATACCCTGCAACTCAGCCTTGAAGGCGCCATCAAAAAAATTGCCAAAGCTGCCCAAATTCTGAAAGACACTGAAAGATCATCAAATGTGCAGGAGGCGGCCGCCACCATTCAGGCCAATGCCTTTGGCGCGCTGACCATGAGCCAGAAAGGCCGCCTATTTTTTCCGTGCCGATGGCTCATTGGAAGAAAATAAGGTTGATGATACCTTCAAACTTATTGACCGCTCAATTCATGGAATTTTCGAGCGTGTCAGAAGCATTGTTGACCCGGTTGCAAAAGAAAAGCATCTCAATGTTTTGTGGGAAATACCAGCAGTAAGCAAAAGAATTCCGGCTTGAGCGCTGCGCCATTGTCGAGCAGGTCTTTTTCAACATTTCAGAACATGCCATCAATAACGCAATTGGCGGTGAGATCATGCTCCGCCTGACAGAAGTGAAACGAAATGATGAAGGTTATATTGAAATAGAATTTCATTGCAGCATAACCCATTTCGGCATAGCGCAACAGATCATTGACCAGGCATGCTGAGCTCCGAAACAAGCGACGATCTGCTACAGATGCAGGCCAACACATTAGAAAATAACGGCAAACGCCTGCGCCTTGCAAACCATCTCACAGAAAAAATGGGCGGCAAAATGCGCGTCGTCAGCCACCGCAACCGCTGGGACTGAGATTTTCGTTAAACTGATTGAACCTGATTGGCCGTAAAACCCAAGGTGAAGAAAAGGTTGCATGATCAAGCAAATGCCAGCGATCAACAAAACAATGCGAAACAAGAAGACCAAACCGCAGCAACAAGAAAAAGCGCAATTGATAGCCCAAGTTGCAAGCCGCAAGCCGCTACGAGCGCTGCCCATCAATGCAGCTAATGCCACGCAACAGGCGCAATTCAGCAACAAAATCCAAAGAAAATCCAAATGAGATTCCGTCGCCTTCACCTCCGCTCCTAAAGGGTCAGTTGCCTCAAAAAATAATCTCAGAGGCCGCCATGCTGCCGCAACGTCTGCCTGCCGCAAGGCTCGCTGTTAATTCATCCGCCGCGCACCGAAGCTTCTGAGCTTTGGCAACTCGCTATTTCTTCTCGCTCATAAAGCTCCGCCAGCAACCGCTCTTCAACCATGTCATGCATCCAATTAACATCTTGCGCCCGGCGGTTTTCTTCCCACTCACCGCTTTCAGTTAAAGCAGTTTTGTGACTGAGCACTAACTCCCATAAACTATCCAACCCCTCACCGGTTAAGCCAGATATAGTCAAAACTGTCGGCGACCAGTTCGGGCTTTGCGGCTTGAGAATATGCAGCGCCGCCCGGTATTCGCTCGCCGCCTTGCATCGCTTTTATCTTCTGGTCCCATCAGCCTTGTTCACCGCAATCATATCAGCAATCTCCAGAATGTCCTTTTTTAATCCCCTGTAATTCATCGCCAGCCCCCGGTAGCATCAGACAGAGAAAATATCAACCATCTCGGCAACAGATGTTCCGATTGCCCAACCCCAACCGTCTCCACCAAAATCACATCAAACCCCGCCGCCTCACAAAGCGCCATTGTCTCACGGGTTTTTCTCGTCACCCCGCCAAGCGTTCCGGATGTTGGCGACGGGCGGATAAAAGCATTGGGGTCAACACTGAAAGGTTTTGCATCCGCGTTTTGTCTCCAAGGATCGAGCCACCACTGCGTGAAGAGCTCGGGTCCACAGCCAGCACCGCAACTTTCTTTCCCATAGCGATGTCAGATAAAGCCCAAGCGCTTCAATCGTTGTGGATTTGCCAACCCCCGGCACGCCGGTGATCCCAATCCGGTGGGCAGTGCCGCCGCTCAGGTAGTAATTTTAGCAATAACTCTTGCGCCAGGGTTTGATGCGCCGGTTTCACGCTCTCCACCAACGTAATCGCCCGCGCCAAAAGGCTGCGGTTCCCGTCGCGAATGCCAGCTTCAAGTACATCAATAGTTGGGGTAGGGAGTACCATGATTATACGTCTAATCTTCTAATTTCACCAAGAGGAGTGCTAAAAAAGCTTACCCTCATAGCCTATAACTAAAAGTCTTTCCCCCCCAACACAAGAGACAACATTCACCCGCTTCAACTGATCAAGGCAACCCTGGAGATCAAAGAGGAGAGCCGCAGATCTACAGCATCGCCAGACCTGTCATCACCATGACATATAGCCCTTTCAATTTTGCCGTAAAGGCAATACATAAAGAGCTATTCGCAGGCTCATAACCATCTACCTTGATAAGGAATAAGGGTTCCGGGATGTTAAAAATAGATGAAAAGAAAAAATCCGCCGCGGTGCCACTAGCAAAAGCGCCTATGGTCTTCTCTCCACCATCTCTTTCCTCGAAAGTGCCATCCTGCCTCTACCTGTAGATGCCGTCTCCATCCCAATGATGATCGGCGCGCCGCGCCGCGCCTTTATGGTGGCAAATGTCGCCCTCATAACATCAGTATTAGGCGGTCTGCTGGGTTATTTAATCGGCTATCTTTTCTATGAAGGCTTTGGTGAAATCATCATCACCTATTATGGTCTGGAAAGTCAGTTCCAGGAGTTCGCCGCCACTGCAAAACAGGATTGGTATAAGGCTGCCACCGCAATTTTCATTGCCGCCATCACCCCCATACCCTTTAAGCTGGTTTGCATTGGCTCAGGTGTGTTGAACATTAGCCTGCCAATATTCCTCGCTGCGGCCATGCTCGGGCGGGCCATCCGCTTTTATTTCTTCGCCATCATTTTTAAGTATCTCGGAAATTCAGTGCGGGAATTTGCCCTCCGCCACCTAAAACTAGTCGGGGTTATCGCCCTTATCATCATGATATTGGGGTTTGTCGCAGTTTATTGGCTGTAAAGAAGATAGCTGGCTAAACCAACAATGAGCGCAGCGTTTTGAAGGCCGCGCAATCAGAGTGGCCAATCCATTCATAAAGCACCATTTCTGTGGTTACCAATGTTAGGCCCGCCGCCAGCATCCGTTGGCAGGCGACCTCATGCGAGGCGGTGGCGCGGCTACCAATCCCATCCACCACGACATAAACATCTTACCCCTCAGCCTGGAGCTCAATCGCGGTCTGCAGCACACAAACATGTGCCTCCGCCCCGCAAACAACCAGCTGCGTCTCGCCCCGCTTGGCGCTATCGGCCAGCAGCGCCTTGAACCCCTCATCCTGATGCGCTGAAAAACAGGTCTTGGGCGCCACCTTGGCCGCTCCCTCAGCCGCCTCGCGGATTGGCGCCACAATCGAGCCAAGCCCTTTCGGATATTGCTCGGCCATTACGATAGGAACAGTCAGTTCCTTCGCCGCCGTCGCCAGCTTGACGCAGTTTTCAATCACCCGCTCACCATGCTCAATCGCCGGCATCAGCTTTTCCTGCGCGTCGATGATAACAAGCGCTGAGTTTTTATGATCAAGCAGCATCAATCCCACTTTCTGTTGTGCGGGGGTTCAGAACCCTCAGCCAAAGTAACGCGTGAGAAACGCCGCGTAAATCCTTGTTAGCTGCCGCATATCCTCAATCGCCACATTCTCATCTATCTGATGGATTGTCGCATTCGACAGGCCAAGCTCCACCACCGGGCAAACATCCTTGATAAACCTGGCGTCCGAAGTTCCGCCGGAGGTGGAAAGGCTGGGCTTTATATTCGTCACCTCAAATATCGAGGTCGTCAGCGCTTCAATCCACGGGCCTGGCGCCGTCACAAAACAATCCGCACTGCGCTGGAAGGTCAGCTCATGGGAAAGATCAAGATGCCCGAGCGCGCCGGTGATTTTCTCACGCAGCAGCGCTTCAAGCCGCTCCGCCGTGAAGCTGTCATTATAGCGAATGTTAAAATGACAGCGCGCTTCCGAGGGAATCACATTCACCGTCTCATTGCCAACGTCAACCGAAGTGACCTCAAGATGCGACGGCAGAAAATGATCTGTGCCTTGGTCAAGCTCGTCAGCCTTTAGCGCCACCAGCGCCAGCGCGATGCCATCAATCGGGTTTGCTGCCAGATGCGGGTAGGCCACATGCCCCTGTTTGCCGGTTACGGTCAGCCACCCATTCAGCGAGCCGCGCCGGCCTATTTTGATCGCCTCGCCGACATAATTCGGATTGGTCGGCTCACCAACAATCGCATGATCGGGCGTGATGCCCTGCGCCCCCAACCAGGAAAGCATCTTCACCGTGCCATTAATTGCTGGGCCCTCCTCATCCCCTGTGATCAAGAGATATTGTACCCTTGAATTCACACTGGTTGACAAACTCCAGCGCCGCTTCAAGAAAGCAGGCGATGCCGCCCTTCATATCCGCCGCGCCCCGGCCATAAAGCCGGTCATTCTCGATCACTGCATCAAAAGGCGGGCGGCTCCATTTCGCCAGATTCCCCGGCGGCACAACGTCTGTATGCCCGGCGAACATCAGATGCGGCGCACCAGAGCCAATCTCGGCATAAAGATTGTCAACATCCGCCGTGCCCTCTTCGGAGAACGGCAACCGCGTGCAGCGGAACCTGCCTTCGTCAGCACCCCTTCGAGATAATCCAGCGCACCCTGCCTCAACAGGCGTCACGCTCTCACACTGAATTAATTTAATCGCATGCTGAATGGCATTAACTGACATCTATCCGCTCGCCTTCTATTTTTTTTTGGGGGGGGCAAAATAGCCGTTGTAGGTTGAATAGCCCTGCTAATCACCGCGCGGGTCCGGGCCATATTTGTTCGGATCCACCGGCCCATATAGCCCAAGCTCCACCAGAAACCACAGGCCGACGAAGCCCAGTTCCCAGCCAATCAGCCAGCCCCAATCCTGCAGGAATGAAAACCATCCACCCTCAAGGCTATAGCCAGTGTAGAACTGCACCGCCTTCAGCAGGGCCGGGCCATAGAACAACACCGCATAAAGCCCGGTCTTGTTCCGGTCATGCAGCCGCTTCGTCAATAGGGCCGCCAGCACAAACAGCAACACAACCGACCAGATCAGCCCCTTCAGGCCCAACTGCCGGATGCTTTGAACAACATCACCGAACGGGTTTGAGGAGATGATGGTGGTAAAGGCAAACGGGCTGAAAATGATCAACAGCAACAAACCAAGCCAGAAAGTCCGCCGCGTTATCCGCCCCTGAAACCCAATCAGATCTTGTTATCAAGCTCATGACATCTCTTTTATCCCCAAACATCGTCACGACCAAATATCACAAGTCTAAATAAACACAGGCTATCACAGTAATCACTGATTGGAGGGGGCGCAATAACCCGCGAGCGCCGCCGTTAGTAAGGGGTGGCGGGAGAGAGAAGGAGGCGGGATGGCAGAAATGGATAAGGTCAATGGTCAGCGGGTCAAAAGCAGCTCACCGCCAAAGCGGTTGTTGCCCACCGTGCCGCGCATTGCCAGCATCGCGACAAAAAACACGAAAGAGCCAAAACCAAGCACCCGGATGATACCCCAGTAATTCGAATTCTCCCCCGGGTTTTCCGTAAACGCGCCGAGCACCGCCAGCAGGTAGGTCACCATCAGGCAAACATGGATCATCACAAAGATCATCCCCGACCAGCCAAAGTCATGCAGGCGCTTGACCCCGATCGCCATATTCGGCCACAGGAACAGGCCGTTCGCCACCAGGTCAAACAGCAGCGTTTGCTGCGTCACTTTCGCCAGATAACTCTCCAGCGAGAGACCCACCAATTTTAAAAGCATATAGGAGACGCCAACCTGCAGGCAGAACAGAAAGAAAAAGCCAAGAATGAAAATCTTGCGCGGAATCCGGCCAGAGAAATCAAAAAACAGCTCATTCATCGTCATGAAAAAAACCTCTGGCCCAACAGGGCAAAATCATCTGGCATCCTGGCGCCGCCGCATGGCCTGCGCCAGTGCGATAAACTTATAAACTAGCTGCGCAACAATTCGTTGATGCTGGTTTTCGAGCGTGTCTTCTCATCCACCCGCTTGACGATCACCGCACAGTAAAGATTTGGCCCCGGCTCACCAGATGGCAGCGGCTTGCCCGGCATTGTACCAGAGACGACAACAGAATAGGGCGGCACCTCACCATAAAAAATCTCACCGGTTGCCCGGTCGACAATTTTTGTCGAGGCGCCAATATAAACACCCATCGATAGCACAGACCCTTCGCGCACAATCACACCTTCCGCCACTTCCGCGCGCGCGCCGATAAAGCAGTTGTCCTCGATAACCACCGGCCCGGCTTGCAGCGGCTCCAATACACCGCCAATGCCGGCACCACCGGAAAGATGCACATTCTTGCCGATCTGCGCGCAGGAGCCAACAGTGGCCCAGGTATCAATCATCGCGCCCTCGGCAACATGCGCGCCAAGATTCAAGAAGCAGGGCATTAGCACGGCGCCTGGCGCCACATAAGCAGAGCGGCGCACGATACAATGCGGCACAGCTCGGAACCCGGCTTTGGAAAATTCCTCAGCGCCCCAGTCTTTAAATTTGCTATCAACTTTGTCCCACCAGGTCGCGCCGCCTGGCCCGCCAGAGATCACTTCCATATCATTCAGCCGGAAGGAGAGGAGCACAGCCTTTTTCAGCCACTGATGCACAACCCAGTCGCCATCGCCGCCCTTGGAGGCAACGCGAAGCTCACCGCTATCAAGCAGGCCAAGCGCGCTGTCCACCGCATCGCGGATCTCGCCGGTTGTCTCGTGATTGACATCATCGCGCTTATCAAATGCGTCATTAATTACGGCTTCAAGATTGTCGTGGCTCATTTTTTTGTCTCTTGCTTTCTCAGCTGCCCAAAGTCGGGTTGACCATATTCATCAAGGCCACCAAGTCAATAGCGCAAAAAATAACCTTTGTTAATTAAAGCCAATATATTTTATAAGAGCAGTCCGGCATCGCCCCTCGGCCTGACCCCCCGCTATTCAACCCCGACCTGGAGAAAAGTTTGACCAGAAAAACAAAAAACAAAGTCAGCAAAACCAAAGCCACCAAATCAAAAGAACCAGTCGAACTCGCCCGCGGTCATGGCCGCCTCCGCTCCTCGGTAGAAGACACCCAGCTCGCCAAGCAAACGCCGCAAACCCCGCAAACAACATCAGATGCCTACAAATTAGCCTTCGATGATCTGGAATTCATAACGCGCGAAGAACTGCGCCCGGTGCGCCTGCAGCTCGAATTGCTCAAGATGGAAATGCTGCTGCAGGAGCAGGGCATTGAATCAACCGTTGTTATTTTTGGCGGTGCCCGCATCCCGGCGCCAGGGCAAAAGCCCATCGGCATCACCGCAGCGCAGAATAAGAGCCTGAAGGCCAAAGCGCATTTCTATGAAGAAGCCCGCAAATTTGCCGCCCTCTGTTCCAAATATTCCAAAAAAACCAACTATAGCGAGTATGTCGTCTGCTCCGGCGGCGGCCCCGGCGTTATGGAAGCCTCCAACAAAGGCGCAGCCGACGTCGGCGCTCCTTCCATCGGGCTCAACATCGTCCTTCCCCATGAGCAGGCGCCGAATATTTATGTCACGCCGGAGTTGAGCTTCCAGTTCCACTATTTCGCCATAAGAAAAATGCACTTTCTCCTGCGCGCCAAAGCCATCACCGCCTTCCCCGGCGGCTTCGGCACCTTGGATGAATTGTTCGAGACACTAACCCTCATCCAGACGCAGCGCTCCGCGCCCATGCCGGTGGTGCTGTTTGGCGAAGAATTCTGGCGCCGCATCATAAATTTCGAAGCCCTTGCAGAAGAGGGCACAATAAGTCCCGGTGACCTGGACCTTTTCAAATTCGCCGAGACAGCCGAAGAAGGCTGGAAAATCATCGCAGATTGGTGGGATATCAAATGACCGTAACAGAGATCGTCATTCTTGTGGTGCAGTGGGGCGTGCCGCTTTTGCTGGCCATCACCCTGCACGAGGCAGGCCATGCCTATGCCGCCAAACGCCTTGGTGACCCGACCGCCGACGATCAGGGCCGCGTCACCCTCAACCCCATCAAGCATATCGACCCCATCGGCACCATCGCGCTGCCGGCGCTACTGTTCTTCATGAAAGCGCCGTTTCTTTTTGGCTATGCCCGCCCCGTGCCGGTGTCCTATAACCTGCTGCGCACCCTGCCGCGCGACATTGCGCTGGTTGCCGCCGCTGGCCCGGCTGCCAATATCCTCCTCATCATCCTCTCGGCGCTGGCGTTTAATTTTGCGCCGATGCTGCCGGATGGCTGGCAAAAGCCCTTCGCCCAGATGATCGCCATCTCCATCGGCCTGAACACCGTGCTGGCCCTGTTCAACATGATCCCCATCCCGCCGCTTGATGGCTCAAAAATTCTGATGGTCTTTTCCCCTGCCCCGGTCGCCCGGTTCATTTTATCTATGGAGCGTTATGGCATGTTCCTGGTGCTTGGCATCCTGCTGATGATGCCATGGATCTCCTCGCAGCTCGGCTACAACCCGCTCGCCGCCTTTTTCGGCTGGGCCATCAGCGGCGTGTTGCAAACGGTTGAGCCGTTAATGCAGCTGCATTGCCTGTCCATCCGCTCTGAATCCTGTGGAAACCTGCTGCGTAATAAGAAAATAAACCGCAATCAGCGGCTAGTATCAGCGACGGATTATCAATCGCAAAACGGCCACCACATGTTAAAACCCAAATCAGATGCAGAGCTTGCCGCCATTACCCGCGCGCTCATTTCAGATATCGGTGAAAAGCTCGATATCGATTTAAGTGTCAAGCTATGGGATGGCTCTGTCACCCCGCTCGGGCAAAACGCCACCGGCAGGCTTCGCCTGACCATTGCCTCCCCCGGCGTTATCGCCTCGCTCATCAAAGGGCCAAGCCTCGACAAGCTCATCCGCCACTATATCTACAAAAACATTGACCTTGAAGGGGGCACTTTGTTCGATGTCGGCGAGCAACTCGCCTTTAAGGGCTCGCGCAAGCGCCTCAAGCAACTCAGCAAAACCGACATTCTAAAACAGCTCATGCCATTCCTGCTGGTGCGCTCTGTCGCCCCGGAAGCCTCGCGCAGTTTCAAATCGGGCGGCAAGGGCCGCGGCGCGGCAAATGAGGAAAACAACATCCAGTTCCACTACGACGTCTCAAACGAATTTTACCAACTCTTCCTTGACGAAGCCATGATCTATTCCTGTGCGTATTTTACAGATTGGGATAACACCATTGACCAGGCGCAGCATGACAAGCTCGACATCACCTGCAAAAAACTCCGCCTAAAGCCGGGCGAGCGCTTTCTGGACATTGGCTGCGGCTGGGGCAGCCTGCTGATCCACGCCGCAAAAAATTATGGCGTCACCGGCCACGGTGTCACGCTGGCCAAAGAGCAGCATGATTACGCTCTGGCTGAAATCGAAAAACAGGGATTGAGCGACAAGCTAACCATTGAGTTGAAAAACTACCGTGACCTTGAGGGCAAGTTCGACAAGATCGCCTCCATCGGCATGTATGAGCATGTCGGCATCGACCATATGCCGACCTACTTTTCCAAAGTCCGCAGCCTGTTAAATCCTGGCGGTCTGTTTCTCAACCATGGCATCACCCGCAAAGACAAAAAGAAAAAGGCCAGGATGAACCGGCCCGAGCAGCGCGCCATATTAAAATATATCTTTCCCGGCGGCGAGCTCGATAACCTCGGCAACACCATCGCCAACATGGAACAGGCAGGTTTTGAAGTTCAGGATGTCGAAGGCTGGCGCATGCATTATCAACTGACCACCAAACTCTGGTGCGAGCGCCTCACCGCCAGAAAAGACGAGGCCATCGCCATCGTCGGCGAGCAAACCTACCGCATCTGGGTGGCGTATCTTGCAGGGGTTTCACTTGGATTCTTGCGCGGCTCGATGCGGCTTTATCAGACCCTTGCCACCCATAGTGCAAAAGGGCCAACCGGCCTGCCACCCACCAGGCGCGACCTTTACTGCCAATAGCCCTTCGGTTGCCGGCGGGATGGCTCACGATATAGTGGCGCATCGGGCTGGCGCGCAGCCCCAGGCGCGTAAAGCACAGGTTGAGGCGCAGCGAATGACTGATGCGGAGGCTTCACCCCTTCGCCGTTGCACACCCCATCATTCCCCGGAACGGGCAGCGCCGCAGTTGCCAAAACCGGCATCATAACAAGCTTTGCATCATAAGGTTGCGGGCAGGGCGCCGGCGCGCTCTGCGGGCCAGGCATCGGCGCTTCTTCATCAGGATAAACCGTCATCACTTCAATCGCATCACGCCAGATGCCGCGCAGGACCCTGCCAGTCGTAACAAGCCCGGCCGCGATGGAAGCCCGCGAGCGCAGCAGCGGCGCTTCAAGCCCATGCCATGATACCACCGCCAGCGCCAGCGCAATCGGCACCACATTCACCAGCAATTCACCCTAGGTAATCGCCGGGTTGTAATGCAGCACAACTTGGGCTACCGGCCAGTGAAAAACAAAAATACCATAGGAATAATCGCCCAGCCGGTTAAAGAGGCGAAGTCGTGTAAGGGGAAGATGCCCAAACCACACCGCGGTATAAACCAGCGCCACTATGCGGAAAGGCTCCATGAACAGGCTGTCATTCGTTAGCGCTGCCGCCCCGATCACCAGCACCACACCGTAAATGGAAAGCGGCACAAAGGATTGATAGCGATAAAACAAAACACCAAGGAGAAACGCGAGACCAAACCGCAGCCCGTGATTGATAAAAGCCACCTCTGCCCGCAGATCAGTGAGAAAGGTGACGATGCAATAAACGCCAATCGCCGCCAGCGCGAACATCCATAAATGCCGGCTCGCCAGCAATCCAATCGCCGCCGCCAGAGCCATCACCCCATAGGCGATCATCTCATAGCGCAGCGTCCAGAGGGAAATGTTCACTTCCGATTCCGCCGGCGCATTCACAAATACCCCGGGCAGGGTCATGTCGGGAAAAGCAAAAGTCGAAAAAGGCACATAGGCCCATAGCCGCCAGTCCCCATAATAAACCGCAAAAGAAACTTCACTGACCAGAGGCCCGACAACAAAGGCCATCGCCACCGATGCCACAAACAACAACGGGCAAAGCCGCACAAGCCGCGAGACAGTGTAGTGGAAGATGTTCGGCCGCTTTAGCAGCGAGGCGGTGATGAGATAGCCGCTAAGGCCAAAGAAAATGCAGATGCCACAATGAGAGGCCTGCATCAACAGCCCCATCGGCCAGGCGTCCGGCGGGTTAATGCCGTAAACAACCCACAAACAATGCGTCGCCGCCACAACCAGCGCCGTCAAAAACCGCAATAGCCTGAAATTATTATCCCACCCGGCCTCTGCCTCATGAGGGCAAGCCGTGTAAGCGGGCGACGATGTAGGTGAGTGACGCAAAGAACAATCCTGGCAACGAAATACAATGGCACTGAAAGGGCAATCCCCACCCCCAACCTAGCCAAAATTGCTTTATATTTCGTTGACCATCCCCATCCCAAACTCCACCACCACTCAACCACTAAACCCTCCCATCTCCATCCCACCACCCGAAGAAGGAAGCGGCAACGCCGCGCACATGGCGCAGCGCCAGCGCAGCCTGGCGCAAACGCGGTTGCTGGTGGGCAACCTAAGCGCAAAAATGCCGCCCCTCGGAGAGCCCGCCGCCTTTGCGGCGGAACAGCCCGCGAGAGAAAAAAACAGCCGTCACTCAAAACCCTCCCATCGCCCAACCACCATTACGAAGAAGGAAGCGGCAACGCCGCGCACATGGCGAAGCGCCAGCGCAGCCCGCTGCGTTGCAGCGCCCCTCGGAGGCTCGGACGCTTAGCGTCCGAAATAGCCGTGAGAGAAAAAAGACACAAAAAAACCCGGCCACTACTCTGGCCGGGTTTCAAATTTTCACGCTGGTTTTAATCTAGCGCCCTCGGGGAGGTCGCAATAGCTGGGGCTGGAAAGGCGGATGTAACAGCCGGAAAAACCGCGATATGACAGTCGAGAGGTAAGAGTTGAAGCACCTGAGGAATGAGTTGAAGGAAAGAAGAAGGAGGTGCTGCATCATGGTGTCACTCCATTTTATTGGACAATCGTTCCCTGATGCACGCGCTCACACCCGCATGGCGGTGCGAGAGGGCAAGCATCATAATGGGTCGAAGGATTGATTTGGCCCCGGCGGATCGGGAAGAGCGCGTCAAGGCAGGGGCTTTTATCGCGGTTGGTCCAGTGCCTTTGAAAGGCGGCTTTGAAGTAAGGCTCAAAGCTTGTCTAACCATAAGATAAAACTCCCGGGAGTATGAACAATGCCTGTGCTCAAATCCGAATGGCCTGAAAGAGCCGTTCATACGCAGAACGTAGGATCGAAACGTCGCCGCCAAATTCGGCTTTTGACGTGGATAGGTCACTTGATCGGACCTGCATACAAGGGTGGGCCGATTGGGTTAACAAAGATTTAACCGGGGGTAAACTTCACAAAAATATCACGAAAGGAAACTCAATTCCTTTCGTGATCATCTTGTTTAAATTGTTGGCTTATTGCGGGTTGAGCCAGGTTAGGACGCCGCTGCGGCTTCTGTCACGGCTTCCTGCACCTTTTCAAAGGCGCGCACTTCAATCTGACGGATGCGCTCGCGGCTAACGCCAAATTTCTGGCTCAGCTCTTCAAGTGTTTGCGGTTTTTCTGCCAGGCGGCGGGATTCGAAAATCTCGGCTTCGCGCTCATTCAGAACATCCATGGCATTGCGCAGCAAGGCAAGCCGCTGGTTCAGCTCCTGGCTGTCACCAAGCGCGGTTTCCTGATCAACCTGATCATCAACCAGCCAGTCCTGCCATTCGCCGGTCTCGCTGTCTTTGCTCAGCGGTGCGTTCAGCGAGGCATCGCCCTGCATGCGTTGGTTCATGGAGACAACATCGTCTTCACTGACACCAAGCTGCGTCGCGATTTCCGCCACTTTTTCAGGCCGAAGATCACCGTCTTCATAAGCGTTGATCTGGCCTTTGACACGGCGGAGGTTAAAGAACAGCTTTTTCTGCGACGCGGTGGTGCCAAGCTTTACAAGGCTCCATGAGCGCAGGATATATTCCTGAATAGACGCTCTGATCCACCACATGGCATAAGTCGCCAGGCGAAAGCCTTTTTCAGGGTCGAAGCGCTTGACCGCCTGCATCAGGCCGACATTGCCTTCCGAGACAACTTCGCCAATCGGCAAGCCATAGCCGCGATAGCCCATGGCGATCTTGCCGACAAGGCGCAGATGTGACGTCACCAGCTTATGGGCCGCCTGCCGGTCATTATGCTCGCGCCAGCGTTTGGCCAGCATATATTCTTCTTGTGGCTCCAGCATCGGGAACTTGCGCACCTCAACCAGATACTTCTGCAAGCCGTCCTGTCCGGCTGCAACTGTTGGTAAATTAGTCGCCATAGCCATAACCCCTTAACTTCAAGGTTTAAAAATTCAACAATGTCACCGCCACCATAAGGCGGCCACATGCTGAGCTGTCCGTACACTCTCCATCAACAGGGCGATTAAATCGCTCTTGACCAAATTGGAAAGACAAATTGTCGTGAAAAGCCCGGTTAGCCCAATATTTCGCCAAAAACCTGTATTTCACCAAAACCAGCGCCATACAGCATTCCTTCACAGTTTATACGATGCAACTGGCCGAAATCCGGCGCAATTGCATCGAAACCCGCACCAGAAGCCAGCAATCTCGCCCTGAAATGCTGTCATTGGCACGCGTCATAACAGATAAATAATCAGTTATTCTGATGTTTAAAGGGTTTTGAATAAATTTTCTATGTGCTGCATATCCGCCGGCAATTCGCTTTCAAATTCCAGATGTTCACCGCTAACCGGGTGCTCAAAACCCAAAAGCCTGGCATGCAGCGCCTGCCGGTTAAATTTGCCAATGGCATGCGCAACCGGCTCCGGCAACAACTCCACCTTGGTCTTAAACCCGCTGCCATATAGCGGGTCAGCGATCAATGGGTGCCCAAGATGAGATAGATGCACACGGATCTGATGCGTCCGCCCCGTCTCCAGCCGGCACTCGACTTTCGAGGCAATCGGCACCGCGCCGCTGGCCAGGCCGCCATCACGCATCAGGCCGCTCACCGGCGTCGAGAGGCTTTTTCCCTTGGCACCTGCCGCCCGCTTCACCGGCATTTGGCCATATTGCGCCGTGGTTTCATAATGGGTAATGGCAAATTTGCCGCCCTCGGGCACCACCGCCATTTTCAGCGCGTTTTTATTGGACCTGCCGATATTCTCATCCACCCGCCCCTTTAACGGCTGGATCACCCCCCACACCAGCGCCTCATAGGCCCGCGTTAATGGCCCTTCGCGGCCATGGTCAGCAAATTGCTGCGACAGGCCCAGATGCGCCCGGTCATTCTTTGCCACCACCATCAGGCCGGAGGTTTGCCGGTCAAGCCGGTGGACAATGCCGGGCCGCTTCACACCGCCAATGCCAGATAAACTATCACCGCAATGAAACAGCAGCGCGTTCACAAGCGTCGAGTGCCAGTGCCCCGTCGCCGGGTGCACAACCATACCGGCCGGTTTATCAATGACGATCAGGTCGTCATCTTCATAGGCAATCACCAGCGGGATGTCCTGTGGCTTGGGGACAGGTGCTGAAGCAGGCGGTAGATTAAGCTCATAAACATCGCCCGTCTTAACCCTTGCATTGGGCGACAAAATAACATTAGCTTCGCGGCGAACATGCCCCGCCTTGATCAACTCCTTCAGGCGCGAGCGGGTGAAATCGGCCACCGCGTTTGCCAGAAACCGGTCAAGCCGTTCGCCCTCTTCCGTCTCTGGCACCATGGCGCTCATCGTCACCGGCACCGCCTCCGCATCGTCATGCGCCGGCGGGCTATAGTCTGAAGGGTCAAATTGGGGATCATCCGTCATGAAAAGGCACAGTCTTGAATGTTAGAAGAAAAAGCAACAGCCCCGGAGCCAAAAGAACCGCCAGCAAATGGCAGTGATTACTGGACACCAGCCCGCGTTCGCATGCTGGTCATCGCCATCATCGCCATGGCTGTGATGCTGGTGCTGGGCTTTGGTCTGGTTCTATATAAGGTTATCACGCAGTCATTGGTAGCAGAACCGGCCGTCAAAAACGCGCCAAAAATTGTAAGCGCTGAAAAACCTGCATTCGAAATCGCCCTCGATGGCCATCAGATCCGCCATCTCGCCCAGTCCGGCTCTTATTTGACGCTGCATGTTGAAAAGAACGGGAAAGCCGAATTGTGGATCATAAACACCAGCACAGAGCGGGTGAAAAAGACCATCAAACTAACACCCTGATTGAGCGGGTTTCTCGCAGGCCTCTGGTGGCACTGGTCGATGAGTGGAGGGGCCGCATTTACGTCTGCTTCAGATTTACTTCTGTTTCAGAAGTGTCTCCAGCCGCGCCGTCAGGCTGTTGGCTGGCGGCTCAACCGCCTCATCATCGGGTTTGAGCGTCGGGTTCATGGCTTTTTCAGCTGCCGCGATTTCCGCCTTTTCAATAAACACCGGCTTCTTCTCGTCAAATTCAAACTCAAATGGCAACTGGTTGATAGGCTCGGGCTGCAGGCCGCTCAGATGAGAAAAATTATGCAGCTGGCTGCGATAGGCGTCGTTCTGCTCGTCCATCAGCGTCATGGCAATATTCTGCATCTCGGCGCGCAGCAAATTAGTCTCGTTGCTCTCGCGCCCTTCCAGCTTGATCACCCGCGCCTGCAATTTGGCAACGCGCATCAGCAGTTCTCGGTTCTCTTCGTGAATGCTCTCGGCATTCTCGATAATCGTCCGGCGCGGCGCCTGGCTCACCTCAACCTCTTCACCAAGCTCTTCGCGCATCTGTTCAATATCGTCGGTGGAGTAGTAATAGTCTTCATCGACGCCATCGCTGCCATCGCGCGCAAAGCTGTGAATGCCGTGCCGCTTCAGCGCGTCAATCTCCCGCTCGCGCTCCACCAGCACGGTCATCAGCCGTGCCGCCCGGTCCTCAAGCACCGGTACCTTGCGGTCGATATTCTGTAGCAGAACGATATTCTGGCTGTTTTTCTCGGCGATTTCCTGGCGCAATTCAAGTATCTGGTTATTCAGCTCATGGATGTGCAATTCCCGCCGGTTGATCTCGATCAGCTGGCGCGCATTCACCTGGTCGGCCTGCTCCAGCTTGCTCTCCAGCCGGTGCGCCTTGATGGCATGCTCCGCCCGCAGGTGATCGCGCGATGCGCGGATTTCAAACTCGTTCAGCGGTAGGGTGGCGACAATTTGCTGGCGCGTCACATTGCTGGCCCGCGCCCAGATCAGCGGCGCAACGGCGATCGCAATCAGGGCGGCGATAAACACACCCAGTGCAAATATCATGATGGATTGGATAATCATGCTTTACAAAAACGCCCAGCCCGGTTCTGAAAATCAACATCTGAAAGCCCGGAATTTGTCCCGGCGATGCGGTGCCAAAGCACATGCAAACCGCGACACAACCCCATGAAAAGCCCCACGCCAAAGCCCAATTGCGGATAGTAAAACAATGCCGCGCCTCGCGCCGCCCCGCAATCAGCTGTTAATTATCACCTTACATCTAATTTTCCGGCCATTGTGACAACCTCCCCCATGGAGGGCAAGATTTAATCAATCACAACGCAGATTTATCGGCACATTTCATATGAGCCTGAAAAGCGCGCCGCCAGCAGTGCTATGCGGCGCGCTTACTGGAAGATTGCGAGCGAAACACCAGTGCCTTCGCAAATCAGGGTGCCTTCTTAAAGTGGACTCCGTGTTAAAAGGGATCCCTTCCTAAAAGGGATTCCACGTCGGCGCACGGGTGAATTTCAGATAACCAATATTCGCACCCAACCGCAGGCCGACACCGGAGACAATCGGCGCCAGCTTCACATGATCACGCGACAGGAAGGTAACGCCAACACCGCCGATAAAGAAGGCGGAACCAGCCACACCGCCATAATTGCGGTAAACATCGTCCGGCCCATAAAGATTGTAAACAAGGATCATTGTCTTGGCGCCAGAGGCACCAAAGTCATAGCCAATTGACGGCCCCTGCCAGAAAACCTTGTGCCGTCCGGCGGACTTTGTGTAAAGCGTCCCCTCACCATAACGCAGCCCGGCGATAATCGCACCGCTAGCTTCCTCACCAAGGATATAGCCATTCGGCCGCCCCTGGCTCTTGAAGGTATGCTCAACCACCTTGGCAAGGCCAACTGAAACCGAGCCGAAAAAATTACCACCCGCCTCTGTGATTTCATTGGAGGAATATTCCTGGTCAGTAACCTGGCCGCGATCGTCAGGCGGCGGCCGGCGGCTATAGCTGTCTTGCGGCGGCGGATCATAGCGCTGGGGTGGCGGGTCATACCGCTGCGGCGGCGGGTCGTAGCGTTTTGGCGGCGTATCGTAGCGGGGCGCGTCATTCCGCGGACCGTCCGGTGAAATATCGCGCGGACCTTCATCGGGTATATAGCCGCGGTCGGACTGCGCCTGTTTCCACGGCAGGTCCTCCGCCAGCGCCGCACGCGGCAGGGCCACCAGCGCAGCAAAGCTGCACAGGGCCGCCATTGCCAGCACCCGTTTGTCTAGAAAGCGAAACCAGCCATTGCTTACCTCTTTGTTCTAACCCCACCCGCACCGCCATCGAAGAAGTCACAGGGCGGCAGATCAAGCAGGGCGCGTTTCGCCTAAAACCCCAATACTGCGGGCGAATCGCCAAATTATTGGTTAACGAAATTTAACGCGAGGCTTTCAGCAAATAATGGCGATTATAGGGGCGCAAACCCGCCCTCAAACCCGCCGCTCACCCGGCTTCGCCCCGCTTTGCCAGCCAATGGCGAGGCCGCAAATCTTGGCACAAAATTTAGACTTTCCCGCTATCGTTGCGGTTCATATCAACCACCATGAACACAATTAAAGCAGCCAATGCACATCACGCTTCACCAACCACCCTATGCACGCAGCCACTCTTGCCGCTCCATCACCGGGCGGCCCGTCCTGCGCGCGATTTTTGCGCTCATTCTGGCCCTGGCCTTCATCGCACAGTCCGGCACCATCCTCCTTGCCGAGCAGCAACCCGCCGAGCAAACCACCTCGGGCAAGAAAAATATAAACAACGAAGAACTGGAGGCCGCCTTGGAGGAAAGGCTGCGCCAGTTCGACAATCTCTACACACCCATACACTGGGCCGACCCGGTCAATGGCCTGGCCATCGGCGGATTTGACCCGATCTCATATTTCGAGGTAGGCCGCGCCATTAAAGGAAACAATGAATTTCAAAAAGCCTGGCACGGCGTTGGCTGGCGCTTTCAAAGCGAAGGCAATCGCATCCTGTTCGCCGCCAGCCCATCCGTTTACGCGCCCCGATTTGCAGGCTACGACCCCTACGCCATCTCAAACGGCATCGCCGCCCAGGGCAACCCGACCATTTGGGAAATCATAGGCGGGCGCTTGTATTTCTTTCACAATGAGGTCAATCGCTATCTCTGGCATGAAAACCACCAGAAGCTTGCCGCGCTCACAAACCAAAAATGGGCCGAGCTTGCAACGGACCTGCCTCAATATAAAGTCATCGCCAGAAAAGACCGCGAGCTGGATTTCGGCCAACCGAACTAAGCCGATCAAGGCTTACCCGAACAACTTCTGCCAGAACCACGCAGAAATTCAAAGCGCCGCAGCAACCATCAAAAATTCAGTTTATCCAGCCCGCCGGCACCGCAGGCTACAAAGGCCCCGTTCTTGAACCCTTCCGCCTGCTTGCCATAGCAAAACGGCTCACGCTTGCCTGAGACAACAGCCCCGCCGGCCGCCCGCAAAACAGCATCGCCCGCCGCAGTGTCCCACTCCATCGTTGGGCCAAAGCGCGGGTAAACATCCGCCGCACCGCGCGCCAGCTCACAAAATTTCAGGCTCGATCCTGAAGCCTTGATTGTCTCAATGTCATTCCGCGCCAGAAACGCAGCGCTGGCTGCGTCTTTATGCGAGCGGCTGCCGACCGCGATAGCGCCAGTCCCCGGGTAAGGCCTGCTGCGCACGGTTTCAAACGCCGGTATCTTTTGCGGGGCGCCATTTTCACAACTGATGTCAGCAAAACCGGCCTTGTCCGCAGCCATCGTCACATAAAGCGCTGAAGCCGCCGGCGCGTAAACAATGCCGTAAACCGGCGCGCCCTTGAAAACCAGCCCGATATTGACCGTAAACTCTTGCCGTTGCGCGATAAATTCCTTTGTGCCATCAAGTGGGTCCACCAGAAAAAACAGGTCGCCAACATCAGGCCTTGTCCCGCCAGCGCACATTTCCTCGGCCACCACGGCTATGCGAGGGCAATGCTGTCGCAACCCTTCCAGGATCAACGCCTCCGCCTGCTGGTCAGCAATGGTCACCGGGCTTTCATCCGCCTTGTGGTCAACATCAAACCCGCGCCGGTAAATGCCCATAATCAGCGCGCCGGCTTCAAGCACCAGCGGCACCAGCGCCGCGTTCAGTTCATCATGGGAGGGAGGGGTCATAGGAGGTAAAGAGGCCTTGCGTAAGGTGATGTGCACTTAGATAAACCGCCGCCATTGGGCAGCTAAACTAGCCCAGCCAAATTTGGTGGGCGTCAGACGGCTATCACCTGACAAAGATTGAACAAAATTGCAAGCAATTCTCCGCCAGCCAACAATACCCGCCAAAATGACGCAGCCCCTAGTGCATCAGCAGTCAAACCGTTATTCTACCAAAAGCAATTATGATTCGCCTTGCCTGGCCGAAACGATCGACGACCAGCCTCTCCCGGTAAAACCGGTATATATCGGAGAGGGCGGGTGTACTATATAAAGCCAGCGGTCGCACTCACCAGCCAGGGCAAGGCCAGCAAAGCAGAAATTCAAACGGGGCATTTTATGAGCGATTTCAAACAATTAAACGATCTTGACCTGGCGGCCCTTGTCTCCAGCCGCATCT
The DNA here is from genome assembly GCA_942490955.1 of uncultured Alphaproteobacteria bacterium. Taxonomy (GTDB): domain Bacteria; phylum Pseudomonadota; class Alphaproteobacteria; order Rhizobiales; family HXMU1428-3; genus HXMU1428-3. The sequence goes on from CALNZE010000017.1 coordinate 101,093, forward strand.
GTCATGACGTGGTCGGCCCGGTCGGCGCCATCTTTAACGGCCTCGAAGTGTTGGAAGATGACGACGATGAGCAAGTGCAAAAATACGCCATGGATGTCATCCGCCGCAACACCAAGGCCGCCTGGGCCCGCCTCGAATTCGCCCGCCTGGCCTTTGGCGCCGCCGGTTCCGCCGGCTCGGACATTCCGTTTAATAAGGTTCAGGATCTCTCAAACGCCATTTTGGAGGAGAAGCATTCGATTGAATGGCAAAGCAGCCATGATTTCCTCCCCAAAGGTTACGCCAAGCTGATCCTCAACCTCGTGGTCATCGCCGTCACCGCCATTCCGCGCGGCGGTAAAATTTCGCTCACCGTTGCCGGTGACATTGCCCGCCCGACGATTTCCATCGTCTCAACCGGTGATGGCGCGCGCCTGCCAGAGCGCGTGCCCGGCATATTGTCTGGCGAGCATGATGGGGAAATCGACGCCCTCGTCATTCAACCCTATTTCACCTACCGCTTGTTGGCTGACAATGATCTGGCAATAAAAATCGACAAAGGTGAAGACAAAGTTGCTTTTGCCATCACATAGGCACAACCAAAGAGTGCAACACCCGAAAATTAATCAAAACTTGCCAATTTGGTTAAAATTTTTCAGCTAAATTTAACCCTTTCTCTCCAGACTCAAAGTTTCACTGGTGCAAATCTCTGCAGAACCTGCGCCGGTTAACGGGAAGCTTTGGGGAAAAGGAAAAAACGCGATGGATGATCTCCTGAGCGAGTTTCTAACTGAAACTGCTGAAAGCCTTGATGTCGTCGATGTTGAGCTGGTCAAATTCGAACAAGAACCCAGCAACAGCAAGATTCTTGATAATATTTTTCGTCTTGTGCACACCATAAAGGGCACTTGCGGCTTCCTAGGCCTTCCCCGCCTGGAATCCCTTGCCCATTCCGCCGAGACGTTGATGGGCAAATACCGTGATGGCGCCACCCCGACAAAAGAGGGCGTCTCCCTGATTTTGGAAACCATCGATCGCCTGAAAGAAATTCTCGGCCAGCTCGAGGAAGAGGGCGCAGAGCCGGCGGGGCTCGACGATGAGCTGATCCAGCGCCTCGACGCCGCCTCAACCGAAGCAATGAACATTCTCAATGGCGTCGCCCCGGCAGAAGAAGCAGCCCCGGCAGACGCCTTACCGCCCGTTGAACACAAGCTGGAGCGTGAGTTGAAACCCGGCGAGGTTTCCCTTGATGAACTTGAAGCCGCTTTCCAGAACGCACCCGGCCCCGATGATGAGGATACCGCACCTGCCACCGCGCCAGAGCCAGAACCTCTGGCCGAAGTGCCACCGGTCGCAGTAGCCCCCGCCTCGCCGATTGCAGAGACCCCAGCACCAGTCACGACTCCACCCCCGGCTGCAGTTCAGGCTCCAGCCGCGCCAAAGCCAGTGGAAGCAAAACAACCCGAGGCAAAACCGCGCGAAGGCGGCCCGGTCAAGGCCCAGACCATCCGCGTCAATGTGGAGACCCTTGAGCAGTTAATGACCATGGTCTCCGAACTCGTGCTGACAAGAAACCAATTGCTGGAAATGGTCCGCCGCCTTGATGACAGTGAATTCAAGGTGCCGCTGCAGCGTCTCTCCAATGTCACCGCCGAGCTGCAGGAAGGGGTGATGAAAACCCGCATGCAGCCGATCGGCAACGCCTGGCAGAAGCTGCCCCGCATCGTCCGCGACCTCTCCAACGAGCTGAACAAAAAAATCAATCTTGAAATGATCGGCGCCGAAACCGAGCTCGATCGCCAGGTCCTCGATCAGATCAAGGATCCGCTCACCCATATGGTCCGCAATTCCGGCGATCATGGCCTCGAGACAACCGAGGAACGCCTCGCCGCCGGAAAACCCGAAGAAGGCCGCATCACTCTCAGCGCCTATCACGAGGGCGGCCATATTATCATTAAAATTCAAGATGATGGTAAAGGGCTGCCAACCGAAAAGATCAAGGCAAAAGTGCTGGCAAGCGGCATCGTGACCGAGTCTGAGCTCGCTGAAATGAGCGAAAACCAGATCCACAAGCTGATCTTCCACGCGGGCCTCTCCACCGCCGAAAAAGTCACAAATGTTTCCGGCCGCGGCGTTGGTATGGATGTCGTGCGCACCAACATCGAGCTGATCGGCGGCACCATCGACCTCACATCGGTTGAGGGTGAAGGCACCACAGTCATCATCAAAATCCCGCTGACATTGGCCATCGTCTCGGCTCTTATCGTTGAATCCAGCGGCCAGCGTTTTGCCATTCCCCAGCTTGCCGTCGTTGAGCTGGTCAAGTCCCATGCCAAGGCTGAGCACCGCATTGAGATGATCAACGATTCGCCGGTGCTGCGCTTGCGCAACAAGCTGTTGCCCGTTGTCAGCATGAGCAAACTTCTCGGTCATGATCACATGAAGCATGATCAGATGAAAAATGCTCCAGCTGAAAATGACGCCGTTAAATCCGGCGACACTGAACCGACGGACAATAACCAGACCGTCATCAATCTTGATAACGCAAGGCAGACCACCAGCAAAAAGCCGGACCTCAGCGACTTCGTCGTCGTCGTCCAGGTTGGCGGGCAGACATTCGGCATCGTGGTAGACGCCGTCTTCCATACTGAGGAAATCGTCGTCAAGCCTATGTCCAGCATGTTGCGCGACATCACCATGTTCTCCGGCAACACCATCCTTGGCGATGGCAGCGTTATTCTCATTGTCGATCCAAATGGCATCGCCCAGGCTGTTGCCAAAGAGCGCGGCGGCTCTCCCGAGGTGAACCAGCTTGACCAGGCCGTTGCCGCCGATGTCGTCCATAAAGATGACACCACGGCGCTGCTTGTCTTCAAGTCCGGCTCCGAGCGATTGAAAGCTGTGCCGCTCTCCCTTGTCACCCGGCTCGAGGAGATCGAGGTGAAAAATATTGAAAAATCCAACAACCGCGACCTTGTCCAGTATCGCGGCAAGTTGATGCCACTCATTTACATTGAGGATAACCTCACCCATGCAGCCGATGGCCTGCAACCCATCCTCGTCTTTGCCGATGAAACCCACTCGATGGGCCTCGTTGTCGATGAGATCGTCGACATCGTCGAGGACCGCCTCTCGGTCGAAATTTCCTCCGACATACCGGGCGTTGTTGGCTCGGCCATCGTCAAGGGCAAGGCCACCGAGATCATCGACGTCGGCTATTACCTGCCCAAGGCATTTGATGACTGGCTGGAAAAACGCGATCTGCCAAATCCTGTCCAGCGCGATCTGAAATTGCTGCTGGTCGATGACAGCGCCTTCTTCCGCAACCTGTTGTCACCTTTGCTCTCATCCGCCGGTTATAAGGTCACCATGGTCGAAAGCGCCCATGACGCCCTGACCCTGAAAGAGGCCGGTGAGCATTTCGATGTCATCGTCTCCGATATTGAAATGCCGAATATGGACGGCATCACCTTCGCCGAGCTGTTGCAGAAAGACGCAAAATGGGGCCACATCCCGATCATTGCCCTTTCCTCTCACACCAACCCGGATGTAATCGCCCGTGGCCGCGCCGCCGGGTTCCACGACTATGTCGCCAAATTTGACCGCGAAGGCCTGATCGAGTCCATCCGCGAATGTAAGCCAGTTAACGAGGCCGCAGCATGATTGACCACAAAGACCCAGACGCAAAATCAAGTGAATTTGTCACCGTCGAGATTGAAGGCCAGCTTTTTGGCCTGCCCATCGAGCAGGTAGAGGATGTCTTCATGCCGGACGCGATAACTGAGGTGCCGCTCTCCAACCCGGAAGTGGCCGGCGTATTGAATCTGCGCGGCCGCATCGTCACCGCCATTGATATGCGCTGCCGCCTTGGTCTGCCGCCCCGCGAAACCGGCGGCATTCCCATGGCTGTGGGCATCGAATTCAACCAGGAATCTTATGGTCTGATCATCGACAAGGTCGGCGAGGTTCTCCGGCTTGGCAGCTCAACCTATGAAAAAAATCCGGCCAATCTCGATGTGCGCTGGAATGCAGTAGCAGCCGGCGTACACCGGCTCGATGGTAAGTTGCTGGTTCTGCTCGATGTCGAGCGGATCCTTGATATTAGCGGCGTTCGTAGCCACGCCGCCTGAGTTATAAACATAAATGTTCCAGATAACTGGGGAACCAAGAGGACATATTAAGTATGAAACATTGCCTGATCGTAGATGATTCAAGCGTTATTAGAAAAGTCGCGCGGCGGATCATGGAAGAGGTGAATTTCGAAATCACCGAGGCAGAAGATGGTCAGCAGGCGCTTACCTCATGCCGCACACTCTTACCTGACGTCATCCTGCTAGACTGGAACATGCCGGTTATGGATGGCCTGGAATTTCTCCATGCCTTGCGCAAGGAACCGGATGGCGACGCCCCAAAGGTGATTTTCTGCACCACAGAAAACGATATGGATCACATCACCAAGGCCATCGCCGCTGGTGCCAACGAATATATCATGAAGCCTTTCGACAAGGAGATCATCGTCTCCAAATTGCGCGAAGTCGGCCTCCTGGCCGCGTAACCCTGCCGGCCTTCAAGGTAAAGAGAGCTTTATGAGCGCCATCGCACAAAACCTGAATGCAGCGACCAGTCTGGGCGAAGATATTCGCGTTATGATTGTCGATGATTCTGTGGTCGTGCGTGGTCTCGTCTCACGTTGGGTTGAAGAGGAAGAGGGCCTTGTCGCTGTTGGTAAATATTCCAACGGCCAGAAAGCGGTCGAGGCGGTCGCCACTGTTGAGCCTGACGTCGTCATCCTGGATATCGAAATGCCGGTCATGAATGGCATGGAGGCCTTGCCCCAGATTCTAAAACTAGCGCCAGGTGCCGCCGTCATCATGGCATCAACCCTCACGCAGCGAAATGCCGAAATAAGCTTAAAGGCACTGTCGCTGGGAGCAGCGGACTATTTGCCAAAGCCGGTAAGCAACAGCGGCGTTACAACATCGGGTGAGTTTCGCACCGACCTGATCGTCAAGATAAGAGCCCTTGGCGAGCGCCGAAGGAAAATGCGGGCGCATCAGGCAAGCTCGCGACCAGCAGCCAGGCCAAAAGCCGTCCCCGCCTCCGGTATCGACGCCGCAACGCGTGAGAGCGCAGCCGTTGCAATCACACCGCCAACTTACAACATGCGCCCAGTCTCACGCATGCGCCCACGCGTCCTGGTCATCGGCAGCTCAACCGGCGGCCCGCCTGCGCTAATCAAGATTTTGGAAAACCTCGCACCCTTCCTGCAGAATATCCCGGTGCTTATAACCCAGCATATGCCCGCCACCTTCACCGGCATCTTCGCCGGCCACCTTGCAAAAGCAACCAAAATGCCAGCAACAGAAGGCATTGATGGCGAGCGGCTTAAAAACGGCCATATCTATGTCGCCCCCGGCGGCTATCATATGAGCATCGATAGAAAAGGCGCTGCCACCGTCATCCGCATAACAGACGGGCCGGAAATTAATTTCTGCAAGCCTGCGGTCGATCCACTTTTTACCTCAGCGACAAAATTTTACGGCTCGTCAACGCTCGGGGTTGTCCTTACCGGCATGGGGGCCGATGGCTCGTCTGGCGCGGTTGACATCGCCAATGCTGGCGGCACCGTCATCGCACAGGATGAAGAAACAAGTGTTGTCTGGGGTATGCCCGGCGCCACAGCAAAAGCCGGTGCCTGCAGCGCCATTCTACCGCTACCGGACATCGCAAAAAATTTAAAAAAATTAATACAAGGCAGTACCCATGACCCCGAATGATTTTAATGCATTACGCGCGATGCTCAAGACAACATCCGGCCTCGTATTAAACGACGATAAGCAATATCTGATCGAGTCGCGCCTTGGCCCGGTGGCAAAAAAGCTGAAATTCGACAGCGTAGATGCCCTCGTCGCCAAATGGCGCAGTGGCGATATGGCGGTGCAAAATCACATCGTCGAAGCGATGACCATCAACGAATCATTCTTTTTTCGCGACAAAACCCCATTCGACAATTTCAAAGATATTATCCTGCCAAATCTTATCGAGGCAAAAAAGGACAGCCGCCAGTTGCGCATCTGGAGCGCTGCCGCCTCCACCGGCCAGGAGGCATTTTCCCTCGCCATGATCCTGCAGGAGCAAAAGCACAAGTTAGAGGGCTGGCGCATCGACATCCTCGGCACCGATCTTTCATCTGCGGCGCTGGAAAAAGCAAAAACCGGCCTTTACAGCCAGTTCGAAGTCCAACGCGGCATGCCGGTCACTTATCTGGTCAAGAATTTCAAGCAGATGGGCAGCATGTGGCAGCTCGACCCCAAGATCGTCTCGATGGTTCAGTACAAGCAGTTCAATCTGCTCAAGCCCTTCACCATGTTCGGTCTGTTCGACGTCATCTTTTGCCGCAACGTCCTGATTTATTTTGACAAGGAAACCAAGGCGGACATATTGAACCGCATGGAAAAGCAGGGCAACCCGGGTTGCTATCTGGTGCTGGGCGCCTCTGAGACCCTGGTTGGATTAAACAACGCTTACCAGCCCGTCGACAATGTGCGCGGCCTCTATGAATTGCCGGAGAAAGACACACAGAAAACCGGCGCCCGCCCGGTGGCCTTTGCAAAAACCGCCATCACGGGCACCTGATCTCCGCCAATTAGGGTTTGATTGGTTGCACCGGCTCGTCCTGTGCCGCCATCAGATCCTTGAAATCATGCAGCCCCAGGGTGGCCAGCGTGTTCAACTCGCCATCAAGCAACTCATAAATCATACCGTCGGTGCCCCGATTGCTGAAAAGCACAATCGCCTCCTGATCCCCGCCGCCTTCGCTATGCGGCGCGCCGCCGGCTTTGGCCTGAACATAGCTGCCAACCGGGCGAATTTCAGTGAGTTGGCCATCTGCAGAATAAAGCCGCAACTCGCCCTGGATGACAAAGGTCCGGTAATCCGCATGATGCCGGTGCAAAATGATCTTCTCATTCGCCGCGAATTTGAACAGCACGTCAACAATCTTGCCGGCCACATCGACGCTGCAAATATGATAGGAAATATGGTCGATCCCCTCCAGTTGATACCAGCGGATATTTGACTCATCGAAATTAAACTTCATTTGAAAATCCTCCCGTGAAAATTACTGAAGATTTACTTACATACCGGGCGTTGTCTGGCTTGCCATTTGGTGACAAATTTTAAGCTGTAGCAGCATCGCAAGGAAAGTGAATCGCCATGAGCCATCGCCAGGGATTTACCAGAGCCAGCTCACTCGGCCCCATTGCAAATTTCGTCGCGCAGCAGGGTGGCTCGATTGACCGGGTCTTTCAAACCGTCGATCTGCCCATCGAAATTTTAAACCAGCCGAACCTGCTCATTCCGTTGCCCGACCAGTTTCGCATCCTCAAAAGCGCCGCCCGTGAGCTGGGCGATGAGTGCTTTGGCGCCAGCCTCGGCCAGCATGTCAGAATAAGGGAGTTGAGTGATTTCGGCCGCTGGGTCGCTGATGCCGCAACCCTCAGTGAGGCCATCGCCAGATCGAATGGCGGCTTGAACATCTACCTGCAAACCGCCACCACTCTGCAGCTTGAGATTATGGGCACAACCGCCCGTTGGTCGATAGAGTTTCTCGACAAGGGGCGGGATGGCCGCTTCCAGAATGAATTGCTGGGCATCAGCTATCTTATCGAGGCGGTTAGAAACTTCCTCGGCCGCAACTGGACGCCGGACCAGATTAAAAGCACCGCCTCAACAAAAAAACAGGCCAGCCGCCTGGAGCAGATTTATAACTGTCCGGTCCGCCCGGCTGAGCCCGTCTCCGCCATCGAATTTCCGGTCAGCCTGCTGCAGGCCTGCGCAGCATTCCAGAGTGAATGCCATCAGACTGCATGCCACGATGAAACGGTACATCAACCAGAAACGACCAACTTTATCCCGAGCGAAACCAGGCAATATGAAACCATCCAGGCTGTCACGCGCATTGCCAGCCTCACTGCTTATCCGAAAATCGATCAGGTCGCGGCCAGGCTGGGCATGACCCGGCGCACCTTGCAAAGACGGCTGAAGGAAAATCAAACGACATTTAAAAAAATGGTTGAAGACCTGCTGCATCAGCGCGCGCGCGAACTTCTGCAATCACCCCACTATCCCATAATCGAAATCGCCTATGATCTGGGCTATCAGGATCCGGGGCATTTCAGCCGCGCCTTCAAACGCTGGAGCGGCCACAGCCCCAATAACTACCGGCGGCAACAGGCCGGCCTTTAGACAGGTGATGCGAAGAGCAGACACCAGTGGTAATTGGCCATAAAAAAAGAGCATCCCCGAAAGAATGCTCTTTTTAAAAAATCTATAACAGCGCGCTTAAAACAGGCGACCGTTACTTTCAGGCAGCTTCATGCTCATCGCTATGCTCAAGCTGCAACGGCGCATCATCATCCGCATCGCGCAGCACATAGCCACGGCCCCAAACGGTTTCAATGTAGTTTTTGCCATCGGTAGCAGTTGAAAGTTTCTTGCGAAGCTTGCAGATAAACACGTCAATAATCTTCAGCTCAGGCTCATCCATGCCGCCATAAAGATGATTGAGGAACATTTCCTTGGTCAGGGTCGTGCCCTTACGAAGGGAAAGCAGCTCAAGCATCTGATATTCTTTGGAGGTCAAGTGAACCCGCGAACCATTTACCTCGACAGTCTTGGCGTCGAGATTGACTTTCAGCTCACCTGTCGTGATAACAGATTGCGCATGGCCCTTCGAGCGGCGCACAATCGCATGAATACGCGCCACAAGCTCATCCTTATGGAATGGCTTGGTCATGTAATCATCGGCGCCAAAGCCAAGGCCACGAACCTTGTCATCAATGCCGGCCATGCCGGATAGAATCAAAATCGGTGTTTTCACCTTGCTGACACGCAAGGTTTTCAAAACATCATACCCGCTCATGTCAGGTAGATTAATGTCGAGAAGAATAATGTCGTAATCGTAGATTTTACCTAGATCAGCGCCTTCTTCTCCTAAATCAGTCGTATAGACGTTAAAACCCTCCGACTGAAGCATCAAATCGATGCTTTGCGCAGTAGCGCTATCATCCTCAATGAGTAGTACCCTCATTATATGCCCCTCTTAATTTGCCGTTGCACGGCGACTGCCCATAAAATCAAGATCAGACACCCAGATTTCGCTGATCTTAAATCTTCTATTTACAAAGTTACGGGCAAGAAGTTAACAAATCCTAATTTGTATTGAAAAAACAATAACATCTTCTCAATAATTTTACGCATCCGAAGCTTTCCTTAAGAAAAGCGCCGTGATCATAAATAAAACTTTAAACTTGTCTTGCTGCAAGGCCACATCACGCAAGACCTGGGAGTAGTTCAGGATGATAACGAGGTACTGAACAGCGTATATGCTGCTGTTTTTTAATTATTGATAAAACGTTAACTGATTTGCTCGAATCAGGGCAATAGAAAATGGCAAAACTGCGAAATTTAATTCCAATAACCCCGCCGCTAATGCCGAGATACCACAGTAGCCCGTTTCAGCGTTCGGCCGATTTGCCCCCTCCCTCTCATAAGCGGCAAGGCCGTCCCGGCCCATAATTGATCCGCTCACGAGCCATAACTTTGCCAGGCACCGGGCCGCGTGGGAGAGGAAATCGCCGCCGCCCTTTCTCTTGTTGATCACCAGGTGGGGGTTAATAAAGAATTAAGAAAGCCGGTGCCATTGTCAGGCAGAACAAATCAATTGAGGCGCCCTCCAAAGCCGCCGCCCGTCAAGGCGAGCGCGCCAGCGCCCCCAGCCAAAGAGGCACAATGTGCAGGCCCTACGCCAGGAACTCACAAACCTTCAGACCGAGACAATCTATGGCCGGGTCAAAGCCATCAGAGGTGTACTGATAGAAATCGCCGGGCCACTGCAAGCCTTTAGCATCGGCTCGCGCTTGCAGATCGAGCGAGATGGCACCGCCCCGATCACCGTTGAGATTGTCGGCTTCCGCCAGGACGCCGCGCTCGCCATGCCATATGGTAACCTTGAAGGCGTCGGCATGGGGGCAAAAGCGGTGCTCCGCCGCGCCGGTAGCGCCATCAAACCCAACGAACTCTGGCTGGGCCGAATTATCAACGCCCTCGGTGAGCCAATCGACGGAAAAGGCCCGCTGGTTGATGGTGATGTCGCCATGCCGATCCGCAATTCACCGCCCCCCGCCCATCAGCGCCGTCGCGTCGGCCCGCCGCTCGATCTTGGCGTAAAGGCGCTTAACTGTTTCGCCACCTGCTGCATCGGCCAGCGCCTCGGTATTTTTGCCGGCTCCGGTGTTGGTAAATCCGTGCTTATGTCAATGCTCGCCAAAAACGCCGCCGCTGATATTTTCATCATCGGGCTCATCGGTGAGCGCGGCCGCGAAGTGCAGGAATTCATCGAGGACAATCTGGGAGAAGAGGGCTTAAAGCGCGCCATCGTTGTCGTCGCCACCTCGGACGAAGCCGCCTTGATGCGCCGCCAGGCCGCCTACACCACAATGTGCCTGGCCGAATATTTCAGAGATCAGGGCAAAAGCGTGCTCTGTATGATCGACAGCATCACACGCTTCGCCATGGCGGGCCGCGAAATCGGCCTCTCTGTCGGCGAGCCTCCTGCCACAAAGGGCTACACCCCCACCGTTTTCGCCGAGCTGCCGCGCCTTCTGGAGCGCGCCGGGCCGGGCACAAAAGAGGGCGCCATCACCGGGCTGTTCACCGTGCTGGTGGAGGGCGATGATCATAATGAGCCAATCGCTGACGCCGTGCGCGGCATTCTTGATGGTCATATCGTTATGGAACGTGCCATTGCGGAACGCGGCCGTTATCCAGCCATAAATGTGCTGAAATCGATCTCCCGAACCATGCCTGAATGCGTGCCAGAGGCATACCAACCGGCCATTGCCAGCGCCAAAACCCATATGAGCAGCTTCTATGACATGGAAGAGATCATCAGAATGGGCGTTTACCGCCCCGGCTCGAATGAAACAACCGACCGCGCCATCCATTTTACCGAAAAACTGGAACGCTTTCTGCATCAGGGTAAGGACGAAGCGACGTCACTCGACGATGGCTACAAACAGCTGGCAGATATTGTGAATGGGCCAGGCCCGGAAATCGAGTGAAGATTGTCAAAATATTAATGATGAATCAGTATGATAACCGCTAATTATTGGTTCGAATTATGTAGAGGGTATCGAACATGAAATCACGCGAAACACTCATTCGCCTGCGCAAGTTCGACGTTGATGAAAAGCGTCAAAAAGTTGCAGCCATTGAGGCCATGATCCAGGATTTTACTGGTATGGCAAACGATCTGGATCTCCAGGTGAAATCAGAGCAGCAGCGCGCTGGCATTGATGACGTCAATCATTATGCTTACCCGACCTTTGCCAAGGCCGCCGTGCAGCGCCGCGACAACCTTATGATCTCCATCGCAGATCTTCAGGCCAAGCTCGACTTTGCCAATGACGAACTTCAGGACGCCATGAAAGCGCTGAAAAATGTCGAGATCCTTGAAGAACGCGACATCGCCCGCAGCCAGCTCAAACAATCACGCGATGAGCAGGCAAATCTCGATGAATTTGCCCAAAACATGTCGCAACTCGTTGTCAGATAAGCGGTCAACACCGCAATAAAGCTGAGAAAATTCACCCAGCCCGTGCCGTAAAAAGCCGGGCTGGGTTTGTTTTGCCCTCAGCCAGCCGTGTCACTTCCCTGTGACTCAAAAAATTCCGCACTTGCCAACAGGCTGGCGAGATGCACAATATCTGCCAGAAACGCCGTTCTGGGGGAACAGCATCATGAAACCGGCACAGCCAAAAGCCGCCATTCAGCCGTTGAAACCACCGCGCCGCGCCGCCGCGCCTTTGGCGGTGCTGGCGCTGACAGCGCTCATTGCCGCCGGCTGCGCCCAGCAACAAAACCCGATGGATGTCAATTTCACCTCAAGCCTGGGCACCAGCGCCAAGGTTGAGCTCGATTTTGTCCGCACTTATGCAGCCGTCGCCAGAGGCCTCAATCAATGCTGGCTGGCGGACAACAAACCGCTGCAACATGCCAAACTTTTCGCCCGCACCAAAAACAAGGGCGACAATCAAAAGTCAGACATCTTCCTGCACGAACCGGCCGAAAGCCCCAAGCGCGGCCCGCGCATCGTCTCGGTCCACCTCAGCCCGGCCGGCAAAGGCACCGACCTGCGCATAGCCAACCAGAAGCTTGATTCAAGGGAACAGGCCTTGTTTGAAAACGACGTGCGCCGTTGGGCCGCCGGCGGCGAAGGCTGCGACCCAAAAGCCAATAAGGTCGAGCAAGTCACCTTCACCCCCGAGCGCGCCAATAAGCTGCAGGCCAGCCGCGTCACCCTGCCCGTGCGCAAATCCGCGAAAAAGTAAAACCGCCCGACCCGCATCACTTCCATTGTCGATTAATCACCGCATAAGTCCCGCGCATTCGCCCGCCGCAGGCGTAAGCGAAATCATTGCGCGCCCCTTCAGATCGATTGTTTATGGGGCAACCTGAAGCGCAAGCAAAGAAGCGGAGGTGCTCGCACCCGTCGCCCCACCCCACCCCAACACCCGAAAAAAAAGCCCGCCTGTATTTCACAGGCAGGCCATCACAAACGAACCACAGTCCAGAATTACCGGGTCAGCTCCGCTGACCCCGCGCATTCGCACGCCGCAGGCGTAAGCGAAAATATTGCGCGCCCCGTCGGAGGGGCGGGCGCTTCGCGCCCGTAGCCCCGTGAGACAAAACTAGAGCTGCTCAATCACCTTCCGCTCACCGTCCGGCAGATCAATGATCTGGCCGATATTTTCCGGATCAAGCGTAAAGGTCGATACCATCTGGCGCTCATTGGCGCTCATGATGTGGCTTTTCTTGAAGGCCAGTGCCGCGGCGCATTTGGCATAGGCGCTTAGCCCCTCAACATTGGTTGACTTTGGCGTCATGCCGAATTTGCGGCGCATAACTCCGTTGGCATAATAAACGCCGTATTTTTTTTGCGCGTGGCTTGTGAAGTAATCTGTGGTGATCGAGACATTCAGCCCGTCCAGATTATCAACCCGGTGCGGCGCGTTAAGTTGCCATGATAGCGCGGTGCCTGGCTCAAGAATAACCTCGGAAGCTTCCTTGTCCCATTCTTCCTTATAGCCGATTTCTTCCTCTGTCTCGCGCAGGATAATGCCCTCAAGCGTGCGATCAGGCAGATGCTCTTTATTCTCGGCATCATAGAGCCAAAGCTTCTTGCGGCCGCGCACATGGAACAGGCAGACATAAGGAATGTCAGCGTGATAAAGCACCCGGGCGCCCGGGCTGGAGATCAGCATGGAGCTGTTATGCTTGAAGGTTTTAAGCCCCGGTTGCAGCCCTTCCATCTCGGCAAAAGCGTCATGCACCAGCTCATCATATTCCGGACAGACAACATCAAACCGGCGCAGCGCCAGCCAGATGCGCCCCTCAGTCAGGGCCTGTAAAACTTTTTCGCCGGAAACATTGTTGATTTCACCAGAGCGCCATTCGGGCTTGTCGCCCTGCGCTGTCATGGTGTTGATCATGTAATATTCGCGCGGGTAGCGCTCAATCAGTTGCGCCAGCTTTTCATCTGTGAAAAGGCCGGATTCAGCAAACCGGTGATTAAAATGGGAAAGGCCTTTGCCAAAATTAGCGGCGGCTTCTTCGCTTGCGTCGATCATATCACTCATTACAATTCCTAACTCTCCAGACTAAAAGGTCCTGTAATCACTGTGCCATAACGGGATAGCCCGCTGATGGCAGAATGCCATTACTGTACCCCAAAACGGGTCATCTCTCCAAAACAAAGCGCGTTTTGCGGCGCTAGGCCATGTGGCTGCAATATTGGCGCCAATCCTTATCGGCCCAATGCGCAATCCGTCAATCAACATGGTCTTTCAAAAAAATATTGCAGAAAATTATGTATAATCAATGGATAATCGCGGGTCGGGCGCAAATGCACTGTCCCTTTCTCAGCTTATGTTTATCAGCTGGTTAAGCAGATTGATCAAATGCCATCTTACGATCAAAGATCAGTTAACTGGTCACCAAGGAAGTGCCGCCCCTCCCGGTCCTCCACCTCAATCACCCAGATGTCCTCATCCACCCGCGCCTGGCCGCTAAGGAAGGCATCGACATCACGCTCCCCCTGCGGCGCATCGCCAAACTCGCTATACCACGCCCGCCCGCCGGCTTGGCTTTCGCCAACAAATGGCGCGGGCGAATAAACAAGCGCTGTACCATCCAGCCGGCTCACTTTGATATAGATCGCCCCGGCAGAGGCCTCACCCCGTCGCACAAGCATGGCGCTCGCCCCCTGGGTTTCGACCTGCCGAATGTAACCGGCAACAACAATATGAGATTGTAAACGCATAAAGGCTCCGCTGCGCTGAAAACCGGATCAACTCCGCGCAGAGCATAAGCCCATCGCGCCATTAATCAACAAGAGCCGAAAGCGACCGAAAGTTTTGAGGGGGCCAAAGAGTTCTATAGGGGGAGGAGAGGAGGGCAGGGCGGTCCAGGGTAGGTTGAGGTTCCACACCCGCCAGGCTGTGATGCTAATCAAGCCGCGCCAACAGCAGCGGCCGCCCGCGTGCCTGCGTGACACGATCAACCAGCCGGCCGGAGATGCGCCCGGTCACTTCAAGCTTGTGATCCCGCTCGAAAGCGCGGATGCGTTTACGGGTCAATGGGCCAATCAACCCATCGGCCCCGCCGGTGTCATAGCCAAGCTTGGTCAGCGCTGTTTGCAGCGCCGCCACCAGCTCTTGCGAATTTTTCACCAGCAGCACTGGCTTGATGCCGCGAGCCGGCATTCTCTGCGCGCCGTTCATCACCTTGAGGATCTGCTCATCGGCCAGCCCGGTTTGCAGGATACCCTTGTCAAATTCAAACGCCATGATCGCGGCCAATGTTGTCGGCCCGGCGATGCCATCATGTTTGCCGGGATAATAGCCAAGTTCGCTCAGGCGTTTTTGATCCGCAGCACAGGAGTCGGCTGCCCGGCCTCCGGCACCAGCTCATGATCATTATTTTCCCGCAGCACATCACGGATTTTGGCATCGAGATTTTTGGGTGTCTTGAGGGAGGAGACATGCCGCACATCCCGGTCGGCTTTTTTGTCGAGCTGCACCACAACGCCGCCATTGCGCTCGCGCCCTTCAAAATGCGCAACGCGGCCATCCTGCAGCAAAACCGCATTCACAGTGATCCCTGCAAATATACCGAGGAAGGTCAAAACGGTTAATCTGGCAACAACTGGTCTCATGGGTCTTTTCGGCTAAATGAGCCGTTCTGTTAAGGTTACTGGGCGTTGGTGATCGCACTTTACGTAAAGCAATTCGCCCTGCCTAGAATTATTGAGGATGAAGGTGAACAGCCCGTTAACTTAAACCGGATGGCAATTTAACCCGTTGTTAAAAAAGCATTTTTAATGCGGCCGCGAGGCTTGTATTGTGACCTTGGAAGCCTGCCAGAACCGGTTTTTCGCCTGGCTTGCCGCCCCCGTTTGCCGCCGCGTCCATTCCCCGGCTACCGTAAAGAAACACCGTTAAAATCAGCGGGTCAGGTAGCGCTGCGCGCCTCACCAGCGCACTTACTTGGCGCTTTGCGCCTTGGCCGACAAAGTGCCAGTGCCATTCTTTTGCTGAAACAGCACCACCGAGTTGCCGCTATTCTGGCTATCAAAAATGGTGTGATGGGTGTCCATTTTAGCGGCGGCGGTTATTGGCAACTCAATGCGCACATGCGTGCCCTTGCCGAACTGGCTTTCAATTTTCAACGCGCCGCCATGCAATTCTGCCAGCCCCTTCACTACAGATAGGCCAAGGCCGACCCCTTCATGCTCGCGCTTGTAGGACCTGTCCGCCTGAACAAACGGGTTGGATAATTTAGGCAGATCTTCCGGCGAAATACCAATGCCATGATCGATCACATCGATATAGACATTGCCGCTCTTCGATGTCGTGCGCACCAGCACCTCATCACCCTTATGGCTGAACTTTATCGCGTTGGAGAGAAGGTTGAGCATCATCTGTTTCAGCGCCCGGTTGTCAGCAACGATCTCTTTCACATCGCAGTCAAAGGTGCCGACAACTGTTACCGACTGTTCATTCGCCACCGGCTCAATCATGTCGCAGCATCCGGTGAGCAAGGGCTGAAGCTCGAAAGGCTCTGGCGTGATCGAGAATTTCCCGACCTCGATTTTCGACATATCCAGAATATTGTTCACAACACTCAGGAGATGCTCACCCGCTTCATTAATCAGCCGTGCATAATCAGAGTATTTCTTGTTTTCTATCCGCCCGTACAGCTCCATGTTGAGCACATCAGAAAAACCGATAATCGCATTCAACGGTGTGCGCAGCTCATGGCTCATATTGGCAAGGAAGCGCGTTTTGGCAAGGTTCGCACTCTCCGCGCTGTCCCGCGCCCGCAACAGAGTGATCTCCTGATTTTTGTGAGAGCTGATATCCCGCGTGATTGAAACAATATGCCGCTCACCAGGCGCGAGCGCATCATCCACTGCCTGGCAGCGCATCTCAACCCACTCAAAATCAATGCCGCGGCCGGTTGCCGGCGTCTCGTCTTGTTTCTTCCGGTTCCGCTGCACGCGAAATTCCACATTCACCGGCTCTTGCGTATGCAGGCAATTGGAAATCGCCGTCATGTATATCGGCCGGTCAGATATATGAATGCGCCGCATCAGACCGCTGCCCAGCAGGCTATCCGGGGCAGCGCCGGCGATTGCCTCAGCCGCTGGTGATACAAAAATCGCTTCACCATCGCTGTTGTGAACCGCGATCATATCAGTCGCGTTATTGGCCATTAGTTGATATTTCATCTGGCTCTGGCGAATGGCGGCAGCCGATTCTTCATGCCCCTGCTGCACCGTCATGGCGATCGCGCCGCCATACAGCATGGCGGTAAAAATCCCGAACAGCGCCAGGGTTTCGCCATTGAGCACAAGGCGCGGTTCTGCCGGCAATAGCCCGTATTGCCCGATGACAAACAGCGCGGCAAGCGCCGCGGCAGAAATACCAACCGAGCAAATAATAATAGAGCGCTTGCCAGACATCGCCGCTTCAAGCGGCACAATAATCATCCAGCCAAGCAGGAAAGAATTCATCCCGCCGGTTAAATAAGCCGCGACACTGATAAAAACCGCGAGATTGACTGAAGAAATCAGATGCGCCCGCCCCAGATTGCCGGACCGGCAGAGATAATAGACCGTAGCAAGCGGGGATAGAAACCAGACAAAAACCGCCAGCTCTGTCAGCCCCGGCAGCCCGACACGGTATAAATAAAGCGGGTAAAGCGCCAGCGCCACACCAGCGCCAAGCAGATGAGAATAGATGAAAGACTGGTGGCGATGCAGCTCATAGGGATTTTTATGAGCGCTGAGATGCAAAAATTTGAAAATCTTTTCGCCCGCTTGGCGCCGTACAAATTGGTACTTTTCCGTAATAACCGTCATCATCTGTGCGGACCCGCAAGCCTTACCCCGTAAAATTCAATGTCCTATTATGGCAGGGTGGTCTTAAAGAAGCATAAAGCTGTGCGCACAAGACAATCGCAAGCAACATGCAAAATCGCAATAAAAACATCGGGGTAGGGCAATGCGACCGGTAAGAAAAATTGCCTTACAACTCATAAACGCAAAGTATAAAATTTAAAACAAACATGTATAAATTCCGTTTGTGAAACATAAAAACAATTTTATCTAAAATTTTATCCCAATTTTTCTATAGTTTCCCTCAATTTTCGCCAAAACTTACATTAAAAACGCGATCTATATTTGATTTTTTGTTTGAGTTTATTTGCTAGTGTTCAAATTGTAGGACGAACAACACAACTAAGCAGGGAATTTGAACATGTTTATTATTAGAACTTTATTCTGGGTATCGCTTGTTATTCTTCTTTTACCTATCGGGCAGAACAACGAAGCAAATATAATTGGAGCAACAAAATACGCCATTCAGGACGGCGACAAATTCTGTAATAGAAATGTCGACATTTGCAACATCAGCTCTGAAGTCTGGCGCAGCTTTAAATATAAGGCGGCTTATGGCCTTGAGGTTGTCTCCGGCGTCGCTAAAGAAATCCGCCAAAACAGCCGGGATCCTTACGCACCAGCCTATAAAGCGAGTGAAAACCAGTGGCGCACCAGCAGCCTGGGCGCAAAAACACCGGCACAGCCAAAAGCTCAAAAAGTCTCATTAACCGGCCAAAACACCCTCAACCCAACCGATATGGAGCCAGCCTGGAGCTTTGGCAGCTAAAACGCTCGTAAAACAACGATCTTAGGGCAATTTCTTAAAAACGATCAAATGCGGTCGGCCATTACACCGGCCAACCACCAGTCCCCGCGCCACCCAATCAATATTTTGACTGCGATCGGCGGCATTAAAGCTTTTGTTTAGCTGTTGTGCAAAAGACAAATGGGTTGCGCTACGAGACCACACCTCATCCATTATCTGCTCTGCAGCGGCTTTCTCTGTAGCTGGCCAATTATACTCAACCGCCTCAGGCTCGGTCTGGGCAATTACTTGGTTTTTTCCTGTGGGGACTAAGGTGACTTTATAGTAGAGGTCTTGTTGACCTCGAGCTTGCCTTACTGACCAAGTCGCATGTCGACCAGAATTGTCATTAGCGATAGTTAAACCGTAGCCCGGAGAGGTCGCATTTTCTACTAGAATTTCAAAGGCGGGATCATTTGGCAGAGAAAACTTAACTTCTGCAGGTTCACCCGTGCCCTGAAAGCTTACTTTAGCATCAACGGCCCAACTCTGTACTTGCTCGCCAGGTAAAAACGGCACATTGTGTTCTATGCCTCGATACACACTGGCAGCGACTCCCGCTAAAAATAGCAGTGCGACTAAGATGTAAAACGGTTTTCTAGAATGCATTGAAGACATATCCTATTTTAGTTTGCTGTCACACTGAGTTATTTTTTGCTATGGATGAAGGTTTGCGCCACATCAACAACCGCGATGTCTTGCATAAACTTACGACCTAACAAGAGTTGATATTCGAGATGGCTGCGGTCGACTAGATTTAAATCTGTCTCCGCTTTATATTTACCAATCTGCAGATGAGCGTGGATCACTGGACGGCGATCACTTTTTTCGTCAGAGTCTTGTTTAATGCGGACAAATCGTTCGACTTTAGATTCAAATGTTTGCGGTGTTTTGTCACTACCTTGGGTAAATACGTCAAACCTTACCCACTGCTTACCGTCTCGTTCAAACAAGATGATGTTGTGTGCATCCAAAGATGAGGATTCTGCACCCGTGTCGATTCGGGTTTCAAAACTTGCTTTGATTTCGTCGATGAAGACATGTTCCACTGCGCCCAGCACGAACTTATCACCAATAGGTGATGCCTTACACTCAACGGGTACCTCTACGATTTTCTCTTCAGCGGGGTGTTGAGCAGCGGCCACTGCGACGGCAAGGGTGTCTATTTGTTGGCTTAATGCGGCAATAGATTGATTTTGACTTTGCTGGTTAGTGTTTATGAGCTGCTCAATATCAGCGCGCTGCTGATTTAAGCTCGCACCAAGGGTTGCAACATCAATTGGTTGAGGTTTGCCTGCGCTATTTGTTGCTGCGCAACCGACAAGTGCCGTGGCAATGGTCAGGACGATAATCTGCTTTAACATAGTGCTTCCCGTTTACTATTTCAATTAGATCAAATCTTTATTGGGTTGATTCTTGGTGGCCACGAAGGTTGCACGTTTAGGCGCTGGATATCCTTCGACAGTGAGACTGATGTCACTAGGGTCTAAATAATCGACTAATGACTCATTGGGCATCCAAGACGTACTTCGCTGCTCTGCAAGTGAGGTTACATCAATATCGACGCATTTCACATCGACAAAGTCGGCTTTTTTCAGCCAGGCTTCTAACGCTTTAGCCGATGGTAAAAACCACACGTTATTCATTTTTCCATAGCGATCACCAGGAACCAGAACCGTGTTCTCATCACCATCGACAACTAAGGTTTCCAACACTAACTCTCCACCTGCACGCAGTTGATCTCGCAGTTGCAATAGATGATCTATGGGTGAACGACGATGATAGAGTACGCCCATTGAGAATACTGTATCAAAGGCATCTAAAGGTGGCAGTTCTTCGATGCCGAGTGGTAAAAAATGCACTGGATGTTGATCGCCTGCGATGCGCTTTACCGCTTCAAACTGGCAAAGAAACAGCGGTGACGGATCGATGCCGACGACATGTTTAGCCCCATCGCCAAGCATACGCCACATATGATAACCACTGCCACAGCCTACATCTAATACTGTGCGATTTTTAAGTGGCGAGATATGAGGTTGTACTCGATCCCACTTCCAATCTGATCGCCACTCGGTATCAATATGAATACCGTGTAGGGAATAGGGGCCTTTGCGCCAAGGTTTAAAGATTTTCAGCAGATTTTCGAGCTTCTCTTTTTCACCTGGGGTTAATTGCTCGCCACTGCCTACCATCACATCTGTACTGAAATTAATGGTATCGGGTAGTGGGTAATGTAATTTATTCAGCACTTTTTCCCATTTAGGTAGGTCACCGTGCTTATTCTCACGTTGCCAGTTACCTAATATGGCAGGCAAGGTTTCTAACCAATGTTGCAGACTTGAGTCCGCGATATGTTTGTAAAAAGAGCTAAAGCTGATCACTTGATTGCCACCATAGATGCAAAATTAAAACACTGGAACCATACGCTAAAATGACTGAAACCTTGATCTCTTAGACGCTGTTCATGTTGAGGTAACGAGTCGGGTTTCATTACGTTTTCGAGCGAACTACGCTTTTGGCTAATCTCTAGTTCGCTGTAGCCGTTGGCGCGTTTGAAATCGAGATGCAGTTGATCGAGCAATGATTGGACTGGTGCATCTTCAAACGTGAGTTTTTCTGATAACACTAAGAGCCCTCCAGGGATCAAGCCGTCGTGTATCTTTTTCAGTAACATCTCACGGTCATTCGGCGCTAGGAACTGCATGGTGAAATTAAGTACCACCATTGACGCATTTTCAATATTAATGTCTCGTATGTCGGCACACACGAGATCGACGGGCGTATCACTGACATAGGCGCTGAGGTTTTGTGCACAACGCTCAACCATTGATTCACTATTGTCCACCGCAATGATACGACAGTTGCGGCCATCGATATGGCGACGAATATTAAGTGTCGCCGCTCCTAAGGAACAGCCTAAATCATAAACATGACTCGACGGTGTCACGAATTTATCGGCAAAGTCACCTAATGTATTGATTATTTGTCCGTAACCCGGCACAGAACGTTTAATCATGTCATTGAACACACCAGCAACTCGATCATCAAATTGAAAGTCGCTAATATTTTCACAAGCTTGGGCGTAAATAGTGTCTTGAGATGAGTTCATCAGAGTTTTTTTAATAAAATCAATTTTTCATTTTAGCGAATGATAACAGTTAGCAGCAAGTGTAGTACTGGAAATTATGGATAAAATTCTGTCTAATAGCCTAATTACAACAAAAAATTTACAGCGACATGACGTTCTAGGAATAATCATTGAACTCACTTATTCGTATTCTTATCGGTTTAACTTGCTGCTTTTCATTTTTACTTGCGGCGGCCGAGAGTCAGAAGCCATTAGTTTTAGTCCTAGGGGAAGACAGTTATCCCTATCAATTTGTCAGTGACAAAGGCGAGCCTAAGGGCTTACTTGTCGACTTATGGCGAGAATGGGCATCGCAGACCCAGACTGCCGTCGTATTTGTTGTCCGTCCAGTGGTGTGCTGACCGGCAACGACTTCGGCAACTGGACGCTACCGCCACCAAGCAGGGGCACCAAGTGGGAGGATCTAGATGCCGACGGCGTCCGCCTCGCGAGGACGGCGAGCCCGGCCTGTCCGGCTGGACCATCTACGTCGACTACAACGACAACGAGAGCCTCGACGACGGTGAGCCCTTCGCGGTCACCGGCGCCGGCGGCGCCTACACCATCAGCGGCATCGACCCCGGCACCTACAACGTGCGCGAGGTCGGCCAGGACGGCTGGGTCTGCAGCTATCCCGACGCGCTCCTCGACGACGATGCCGAGGGCGAAGAGGACACCCTGGGCGTGCAGTGCTACTACGAGGAGACCTTCGTCTCCCGTGGTGTGCTGACCGGCAACGACTTCGGCAACTGGACGACCGCCACCAAGTCGGGCACCAGTGCGGAGATCTCGAATGCCGACGGCGCCGCCCGCGAGGACGGCGAGCCCGGCCTGTCCGGCTGGACCATCTACGTCGACTACAACGACAACGAGACGCCTCGACGACGGTACACGTTCGAGAAGTCCGGCACCACGGCGCCGGCGGCGCCTACACCATCAGCGGCATCGACCCCGGCACCTACAACGTGCGCGAGGTCGCGCAGGGCACGGCTGGTTCTGCAGCTATGCCGACGCGCTCCTCGACGACGATGCCGAGGGCGAAGAGGGACACCCTGGGCGTACAGTGCTACTACGAGGAGACCTTCGTCTCCAGTGGTGTGCTGACCGGCAACGACTTCGGCAACTGGACGACCGCCACCAAGTCGGGCATCGAGTTCGAGGATCTCGAATGCCGACGGCGCCGCCCGCGAGGACGGCGAGCCCGGCCTGTCCGGCTGGACCATCTACGTCGACTACAACGACAGCGACGACGCCTCGACGCCGGTGAGCCCTTCGCGGTCACCGGACGCCAACGGCGCCTACACCATCAGCGGCATCGACCCCGGCACGTACAACGTGCGCGAGGTCGCCAGACACGGCTGGTTCTGCCAGCTATCCCGACGCGCACCCTCGACGACGATACCGAGCGGCGAAGAGGACACGCTGGGCGTAGTGCTACGCCAGGAGACCTTCGTCTCCAGGTGGTGACGCTGACCGGCAACGACTTCGGCAACTGGACGACCGCCACCAAGTCGGGCGTCAAGTTCGAGGATCTCGATGCCGACGGCGCCGCCCGCGAGGACGGCGAGCCCGGCCTGTAGGGCTGGACCATCTACGTCGACTACAACGACAACGGAGAGCCTCGACGACGGTGAGCCCTTCGAGGTCACCGGACGCCGGCGGCGCCTACACCATCAGCGGCATCGACCCGGGCACGTACAACGTCCGCGAGGTCGCGCAGGAGCCGCTGGTTCTCCAGCTACCCGACGCGCTACTCGAGCGGCACCGATGCGAGGGCGACGAGGACATCCCCAGGGTCGCGGCTGCCTACGAGGAGACCTTCACGTCCAGTGATGACCCGACCGGCAACGACTTCGGCAACTGGACGACCCCGGCCACCAAGTCAGCGGCGCCAAGTTCGAGGACCTCGATGCCGACGGCGCAGCCGCGCGAGGAGGGCGAGCCCGGCCTAGAGGGCTGGACCATCGAGATTACGTCGACTACAACGACAACGGCGATCAGCTCGACGCGGCGACCCTTCGGCGGTCACCACGGACGCCAGCGGCGCCTACACCATCAGCGGCATCGAGCCGGGCACGTACAACGTACGCGAGGTCGGCGCAGGACGGCTGGTTCTGCCAGCTATCCCGACGCGCTCCTCGACGACGACGCCGAGGGCGAGACAGGCCACACCTGGGCGTCGAGTGCCGCTACGCGGAGACCTTCGTCTCCAGCGTGGTGTGACTGACCGGCAACGACTTCGGCAACTGGACGACCGCCACCAAGTCGCGGCGTCAAGTTCGGACGGATCCGACGTCGACGGCGACGGCGAGCCGCGGCGAGGACGGCGAAGCCCGGCCTGTCCGGCTGGACCATCTACGTCGACTACAACGACAACGAGAGCCTCGACGACGGTGAGCCCTTCGCGGTCACCGGCGCCGGCGACGCCCGCGCCGGCATCGACGGCACACAACGGCCGCGAGGTCGGCCAGGACGGCTGGTTCTGCAGCTATCCCGACGCGCTCCTCGACGACGATGCCGAGGGCGAAGAGGATACCCTGGGCGTGCGGTACTACGAGGAGACCTTCGTCTCGAAGTGGTGTGCTGACCGGCAGCGACAAGCAACTGGACGAGCGCACCAAGTCGGACGTCGAGTTCGAATCTCGATGCCGACGGCGCCACCCGCGAGGACAGCCAGGCCAGCCTGGCCGGACCATCCGCATCGACTACAACGACGGCGAGAGCCTCGACGACGGTGAGCCCTTCGCGGTCAACCGGCGCCGGCGGCGCCTACACCATCAGCGGCATCGAGCCCGGCACCTACAACGTGCGCGAGGTCGGCCAGATGGGATCGGCTGGTTCTAGCAGCCCTCCCGACGCGCTCCTCGACGACGATGCCGAGGGCGAAGAGGACACCCTGGGCGTGCAGGTTCCTGCGAGGAGACCTTCGTCTCCAGTGGTGTGCTGACCGGCAACGACTTCGGCAACTGGACGACCGCCACCAAGTCGGGCGTCAAGTTCGAGGATCTCGATGCCGACGGCGCCGCCCGCGAGGACGGCGAGCCCGGCCTGTCCGGCTGGACCATCTACGTCGACTACAACGACAACGAGAGCCTCGACGACGGTGAGCCCTTCGCGGTCACCGGCGCCGGCGGCGCCTACACCATCAGCGGCATCGACCCCGGCACCTACAGCGTGCGCGAGGTCGGCCAGGACTGACGGCTGGTTCTGCAGCTATCCCGACGACGCATCCTCGACGACGATGCCGAGGGCGAAGAGGACACCCTGGGTGTGGTGCTACGAGGTGCTGACCTGCGGTGGTGTGCTGACCGGCAACGACTTCCAGCAACAGGACGACCGCCACCAAGTCGGGCGTCAAGTTCGAATCTCGATACCGACGGCGCCGCCCCGCGAGGACGGCAGGCCGGCACCGCCGACGAGACCTCTGCGTCGACTACAACGACAACGCCGTGCTACTACGAGGAGCCCTTGGCGGTCCCGGCGCCGGCACGCCTACACCATCGGCGGCATGACCCCGGCACCCCGGCGCGCGCGGGGCGGGTGGTTCTGGCTATCGACGCGCCGGCGGCAGTGCGAGCCGAAGGGGATACCCTGGGCGTGCAGGTACTGCTGGGGAAGTATGCAATGGTGGTCGCTGGACCCGCAATTCGGCAACTGGAGACCGCCTGATCGTGCATCCGGCGTTCGAATCTGATAGGGGGGGGGGGGGGGCGATGGTTGTGTCGATTCGCGAGCTGCGGATTGGTGGGCGGCACTGCACATCGGGGATCGGCCGGCGTGGGTGCCGAGGTCGACGGAAATGGTGCGACAGGGCCGCGACGCGATGCCGAGGGCGAAGGACTACCTGGGCCATGCGTTCCTGGAGGCCCGTCTCCAGTGGTGTGCTGACCGGCAACGACTTCGGCAACTGGACGACCGCCACCAAGTCGGGCGTCAAGTTCGAGGATCTCGATGCCGACGCTGCTCCACGAGGACTGGCAGCCGGCCTGGCTGGACCATCTACGTCAGCTACAACGACAGCGAAATCGACGACGAGCAGGCGCTTCGCGGTCACCGGCGGCTACAACGCCTACACCATCGGCATCGACCCCGGCACCTACAACGTGCGCGAGGTCGGCCAGACAACTGGGTCAAGCTCAAGCGCGCTCTCGACGTGCAGGGCGAAGAGGACACCCTGGGCGTGCGGTGCTACTACGAGGACCACGTCTCGGGGGCCTGACCGGCAACGACTTCGACGGCTGGACGACCGCCACCAGAGTCGGGCGTCAGGTTCGAGGATCTCGATGCCGGCGGCGCCGCCCGCGAGGACGGCGAGCCAGGACTGTCCGGCTGGACCATCTTCGTCGACTACAACGACAACGGCAGAGCCTCGACGAGCGGTGAGCCGTTCGGCATCACGGGGGCCGACGGCGGCTACACCATCAGCGGCATCAGCCCGGCACCTGGAAGGTGCGCGAGGAAGCCCAGGCTGGCCTTCTGGACCAACTCTCTTCGAACGCACGATGCCAGAGGCTTCTACCAGGGGACGTTCGTCTCGGGGCAAACCTATGACCGTCTCGACTTCGGCAACTGGACGACGGCCACGATCACCGATAGCGTCAAGTTCGAGGATCTCGATGCCGACGGCCAGCCCGCGGGAAGCGGCGAGCCGGGGCTGGCCGGCTGGACCATCTTCGTCGACTACGACAACGAGGGCCCTCGACGACGGTGAGCCGTTCGGGGTCACGGGAGCCGACGGCAGCTACACCATCAACGGCATCAGCCCGGCACGTGGAACGTGCGCGAGGACGCCCAGGCTGGTTCTGGACCAACTCATTCCTCGAAGCTGCAGGGCGAGAGCGAGGCTTCTACCAGGGGACGTTCGTCTCGGGGCAAACCTATGACCGATCTCGACTTCGGCAACTGGACGACCGCCACGATCACCGATAGCGTCAAGTTCGAAGACCTCGATGCCGACGGCCAGCCCGCGAGGAAGCAGGCGAGAACGGGGCCTGTCCGGCTGGACCATCTTCGTCGACTACGACGACAATGGCACGCCTCGACGACGCGTGAACCGTTCGGGATCACGGGGGCCGACGGCGGCTACACCATCAGCGGCATCACCCCGGCACCTGGAACGTGCGCGAGATGGTGGCCAGGACGACTGGTGAAGCAGCCCGACGCGGTCTGGACAACGATGCCGAGGTCCCAGATGACACCCGGGCGTGCAGTGCTTCTACCAGCGGACGTTCGTCTCGGGGCTAACCTGACCGGCAATCTCGACTTCGGCAACTGGACGACCGCCACCAAGTCGGGCGTCAAGTTCAACGACCTCGATGCCGACGGCGCGCCCGCGAGGACGGGCGAGCCGGGCCTGGCCGGCTGGACCATCTACGTCGACTACGACGACAAGGCGGGGGGGGGGGGGGGCCACGGGACGACCCGGCACCTACAACGGCCGGCGCCGACGGGACGGCGGGGGGGGGGGGGGGGGGGGGGAGGGGGGGGGGGGGGGGGGGGGGGGGGGGGGGGGGGGGGGGGGCCCCCGGGGCAACGAGCAGCCTCGACGACGGCGAACCGTTCGCGGTCACCGATGACGGCGCCGGGCGGCGCCTACACCATCAGCGGCATCGACCCCGGCACCTACAACGTACGCGAGGTCGGCCAGGACGGCTGGACCTGCAGCTATCCCGACGCGCCCCTCAGACGACGATGCCGAGGGCGAAGGTCGTCTCCACGGCTGTGCTACTACGAGGAGACCTTCGTCTCGGGTGGTGTGCTGACCGGCAACGACTTCGGCAACTGGACCACGGCCTCCAAGACCGGCGTCAAGTTCAACGACCTCGACGCCGACGGCGTGAAGGACGCCGGTGAGCCCGGCCTCGCCGGCTGGACCATCTACGTCGACTACAACGACAACGAGAGTCCTCGACGACGGTGAGCCCTTCGCGGTCACCGGTGACGCCGGCGGACGCCTACACCATCACCGGCATCGACCCCGGCACCTGTACAACGTGCGCGAGGTCGGCCTAAAGGACGGCTGGATCTGCAGCTCCTCCGACGCGCTCCCCGCGACGATGCCGAGGGCGACGAGGACATCCCGGTCGTCTCCACGGCTGCTTCTACGAGGAGACCTTCGTCTCCAGTGGTGCCGAGCCGGCAACGACTTCGGCAACTGGACAACCGCCACCAAGTCGGGCGTCAAGTTCAACGACCTCGACGCCGACGGCGCCGCCCGCGAGGACGGGGCGAGCCCGGCCTGTCACGGCTGGACCATCTACGTCGACTACAACGACAACGAGAGTCCTCGACGACGGTGAGCCGTTCGCGGTCACCGGACGCAAACCTGACCGGCAGAACGACAGGGGAGGGGGGGAGGGGGGCACGGGGACCACCGACCCGGCGGCGGCCTACACGATCAGCGGCATCGACCCCGGCACCTGTACAACGTGCGCGAGGTCGGCCAGGACGGCTGGTTCTGCAGCTATCCCGAACGCTCCCCGACGACGATGCCGAGGGCGAAGAGGCCACCCGGTCGTGCAGTGCTACTACGAGGAGACCTTCGTCTCGGTGGTGTGCTGACCGGCAACGACTTCGGCAACTGGACGACCGCCACCAAGTCGGGCGTCAAGTTCAAGGACCTCGATGCCGACGGCGCCCGCAAGTGAGGACGGCGAGCCCGGCCTGTCCGGCTGGACCATCTACGTCGACTACAACGACAACAGAGTCCTCGACGACGGCGAGCCCTTCGCGGTCACCGATGCGCCGGCGGCGCCTACACCATCAGCGGCATCGACCCCGGCACCTACAACGTACGCGAGGTCGGCCAGGACGGCTGGTTCTGCAGCTATCCCGACGCTCTCCTCGACGACGATGCCGAGGGCGAAGAGGACTCCCTGGGGCCTGCAGTGCTACGAGGAGACCTTCGTCTCCAGTGGTGTGCTGACCGGCAACGACTTCGGCAACTGGACGACCGCCACCAAGGCGGGCCTCAAGTTCCACGACCTCAACGCCAACGGCGCCGCCCGCAACGACGACGAGCCCGGCCTGGGCGGCTGGACGATCTACGTCGACTACAACGACAACGAGTGCCTCGACGACGGTGAGCCCTTCGCGGTCACCGGCGCCGGCGGCGCCTACACCATCAGCGGCATCGACCCCGGCACCTGGAACGTGCGCGAGGTCGGCCAGGACGGCTGGTTCTGCAGCTATCCCGACGCGCTCCTCGACGACGATGCCGAGGGCGAAGAGGACACCCTGGGCGTGCAGTGCTACTACGAGGAGACCTTCGTCTCCCGTGGTGTGCTGACCGGCAACGACTTCGGCAACTGGACGACCGCCACCAAGTCGGGCGTCAAGTTCGAGGATCTCGATGCCGACGGCGCCGCCCGCGAGGACGGCGAGCCCGGCCTGTCCGGCTGGACCATCTACGTCGACTACAACGACAACGAGAGCCTCGACGACGTGCTGAGCCCTTCGCGGTCACCCGCGCCGGCGGCGCCTAGCAACACCATCAGCGGCATCGACCACGGCACCTACAACGTGTGCGAGGTCGAAGCCAGGACGGCTGGTTCTGCAGCTATCCAGACGCGCTCCTCGACGACGATGCCGAGGGCGAAGAGGACACCCTGGGCGTGCAGTGCTCCTAGGAGGAGACCTTCGTCTCCAGTGGTGATGCCTGACCGGCAACGACTTCGGCAACTGGACGACCGCCGGTACCAAGTCTGGCATCAAGTACAAGGATACCGAAACTGCGACGGCGCCGCCCGGGGCGAAGGCTGGCTATCCAGCGGCTGGACCATCCATGACTACAACGCAACGAGGGCTGCGAGGTGAGCCCTTCGCCGCGGTCACCGGCGCCGACGGCGCCTACACCATCAGCGGCATCGACCCCGGCACCTGCAATGGCAAGGTCGGCCAGGACGGCTGGATTCTGCGTATCCGCTCCTCGACGACGATGCCGAGGGCGAGGACACCCTGGGCGTGCAGTACTACCACGAGGAGACCTTCGCTCCAGTGGTGTACTGACCGGCAACGACTTCGGCAGCCTGGGCGAGCAGTACGAAGTGCGGATCGATGCAACGATCTACGCGACGGCAACCGGAATCTCCCGAGGAGATCAACGGCGGCAGAGTCGCGCCTACGCCGACAACGGCGCTGGCGAGGGCATCGTCTTACGACGGCATCATCCAAGCGGGTGGAGTTCAACGCCGGGCCCATCGACAGCCCACATCACGGAGGACGACACCGGGGACCTCGAGGAAGGTGGTTACGAGCGGTGGTGCTTGACCCGTGCAAGTATGCTCGTCTGTGAAGTGCTGAGTGAGTCCTGGACTCAGTCGGAACCAAGCAGCACCCTCCCAGAAGAGGGCACCTGCTACACGGCAGAGTGATCCGGAGCCCAGCTCCGATGGATACGCCATCACCATCACCTCGGGCGAGCAGCCACGAGGACACCGATTTCGGCAACTACGACCACCTCACACGGCCAGCTGACCGACACCCTCCACTGTCCCATCGATCCACCTTACTTCCGGCTCAACTACCAGCCGGAGAAGGGCTCGTCGGACCAGGTGGAAGCTGAACGCCAGTAACCCGGGGCAGTTCTACTAGCACGTCTTCTACTTCGGTGAACCCGGACACGACGTCCTACTCACGATCGACGTCGCGTACCCGTTCATCACGCAAGGGGACAACCCGATCCAAGTCCACGACGAAGGGGTGACGCCGGACGCCAATGGCTGCTACCAGCTATGGGTCCGAGCTCCGGGACCGACTTCGACATCGAGACGCGAGAAGGCCCCCTCTCCAATAGCGATCACGAGATCATCACCTTCAATGACTACGAGGTCTCCGAGAGGAACATCGGCGGTACGACGTGGGTCACGGTCGAAGGTGTGGTACCGGATACCGGACTGGTGTACGTCACGATCCATCTCGACTATGGCCTCAAGAAGACGGATGGCTGGGAGGCTCAGCCGAATGCCAGCGATCCCACCAAGACGGACGCGTTCAACAGCCAGTTGCCTCTAGCGACTGCGAACGGAGACGTGACAATCGAGTGGGGTCAGGAGTACCCATTCGCGCAGGCGAACGGTGGGCCATTCCCGACTGGAACCCCTGCGACGAGCATCAACAACTTCAAAATCAACAACGGTGTGCTAGCCCTGTTGACCGCGGCTGGAACTGGAGATCCGAAGGCCCGGTGTCGAAACTCAGCTGCGCAACGAGAAGATGAAGGTACTGGCGACTGCAACGAGCGACGAGGACGGTTTTGCCTCAATCGCGTATGCGCACAAGGGCAAACC
The DNA here is from genome assembly GCA_942490955.1 of uncultured Alphaproteobacteria bacterium. Lineage (GTDB taxonomy): Bacteria > Pseudomonadota > Alphaproteobacteria > Rhizobiales > HXMU1428-3 > HXMU1428-3. Next base: position 131,794 of record CALNZE010000017.1, read on the forward strand.
TGCGACCTACTACGTGACTATCTCGGAGTTCGGCAAGTACCAGGAGATCACGCTCAAGTCCAAAGAGTTGGCAGAGGTCGAGTTCGATGACCTCCCAGAGTAGCCAGCAGTCACCAAGTATCAAGAGGAGAGGCCCGGGCATTGACCCGGGCCTCTCCTCTTGATTGCAGTCCAGCCCAAGACCAGAACCAGCGGTCTACTGCGGGGAAGCTCAGCGGTCCATTAGCACTGACCAGAACGGCGTATTCCTAACCCCATACAAGCACAAGGGCAGGTAGGCCACTCACTAAGTGACGCTGCCGGAGTTCGGCATGTACAGGGAGGGCCCCTGAGGGCAACGGTTTACGATCGTAGAGTCTGAGGACTCGCCCGAGTAGCCGATGGCGATCTGAAACGAACGGAAAGGGCCCGGTCAGCAGACCGCGCCCTTTCCGTTGTGCTGTGTCCTAGCTAGTTCCCGCCAACAGAGAAGTCTGTTCCGTCGAGGAATATGCATTGTTGTGGGTTTCGAAGCTTTCCATCGCGGTAGATGAGCCATGCGTTGCAGTCGGCATCAGCGGAGCTGCTCCAGTCGAGGCCTGTGCCTGTTGGGTCGACCATGTGAAAGGCGTAGCCTGCATCAGCGGAGCTGGGAGTTGTAGACGACCTTGCCACCTTGTGTGCAGACCAGCTCGAATGTGAACGTAGCCGCCCGGGGCCATCTTTCCGGAAACCTTGGCGTCGAACGAGGCGCTGTCGCCATACGTCATTCCGGACGGCCCGCTCCGCAGAGCCGTAACGCCAGCAAGCTCGATGCTACCGGTGAGCCCGCTACCTGGGCTTGGCGGCGAACACCCGGTCCGGCCGTCATTCGCAGCTGCGACCATCACGGCCAACGTGAGCACTGCCGTGCGCAAGAGTGTCTGCCTTGTCCGCTTTGCGGACCGGGCAGTAGTGGTGAAAGCCGTCATGGCATATCTCCCTACTGCCGGGAACCGATGTCACGAGAAGTGCCTTGCGCCTCACGGCTGTGGCGCTCCGCGTGGGGGTTTCGGTAACCCGGCTGACTGGCTCGGCAGGCGCCGGCCCAGTCCCGTGGCTTTGCGTCCCCGGGTCACCCCGGGTTTGCCTTTATCGAAGTCGGTCTGCATATGTCCCGACATGGCCTCCGACCCTACGGCTCAGCACCCCCTATGCCACCAGACCTCCGTCCCGTGGGTGGTCGTCATCGAGTACGGGCACACAACACCCCCGACCGCACACGACCGGTCCATACCGACCAGCGGGGCAGGGCAGGGGAACGGTCTGCACCGGCCCGGAACCGGCCCAGGAGGCCTCAGCAGGCCCGCAGCGGTGCTGGTGGTGACCGAGGCAGGCCAAGAGAGGGGGGGGGGGCAGCGGGGGGGCGGCGGCGTCAGGCCCCCGAGGGCCGGGAACCGTAGGCGTACTCGGCGGCGGCGTAGTCGAAGGAGGAGCGCACATCCTCCCCCAGGAAGCGTCGCTGCCGGGCGCTCGTCAGGCCCTCGTAGACGAAGTCGTAGGCGTCGCGCACGAAGCGCCAGCTGGCCGCCGACGGCGCGTAGTGGTAGAGGCTGATCGCGGCATCGAGGAAGCCGGTGCAGGAGTAGTAGCGTTCGTCTCCGTCGACGCCCTCGCACCACGAGATGTCCTCAGAGAGGTCATACCAGTAGCGCTCGCGCGCGACCGCTTTCGTGGCAGGGTCATCCAGAAGCTCGTCGAGGTCGGCGACGACGCGGTCGAAGGAGACCGACCGGCGCCTGGCGCCCTCGAGGTCGGCGACGGTCCTGAGGGCGCGCTCCCCATCGCGGACGACCGGCTCCAGCGTGAAGGACCCGTCATCTCTTGGGATCGTTGCCGGAGTGCAGGGGATCGAGCCGGATCGTCGGCTTACCCTGCCACGTCCGTGGCAGCCCGCCGTAGCGCCCCCCGTTCCCCGCCGCCAGGACCGCTCCGTCGGCGCCGACCCTGCCGCTGCTGACGCTGGCGCCCGCGAACGACTCGCTGTCGGTGCGACACCACGCGCGGCCATCGGCCGAGGTCAGGGTCACGGCAGGTGGCCAGGCGGACGCTGGCGGCTCGATGTAGCCCACGTCGGGCCCGAGGACCGCCGGTAGCGCGACGCTGACGCCGGGGCCGCTCGCGAGTGTCCCGAGCGCCCCCTCGGAGCCTGCCACCGTCGTCCACGTCAGGCCGTCGGGCGAGTGCCACAGGCGGCTGCCGGCGTGATCGCCCTCGTCATCGATCGCGTTGGCCCCGAGCACGAAACCGGTCGGCGTCCAGACCGGACCGATGAGGCGCAGCAGGTTGCCGTCGCCATCCTGGCGCGGCGGCGCCAGCTCCTGCCATTCGATGCCGTCCGCCGAGCGCCATAGCCTGGGGTCGCCCTCCGAGCGCCACGCCCCGGTGCCCCGGACGAGCCAGACGCCGTCGTCCGAGCGCGCCGCACCTCCGACCCAGGCAGGCTCGTCGGCGATGGGCTGGGGAGTCCAGGTGCGACCGTCCGCGGACGTCCAGAGCGTGGGGACGCCGCGTCCGTCTTCGTGCTTGCGGCCCGCGACCCCGACGGCCGCGAGCTCCCCGTCCGCGACGAGCAGCTGGCGCAGGCTGGCGCCATCGAGCCGCTGGGGCTTGGTCCACTTCGCGCCCGAGTCTGACGTCCAGATGACCCCATCATGCCGACGATCCGAATCGGCATCGCCGACCGCGATGAAGCCACCATCCCAGGCGGCGACGTCTCGCGGCCGGGCCACCTTGCGCGACGGTCCGGGCGTGCAGCTCTCGCAACCCTTGAGCAGACCGGCGAGGCTGACCTCCGTCCAGTCCATGCCGTCCGCGCCGTACCAGGCCAGCGGCTCGCCCACGTAGGTGTGCCCCAGCAGCACGTTCGTCCCATCGGGGGCCCCGGCGACGGTCGACACCGATGGCGTCGCGAGGTTCACCTCCAGGCTGACGGGCCAGGCCGGGGCCTGGTCGCGGCGCTGCCAGGTCACGAGTGGCCCGGCCTCCGGGTCCGATGGGCGCTGCGCCGGGCCGCAACACGAGGCGATGTTGTCCGTCCACCACTCGTAGGCGGGAGCGATGGCCTTGCGGGTCATGTCCAGCGATCCGTAGAGCAGCCGCTCCTCGTCGATCCAGCGGATTCGCGCGACCCCGCGGTCGCGGTAGCACACCAGTTGCCCGCTCAGCCTGGGCTCGATGCCGGCGACGCCCTGCCCGCAATCGCCCGGGCCGAAGCGCTGCTCGATCATGCTCAGACGCTCGAGCCACCAGAGCTCGAGCTCGTCGGCGTCGTCAAAGAGGTAGAGGCCGACGTCCTCGATGGGCCCCGGCGGCGTGCACACCAGCGCGGCGACCGCCTTGCGCACGCTGACGGCCATGTCCTTCGGTCGCAGCCGCTCGCAGGTCCCCTTGAGGTCAGGAGGGACGAACTGCCGCAGCTGCTGGATGGCCCCCTGGTCCTGGGCGGCGGCCGTGGACAGAGCGGTGCCCACGACGAGCACCAGTGCGAGGAACACTCCGGTCGAGCGAGTCAGCATGACGATCGTCTCCCCTTGGATGCCATGGTGCGCCTTTCGTCAACCGTGCCGCAAGGCGACGGCGCCTGCCGCCGCACGTCGTCACATGGGCTGGGGTGGTGCGTCGTGCCGTCCGTCAGCGGCCTCGTCGTTGACCGACAACGCACAATGGGCGCAGAGAGAGTAGATGTGCGCCGTGCGGCTTCAGTGGCCGCAGTCTGCCTGGCGCGATCGATGAGGAGGTCCCGATGAACAAGCGACTCATGACCGGTCTGGTCACCGGCGGGCTGCTGGCTGCGATGCTGTCGGGAGCGGGCACTGCGATCGCCGCCGATGTCGAGTGCGGTGACGTGGTGACGACGGACATCAAGCTCACGCATGACCTGGGCCCGTGCACTGGAGATGGCATCGTCGCGGGCGCGAGCGGCATCCGGATCGACCTCGGCGGCCACACGATCACCGGCGACGGGGACGGGCTCGGTGGTGGGGTACGTATCCAGTCCCCCCACCGAAACGTCGAGGTCCGCAGGGGCACCATCACCGGCTTCAACGAAGGCGTCGTCCTCAGCGGTACCCGCGGCAATCACATCTGGCGGCTCTCGCTGGTCGGGAACAACCGCGGTGTCGACCTGGCCGGCTTCAACGACCGCAACCTCGTCGAGAAGAACCTGGTCCGCGACAGCGCCGGCGACGGCATCAGGGTCGATGTCTCGAGCGAGAACACGGTACGCAAGAACAGGCTCAGTGGCAACGCCTACGGGATCTCCGTCTCGAACGGCGCCAACGATAACCGCATCATCGGGAACCGGGTCAGCAGCGGCCCCAAGGGCTTCTCGTTCGGCATCTCGGTGTTCTCCGATTCCGACCGCAACCTCGTGACCAAGAACCGTGTCCGCGGCATGGCGTTCGAGGGCATCCTGGTGCAGTCCTCCTCCGATGACACACGCGTCGCGAAGAACATCTCGAGCCACAACGGTCGCGACGGCGTCCTCATCGAGCCCGCCGGCGGGCCCTACGCCGGCGACCCGATGCGTAGCGTCCTCCTCAAGAACCGCGCCTTCCGCAACGGCGACGACGGCATCGACATCGACAGCGCCGTGACCACGCTCACCAAGAACAAGGCCGACCGCAATGGCGACCTCGGCATCGAGGCTGTCGCGGGCGTGACCGATGGTGGCGGCAACAAGGCGAGGCGCAACGGCGACTCGACCGAGTGCACGAACATCGCCTGCCGATAGGAGGACGACGCCCGTCGGCCGGGTGCCCGCGCGTGCTCGGCCGGGACACCGATCGAGGCTGAGCGCGCCGCTGCGCTTTGATCAGTGAGGCTCTGCCACGCACGGTCCACGTTGTCCGACCGCCTGCCGGCCGTTACATTGGCCACGCTGCCAGCTCCTCGTCGATGGGCCGAAGTGGCGGAATGGCAGACGCGGCGGTCTTAAACACCGCTGAGGGGAAACCCTCGTGTGGGTTCGAGTCCCACCTTCGGCACCACATCCTGAGCGTGAGACGGCGGTTCTCGAAGCTGGAGAACTCCTTGAGGCACACCGTCCACGAGCGCGACGGGCGCTACATGGCGACAGCAGACCTCGGGTAGGACTCGCGGGACGTGGGCGTCGGAGACACGCCGCAGCAGGCGGGGAGAGAGGCGCCGCGGAGCCTGCGTGGGTCGTACGCGGCGGAGATGGCGGCGGGTGGTCGCAGCGGGAAGGGTCGCCAGCCCTTGCCGCAAGAGCAGCTCGGTCCGGGCCCATGTCAGAGATGTCGAGTGGATCGCGGCGGACATCCCTGTGGACCGGACGCGGATCTCCAGCAGTCGTTGAAGGTTCCCATGACCCTCTGGCAGCCACGAGCGCCCCAGGCGCTGGCAAGGATCGCTGCGGTCCTTGACGCAGGCTAGCCGCAGGGGGAACCGCGGGCCCAGGCCAGGTGCAGCTCCAGGGGAGACGCGCGGCGGTTCCCCAGGTCGGCCAGTGCCCACCTCCCGCTCGGGCCGGCCTTCATGCGAGCAGGAGTCGCCACCCGCGACGACGGGGGTGGCGTGGTGGAGGGCGAGCCGACGAGTGGCCGCCACCGCGGTGGTGTGCACGCCACCGCGACAAGAAGCCGGGGACCAGACCAGGGCCACCGCGGCTGGGCCCACGCCGAGGTCAGCGGCGCGCAGCAGGCGGCAGCCAGACGAAGCGGAAGAGCAGGCCGCTGCTCGGTATCGCCGAGTGGCGCGGAAGCCGAGGTCGTCGACTACGACGAGGTCATGGCGCAGCAGGCGCCCGACGACCTGACCGACGCGCCAGTGCAGGGAGGCCGCCGTGAAAGCGGTCCTGGCCTCGAGGGACGCCGCGGGCAGGGTAGCGGACCTTCCACCCGGATCCACGGCGGCCTCGCCGGAGCCCAGGTGGATGGGGACGGCGCCGGTGCCCGCGGGGCCCACGAGCACGACGTTCTCGGCGGTCTCGATCCAGTCGAGCGAGGCGAGGTGCTCGAAGGTGGCCCGGGGCACCGAGGACTCGGCGAGGATGAAGTCCTCGAGCCTGCGGGTCACCGGGAAGCCCGCGGCCTTGCGTCGAGCGGCCTCGTTGGAGGCATCACGAGCCGCGATCTCGGCCTCGACGAACGTGCGCAGCAGCTCCTCGGGTGCCCAGCGCTGGACCTTCGCGGGTCTTGAGCACCCCGGGTGCCATCTTCCGCACCGCCGCGAGTTTCAGGCGCCGCAGGCCGGCTTCCAGGTCGCTCGAGGGTGGCGCCCGTCTTGGGCTCATCGGATGTCTTCGACCGCATAGGCCGCAAGGGTCGGACCGGCACCGCTGGCAACCCCGCTAGGTCCGCCCCTGCCGCCCGTGGCCGGCTGACGCCGGCAGGACCCCGGCCGCGAGGATGGCGCGGATGTCGGCGGCCCGGAAGCGGCGATGGGCGAGCGCCCGCTCGAGGGGCCGCGAAGGGCCTCGCGACCATGCGAGCGCTCGAGCTCACGGACGATGCGCGCCAGCTCGGACGGTAGCTTGGTCACCCCCGCACCGGCGGCCGCCCGCAGGAACGCCTCGGCCACGGGGCCGAGGTCGAGGAAGGCCAGCTCCGCGCGGGGGTCCGGGGTCGCAGCACCCGCGCAGGCCTGCAGTGGGGGCCGCCATAGTGGGCGTCGTCGAGGCTGAGCTTCACCGGGTCCCACGAGACGGTGGTGGGCGGGCGACTCGGCGTCCCGATGGGTGATGACCAGCCCCGGACCCTCGGAGCGGAGCGCGACCCGCTCGCCGATGACCGAGCCCGGCACGCTGTATCGCGCGGAGCGGAAGCGGACCGTGCGCAGGCGGTCCACGACCCCGGTCGCGACGACCCCGATGGTCGGCCGTGCCGATGGCAACGCGCCCAGCAGCGTGCGCTCAGTGGCCAGGCGCTCATCGGGCACGGCCCGGGTATCGGTGCGGGCGGTGGCGCCGACCTCCGCGCACCACGACACCCGCTGCGGGTGTTCGCGTGAGCCGGCCCGTCGAACGGCCCCAGGCCCACGAGCAGGTCGGTCTTGGCATGCCCATCGAGGCGCTCGACGACCCCCTTCGACCCAGGGTCGCCGGCCTCGCAGAAGTCGATGCGCTGCGCGGCCATAGTGGGCGGCGAAGGCGACGTAGTCGCAGAGCCGGCACCATGACGCCGGCCACAATGATCCCGCCCTCGAGGGAGCCGATGCGGTCGGTGAGCAGCACCCCGGGCATCGCCGCCGAGGAGCTCGAAGCACTCCGCGAGCAACTGCAGCGCCGGGGCCTGGTCCCAGCGCTCGGCGAAGCGCACGAAGCGCCAGCGGCTCCAGGCCAGCCACGCACAGAAGACCTGCATCCCGTCGTGGGTGCCCCAGTCGTAGACGAGGTGCTCGCCAGGAGACCGCCGTTGCCTGGCCGAGATGACGCGGCGAGCCCGGCGATGCTCGACCTTGGCCCGGCCACAGGCCCGGCGAAGCGCATGGGGGCCGAGCCGGTGTAGCCCTCGGCACGACGGAAAGCGGGGCAACAGGCGCTTGGCACCGATGCGGCCGTCGGTGGCCTCGACCCCTCCCCGCGATGAGGTCGTCGAGATATGCACGGTCGGTGACCCCCTCGGCCGATGTCGATGGTCGCGGGCGGGGGTCGCGAGCGACGCTCGACGGACCCGGCGGACCGTCTTGTGGGTCGTGCCGCAGAGCGCCGCGGCCGCCCGATAGCTGCGCAGCCCGCAGCATAGGTGGTGAGGATGTCCAACTGTCTCCCTCGCAGTCTTCACAGGGTGGCCCCCGGGGTTCGCGGGCGGTGGCTTGACATCGCCACACTCCGTGCGACCCCGTCGGGCTTCTACCCAGGGTCGGGTGAGACGGTCGAGGGTGGGGACTTCTTGGTGGCCATCAGTGGGGATTCCTTGCGCCATGGCCACCCGCAGCTGCTGTCGCTCGGCGCTCACGGCGCAGGCGGACCACGAAGCTGGTTGCGAGGGCAACGCGCCCACGACGCTGACTCGTGACAAGCAGCCGCCCGCATGCCACACAGGTGACACTGGCCGCGACTACCATCCCCTCGACGCCGATGAGCGTCACCCATCCAGAGCGGACGAGGGACTCGGCCCCATGACTCCGCAGCAACCAGTCGGCCCCCTCAGCCGACACGGTGCTACCGCCGAGGACGATGGTCGAAGGAGGACCACCCCATGGGCATCAAGCTCGACATCTCGGTAGAGACACCCCTGTCCGACGATGACCGCGACATCCTCGCGGGCATCAGCGTGATGGTGCTGGCCATCGCCAACCGCCAGAACCTCGCGGACCAGGCGCAGCAGGCCCTGGACCTGGAGGACGCGACCGAGGGCGTGGAGCCGCCCGTCTGCGGCACCGTCGCACCCGACGCCATCGGGTCCTGCGTCCGCGAACCCGGCCACTCGGGTCGCCACAAGTACCGCGCCTCTTGGCAGGGTGAGCATCTGAACTGAGCTACGGCACCTCAACGAAGGCGGCTCCCCCTGCCGCCCCCTATCACGAGCGCCCGAGAGTCCCGGCTCGATGACGGCGCGGCAACCGGCCCCAGCGGCACGGTGCCCCAGCCGGGTGCGATAGGAGAACCCCATGAGCCAGTACGTCATGTTCGCCGATCTCGGCGAGAAGGTCGTCATCACCGACGCGACCGAGCATCCCGAGCCCCGGCCCGTCCCCGGTGCGGTCGCGCGCCCTGGAACGCCTGCACCATCCCCGGCTGCACCCACGGCCCCTGTCCCGCGAAGCTGCGAGCCTGGGCGTCGTACGGGCGGCGTTACATATGCCAGGAGACCGACTGCGATCACCGCGACTGCGCATCCCGACAGCGGGCCGAGGAAGATCGCCAGCCCTTCGGAGTCCCCTACACGGGTCCAGCCCTGCCGCAGCACGTCGTGGATATGGACGGCATCCCCCTGGGCGACCCGATGGTCGCGGTCAAGGACGAAGCGGGGGAGTGGAGCCTCTGGCCCGCCGGTGACCTCGATGGCTGACACGCAGGCCCAGGGTTGGCGGCATCCCAACCACCATGTCGCCCGCAGTATCGAGTCAGCGGACCCCGGCGGAGCTGGCGAACCTCCTGACGCTCGACGCGCTCATCCGCACCTACGGCATGAACGCGGACGAGCTAGAGGACCTGATGCTCCAGGTACGCCGGCTCTACCGAGGCGGGCAGGCGACCGAGCGGCAGGCCGTGTCACTCGATGATCTGGCGCGGTCGCTCGACGACCTCGCCATCGATAGCCCGGACTAGGCTCCGGCGGGCCGACCGGCTGCTGGCGGACGCTGGATTTCTGGGCACTTGCTGAGACACTTGATGCCTCCACAAGTATCTAACCTACATGGGGGCCATGGCAGGGACGGCTGGGGAGCTCGCTGGGATCGTCGAGTCTGCCGCTGGAGGTGACGCGGTCGCCTTCGGGCGCATCGTGGTTGCCTACGACGACGAGATGTACCGCATCTGCATGGTCGTCGGTCGGGACCCGGTCATCGCTGCCGACGCGGTCCAGTCGGCCTGGTCCATCGCCTGGCGCAAGCTTGGCACGTTGCGGCAACCCGAGCGACTGCGTCCGTGGCTCGTGTCGGTCGCGGTGAACGAGGTCAAGAAGCTGCTCAAGCAGCAGCGGCGGCGCTCGGGCACCGAGGTCCCGCTGGACGGGATGGAGGAGGCAGGCGGCGTCAACCCCGCCACGGGCATCGCGTCCCTCGATCTGCGGGCCGCGCTCGAGTGCCTCGATCCCGATGACCGGGCGCTCCTGGCGATGCGCTACCTCGGGGGATTCAGCGCCACCGAACTCTCGGTCGCGGTTGGCCTCAGCCCATCGGGCACCCGCACCCGGCTCGAACGCCTTCTAGCACGACTCAGACAGGAACTCGAGTGATGGATGAGATGAGCGCCTTCGAGCAGCAGATCGCCGGCGAGCTCGGCCAGATGGCCGGGCCCGGTCGTCGAATCGACGCGACGGTGATGGTGGCTACCGTCAGGACCCCGTCGTCGCGCTGGACGGCCATCACTCGACCACTCCGGGGTGGCATCTCGCCAATCCCGAGGGAAAGGGGATTCTCCATGTTCTCCGCACTGAAGTTCATCGCCGCTAGCGCCATCGTGGCGTTGTTCGGCGGCTTCCTGCTCTCGGGTGTCCTCATGACACAGCAGGGCGATCAGGTCGTCCCAGGCGCGGTGACCGAGTCACCCTCGCCGATGACGGCACAGATGCTCGGGGACATGTCGGTGGAAGGATGGAACAACAACGATCTCGCGTTGCTTGAAAGGGCGTACGCCCCTGGCGCGGTACACACCGGGGTGTACTTCGACGGCATGGCCATCGCTGACGGGAGGGATGCCGTCATCGACGCGGCGATGGGTCCGACATCGGTCACGACCATCGCGCCGATCGTCGAGCTCGAAGCGCCGGACGGCGAGTTGCACTGGGTCGCCTTCGGAAACCTGTCCGGTCCGCGCACCGCCGTTGGGGGTGTTGTCTGCAACTTCTGGGCGCGGGACGGTCAGATCGTCCGCCACGACTGCATGCTCCCGATGGCTTGCCTCAGCGGCGTCTGCACGCGCTAGCGAAGCCGTCCCGGTCGCCGCCGGGAAGCACGAGCATGGGACTTGTCGCGGTATCCGCAAACGTGCCGCCTCAGCTGCTAGGGAGGCCCGCCTCGCAGTGGGCGGGCCTCATCTTGTTGCCAGAGGAGGGCTGACACGAAGGCAACGGAGACGAAGCTCGTGAACGGGGAGTGGGTCGAGGTGCCCGTCATGCGGCTGATGGTCAAGGATCTCGCGCTCCGGTGGGTCGGCACCAACTTCCAGGGCGCACCGTTCGACCTTCTCCTCGTCTCGATCCACGAGTACCGGGACGGCAAGATCGCCAAGGAGTCCATGTACTACGCGGCCCCGGACACCTACGACCAACTCACG
>CALNZE010000018.1:0-24059 GCA_942490955.1 uncultured Alphaproteobacteria bacterium
CACCGTCTCAACAGAAAGATTCACCTTCGGCGGTGCCTTGCCTGACGCGGTGATCCCCTCTTCCAGCATCACAGCAAAGCCGCGCACCGCATAGCGCAGCAACTCCGCCAGCACCTTGTTGCCAAGCTCGTTATACCCCTCGCGCGGGTTAACGACGCCCCGGTCAAAGTCATAATGCGCAATGAGATGAGAGTAATATCTGTTGGAGACTTCAGCCCCCTGCCGCACCATGCTGGCGGCAAAATCAATGCTGTCTTCCGGCTTCAGCACCATAAGCATTTTAAAGTCCTGCTCACCCTGGCGGGCGAGGTCGTCATAAGTCTTGTTCACCGTCCACTCGACAGCCCGGTGAATGTAGCTCTCCGCCTCTGTCTGCCCGGTGTGAAACGGCATGATCGGGTCGGTATAATAGTGGGAGAGGACACCGGCGCTATAGATCGCATCTTCCCATTTTTCCGCAATCAGGGAGGCGACAAAATCATCATACCATTCCCGGCATTTGTCTTCAGCCCCGCCCCAGTAATTCTCCCGCACATGCAGCACGTGATTTTTAAAATCCTTAAAGCGCTTGTCAGGCTCTTTCGACCCCTCGACATAACGCGCCGCATATTTCAGGAACAAACGCTCCCAGCCGGATTTATTTTCAACCGAGAGGAATTTCAGCGCATCTAGCGCCAGCTTGTGGTGTGTGCCTTTGGCATGGGCCGCGTAAATAATCTTGAAAAGCAAAGACATTCAACGACTCCCACTGGTCTCATACACCGCAGCAAAAACCGTCCCCAGCCGCAGCCATACTCTGAATGCGCAAAGACTAGGCCAATCTCCTGTTAGAGACAAGCGGCCCAATAAAACCATAAACAGGATTATTGAACAGCCAGCACCGCCTGAAACACCGGCAGATCAAACCCCGTTCACCACCACCCTTTTCCATGCTACAGAAGCTGGAAAAGCAACCCGTGCAGACCATTCCCCACAAAAGGCCAGAGACACCATGCCCGCGATATACCTCACCGCCGCCATCCTTTTCGAGATCATCGGCACCATCGCGCTCAAGCACAGCGCCCTGACCGGCAGCGTCTGGTATGGCGTGCTGACAGGCCTTTCCTACACAGTCGCTTTCATCCTGCTATGGGCCAGCCTGCGGACAATCCCGCTCGGTGTTGCCTATGCCACATGGTCGGGCGTTGGCATCGCCCTCACCGCCATCGCGGGCATCATCCTTTTTAAAGAACGCATCGACATTGTCGGCCTCGCCGGCATTGCTTTCATCGTCGTTGGCATAGTGCTGCTCAACGTCGTTTCATCGATGAACAACGGCTAGTGGCAACAGCTCTTGATCTCACGCGAAAGCAACCAGTAATTCACTGGCCACGCCGCCAGGAACCCGGCCGGTATTGCCAGCCCGATGCCCAACCAGAATGTCGGCGTAAAAATGCTGCCCGTTTGCATGCCGCCCACTGAATAATCCACCACATTCATGACCAGCTCCATAATCCCCATCGAGATCACCTCACCCAGCCACACCGCGCGGAATGCCGCCATAACGCTCAGCCCCTCACTCGCCTGCACCGACCGGATCGCAAGAAAAAATCCAAAGGCAAACGCCAGCACCACCGCAAGCGCAATGGTGTAGAGCGGGCGCATCCCCATGCTGACACCAATGAGTAGCCCCAGCACCTCACCAATGGTGCATCCCGTCAAGCAATGCATAGTCGCCTTGGCTGAGCTGATAAGCCCTGTGCCAGTATGAGCGCTATGCCCCGCTGCCTGATGCCCGCAATTTTCAATTTTTTCAGCCATAAAAATATTTCCTCAGCCTGATTAGCACCATGCTCTGGCAGCGCGCCTTATTCAATCAAGATAGATAGTCTCCAAAAAATTACAAACGGTCGACATCCTGACCGATACAGTTTTACCACATCCGCCGTCAAACCCGCACAACCGCGACAATCCGCCTGAGGAAGGGCCCAATAATCAAACTTCCTTCAAATTACGGACATGGCAGCGCCATGATTTACCCCTCTTGTCGGGTTCAAGCCACCAGTCGTGGCCCTCTCTTACAATTGAAAAGTTTTAAACGCGGGACCTTTTGCAATGTCAGATTTTAAAAGGAAGCCCACCGACAAGGTCGGGCAGCCAACACTTATGTTTTACCTCGCCGTTATACCGGCACTCATCGCCAGCATCTTTTTTGTCAGCACCGCCATGGCGGCAGGCGCTGGCAATGTCCACGGTGTCTGGCGCACGCATAATGGCGAACTGGTACGCTTCTTCGCCTGCGGCGGCCAGATTTGCGGGCAGCTTGTTTCATCACGCGCCGGTATTTCGAAAGATAAATACAACCCCAACCCGAAACTACGCAACCGCCCGGTGAAAGGCCTCACCATCATCCGCAGCCGCCGCAAAACCGGCCCGCAAAAATGGTCCGGCACAGTCTATTCTGTCAAAGACGGAAAAACCTATCGCGGCTCGCTAAAAATGGTCAGCGCCAACCGCGCCCGGATGACCGGCTGCGACGGCCCCTTCTGCCAGTCCGCCACCTGGACCAAAATCCGCAACCTCCGCGTCGCCAAAAACTGACGCACCCCAAAACTTCCAACAAAAAAGCCCCACACCAGCGGGGCTTTTTTTACACCTAATGAAGTGGCGCATCGCCGCCGGGCCGCCCCAAGGAGATGCGCCCCCTTATAACTTGATAAAAGTACACTGAGGCGATAGCCGAGGGACTTTTATCAAAGACTAATCTTCAAATGGATCCTGCACCAGGATCGTATCATCCCGCTCCGGGCTGGTTGAGAGCAGCGCCACCGGCGATTCAATCAGCTCCTCCACCCGGCGCACATATTTGATCGCCGCCGCCGGCAGGTCCGCCCAGCTCCGCGCCCCGGCGGTCGATTCCGACCAGCCCTCAAGCGTCTCATAAACCGGCTCAATCGCGCATTGCATATCCTCAGACGCCGGCAGGTGATCAAACATCTTGTCACCAATTTTGTAACCAACACAGATGTTCAGCGTTTCAAACCCATCCAGCACATCAAGCTTGGTCAGCGCGATGCCGGTGATGCCGGCCACCTTGATGGTCTGGCGCACAAGGCACGCGTCAAACCAGCCGCAGCGCCGCTGCCGGCCGGTCACCGTGCCAAATTCATGCCCCCGCTCACCCAGCCGCTGCCACGACAGCACAATCCAGCTCGGTTGGGAACGGCCCCATACCAACCCGCGTGGTATAGGCCTTGGTGATACCAAGCACATAATCAATTAGCGTTGGCCCCACACCGCAACCAGATGCGGCTTGTGCTGCAACAGTGTTAGAGGAAGTCACAAATGGATATGTGCCAAGATCAACATCAAGAAGCACACCTTGCGCCCCTTCAAACAGAATGCGCTTCCCCTTCCGGCGCTGATTATCCAGCAGTTTCCAAACAGGTTTAACAAACGGAGTTATCTTGGGCGCCACTTCAACCAGCTCAGAGAGCACCTGGGCTGCATCAAGCTCCGGCTCCCCCATGCCGCGGCGCAATGTATTGTGATGCGCAAGCAGACGATCAATTTTAGCTGGCAAATTATCCGTGTTTATGAGGTCAAGAGCGCGGATGGCCCGGCGGCCAACCTTATCTTCATAAGCGGGTCCAATACCACGCTTAGTGGTTCCGATTTTGCCCTTGCCAGCAGCCTTCTCACGCAGTGCATCAAGCTCTTGATGCAGCGGTAAAATCAAAGTGGCGTTTTCAGCAATTGGCAGCCGCTCGCTGGTGATCTAAACACCCTGCTCAGCAATGGTCTCGATTTCAGAAATCAGCGCCCAGGGGTCAACCACAACGCCATTGCCGATAACAGCAAGCTTACCTTCACGAACAACACCAGATGGCAGCAGCGAGAGCTTGTAAACTTTGCCGTCAATCACCAGCGTATGGCCGGCATTATGCCCGCCTTGAAACCGCGCGACGATATCCGCGCGCTCCGAGAGCCAGTCAACAATCTTGCCCTTGCCCTCATCACCCCATTGAGAGCCAACAACCACCACATTTGCCATAAGGGAAATTCCTTGAATTTTGAAATGATTAAAAATCAGCCAGAAAGCTGAAAAACACGCGCGAATATAACCAACCCATACGCAATACGCGAGTGCCATTTATCATTAATCCCGCTCGAAACAGCCCAGAATTGGCGCATTCGCGCATTTCACCCCTCGCCCTGCCGTAAATTCAGCCAGTGACATCCCCCCATGAATGAGCTACTCAACCGGGAGCCAGTTTCAACCCCCTCTGCCCCCCTTCAATGCGCGGAAAAAACCTGAATGTTTTCAAAAGCCATTAAGGCCCTTTACAACAGCGCTTACCTTCTCCTTGCCCTGGCTTGCCTGTTCTGGGCCGGAAATTTCGTCATGGGCCGCGGCGTGAGTGATACGGTGCCGCCCATGGCCCTCAGCTTCTGGCGCTGGCTGCTGGCCTCCCTGCTCATTCTCCCCTTTGCATGGCCAATGCTGCGCCGTGACTGGCCGGTCATCCGCCAGCGCCTGCCCTATTTTCTCACCATGGGCTTCCTCGGCGGCACCAGCTTTAACGCGCTCACCTATGCCGCTTTGCACACCACCACCGCCACCAACGCCCTGGTGTTGAACAGCGCCAACGCCGTGCTCATCGTCATGGCAAATTTCATCTTCCAGAGCATCCGCCCACCCCTCAGCCAGGTCATCGCCATCCTCATCGCCATGACAGGCATGTTATTCATCATCACAAGCGGCGATGTCTCATCAATCACCGACCTCACATTTAACAGCGGCGACTTCCTTGTCATTGGCTCAATGATCGGCTGGGCCATCTACACCAGCCTGCTGCCCAACAAACCCGAGACCCACTGGCTCAGCTTCACCGCCACCATCTTCATCTGCTCGACCCTGCTGCTGATCCCGCTCATGCTGGGCGAGCATCTCCTTTACGCCCCCATGTCGGTTGATGGCAAAACCCTTACCGCCATTCTTTACGCCGCCATTTTTCCCGGACTTCTTGCCTATATTTTCTTTAACCGGGGGGTTGAGCTTGTCGGCGGCAACCGGGCCGGCATTGTCATGTATCTTGTGCCCGTTTTCGGTGCCATCCTTGCCATCCTGCTGCTGGATGAAACGCTGGAGCTCTATCACCTCGTCGGCTTCGCCCTCATCATCACCGGCGTCACCCTCTCCCGCCGCAAACAAAAAAAGACCGCCGACCCATCCGGGCAGGCGGCCCCTCAAAACGACTGAGGAAGGAGGCGGGAGGACGCGCCCCACAAGATGCGGGGCGCAAAGCTATTGTCACCCCTAGCGTAGCGTCACTTTCTTGTCAGATGGCCAGATCAGCTGATAGCCAAATTCGATGTCTTTCTCGCCACCGGCGTCCAGTTCAAAATCCCAAGCCATAACACCCTTGAGATCATTGACATCCTCCCGGCTGGGCCGGGGCGAAGTTTTGAGCAACGTGATTTTAAGGTCTTCCATCTCGGTAAACGGCATCTGGTCCAGCACCGTAAAATCCATGGCCTTTTTATGCCCGTTCGCAATGGTGATCTTGTAGCGGTGCACATCGCTGTTTGACGAGGTGATCAGCCCGGTCTCACCCTTCACCCGGTTCAGCCGCACCCATTGCACATTCACCTTTGGGTCCACGCCAAAACCGATTTCCGCCTTTTGCCCCGGCTCCACAAGATCAAGCCGGGATGAACCGACATAGACCCCATCGCGAAAAAGCGACAGCGCCCCGGGGATAAGGGCATTCTCCGTCCCGTTGTCAAAACTTGCCAGCAAATAAGCCCGCCGGTCTTTCTTTGGCACCGAATAGAGTGTCACCTTCGGGTCCACAGCCAGCCGGTCCAGCAGCACTTTCTTTTCTTCACCATTCCGCTTCACAGATGTGCGGTCAGCAACCTTGAAGCTCATCTGAAACTGGCCGTAATTAACCCGCGCGCTAACATGCTTTGCGGGCGCCGGGGCCGCCGCAATCATACCCTTGAGCAGACGCCCGCGTGATTCAGACCGCGGCCGTTCAATCTCGGCCCGCTGAGAGAGGCTGTCGCTATAGCGGTCTGAAACCTGATCCTGCTCTTCTTCCGGCTCAAATTCCACCAACCAGGGCGTAAGCTTCGGCGCCGACGTGCGCCCGCGCGGGTTTGTGGTCGATAGACTAAGCGCCACATCCTCCCAATCTTCGGCGCTACGCTGAAAAATCACCGCCCGCCGCACCAGCGAAAGCCCCGCTTTGCCGCTTTCATCGCCGGTATCCAGCCGCGCCTCATAGCTTGGCCGCCACCCGGCGCCATTCACCTGATACCTGACAGTAAAACTGGCCGTGCCCGCCTCACCTGCCACCACGTGAACCGTCAGCCGTGAGAGTTGCTTCTGCCCGGTTGGCAGCTCGCCAAGCCGGTCATGCAGGTTCCTCAGCTCCTTGTCGAGTTCCCTGATTTTCGCCCGCGCTCTTAAGGCATTTGCCTGCGCCGCCACATATTTTTCACCCATCATATTATAAAGGCTGGTGTAGCGCTCCGTCAGATCAACAGCGCTGCCCTCCTCGCCGCGCCCCATCTGGCGCGATGGCAGCATCGCCATCTCATTCAGCAGCTTCGTCTGTAACTCCACGGCGCTCACCGCCGCCTCAAGCAATGTCCGCTCATCATTCACCTCCTGCAGACGCTGCTTTAGCGCCTCCTCCACTGCCGGATCGCGCAGGTCGCTCAAAGGCACCGTCATAACCTTATGATCAATGGAGCCAATCTCAAGCCCAACAGGCCCTTCGCCTTCAATCCGCAGCGACCGGCCATCCAAATCCGCAGGCAAATCGCTGATCACCACCTCATGCGGCCCTTCTGGCAAATCCACCGTGAAGGAGCGGCTCACTTCCGCGCCGGAGGGAAAGACCATCACCGATGAAATTTTTGAAACACCTGATATTTCCGCAGCGCCGGCGGTCAGCGGCATCGCCGCCACTGAAAGCGCAATGGCAAAGCTGGTTAAAACTGTCGATCTCATCTGTCTTGGCTCCTTGATCAAATCTGGTCATCGAATAAATTTTTTGGTTGCGATCTGGTCCAGGCGTCACCACAACAGACTATCCAGCTACCTGCCCTTCACCCTAATTTTTCACATGACAAACACGAAAATTACCCGGCATCACTAAAATACACCGCTCACAATTACCGCCTAAAAAGGTTTAGACCCTTGCAAACCTGGATTACGCAGTCGGATATCAATCTTCATATTATTTGAACAGTGCTCATAATTAGCTTAAAAAAAAGGCCCCATCGGGGCCTTTCATTAATTCTGTGTAATCTGCAGCTATAGAGATTAACTCAGCCGTTTCGCATCAACCACATGCGCCAGCCCGCGGATGGCAGCAAGAGTATCATCCGTCACCGCCGCATCCACGCCGATCAGCGCGATGGCGTTTCCGCCCTCCGCATCCCGGCCGAGGTTAAAGTTGGCGATGTTGACACCCGCTTGACCAAGCGTCGTGCCAAGCGCGCCAATGAAGCCAGGTTTATCGGTATTTTCAATATAGAGCATGTCCTCATCCAGCGCCGCTTCCATATTGATACCGCGCACCTGGATAATCCGTGGCTTGCCATCAGAGAAAACCGTGCCGGCAATCGAGCGTTCCTGCCGTTCCGTCTTGACGGTCAAACGCATATAGCTGCCATAAGCACCTTCTTCGCCGCGCTTGGTTTCCTCGATCACGATACCGCGCTCTTTCGCCATCACCGTGGCAGAGACCATATTCACGTCAGAGAGCTGCGGCCGCATCACGCCGCAAACCGCGGCCGCCATCAGCGTCTTGGTGTTCATCTCACCAATCTCACCAACAAATTCAACCCGCACTTCTTTCAAGCCCGTTTCAATTGATTGACCGGCAAACAGACCTAACTGCTCTGCAAGTTTGGCATAAGGCCGCAACCGAGGCGCTTCCTCAGCCGAAACTGAGGGGAAGTTGATCGCATTGGTAATCGCCCCGGTGAGGAGATAATCAGACATCTGCTCGGCAACCTGCACCGCCACATTGACCTGCGCTTCATCAGTTGAAGCGCCAAGATGCGGCGTACAGATCATATTCGGCGCGCCAAACAACACATTCTCTTTCGCTGGCTCTTGCGAATAAACGTCAAAGGCGGCACCTGCCACCTTGCCGCTCTCCAGCCCGGCCCGCAGCGCCTCTTCATCAACCAGCCCGCCGCGCGCACAGTTCACAATGCGCACGCCGTCTTTCATCTTCTCAATCGCCGCGGCGTCAATGATGTTGCGTGTCTTGTCCGTTAGCGGGGTGTGCAGCGTGATGAAATCCGCGCGCTTGAACAGCTCATCAAGATCAACCTTCTCCACACCAAGCTCAATCGCCCGTTCTTCTGTCAGGAACGGGTCAAACGCTATCACCCGCATCTTCAGGCCAATGCCGCGGCTGGCCGCAATCGAGCCAATGTTGCCGCAGCCAATGACGCCAAGTGTCTTGCCGGTCACCTCAACGCCCATAAATTTAGATTTTTCCCATTTGCCTGCATGGGTAGAGGCATTGGCATCCGGAATGTTCCGCGCCAGCGCCATCATCATGGCAATCGCATGTTCCGCCGTGGTGATGGAGTTACCGAACGGCGTGTTCATGACAATAACGCCATTGCCTGTGGCCGCTTTGATGTCGACATTGTCAACGCCGATACCAGCCCGGCCAATGACCTTCAGATTCTTTGCCGCCGCCAGAATTTTCTCATTCGGCTTGGTCGCAGAGCGGATTGCCAGACCATCATAATCACCAATGATCGCAAGCAGCTCGTCCTTATCAAGGCCGACCTTCTCATCCACTTCAACGCCGCGCTCCTCAAAAATTTTCTTCGCAAGCGGGCTTAACTCATCAGAAATCAACACACGTGGTGCCATGATAACTCTCCATTACGCGGTCAATGCACCCAAAACAGGCCAGACCGTCTTTTAAATTTTAAATTGAATAATTGTGAAATTCGCTGTGGGTTTACCCGGGTGGCACCGGCGATTAACACCGCGCCACCCGCCAAAATCGGTTAGGCCGTCTCTAATTCAGCCTTGGCACTGGCAAAGGCCCATTCGAGCCATGGCAATAATGCCTCAAGATCGCTCGCCTCAACCGTCGCGCCCGCCCAGATGCGAAGCCCAGCCGGTGCATCACGGTAGGAGCCAATGTCCTTGGCCGCCCCTTCACCGTCCAGCAGCTTGACCATACGTTTGGCAAAAGCCGCCTGAGCCACCTCATCCAGCGCCGAAATTGCCGGATCGACAATTTTCAGGCACACCGATGTGTTGGAGGCAATCGCTGGCGAATTGGCAAGATTGGCAATCCAGTCTGTCCGGTCCATCCATTCATTAAGAACCTTCGCATTGGCATCAGCCCGCGCCTTCAACGCCTGCAGACCACCGAGCTCTTCCGCCCAGGTCAGCGCATCAATATAATCCTCAAGCGCCAGCATCGACGGTGTGTTGATTGTCTCACCAACAAAAATGCCATCAATCAGCTTGCCGCCCTTCGTCATACGGAAGATTTTCGGCATCGGCCATGACGGCGTGTAGCTTTCCAGCCGCGACACAGCACGGGGAGATAGAATGAGCATGCCATGCTGGCCCTCACCGCCCATCACCTTCTGCCAGGAGTAGGTCAGCACATCAACCTTCGCCCAGGGAATATCCTGCGCAAACACAGCCGATGTCGCATCAACCAGCGTCAACCCTTCCCGGTCACTGGCAATCCACTCGCCATCAGGCACCCGCACACCAGACGTCGTGCCATTCCAGGTGAAAATCACATCGCGGCTAAAGTCCACAGCGCCAAGATCGGGCAACGCACCGTAATCAGCATCCATCACCCGCACATCATCCAGCTTCAGCTGCTTGGTAATGTCCGTCACCCAGCCCTTGCCAAAGCTCTCCCAGGCCAGCACATCAACACCGCGTTCACCAAGCAGCGACCACATCGCCGCCTCAAACGCACCCGTGTCAGATGCCGGCATGATACCGATGAGATAATCATCAGGCACACCAAGGATGGCCCGTGTCTTATCAATCGCCAGCTTCAGCCGCGCCTTGCCTTCACCCGAGCGGTGAGACCGGCCCAGCACAGCATTTTCTAGATTTTGGAGGGAATAACCTGGCCGCTTTGAGCAGGGTCCAGAGGAAAAATGCGCGTTCGCCGGCCGCGCTGCCGGTTTGTTCAGATCTGTCATGATCTATCCTTCCAGATAGTAAGCCTCTCGGTGGGGAGAGGTGGCCCGCCCTCCGTCTACGAGAGATCAAATCCCGAGTCAATAGATCAATTGATGAATTTTCCGCGACAATCCGCGCGGGTCGTTACATGCGGCAATCCCGATTTTGAGCAACAAAAAAGGCGAGGCTTTGCGGCCCCGCCTTTTGTCCCCCGGTACCGGATGCACTCATCCGGCTTTCCCCCGAAATTAACCGGAAACTTACTTCATTGGTTCGTAATCATGCGTTGTTTCGCACCGCACCAGGCAGTTGAAGCTGTAACGCAGACCAACACGGATTTCGTGAGATTCAATGTCATCAACATTGAATGTCTTGGTACCTGTGGTGACGTCTGTAGCTGAGTAGTCACCAAGATCAAGATAACGATACCCGATATCAAGCTTCCAGCGATCACGCAGGTCAATGTCAACACCGGCCATCAAAGCCCATGCAAAGTTGGTTTCTCTGTCACCATCAAAATCCTTGGGATCACTACCACTGATTTGTCTGCCGGCATCCATCTTGTGGCTTACGAAACCAATACCAGCACCGACATATGGCGTAATCCGGTGGCCCATATCAAATTCATAGTAAACATTCACCAGGCCAACCAGGCTGCTTAACTCACCGGTTAGAGGCAAAGTAGGTGAGGCAGGAAAGAATGCATAAAAATCCGAGTCAAACCGGTAATCGAGCGTGGCATCCATCCGTAACCCACGGGACAAATAATAACCAATACCACCACCAATGGCCCAGCTATCGTCAAGGTCTTCCCCGACAAAATCTGCATTCAACTCGTCGTAGGCTTCAGGTGTCGAGCTGAACCCATAACCCAAATCACCACGCAGATACCATCTGTGTGACGACGCCACTTCGCTATATTCAACATCTTTCATGCTGTAATCACGATCGTAAAGATCAGCAGCGCTTACGGACGACATCGTCAAAACTGTCATGAGAGTGCCGACCACGCCAACTCTGCAAATATTCATCTCAAATTCCCCTTTGTGGAACGCAGTACGTTGTGTCCAGAAAGCACCCTTAAAAGCACCATCGAATCAGTACTGGCAAAAATCTGTGCCAAAACAAAACAGGCCTATGCCTTAATGAGACTATCCACGAGAAAAATTAAAAGACCATTAATCATGAAACAAGAAAACTCATTGAATCTATTAAAGAATTACTAATTATCCGTTTACAGATTGGTAATGATTTGCGCGAATCAAAAAGGCCCGCCACAGCAGCTGTGACGGGCCAGTAAAACTACAATTTTTAAAGAGAATCAGTACTTAAGCAGCAGTTTCTTTCAGAGCGCCAACAATGTCGGACACAACGGAGTCAACCAGTTTTTCATCATCACCTTCCGCCATCACGCGGATCAAAGGTTCCGTGCCGGATGGGCGAATAACAAGCCGACCGCCTTCACCGAGGCGATTCTCCCCCTCTTTTATCGCCGCAATGACATCGCCGCGCTCCAGCGGCAGCCCACCGCTGTACCGCACATTCCGCAACAATTGCGGGATCGGCTCAAACTGCTGGCAAACCTCACTCACCGGTTTGCCCGAGGAAACCACCTCAGAGAGGATCTGCAGTGCAGAGACCAGCCCATCACCGGTTGTTGAAAAATCCGTCAGCACAATATGACCGGATTGCTCGCCCCCCACATTAAACCCATGCTCACGCATATGCTCCACAACATAGCGGTCCCCCACGGGCGTGCGCACTAGCTCAAGCTTTTCATCCTCGAGAAACCGCTCCAGCCCGAGATTCGACATGATGGTCGCAACAATGCCGCCCCCCTGCAGCTTGTCCTGATCATTCCAGGACTTCGCAATCACCGCCATCAGCTGGTCCCCATCGACAAGATTGCCCTTCTCGTCAGCAATCAGCACCCGGTCGGCATCACCGTCAAGGGCAATGCCGATGTCAGCCCGGAGCTCCCGCACCTTCTCGCACAGGGTCTCTGGTGAGGTCGAGCCGCACTCATCGTTGATATTCGTGCCATTCGGATTCACACCAATCGAGATCACCTCAGCGCCAAGCTCCCAAAGCGCCAGCGGGGCCACCTTATAAGCCGCACCATTGGCACAATCGATCACGATGCGCAGGTCTTCAAACCGCATGTTGCGCGGCAGGCTGCGCTTGGCAGCTTCAATATAGCGGTCATTCGCCGATTCAATCCGCTTTGCCCGGCCAATCTCCAGCGGTGCTGCCAGCAACGCGTTCATATCACCGCCCACCAGCCGCTCGATCTCCGCCTCCTGGTCATCACAAAGCTTGTAGCCATCGGGGCCAAAAATCTTGATGCCGTTGTCACAAAAGCGGTTATGCGAGGCCGAGATCATAACGCCAAGGTCGGCCCGCATCGAGCGGGTCAGCATGGCAACGCCAGGTGTTGGCACCGGCCCAAGCTGAAAAACATCCATCCCCACCGCCGTGAAGCCCGAGATCAGCGCAGATTCGATCATATAGCCGGAAAGCCGCGTATCCTTGCCAATCACCACCCGGTGGCGATGCTCCCCATTGCGAAACATATGCCCCGCCGCCATGCCGATTTTCATGGCAATTTCCGAGGTCATCGGGTGTTGGTTTGCCTGTCCCCTGACACCATCTGTCCCAAACAACTTTTTCGCCATGTCTTTTTCAGCTCCAAACCGGGGCATGAGGAGTAAAACCCCATTTCCCGTCAAAATTTGCAATCCGCTCAGCATCTAATAACCTGGCCCATTCGGCGGCCTCTTCTAAAATGGTATTAAGCCAATCAGCCGCTAATTTACAGCGCCGCAGCCGCTGGCGCTATCAAATATGAACAACAAATTTTACAAGAGACGCCAATTCAACAAGTGCCCCCAAATTTAACAGGAGACCCAGTGCAGATAGCAGTAAAGACCGTCGCCAGCGCACCCTTCACGCGTCCCCGCGGTCAACCCCGGCAAACATCACCGAAAGCGCCTGCTGCGTCGCGGCCACATCATGCACCCTGATGATCTGCACGCCCTGTAGCGCCCCGGTGAACGCCCCCGCCAGCGAGCCCGGCAGCCGCTCATCGGCATCTTCGCCAGCAGACAAGGCCCCGATAAACCCCTTGCGCGAGCAACCCAGCAACAGCGGCACCCCAAGCCCGTGATAGAGGCTAAGACTGGACAGCAGCGCCGCATTATGCGCCGTTGTTTTGCCAAAGCCGATGCCCGGATCAACAATCAGCTGATGCCGCGCCACCCCGGCTGCCATCGCCGCATCAATACGCTCCCCTAGATAATCATATACCTCCGTCACAACATCCTTATACTCCGGCTTGTCGCATGGTCTGGGGCGTCCCCTGGGCATGCATCAACACAACCGGCACATTCACATCTGCTGCCACCGCCCGGGCCTTGGGGTCAAACTCAAGCGCAGACACATCATTGATAAGCGAAGCCCCGTCCGCCACAGCCGCCGCCATAACAGAAGCCTTGCGCGTATCAATCGAGATCACAACATCACTTTCTTCCCGCAATCCCTTGATAACCGGCAACACCCTGGAGAGCTCTTCCGCTTCTGAAATAAGCTTGGCCCCAGGCCGTGTGCTTTCCCCGCCGAGGTCAATAATATCCGCGCCTTCACCAAGCATTTGCAGACGCTTGCTCAATGGCCTGCACCAACCTCATCATAGCTGCCCGCCATCATAAAAACTATCTGGCGTAACATTCAGGATGCCCATAATAAGCGGCCGCGAAAAATCAAAACCTGCCATCACAGGGCGGCGCGCGCATAAACGCTCTTCAATATCCGTGGAAAAACCAGCACGCCGCGCTGCCTCAAGACCAAAAGGCCCCTCAACAATAGAAACCCCCTCATCACGGCGAATACGCTCAACAGCACCAAACAAAACATCATCTCGCCCAGTTAGTGCCAGCAATTCATAAGTTTGAGATGAGTGGCTAAGCTGTGTAAGAGGTCGCCAATAGTCTTTCATCAATCACCCCATTCATTCATTTAAATTCCCCAAAACATGTCTTACCGGTGCCGATATACAAACCCTCAGCCAAAGCATCTTACAGGAGTAACACACCGCATCTCAGCACAAAAAAGCCTGCGCTATTTTGATTGAGCGCAGGCTTTTTTGTATATCTTTGTAATAGAAATTCTTAGCCTTGCGGTTGCGGCTCCATGCCGCCTGAAGGCTCTTCACCGCTATCTTTCTTCGGCTTATGCTTGCCAGCAACCGGCACAGCAGAACTGGTTCCACCCGATTTCTGGTCCGGCTCATCCCGGCGCGGCGGCTTACCCTCTAAAAGGTCAGCAACTTCAGCACCAGATAGGGTCTCATATTCGAAAAGCCCTTGCGCCAGAGTATGCAGATCATCAATCCGCTCCTCAAGAATACGGCGGGCGGTTACCTCGCCATCATCAATAAGTGATCTAACTTCCTCATCAACAATCTTGGCGGTTTCCTCTGAAATATTCACAGACTGTGTCACCGAATGACCAAGGAAAACCTCTTCCTCGTTATTGGTATATAGAACACGGCCAAGTTTTTCAGACATGCCCCACTCCATCACCATCTTGCGGGCAAGGCCGGTTGCCTGTTGAATATCACCAGTTGCGCCATTGGTCACTTTATCAGGACCAAAAATCAATATCTCAGCTTCCCTGCCGCCAAAAACAGAAGCAAGGCGGGAAATACAATATTGTTTGGTATAGCTCAACCGGTCAGCTTCAGGCAGGTTCATGGTCACACCCAGCGCACGGCCCGCGTGGAATAATCGTCACCTTATGCAGCGGGTCATGGTCTGGCATATGAATACGCAACAATGGCATGGCCAGCTTCATGATAAGCCGTAGCTTTTTCTCATCTTCAGTCATGACCATAGAGCGGCGCTCCGCACCCATCATCACCTTATCTTTCGCGTCTTCAAATTCCTGTTGCGTCACCATCCGCATCGACCGGCGCGCTGCAAGCAAAGCCGCCTCATTAACAAGGTTGGCAAGGTCCGCACCAGAAAATCCGGGTGTACCTCGAGCAACCACTTTCAGGTCAACATTTGGCGCCAGTGGCACTCGGGCCGCATGCACCCGCAGAATTTTCTCACGGCCAACAACATCAGGGCGCGGCACAACCACTTGCCGGTCAAAACGACCAGGGCGCAATAGTGCCGGGTCAAGAACATCAGGCCGGTTAGTGGCAGCGATCAGAATAATGCTTTCATTCGCTTCAAAACCATCCATCTCAACCAGAAGCTGGTTAAGGTTTGCTCGCGTTCATCATTACCGCCGCCAAGGCCGCACCACGGTGACGGCCAACCGCATCAATCTCATCAATAAAGATAATACAAGGCGCTTGCTTCTTTGGCTTGCTTGAATATATCGCTAACGCGAGATGCACCAACACCAACAAACATTTCCACAAAGTCAGAACCGGAAATGGTGAAGAACGGCACATTCGCCTCACCGGCAATCGCCCGGGCGAGCAAGCGTCTTACCCGTACCAGGCGGGCCAACAAGCAGGGCACCATGAGGAATATTGCCACCAAGCCGCTGGAATTTCTGCGGGTCACGCAGATATTCAACAATCTCTTCAAGGTCTTCTTTCGCTTCATCAATACCAGCAACATCTTCAAATGTTACCCGGCCATGATTTTCAGTCAACAGCCGCGCTTTCGATTTACCAAAGCCCATCGCCCGGCCACCGCCGCCCTGCATTTGGCGCATAAAAGAAAATCCACACCGCAATCAGCAGAAAGACCGGCAATAAGGTTGTCAGCAGCACATTAAAGAATGAGTTTGATTCATCCTCCGGCGGCTTCGCAGAAATCTGAACACCCTTCGCCTGAAGTTTTCCAACAAAGGTCGGATCATTCGGCGCATAAGAGTTAAAGCTGGTACCATCACCGAACTTACCAGTTACTTTCTGACCGGCAATTGTCACACCTTTAATATTCCCAGCATCAACCTGCGAGATCATGTCGGAATAGCTGATCTGAGACGATTTCGGGTTATTTTGCGCGCTTTGAATCATATTAAACAAAGCCATCAGCAAAAAGGAGGATAACAACCCAAACCGCAAAATTACGAAAATGCGAATTCATCAAGATTTCCTGTTCCAGAGATTACCGCCTAATAACCCCCGGCGTGGTTTAAGATGCCTGATTGGAGAACATTTTTAAATCTCGATTAAAACAAAGACCACATCTGAGAAGATACTGCTCTTTATAATAATACTGTCTCAAAATTTACGTAGCATATTGAAGTTCCGCACATTTAGCGAACGTACAAAGTCTGAAATGCGTAAAATATGGACCGTATAAGAAATAAAAATTAGCGCGATTATCTTTGCAAAAAACTGAACCAGCGCCTGACCCTGATTGCCAAATTCGCCGCCCAGCCTGGCCGCCCTCACTTCATAGTCAATATAACCCTAATTCTGGCGATTTAACGCCTTCCTGACCAAATCATCTGAATGCTTCTGTAACATAGGGTCGCGGCCCGCCTTTGCCAAGGCCGCCGCGCCGCCAATCTGCCAGCAAATCCATCTTTTAGGGGCCATTTATCGCCTTTTACCCTTAATTCACGCCAAATTCTCAGCCCACTGTCATCGCGATGTCCGGTTTAAACAACAGCTAGCTGAAAAAACAGTAAATGAAATCCGAAGCGCCCCCCTGCGCCGCGCGGCGCAAGCGGCACAATTCAGCTACCGCCCGGCCTCCCAGCCCAGCAGCGGAAAACTCGCACCAATGTCCATTTTCTCGGCGCCGCCCTCCCCCTTGGTGCCGCCCGGCTTATGACCCACAACCTGAAAACCAGCCACGGACATCGCCGCCAAGACGCTCTCCTGCACCCCTTCATCAAGCTGCGGGATCGCCACCAGCGCCTCACCATTGCCGCCCCGGCTTCCCTGCCAGACACTACAAAGACCGCGCATCTCATCCGCCGTAACGGGCGGCTCCTCCCCCGAATCCCTGAAGTAAAGCCGCAACACCTCAACCTCTGATGGCGACAGCGCCCGCAGGCGCACAGCGCCGCTCACATCAGCGCGGAAGCTCAAAAGCAACCGCCCATCCCAGACCACGTCTTTATTGCCCTTCGGCCCGACCCTGACAACAACGGTCGTCGGCATCTCCCTGTCTGTTTCTCTGTACAACCGAAAGCGGTCCTCACCGCGCCGGATAATCACCCCGCCAAGCGCATGGCGCCCACCATTCTTCATGCGCGCCATCACCCCGAGCGCGGCCTCAATCTTGGCAAGCCGCACCGACCCGCCAAAGGCACCTAGCATCCGCTCCAGCACCTGGCACTGTAGCTCCTCAGTAAGGCTGATAAACTCATCGGCGGGCACCTCAAGAAATCCACCGGCAAGCATCGCTGGTGACATGCTCATCAATAAATCCAAGCACCAGCTCATCCAACGCCCGCTCAACACGCTGCAACCTGCGCGCACTCAGCGCGATAAGCCGAGACGCCTCGCCGTCATCATCCATCTGGCTCAGCATCTTGCGTATCGCCACCCGCTCGTACATCTCATTCTCATTGCCGGGGTCATCCCGCCACTTGATGTCACGCCCCTTCAACCACGCCCGCAACTCGCTGCGTGAATGGGAGAGCAGGGGCCGCCGCACTGTCACACCATGGATTTTGCGCACCGGGCGTATGGCCGCAAGCCCCTGCACACCAGAGCCGCGCTTAAGCCGCATCAGCACTGTCTCGGCCTGATCATCCAGCGTGTGGCCCGTCAGCAAGGTCGCGGCACCATATTGGTCCATGGCCTCTGTCATCGCCTTGTAGCGCGCCTCCCGCGCCCGCGCCTGCAAGCCGCTGCCAGCTTTAAGGCCTTTTAGCCCCTCAAGCTTCAGCCCTTCAGCCCGAAGCCCCAGCATCATCGCAGCCGATTTAACAAACGCAACTTCATCTGCGCTTTCCGGCCGCAACCCGTGATCAACCGAATAGATAACATCACGCAGCCCTTCACCAAGCGGGTGAGCCCGGCGCCATTCGGCAAAAAGATGCATCAGCGCCATGCTGTCGCCGCCCCCCGAAACAGCAAGCGCCACCGGGCCGGCATCAACCAGCGGTCCAAAAATCTTTTTTGAATTGAAAATGTCTGAATTCATATCAAGCGAAGCTAATCACAATCATTACCGGCCGCAAGCATCTCGGTCGTTTATACAGAGGGAGATGCAGCTCAGCCACGGCACAAAAAAGGCCCGGCAAAAAACCGGGCCCAGAAGAAACTACAAATTATTCAGTGCTTGAGGAAAAAACCCCGCATTGAAGAGCCCTCATTAGCCGCAATTCGCCCGGTCCATCTCGCCATCAACATTGCGGCTGATATGCCCCGGCAATGACTTATACCGCGTCTTTAATTCATTGAAAGTCTGACACGCCGCCTCAGATTGCCCCAACCGCTGCAACGACATCCCGAGCTTCAAAAGATTATCAGGTGCCTTCTGGCTGTCCTTGTAGGATTTATACCCCTTGAGGAACTCACCCGCCGCCTTGCGGTAATCACCGCGCGCAAAGTAACTCTCCCCCAGCCAATATTGCGCATTGCCGGCCAGGTTGTCCTCCGGATAACTGGAGAGGAAATTCTTGAAGGTCGCTTCAGCCGAGGCATAGTCGCTGGCCATCAGATAATTATAGCCGGTGTCATAGATCTGCCGAGGCGCTTCGCCATTCACCCGCGCCCGGCTCACTGGCGTGTCACCCTGCACATCAGCCGGTGGCACATTATTCTGCCGCTCAAGCTCGGAGCGGATATCCGCGCCCCAGCCATCAGTTGCAAAAGCCGGCTCGTCAACGTCGCGCCTTGCAAGCTGGCGATCATTATCAAACCGCCCAAGCCCTTCACCGCTTCGGTCCTGAGGCGTGTTGTCACCCCGATCGCCAAAGGAATTATCTCTAAAGTTATTATCGCCGCGCGACCTGTCATCGGCTGGCGGCGAAAACGGCGTGTCTCCGCGAGGCGCCGGCGCCTGGTTCACACCCTTTTGCACCATCGTTTGCAACGCCCCAATAACGGATTGCATTTCGGTAATCTGCGCCTCAAGCCGGTCAATCCGGCGGAGCGCCTCATTCAGCTCGCTTCCACGGCCAGCCTGCGCGGCAGGTACTTTTGCCTTCAGGTCTGTCTTGCCGTCCTGCGCATTGGCAAAACCAACCGGCGTTACCATGTGAACCGCAACGACAGAAAACCCGGCGAAAGCCAGAAGAGCGAATAACCGCTTCAGATTTTGTGCCTTAAACCTCATGCCTTGAACCTCATGACCGAAACATCTCGGTTGTTTATGCCCGCTGGACCAAAAAATGACACCGCATCCAACCAACCGCAGCATATCAGATGATGCGCGGCGCACAAAACCAATGATCCGGATCTGCCCACAGGAAACGCCCAGCCATTCGCGGCCAGGAATAAAGGCGTTTCGCCCCTAATGTGCTATGTCAGAAATGAGCAACCAGGGCACGAACCCCGCGACCTAATAATTGGCAGCGCCGTTCAGCTTGGTCTCAACCCGCCGGTTCTGTGACCAGCAGCTAATGTCATTACAAACCGCAACCGGCCGCTCTTTACCGTAAGAGATTGTCCGCAACCGCGCCGGGCTAATGCCATTGGAGATGAGAAAATTCTTCACGGTCTCAGCGCGGCGGCCACCAAGCGCCAGGTTATATTCCCGGGTGCCGCGCTCATCCGCGTGACCTTCCAGCGTCACGGAATAATTCGAATATTTGTTGAGCCACTGCACCTGCCCGCGCAAAATGCCAAGCGCCTGCTCGGTCAACTGCACACTGTCGGTGGTGAAGTGAACGGTGGTGCCAACATTAACCGCGAAATCCTGCGGTGAACCTGGCGTTGTCGGTGTGCCCGAAAGGGTCTTGTTCGCGTTGCTGCAACCAGCGACGGAAAGCGCCATAAACAGCATGAAAACGATTTTGGATAAATGAGACGTCATAGTCGCTTGGCCTAAGGTAAGAACGTGCCGAAACCGGCACAACATATTTAAATCATGTAACTGAAACTGGCAAAATCAAAACCCGGCACAAATATGCCCGATCCCCTTTAACTTCGCCATCCCTTCCCGACAAGAAATTGCCCGCAATCCTCCAACTAATCAAAGATCACGGAGCTTCATCTTCATGCCGCGAAACTAAGGCAACTTAGTGTCGCCAAATCGCAAAAATACCAGCAACCGCCTGAGCATAGCCGAGTCGCACCCCTGCGTCGCCCGCGCAACGCCCAAATCCTGCGGATAACCTCAAGAGAGCAGATCGCGCAATACAACCCCGCCCCTACAAGAATAGCCAACACATACTGAGTTTTACGGGACGGCGAGACACACAAAAAAAATCGTGCTGCACGCATGCGTGCAACACGATCTTTATTCAGTCCCAATGCCGAAACGGCACCGGTACAAACAATGGCTAGAAACTAGCGGATTGCTTGTTCAACTGGAGCAATATCACCACCAAGTTTCATTGGCTCGTGGCGTACTTCACGGCGGCAAGCACCAAGTGCAGCAACAGTTCCAACGATAGTAGCAGCGATGATAAGACCTTTAATACCTTTCATCCTCTTTCCCCCTTCAGGTTAAGTGTGGGCCAGGTTGACCCGGTTAAAAATAAAAAGCACATCTGACAGAACATTCTGCCATTTTCAAATGTCGTCCCCAGACAAGCGGTGAACTTCACACGCGTTCAGAGATGGCACCCTGTACTCCTTAAGACAATTACGAGCAGTGCATATATTCCGATTACCGGCGATACATGACAAGATCAAGAACTGAAACGCCAAGGCAACATGTTTTCACCATCAATGATGCGAAAAAGTCACGAAAACCCCGATGTAGCCGTTTTGTTCTCAACCCCTTATGCACAGCCGCATTCAACCATTCAGATTGAATTTGATTCTGTGTCATAAGGCAACGATTTTACAGGCTATTTATTAACACGTGGTGACCAGGACGGGTCAGACCCCCAGGAAGGTGTACGAATCCGCTTTTCATTATATCCTGTCAGATCAACGGAGTAGATCTTCGGCCCCGTATTTGGCCCCGGAGATTCACGAAAAAACATCAACACCCGGCCATTTGGTGCCCATGTCGGCCCCTCATTGTGATACCCCTCGGTGATGATCCGCTCACCGGTTCCATCCGGCCGCATAACCCCAATCAGGAAGCGCCCCGGCACCTGTTTCGTAAAGGCGATCAGGTCACCGCGCGGTGACCACACAGGCGTTGAGTAGCGCCCTTCCTCCTGGCTGATCCGCCGGGCATTGGAGCCGTCCGCCCCCATCACGTAAAGCTGCTTGGAGCCACCCCGGTCGCTTTCGAACACAACTTGCTGCCCGTCCGGCGAGAAGCTAGGCGCCGTATCAATCGACGGGCTGTCTGTGAGCCGTGAAGTGCGCCTTGTGCCAAGATCCATGGTGAAGATGTTGGCATTGCCGCCCTGCTGTAAACTCATGATGATAATTCGCCCATTCGGCGAAAAGCGCGGCGCAAATGTCATCGTTGGAAAATCGCCGACAACTTCCTTTTGCCCGGTCTCAATGTTCAGCAGATACACCCGCGGCGACCCGCTCTCATAGGACATATAGGTGATTTCCTGCGCCTTGGGTGAGAAGCGCGGCGTCAGCACAAGATGCTCACCCTGCGTCAGATATTTCAGGTTGTAGCCATCCTGATCCATGATCGCCAGACGTTTAACGCGCCGTTTCTTCGGCCCTGTCTCATCAATGAAAGCCACCCGCGTGTCAAAATATCCGGCCTCACCGGTGAGCCGCTTGTAGATCGTGTCAGCAATCACATGGCCAACCCGCCGCCAGTTCTCATCGGCAATGAAAAACTGCTCGCCGGAGAGCTGCTTGCCAGAGAACACATCCCACAGCCGGTACTGCGCCTTGATGCGCCGGTCCGGCAAGCGCTCAACCTCGCCAACCACCAGCGCCTGCGCCTTGATGATGCGCCAATCAGAAAATTTCGGCACCCGCGCCACACTGGCCGCTTTATCAATGAAGGATTCAGGGTCCAGCGGCGTGAACAGCCCGCTCCCGGCCAGGTCACCCTGGATCACCTGCACAACCTCTTGCGCAAAGCGCTGGTCATCCAGCGACTTCGCCTCAAATGCTGAAACCGCAATCGGTATCGCACGGATATTGCCCTGGGTAATGTCAATCTCAACCTGCGCCCTCACCGGCCGCAGCTGTCATCACCAGCACACAACCACCAGCATTGAATAGACCCGCCAAAGACGCGAGCCTCCACCAGATTTAATGGTAAGTGAGACTGAAGCTTGAAGGCTGAATGCCATATCTCTGATCAGCACCAAAAGCCCCCCGGCTTGTCGTAATTTTCTCGTGATCATTAGTAACCAACCTCTGATTTGAATTTCACACCTCTAAAACTGCCAATCCTGGCAGGCAGCCATCTAAATAACCGCACCCTCTTCAATTCTTACCCAGCGCAGCATATGCCGCGGGATCAAATTGATAATCATATCCTGCCACAGCTTATATTTCTCTCTCGGCAGATTATAGGGCTGGCATTGCCAAATAGCCCGTGTCGCACTATCAGCCGCTGCCCGGAAAAACGGGTTAGAGCTGCTATTCATAATTCTGGGCTGATTTTTTAAAGACCCATCTTTGAGTTCCAGCCAGCCGCACCTTCACCAGAAGATCCCCGGCACCAAGACCACCAACAGGCGGATTCCAGCATTGTGAAACCTGCCGGCGAAACAAATCTATTTCATTAATCGACATCACAAGCGCTTTGCCAGCTGGATCACCCTTCACTTTTTCAGCACCCGGCAGATCAGGCAGCTTCAGTGCTAGCGGCCCCGGCATCAGGCACTTTGTTCAAAAGCGCAGCAATCTTATCTTCGTCAAAATTCTTCTTTTTCTTCGGCGGCGCTTTTTTCACCACCTTCCGCTTTGGCTTGGGTTTTGGCTTCACTTTTTTTGGTTTCAGCTTTGGTTTTGGTTTTTCCACCTTCACTTTTCTTTTTCGTACCGGCTTTGGTTTCACTTCTGGTTTTTTTGACCTCAAACTTTTTAAGTTCCGGCTTTGGTGGCTTCGCCTCGGCCGCAGCCTCGACTTTACGCTTTGGCGCTGGTTTTTTCTTTTTTTTCCTCCGCCTCAATCTGCTTGGCCATTGGCTTTTTCGGGTCCGGCTTTTTCGTCTCTTTTTTCTCCGGCTCTTTTTTCAGCCCGGCTTTCAGCTTGGTCAGCTCCGAGACATCAACAATATCCATCAAGGAATATTCTGCATCTCAATGGCTTGTCAATTCCTTGGCATTCACCAGCGAAATCAGCGCCCCAGGCCAGGGAACCTCCGTGAAACAAAACAGATAATATAAAACCTAAACGCAAATCTTACCCTCGCTGAATTTAAAGTATTTAGATCCAAATAAAACGATTAACATTTAAGTGATTCATTGGCCCAACCACCTACTGACACTACTAAATCAGTCACAATCGCAAGCCGTGTAAATCCGGCACTGGAGATTTTACCAAGCACCTCAGAAACCTTGCCATGCCGCGACTCCTGATCACCTCGAATATAAATACGCTCATTATAGCCATTGTTTGATATAGCTTTTAATTTTGCAACCAGCTCATCCATCGCAATCTCTTTATCCTGAATATAAATCTTGCCTTCACTGGTCACAGAAATAGTAAGCGGCTCTTTCTCCCCGCCAAGCGCTTTGGCTTCTGTTTTAGGCAGCTCCATCGGAATGCCAACAGTAAGCATTGGTGCAGTGACCATAAACACAATCAACAACACCAGCATCACATCAACAAGCGGCGTTACATTAATCTAGGACATCAGCCCCATCGCCGAGCGGCGAGATCGCCGCCGCCGG
>CALNZE010000019.1:0-4683 GCA_942490955.1 uncultured Alphaproteobacteria bacterium
ATCGCCAGAAACCCAGTGACCGAAACGACACCTAGAATGAAAAGCGCGGTGATCTCATTATCGGGCATCTGGAAATCCGTTCCATTCTTGACCAATCAGAGTCCTGCCAGCCCGCTTTTTCCCGACGCGCCGAACGGTCGCGCCGTCATCGAATGTGAAATGATCACCATCGCCTTCCACTTCACTGACTGAGACCCATTCCCCCCATTGCTTGAACAGAAACGGAGTCCCGGTGGCCAGACATTGATCGCGGAGAGATCGAAACCAATCAGGGTGAGAAGGCCGGGCGTTGTGTCCACTTTCCCCGCCCGCAATAATCCAATCGATCATCGGCTGTCCTAACCCTAAATGCTTTCTTTCTGAATATGGAGTGTGATCGTGCCAGATCGCGCAAGGCTTGAATGGATCCACCAGACCCAGAAGGGGCTCGCAGGACAGAAACCGGACCTTGGCCGGGATCGAAAGGAGTTTCGGAATGTCCCGATCTGCCTCTTCCTGATTAACGATCGTGGCACCTATCCAGACGTTTCTGGGCAATGGATCATCGCTATTCGTCATCGCCCGATGCATGTCTCTGACATTGCCAACGCGCTTTGTGAGAAGCAGCCAATCGAGATCCGGCGTATGCAAAATGAGCCAGAACAAATCCCATCGCCATTGCGGATCCACCGCATTATCGAAAACATCCGCAAGACTGGCGCAAAAACCCGTTGCCGCCGCCCATGCTTCGCATAGAATTGCGAAGCTTGTCGCTGCCAGTTCTTAGGTGACTTCCAGTTCGATACACTGGTTCGCCGCCTTGGCGCTCCCGGTCCCCAGTTCGGAGCAATCCCGCCACCAAACCGGGCATTTCTGGTTTCGGCATAACAATGATCGCAGCCCGGCCCGACTTTCTGGCATCCTTCCCACGGATTCCAAGTGTGATCACACCATTCAATTTTACTGTTTTCACCCATTCAACTTTCCCAAATATTTAAGCGCAGAGAAAAACAATCTAGGGTCTTCTCGGAACTGTCCAATTGCCGTGTTGCAGCCGGGACATAAAAGACCGCGAAGCTTTCCTGTTTCGTGGCAATGGTCGACATAAAGAGTTTCTGCCGCTCCACAAATACCGCATTTGTGGCCGTGCGTATCTTTGAATTTCGAAAGCTCGCGTCGTGTCATATTGTAACGCGAAGCCGTTGCTGCTTCGCTAGTGCAGGGCTTGCATGATGAAGCTATGCCGTTGCCTCGGCTAGAATCCTTACTGAATTGGTTTTTTGGCTTCCAAACCTTGCACCGAAAACAGCGCTTTTCGCCAGCCAATTGACGGCGATGCCATTCTTTATAGGGAAGGCCGCACCGCGCGGCTGCTTGCTTATAGACACCTAATCTCCTTCCGCTGGGGTTAGGGTCAATATTCACATTCTCAGCCATCGCGGGTTTTCAACTCCCGTTCGGCGTTCCATTTAAGGTCTGATTCCATGTCAGCCTGCTTGAGCAATCTAAATTGTACGACGAAAACGCCAAGGTCTTCATCTTCAGCTTGCGCTGTCTGCATAGCGCCGCTGTCGCGAAGGATTTTCATGATTTGAGATATCGATTTGTTGAAATCGACACTGGTTTTTTCAGCGTATGCCATGAGATTCCTACTCGAAAATATCTTCCTGTTCCGGCACGCTCAGGCGGTCATAGGTTTTGCCATGGGCATCGGTTATGCGATTCCACAGATCCGGCCAATCGGATTTCA
This sequence comes from uncultured Alphaproteobacteria bacterium, assembly GCA_942490955.1. Lineage (GTDB taxonomy): Bacteria > Pseudomonadota > Alphaproteobacteria > Rhizobiales > HXMU1428-3 > HXMU1428-3. The sequence continues at coordinate 1,730 of CALNZE010000019.1, forward strand.
CCTTGGCGGTATTTTTCATCTGCTTTCCCTGCAGATCAGTGAGTGCATCCAAGGATTGACAGGATTCAACAACGGCAATGTATTTATCTACCCATTCCACCGCGCTGGCTGGCGCTGCAGAGCCTTCCTGAGATCTTTCGGCTTCCGGCTCCTGATCGCCATCATCGGCCTGTGGCGTCTCCTGTGGCTTATTCTCGATGGGTTTGGCTTCAGATACTTCAGGAGTTTTGGCATCGCCTGATGCCCATGCTGCCAGAGACCATCCGGATTGATGATTGATCTGCCGATCTTCTGGAAAGCAATCGTGGTGCTGTTCTTCCAGTTTGATTGGAACGGGAACGCCGGGATTGCTGGGAATCAGGATCATCGAAACCGTCATTTCGTACATGAACCGCTTTTCGCAGATCGGCTCCCATCGTTCCTTCAGCGGGCGATCCTGAGCCGGGATCACCTTCGTTCTCATTTTGCCGTTGTGGCCTTCCTCTTGAACCAGCTTCATCTTCTCTTCGCCGCGAAGGCAGAAAATCATGTGACACCGGCATTGCAGGAAGCGGTTCACCATTTGCTTGTGTGATCGCTTGGGAAGGTTCCAGTTTCCCGGCGATTGCACCGGGCGTTCGATCCAGTGTTCACGCTTCCATGCTTCCGGGTTTTCAATGCCGGGCTTGGGAACGCCAGCCGCCAACTTATCGGCCCATTCCAGAATCCCGCCTTCGCCTTCATATTCATGGCTCATGGAATCGACTATCACGACAACGAAACCGGCTTCATCGGCTGAGACCACTGCATCTTTGTAAACGTCAGGGCTGAAGGGCGGCTGGATCTCCGCATATTCGAACGGGAAGTTGTTTTTGAAATCAGGTGCGGCACCGGGTTTTGGCGCATAGTGCAGGCCGCGCCCGCCTTCCGTATCGATCAGGACAACGCGGCATCGGCCTTCCTTGCTGATTGTTTCCATGATCTGTTCTGGCGTCATTTGTGGATAGGCCAGACTGACAGCGAGAGTCAGCGCAGAATAGGTTTTTCCTGATCCACTTGCACCAGCAAGACCGATCAAAACCGATGTGTTTTTACGCTCGCCGCGCCGGAACTGAAAAGTCAATTATCTTCTCCAAAAATAATCAAAGATACGCCAAATGTTGTTAACAATATGAATGCCCCCATTAAAACAATAAATGAAATTACAGTTAAATTGCTTTCTGTTTCTAAAAGTTGTTTGACAGCGCTAAAGAACGGGAAATTATTCACAAACCAATGAAATGAAACCAAGGCATAAACTGTCGCAGCCATCTTTCTGAATGTGAATTCAGAGCGCATTATTCGGTTTCCGATTCAAGGCCAAAATCATCCGCGAATTCCTTGTCCGCTGCAGGCAGTACAGCGCCGCTCTTGGCCATATCCTTCATTTTTTCAATGAGCTTTACCGTAAATTGAGGGTCATCCAATCCGGAATCTTCCCGATCTTCCCATTGCCTGCTGATCCATGGCGGTGCTGCCTGATAGGCAATGTGCCCCGGATAGCCCGGCCATACGCCTTGCGCCAGACAGGCCGCGTAAACATTCATGCCCCATTCGACCTTTCGCCGGGCTATCTGTTCATCGGCATTATCGATCGCATGCACCATCATGCAATGCGGTTCGAACGCTTCGATCACTGGAAATATGATCCGGGCATCGCGCTTGAGTATGGCCTTGATCCCGCGCCGGTAAAACGAATCCTGAATATCCGCGCCGATATCGAACATGGTGCGCCCATAATCATCCGGGCCGGCGCTGGCATCGGTTGTCTTCCAGTCTGGGAAGAGACCGCCCTGAGCCGGAATCCAGTCCAGTTTGCAGCGACAGAAAATCTCGCCAAATCTGGTTTGCTCTTTCCAGATCAGGACATATTCAGCCTGTCCATCGGCCATTGCCTTTTCCAGTTCTGGCCAGATCGGGATCTGGTAATGCGCGGCGCGAACCATGGCAGCGGCCCTGTCATACTGATCGCGAAGGATTGGCTGTTGCCCAGCTTCAAGGGCTTCATCACGCTCTTGCTTGGCTGCTTTGGTTCGCCATGCATCGGATTCAACAATGACGATTTCATCACCTTCTCCCAAGATCAGAGTGTGGAAGACAGATCCGACATCAAATTTTTTCGAACTGGGCTCCAATTCAACCGGCGTAAGCTTGGGATGGGCATATTGCATATGGCGCGGGGAGCCGCCTTTCTTGCCGCCCGGCATGGCCTTCTTCAAGAGCGATGCTGACAGGCTGGGCTCTGCGCATGGATCTCCATGGTAGGTTTCATCATCCATCCGATAGAGCCCCGGCTGATCGATCGGCCCGGTGCCATTGATCTGCTCGCCGGTTTCCGGATCAAATCGCGTCCAGCTAATAACATCTTCGATTTCCAGCGGCCCATCGATCGCCGCAACAGTTTCTTCCACTGTTTGAGGCAAAGAACCTTCTGGCAGGGATTCTAACTTTTCCTTGATTGTCGGCTCTGGCTTGGCTGGTTCGGATTGCACTGGATCAGACCGTTTGGCCTTGCCTTCATTGGCTGGCCTGTACTCTTTCGGTTCAACATCTTTCGGCTCATGGGAATCCCGCTCAGCGCCAAGCCGCGTCATCACGTTGCGGCATTCGGAAATGCAATTCTTGATTGTCCGGACATCCGATGGGGTGGAAGCGTATGTCACCGAAAGCATATTTCCGCCAAATGCGAATTTCGCGCGAGGATGTTTTCGCCCTTCGACAAACTGGACGGTGACATCTGGCCAGCTTTCCACTTCACTGGCGATTGCGGATTCAATATCCTTACGGGTCATTCCTGTTCTGCCTTTCTTTTCTTCAAATGAATATCAATTCGTTCTGAAAATTCTTTGAGGTCAGATGATAATCTTTGAAGACATCCATCACCGCATGGACAAAAATCTTCATACTCAATCGCTTCATCTATGATATCTGATAAA
>CALNZE010000020.1:0-5682 GCA_942490955.1 uncultured Alphaproteobacteria bacterium
GCCGATTATCGTCATGCTGCTTGGTCTTATTTTTCGCGGCGTGGCCTTCGAATTCCGTTGGCGTGTCAATGAAAAGAACCGGATCTGGTGGGATCGTTCCTTTGCTTTCGGATCGCTGATCGCAACTTTTGCGCAAGGAATCTGCTTGGGCGCCTTGATCCAGGGTATTGAAGTGGCCGGTCGCAGCTATGCAGGCGGGCGGTTTGACTGGCTGTCCCCCTTCTCTGTGCTGACCGGCGGCTGTCTCGTTGTCGGCTATGCCCTGCTGGGGGCCACATGGCTTGTCATGAAGACGGAGGGCGATTTGCAGGCGCGCGCCAGACATTTTGCGATGATTTCCGGTGCGGGGACGCTCATTCTCATCGGCGTTGTCAGCCTTGCTACGCCGTTTTTGGATGCGGAATATCACCATCGCTGGTTTGAGGGGGCAAACCTTGTGTTCAGTATTCTGGTGCCGTTTTTGCTGGCGATCTGCGCGGCGGTTTTGTTTCTCGGTCTGAAAAGAAAAGGGCATGAAATTCGTCCTTTCTTTGCGGCACAGGGAATTTTTCTGCTTTGTTATATCGGCATTGGGATCAGTTTTTTTCCCCGTATGGTGCCGCCGCATATCACCATTTGGGATGCTGCCGCCCCGGAAACCAGTCTGCGGTTTATGATTGTTGGAACGGTCGTGCTGGTGCCCATTATTCTGGCCTATACAATCCATAGTTACTGGGTTTTCCGCGGCAAGGTTGACAGGGACGGGGGGTATCACTGATGTCCCCGCGTCTGCGGCAGCTTCTCTGGTTTGTCGCGCTGTGGCTTCTGGGGGTGGCGGCGGTGGGAAGCATTGCCTTCATAATTCGGCTGATTTTGATGCCGTGAAACCATTTATCGAGTAACCAAACATCGCCGGTCTAACCCTTTATGAGAGCGCATAATCCAATTTGCCTCTAATCCCTCTTGCGTCGAATAAATCTCTGACATACGGTAATATAGCGAGATGTCCGGCCAGCTTTTTGGAAGGAAGTTGGCATGAGTGCGCGATGATATCTTATGCGAAGATATAGAAATGATGCCTGATTTCTGTATTTACAGCAGGATTTCTGTCCGGGGGGAGCTTAATGGAATATTTTTTACAGCAGTTGATTAACGGGATCACGCTGGGGTCGATTTATGGGCTGATCGCCATCGGCTATACGATGGTCTATGGCATCATCGGGATGATCAATTTTGCTCATGGCGACATCTTCATGGTGAGTTCCTTCATTGCGCTGATCGTCATTACAGCGTTGGGGATCACCGTTTCGACCGGCCTTGGGATGACATTTCTGGCGCTGATACTGGTTCTGGTCTCGGCCATGGTGATTGCTTCGGTTTTCGGCTGGACAACGGAGCGGCTGGCCTATCGACCCTTGCGCGGCTCATTCCGTCTTGCGCCGCTGATCACGGCGATTGGTATTTCCATTGTTCTACAAAATTATATCCAGATCACACAGGGCGCCCGGGTAAAACCGCTGCAACCCCTGATCGCTGACGGATACACTCTGATGACGCGCGTCGATGCAAATGGCGAATTTGCGGTACAGATTTCCAATATGCAAATCCTGATCATTGTGGTGACGATTGTGCTGATGACCATCTTCTCGCTAATCATAGCCAAGACATCCTTGGGGCGGGCGCAACGCGCCTGTGAGCAGGATCGCAAGATGGCCTCGCTTCTCGGCATTAATGTGGACCGGACCATTTCCACGACGTTTGTCATGGGAGCGGCGCTGGCGGCTGTGGCCGGGCTGATGTTTCTTCTCTATTATGGGGTGATCGATTTTTTCATTGGCTTTATCGCGGGCGTTAAAGCTTTTACCGCCGCCGTTCTCGGCGGTATCGGATCGTTGCCGGGCGCGATGCTCGGCGGCCTGGTGATCGGATTGATCGAAACCTTCTGGTCGGCTTATTTTTCTGTCGAATATAAGGATGTGGCAGCGTTCTCAATGCTGGCAATCGTTCTGATTTTTCTGCCGCAAGGCTTGCTTGGTAAGCCTGAGGTGGAGAAAGTCTGATGACCGATACGGCAAACAGCGCATCACGAGCGGGACGTCATTTTGCCATTCCAAAAATTGCCAAAGACCTTGTTGTGACGGCATTGATTGCGACGGCGATTTTCGGATCCACCATTGCCTTCCGGACAGTTTCGGCCTCTGGCGGGCTGACATTGGAACTCCGGTTCGCTGAGGCTTTCTATGTGATCGCTGCTGTCGTCGTTGGGCGGTTGCTGCTGTGGGTTTTCTTCTGGAGTAAGGCACCCGGCCAAGCCGCAGTATCCATGCCGGCCGGTCTCAAACAGGGGTTTCGAGCGTTTGGAGCAAAATTCGGCAAGGTTTTCGGACCAGCCATGCTGCTCCTCGCCCTGGTCTTTCCATTCCTGCCGACAACGGACCGTTATCTGCTCGATCTCAGCATTCTGATCCTCACATATATCATGCTGGGATGGGGGCTGAACATCGTTGTCGGGCTGGCGGGGCTCCTGGATTTGGGATATGTGGCCTTTTATGCAATTGGCGCCTATTCCTATGCGCTGCTGGCTCAGTATTTTGGCTTTTCTTTCTGGATGTGCCTGCCGCTGGCCGGTATTCTGGCGGCCTTTTGGGGCATCATTCTCGGTTTTCCTGTCCTTCGGTTGCGGGGGGATTATCTGGCGATTGTGACCCTTGCTTTCGGGGAGATTATTCGTGTCGTCCTGCTCAACTGGTATCAGTTTACGGGCGGACCCGATGGGCTTTCCGGCATTCCGCGCCCAAGCTTCTTCGGCATCCCGTTTACTCGAAATGAAGGCGGTTTTGCAGATCTGTTCGGCCTGGACTATTCTTCTATCCACCGAATTATTCTTTATGTATTTCCTGATTCTGGCATTGGCGCTGATCACCAACTTTGTGACCAACCGTTTGCGGAGGCTGCCGATTGGACGGGCATGGGAAGCTTTGCGCGAAGATGAAATCGCCTGCCGGTCTCTGGGGCTGAATACGACATCGGTCAAGCTGACGGCCTTTGCGATTGGCGGTATGTTCGCCGGTTTTGCGGGGTCGTTTTTCGCAACACGGCAGGGGTTCATTTCGCCGGAAAGTTTCACTTTCATAGAATCGGCGCTGATCCTGGCGATTGTTGTGCTGGGCGGCATGGGATCGCAGGTCGGCGTGGTTATTGCGTCCATCGTCATGATCGGCGGTTTTGAAGTGTTCCGCGAGGCAGAGCAGTACCGCATGCTGATCTTCGGGCTCGCCATGGTGGTGATCATGATCTGGCGTCCACGCGGTCTGATCTCAACGCGCATTCCGTCCATCTTCCTGAAAGAAAGAAAAGCCGTATCGGCAGATATGGTCGCGCAAGGGGAGGGACATTAAGATGGCGCATGTCATTGATAACCCTGTCCTGACTGTCGAGCATCTCAGCATGCGGTTTGGCGGCCTCCTCGCCGTGGATGTCCTGTCCTTTACGGCAGGCCGGCAGGATATTACAGCTCTGATCGGGCCGAATGGCGCGGGTAAAACGACTGTCTTCAATTGCATCACCGGCTTTTACAAACCGACAGAAGGGTGCATCACAGCCCTGCATGAGAATGGCGAAAAGTTTCTTCTGGAACGTATGGATGATTTCAAGATCCCGAAAATTGCGAAGGTTGCCCGGACTTTCCAGAATATCCGGCTGTTCGGCGGGATGACGGTTCTTGAGAATCTGATGGTAGGCCAGCATAATCCGCTAATGATTGCCTCCAATTATACTTTTGGCGGCATTCTGGGGCTTGGCGGATATAAGCGGGCTGAAAAAGAGGCGATTGAACTTGCCAAATACTGGATGGAGCAGACCGGCCTCATGCATCGCGCCGATGATGCGGCGGGCGATCTTCCTTATGGGGAGCAACGCAAGCTGGAAATAGCCCGTGCCATGTGTACAAAGCCTGTAAATTGTTGTGCCTTGATGAACCGGCGGCAGGCCTTAATCCACGCGAATCAGAGGAATTGAACAAGCTTCTCCTGTTCATTCGCAATGAGGCGGCGACCGGCGTTTTGCTGATTGAGCATGACATGAATGTGGTGATGGGTATTTCCGATCATATTGTTGTGCTGGATTATGGCAAGAAAATCGCTGACGGGACGCCGGAAGAAATTCGCAATGATCCAAGCGTCATTGCCGCCTATCTCGGCGTTCCCGATGAAGAGGTTGATGAGGTGGAGCAGGAAATCGATGAAATTGAAGGAGGGGCGTCATCATGAGTTCTGACCCGCTTCTTCAGGTGAAGGATGTCGAAACCTACTATGGCAAGATCCAGGCGCTCAAAGGAGTGACGCTTGATGTCAATCCGGGCGAAATCGTAACCCTTATTGGGGCCAATGGTGCTGGAAAATCTACCCTGATGATGACAATTTGCGGCGATCCCCGGGCGGCGATCGGGCAAGTCATCTTCGATGGAAGGGATATTACCCAATTGCCAACCCATGAAATCACCCGACTGAAAATTTCGCAGTCGCCGGAAGGTCGCCGAATTTTTCCCCGCATGACGGTTTATGAAAATCTCATCATGGGGGCGACCACCTCAGATGCGGTTCATTTTGACGAAGATCTTGAGCGGGCGTTTGAACTGTTCCCCCGCCTGAAGGAGCGCCGCGACCAGCGGGGCGGCACCCTCTCGGGCGGTGAGCAGCAGATGCTCGCCATTGCCAGGGCGCTGATGGCGCGGCCGCGGCTCCTGCTGCTGGATGAGCCCTCTCTCGGCCTGGCGCCGTTGGTGGTCAAACAGATTTTCGAAGCGATCAAGCTGCTGAACGAAAAAGACGGCCTCACGGTTTTTCTGGTCGAACAAAATGCCTATCACGCGCTCAAGCTCGCGCATCGGGGGTATGTTATGGTCAACGGCCGCATTACAATGAGCGGTACGGGCAAGGAGCTTCTCGCCAGCGAGGAAGTTCGGGCAGCCTATCTTGAAGGGGGGCTCACTGATGGGAATTTTGTGGGAAAACAGTTTTCTGACCTTCCTGTTCGTGACGGTTCTCATTGGAGGAGGGGCCGGATTTCTGGCCGGTCGGGCGCTTGCCTCAAGCTGGCGGCCGATCCCGCAGCTTATTTTTTACATGCTGTTACTTGCCGCCGCGGTCAGGTTTTTCCATTTCTCTCTTTTCGAGGGAACGTTGCTGTCCTTGCAATATTATGCCGTTGATGCCCTTGTGCTGATCGGTATTTCGCTATTGGGTTACCGGGTGACGCGAGTGCGTCAGATGGTGACGCAATATCGCTGGCTTTACGAGCGTGCGGGACCCTTCTCATGGCGTGAAAAGAAGGCCGCCGGAGAATAGTGTTTCCCGAATATTCGCATTCAACTTTAAGTAAAAATTTGATATATTTGCGAAAACCAGCGTACGGTAGGATTATGTTTTTCAATCAACTGGGAGTGTGAAAATGAAAAAGATTTTAGTTGCCATGTCGGCACTGTCGATGGGCATGATGATGACCTCGACGGCGGCCTGGGCGGACATTGCCATTGCGACCGCTGGTCCGATGACCGGCCAGTATGCAAGCTTTGGGCAGCAGATGAAGGCGGGCGCCGAGCAGGCGTGGCGGACATTAACGCCGCTGGCGGCGTGAATGGCGAAAAGCTGACGTTGGAAATCGGGGATGATGCCTGCGATCCGAAACAGGCGGTGGCCGTCGCCA
>CALNZE010000021.1:0-4060 GCA_942490955.1 uncultured Alphaproteobacteria bacterium
CTATAAATCGGTGATTGATGCGGTCAGGGGCAAGCTGAACTGGATGCCGCCCAGCGGGGCGATTGTCGGCATTTATGCCGCCGTTGACCGCAACCGCGGGGTTTGGAAAGCACCGGCCAATGTCAGCCTCTCGAATGTCAATGCGCTCAGCTATGCCATTGATCATGATGAGCAGGAACGCCTTAATGTTGATGTCAATGCGGGCAAATCGGTCAATGCGATCCGGTCATTCTCAGGCAAAGGCCTGCTGGTGTGGGGTGCGCGCACCCTTGCGGGCAATGACAATGAATGGCGGTATGTGTCGGTGCGGCGCTTCTATAATATGGTTGAGGAATCGATCGAAAAATCGACTGGCTGGGTGGTGTTTGAACCCAATGATTCCGGCACCTGGATTCGCGTCAAGGCGATGATTTCCAACTATCTGACCGATCTCTGGCGTCGCGGTGCGCTGGCCGGTGCCAAACCCGAGCAGGCCTTTTTTGTCAATGTGGGCCTTGGCACCACCATGACTGCCATCGATATTCTTGAAGGCCGCATGATCATTGAAGTTGGCATGGCAGCGGTGCGCCCGGCCGAATTCATCATCCTGCGCTTCTCCCACAAACTCCAGGAAGCCTGAGGCTCCGGGCGCTCTCCGCCCGGACTTATGACGCTTTGAGAAAAGGACAGAAAAATGGCAAATTATCCACTTCCCGTATTCCAGTTCTCCGTGCTTCTGCGGGGCAACACGCTCGGCTTTGCCGAGGCATCCGGGCTGACCGTTGAAGCCCAGATGATGGAATACCGTGACGGCATGATGAAGGAATTTTCCACCATCAAGATGCCGGGCCTGCGGAAATATTCCGACATCACCCTCAAGAAGGGAATCATGGTCGATGACAATGGTTTTTTTGACATGTGGAAGGAAACCGCTGACTTGCGCAATGTCGAACGTGGCGATGTTGTGATCAGCCTCCTGAATGAAAAGCAGGAAGCAGTGATGGTCTGGAACGCGAAAAACGCCTGGGCGATGAAAGTGGAAGGGCCAGGCCTCAAGGCCACCGGCAACGAAGTGGCCATTGAGACCCTAGTTTTGGCGCATGAGGGACTGACAATCCAGAACGGTTAGGGGTGGGCTGAATGGTTGAATTTTATCCCCACACCGCCTTCTGCTTCAGTGCGACTTTTGAACTGGATGGTGCGGGTGACCACGACATCCGGTTTCAGGAAGTATCGGGCCTAAGTTCCGAGGTGGCGGTGGAATCCGTCGCCGAGGGTGGCGAAAACCGTTTTGTCCACCGCTTGCCGGGGCCAGCCAAATATCCGGCGCTTACGCTCAAACGCGCGCTGGTGTCGGATAGCGCCCTGATCGACTGGTTCAGGGCAGCGATTGAAAACCTTGAAATAAAACCGGTGGAATTGACGGTCTCGTTGCTGAACGAACAGTTCGAGGCCGTCACCAGTTGGAATTTTACCAAGGTCTGGCCGACCAAATGGTCTTTCTCAAACCTGAATGCCGAACAAAACGCCATCGCGGTTGAGACTATTGAGCTGGCCTATCAACGTTTCACAAGGCTTTGAACCATGCCGCTGATTGTACGGGAACTGGTAATTAGAGCCACGCTGGCGCCACCCAAAAAGGAGGCGGACAGCACCGCGCCGTCAAAAGCTGGCAAGGGCCAGGAAGCGATTGTCAAACAATGCGTTGAGCAGGTGATGAGCCTGCTTGAAGAAAAGGAAGCGCGGTAAATGAGTGGCCAACTGAAAAAACTGATCATCGAATCTTTCACCGACGAGAAGTTTTCCGGCTCGCCGGTTGCCACCTTTACCACCATGTTTAACCCGACCAATTATTCGGTCAAATATGCGGTCGAATATGAAGAGGATCAGGGTAAAGGCACGTCTGCCCTGCCGCAGAAATTCAAGCAGTCCAAGCCGATCGACCTTAGCCTTGATTTTATCATTGACGGCACCGGTGCGTCCGAAGACCTGACGGTCGATGGCTCCGCGCCCGGTGAGAAGGGTGTTATCGACAAGGTCCGGCACTTCCTGTCAGTGGTTTATGAATATGATGGTGAAATCCACCGGCCGCGCTATCTGCGGGTGGCCTGGGGCACGCTTTTGTTCAACTGCGTTTTCAAAAGCGCCAATGTCAAATATACCCTGTTCAAACCCGATGGCAGCCCGCTGCGCGCAACCATTTCATCGTCTTTCTACGGCACTGTTGATGACGAAAAACGGGTGGCGGAGGAATCCAACAGATCACCTGACCTGATGCGCTATCATACCGTGGTGGCGGGCGAAACGCTGCCGCTGTTGAGCCATCGCTATTATGGCAGCCCCCGACACTATATCGAACTGGCCCGCTTCAACGCACTGGATGATTTCCGCAGCCTGAAGGCGGGGCAAGTGCTGCAGTTTCCGCCAATTTCCAAAACCTTCATGGCCACAAGCGAGATCAGATCATGACGCCCGCTGACGGCACCACGCTGCCGCATAGCGACAGCACCGACCTGAATACCGTCACCATTCTTGCCGGTGGCAACCCGATCGAATCCACCATTCAGCTTCTGTCTATTACTGTGACCAAGGAGGTCAACCGCATACCAACGGCCAAGCTGACCTTTGCTGACGGCGATGTCTCAACCCAGGATTTCCCGGTCAGCAACGGCGCCAGCTTTGCGCCGGGCACGGAAATTGAGGTTCAGTGCGGTTACCACAGCAAAGAAGAAACCATCTTCAAAGGCCTTGTGGTGCGCCATGGTTTGCGCACCAAGGCCGAAGGTAGTTCGGTCCTCAGCATCCTGTGCAAGGACGCGGCAGCCAAAATGACCATTGGGCAGGCAAACGGCTATTATCACGACGCCAAGGATAGTGATGTTGCCGAAGAGCTGATCACCCGCCACGGCCTCAGCGCGGATGTGCAGGCAACCAGTGTGCAGCATGAAAGCCTGGTGCAGTATCAGTGTACAGACTGGGATTTTCTGTTGATGCGCGCTGAAATGATAGGCCAGCTTGTTTTTGTCGACGCTGGCAAGGTCACGGTGAAAAAACCTGATGTGAGTGCAAGCCCGGTTCTGACGCTCACATACGGTTCCACCATCCTCGATTTCGAAGCCGACCTTGACGCTGAAAGCCAGCTCAAGGCCGCAAGTACAGGTGGCTGGGATGCGGCGGCACAGGCGCCGCTGGCGACCGAAGCTGCCACGCCGAGTTTTGGGGAAGCGGGCAATCTGTCTGGTGATGACCTTGCGGCTGTTCTGGCGCCGGAAGATTTTCATCGCCATCATACCGGCAGGCTTGAGGAGGCCGAGCTTCAGGCTTGGGGCGATAACCTGATGCTCAGAAGTCGACTTGCCAAATTGCAGGGTCGCCTGACCTGCCAGGGCATTGCGGCGGTCAAGGTTGGTGATGTCATCACGCTGGCGGGCCTTGGTGACCGGTTCAATGGCCCGGTCTTTATTGCGGCTATCCGGCATGATGTCAGCCAGGGTAACTGGCTGACCCATCTGCAAATTGGCCTGTCCGAACGCTGGTTCCATGAAAGGGTCCAGCCAAAACTGTCCCCCGCTGCCGGTATGTTGCCGGGCATTGAGGGGTTGCATGTCGGTATCGTGACCGCGCTTGAGGGTGACCCCTTGGGTGAAGACCGCATCCGGGTGCGCCTGCCGCTTCTGAATGACAGCGACGACGGCACCTGGGCCCGGCTCGCCACCCTTGATGCAGGCAAGGAACGCGGCAGCGTGTTTCGCCCCGAAATCGAAGATGAAGTGATTGTGGGATTTTTGTATGGCGACCCCCGGCAAGCGGTTGTGCTGGGCCAGGTTCACAGCAGCGCGCATGCGGCGCCGGTGCCGCCAAGCAATGACAACCACCAGAAAGGCTATTGGAGCCGCGAGAAAACGGAATTCATCTTCGATGATGAAAAACCGTCGGTTCATATCAAATTGGCGTCCGGCCGCACCATCATGATGGATGATGACGCCGGGGAAATATTTCTGGAAGACCCCAGCGGTAACCGCGTCACGCTTGATGACGGTGGCATCACCCTCGACAGCCCGGCGGACATCACCATCAAGGC
>CALNZE010000022.1:0-49807 GCA_942490955.1 uncultured Alphaproteobacteria bacterium
GGCGGCGAGACGGAAGAAAAGAGAAGCCCAAGACCGGCTTCGGTGGACGGCGTCGGCGACGGCATCGGCGGGCTTTGTAGCCTGTCCAACGTGACGCTTCTGCGTACTGCTAGCCGGCAACTTCGGCGATGATGCAACCCACGGCGAACGTGGCCGCGGCGATTCCTTCCAACCACCGTGCGGGTTGTCTACCGAGTGTTGTGGCCGAGTCGACTGGCTCTGAGGCAACCTCAGCACTTGTGTTGCTGCCACGCAGATCGAGCACGTGCAATAACAGTGAGACCGCGGCCGAAGTCAGCACGGCTGCAAGCAAGTCGTCATAACCGGCGATCAACAGCCCCGACTGTGGCCCTCGCAGCAGACCCAAAGCGCCGAACACGACGATCAATCCGTAGGCGAGCACACTGAACCGCTCGGGTGCCCCGACGGATGGTTCGCTAGGGCCGCGGATCGCGCGGGCTCTGAGGGTTTGAGAAATCGCCGCGATGCCCAATTGCACGACCGCCAACCAGGGCAGCAACGGGCCGCCGGGAATGGCTCCCGCGAAGATAGAAGATGCCACCGGGGTGGCTTCGGTCAGCAGAATAAACACGTGATAGCCTGGAAACCGCTCTGGAGCTGGCCGATGGCCTCGCGATCCTTGAAATGGCCGATCTTGGAGACGGCGAGAGCGAGCCAAAGCGGCTCATCTTCTCCGCCAACTTCGCCTGCCCCGTCTCCGGCTTCACCATTGAAGAGATTGAGCCACGGCTCTTCTCCTTCAACAACCCATTCGGCGCCTGCCCCAAATGCGACGGCCTCGGCACCGAGCTGAAATTCGAAGCCGAACTCGTCGTGCCCAACTCCAAATTCAACCTTGAAGACGGCGCCATCCAGCCCTGGGCCCGCACCGGCAACACCTCCCCCTACTACGCCCAGACCCTGGAGGCCATCGCCCGGCATTATAAAGTCAAGATGACCACCCCTTGGGAAAAACTGCCCGAGCATGTTCGTAATGTCATTCTCTACGGCTCCGGTGATACCGAGATCACCTTCGTCTATGAAGAAGGCCGCCGCAGCTTCAAGACCAAAAAACCCTTTGAAGGCGTCATCAACAACATTGACCGCCGCTGGCGCGAGACAGAGTCAAACTGGGTGCGTGAAGAGCTGTCAAAATACCAGTCCGCCCAGCCCTGCGCCCATTGCGGCGGCGCCCGCCTAAAGCCCCAGGCCCTGGCCGTCAAAATCAACAATCTCCATATCGGCGATGTCGCCCATATGTCCATCAAGGAAGCCCTCGTCTGGGCCGCCGATCTGCCGGATCACCTCACCGCCAAACAACTCGAAATCGCCGCACGGATCCTAAAGGAAATCCGCGAGCGCCTTAGCTTCCTCAATGATGTCGGCCTTGATTATCTCTGCATGTCACGCAATTCAGGCACCCTCTCGGGTGGCGAAAGCCAGCGCATCCGCCTCGCATCACAAATCGGCTCCGGCCTCACGGGCGTCCTTTACGTGCTCGGATGAACCCTCCATCGGCCTGCACCAGCGCGACAACGCCATGCTGCTGGAAACCCTCAAAAATCTGCGCGACCTCGGCAACACCGTCATCGTCGTCGAGCATGATGAAGACGCCATCCTCACCGCTGATTATGTTGTCGATATCGGGCCCAAAGCCGGCGTCCATGGCGGTGAAATCGTCGCCAGCGGCACACCCAGAAAAATCATGTCGACCAAGGGCAGCATCACCGGCCAGTATCTCACCGGGGAAAAATTCATTGAGCCCCCTAAAAACCGCCGCAAGCCCAACCCCAAACGCCAGATCACGGTTGTCGGCGCAAAGGAACATAACCTCAAAAACGTCACGGCCAGTTTGCCACTTGGCCTGTTCACCTGCGTCACCGGCGTCTCCGGCGGCGGCAAATCCACCCTGCTGATCGAGACACTCTATAAAGCCGTTTCAAGGAAGCTCAACAACTCCCGCCACATCCCCGGCGAGCATGAAACCATCGAAGGCCTCGAGCAACTCGACAAAATCATCGACATCGACCAGAGCCCCATCGGCCGCACGCCCCGCTCTAACCCGGCCACCTACACCGGCGCTTTCACCCATATCCGCGATTGGTTCACCGGCCTGCCGGAGTCAAAAGCGCGCGGCTACAAACCGGGGCGTTTCTCCTTCAACGTCAAAGGCGGCCGCTGTGAGGCCTGCCAGGGCGACGGCGTCATCAAAATCGAAATGCACTTTTTGCCCGATGTTTACGTCACCTGCGATCAATGCCATGGCCAGCGCTACAACCGCGAAACGCTGGAGGTTAAATTCAAGGGAAAATCCATCGCCGATGTGCTGGATATGACTGTTGAAGAAGGCGTCGAATTTTTCAAAGCCGTGCCGTCTGTTCGTGACAAGCTGGAAACACTCCGCCGCGTCGGGCTCAGCTACATTAAAATCGGCCAGCAGGCCACCACCCTCTCCGGCGGTGAAGCCCAGCGCGTCAAGCTCGCCAAGGAACTCTCCAAACGCGCCACCGGCCGCACCCTCTATATATTGGACGAACCAACGACCGGCTTGCATTTCGATGATGTCGCCAAACTGCTTGAAGTCCTGCATGAACTGGTCGAGCAAGGCAACACCATCGCCGTTATTGAGCATAACCTCGAAGTCATCAAAACAGCAGACTGGATCATCGACCTTGGCCCCGAAGGCGGCGATGGCGGCGGCCAGATCGTCGCTGTCGGCACGCCCGAAGACATAACAAAAGTCCCAGAGAGCTACACCGGGGTCTTCCTCAAGGAGCTGCTGGAGCGCCGCCCGATGCCGGAAACCAGGGACGAAAAAAGCCAGCCTGAAAAAGCGAAAAGCAAACGGGCAAAGAAAGCCCCGGCCAGATCCACGAAGACGGCAGCCAAAAAGCCCGCCAGCAACAAAACCACCCGCAGCAAACCAGGTAGAAAATCCGCCACCCGCAAACCCGCACCCAATGCCACCGCCTGACATCCCTGCCACCACGCTCCCCTTTGCGGCCGTTTTTTATGAGAAACCCACAGGGAATTTCTCAACTATTCCCGTTAATCCGCATTAAATATCCGGTCATAACGCGGCAACCGGGTTTAAGCCCATGCCGAGACCATAATTGCCTCCTATCCTGCCAAAAAATCAGGAAGGGAGGAATTTATGCGCCTGTTTACAAAGGCTTTTAGCCTTATCATCGCCAGCGTCCTGCTCGCTGGACCTACACTCATCGCCCCAGCCTCTGCCCACGGTCCCACCCGGCAGAAAGTCACCAAATCCATTGAGATCAACGCCGCCCCGGAAAAAGTCTGGGAAGTCATCAAGAATTTTGACGACTTTAGCTGGCACCCGGTCGTCGAAAAAACCGAAGGCAAAGGCGGCAATGAAGAAGACGCCACCCGCACCCTCACACTCAAAGGCGGCGGCGTTATCGAGGAAAAACTCACCAGCCATTCCGATGAAGATATGGAATATGCCTACCGCATCACCAAAGTTGATGTGAAGGTCCTCCCCGTTAACAATTACTCCTCCCGCATCTCGGTCTCGGCCGCCGATGGCGGCAAATCCACCGTCCAGTGGAAAGGCGCATTCTACCGCGGCTATATGAACAACGATCCACCACCGGAGCTGAATGACGAAGCCGCGAAAAAAGCAGTTGCCGGCGTCTATGAAGCCGGCCTTGAAGGCTTGAAGAAAAAACTCGAATCCGGCTCATGAGTGAACAAATAAAAATCCCAGGGTGCGCGCCAGCCGCCACCCTGGCTTTTTTTTGCCTGTTTTTCGCGCTGGCAAGTGCCGCCCCTGTGCCGTGCCTTTCAGCAGAGTCAAAAAGTTCAGCCAGGGCCTATGTCACCAATCAGAGTGACGACAGCCTCACCATCATCAATCTTGATGGCTTCAATCCCGTCGCCACACTTGATATCCCCGGTAAACCAGCCGGCATCGCCGTCAGCAAAGACGGCACCCGTGCCTATACCGCCAGCCCCGAAGGCAAGTCGATTTCCATCATCGACACCACCACGCAGAAAGTCCTGAAAACGGTCGCCGTCGGCAGCGGCCCGCTCGGCATCGCCATCCACCCCGCCGGCAGCCCGCTTTACGTGGCGGATTGGTACGAACACCGCATTTTTGTCATCGACCCTGAAAAAGGCGAGATCACCGGCACCATCAACGTCGGCAAATCCCCCTCCGGCCTGGACCTGACACCAGACGGCAAATGGCTGCTATCGGCCGATAGAGACAGCCACCAGGTCTCCCTCATCGACACAAAAACCAACAAGGTCGAGGCAACCATCCCGGTTGGCGAACGCCCCTTCGGCGTCACCGTGAATGAGGCAGGCGATACCGCCTACACCGCCAACGTCAAAAGCGACGACATCTCCGTCATTGATCTGAAGGCCCGCAAAACCACCGCCTCCATCAAGGTCGGCAAGCGCCCCTATGCCGTCGCCCTCGCCAAAGGCAAAATATTCGCCACCGATCAGTACAGCGAAACCGTCACCGTGCTGGACGAAACCACCCTCGCGAAAATAAAAACCATCCGCGTCGGCGAATATCCAGAGGGCATCGCCACCGGCCCGGAGGGCAAATTCATCTATGTCGCCTGCTGGTTCTCCAACCGGCTTTATAAAATCGACGCAGAGACCTTGGAGGTCACTGGCAAAGCAAAAACGGGCGATGGGCCCAGAGCTTTTGGCCGCTTTATAGGCCAAAAATAGAAAAAGCGCCTTTGGCCGCTTTATAGGCCAAAAATAGAAAAAGCGCTTTTGGCTGCTTCATAAGCCATAGATAAAAACGAGTACCTTTGGCTGCTTCATAAGCCGCTAAATTTACCGCCCCCTAGTGCCCGCCTCCTGCCCCACAACAAAATATAGGGCAAGCAAAAATCGCCCCACCAAAAAAACAATTTCCAATCCTGTGAATAGGGGGGAAATTGCCCTTCTGCCTCTATGGCAAAAAATCGAATCAAGTAGATTGGCCTCATGCAAGATACAGCCAAAAAACAATTCGATTCCCCAGCCGACGTCAAAGCCGAGATCAATGAGCTCCCCTTTCGCCTCGCGCCCCACAACATCCAGGCCGAGCAAGAGCTCCTTGGCGCCATCCTCATTAATAACGAGGCGGCAGACAGAGTCTCCAGCTTTCTGACAGAAGAGCAATTCTTCGACCCGCTGCACGCGCGTATTTATGAGACGGCCCTCCGACTTATCCAATCCGGCAAGCAGGCAACCCCGGTCACGCTGAAAACCTATTTTGATAGCGAAGACCCGGTCGGTGAAATCACTGTGCCGCAATATCTTGGCCGTCTTGCCGCCAACGCCACCTCCATCATCAATGTCGTCGATTACGGCCAGACAATTTACGACCTCCATGTACGCCGCAATCTGATCAACATCGGCGAAGAGATGGTCAACACCGCTTATGACAGCGAAGTTGACAACCCGCCAGAAGAACAAATCAGTGATGCCGAGCAACGCCTTTACAGCCTCGCCGAGCAAGGCAAATACGGCTCCGGCTTCTGCTCTTTCAAAGACGCCATCACCGACGCGATCGAGATGGCCAATAACGCTTATTTGCGCGATGGCGGCCTCTCTGGCATCTCCACCGGCCTGCGCGACCTTGACGGCAAAATGGGCGGGCTGCAACGCTCGGATTTGATCATCCTCGCCGGGCGCCCCTCCATGGGCAAAACAGCGCTTGCCACCAACATCGCCTTTAACATCGCCAATATGCACGAAACGGAAGCGCAACCCGATGGCACGGTCAAATCAACCGATGGCGCCGTCGTGGCCTTCTTCTCGCTGGAAATGTCCGCCGAGCAGCTCGCCACCCGCATCATCTCCGAGCAGGCCGAGATCCCGTCCGAGAAAATCCGCCGCGGCATGATCGACGAAAGCGACTTCCGCAGCCTCGTCGAATGTTCGCAGAAACTCGCTGATCTTCCGCTTTATATCGACCAGACCGGCGGCCTCAGCATCGCCCAACTCGCAGCCAGAGCCCGCAAACTCAAACGCCAGAAGAATCTCGGCGTAGTTGTGGTTGACTATCTCCAGCTCCTCTCCGGCTCCAAACGCACCGGCGAAGGCCGCGTGCAGGAAGTCACCGAAATCACCACCGGCCTCAAGGCCCTCGCCAAAGAGCTGAACGTGCCCGTCATCGCCCTCTCCCAGCTCTCACGGCAGGTCGAGCAACGCGACGACAAACGCCCACAACTCTCAGACCTTCGCGAATCTGGCTCAATCGAACAGGACGCCGACGTCGTCATGTTCGTCTACCGCGAAGAATATTATGTCTCACGCGCGCAGCCCTCTGAAACAGACGTAGAAGCCATGGTCAAATGGCAGGACGAAATGGCCCAGGTCGAAGGCAAAGCCGAAGTCATCATCGGCAAACAACGCCACGGCCCCACCGGCACCGTCGGTCTCGCCTTTAATGGCAATTTCACAAGATTCAGCGACCTCGCCGCCGATGATCATATGCCGTACCGGCACGAGTAAATGAAGGGATCCGCATTTTAGAAAGACAGAGGTAAAACAGAAGCAATAGATGAGAAGCTCAACGCAAACCGACTAAGACCCAACCACCCGAAGAAGGGAGCAGTTCCACTGCCGGAACTGCGTACATGGCGCAGCGTCGGCGAAGCCCGCCGCGTTGCGGCGCCCCTCGGAGGCTCAGGCGCGGTAGCGCCTGAAATAGCCGGGAGAGAAAAAAATCGCCGCCCTCAAACAAACCTACAGCTGCCAGGAATGCGGCAACATCACCAGCCAATGGGCGGGCAAATGCACGGCTTGCGGCGAGTGGAATTCCATCGTCGAGGAAAGCGCAGAGCCGATCGCTGTCGCCGGCCAAAAGGCCTCGCGCCGTAGAGCCCGCAACGCCGTCAAGCTCGAGACCTTCGATGGCAAAGAGCAGGTCATCACCCGTTACGACACCGGCTTTTCCGAGCTGAACATGGTCACCGGCGGCGGCCTTGTGCCGGGCTCAGCGGTGCTGGTTGGCGGCGACCCCGGCATCGGCAAATCGACGCTACTCACCCAGCTCGCCGCCAGCCTCACCAACAACGGCCAGCGCGTGCTCTATTTTTCTGGTGAAGAGGCCACAGCGCAGGTCCGCCTCCGCGCAGACCGCCTTGGTGTAAAAAAAGCCCCTGTTGAGCTGGCCGCCGAAACCAACCTCGAGGCCATCCTCGCCACGATGACTGACGGCGAGCCACCCTCCCTCTGCATCATCGACAGCATCCAGACCTTATGGACAGAAACCGTCGAGGCCGCGCCCGGCACCGTCACCCAGCTGCGCGCCACCACCCATGCCCTCATTCGCCAGGCCAAGAAAACCAATTGCTGCCTGATCATTGTCGGCCATGTCACCAAGGATGGCAGCATCGCCGGGCCAAAGGTGATTGAACATATGGTAGACACGGTGCTTTATTTTGAGGGCGAGCGCGGTGCCCAGTTTCGCATCCTCCGCGCCCAGAAAAACCGCTTCGGCCCCACGGACGAAATCGGCGTTTTTGAAATGCGCGACACCGGGCTGGCAGAGGTCACCAACCCATCGGAGCTGTTCCTGAGCAACCGGGACGAGCAAGGCCCCGGCATGGCGGTCTTCGCCGGCATAGAAGGCACCCGCCCGCTGCTGGTGGAAATTCAGGCCCTCGTTGCGCCCTCCCCCTTCGGCACACCGCGCCGCGCTGTCATTGGCTGGGATTCCAGCCGCCTTTCGATGCTGCTCGCCGTGCTGGAGGCCCGCTGCGGCATCGTCCTTGGCAGCCACGATGTTTATCTGAACATCGCCGGCGGTATAAAAATCAACGAACCCGCCATGGACCTGGCCGCCGCCGCCGCTCTCATATCCGCCTTTGCCAACAAAGCTCTACCGGAGGAAAGCGTATTTTTCGGCGAGGTCAGCCTTTCCGGCGGCATCCGCCGCGTCAGCCACGCCGCCCAGCGCCTGCGGGAAGCAGAGAAACTCGGCTTTAAAACAGCCTGCTATCTACCCTCCAACAATCCCGAAAAATCAAATGTGACAATAAAGTGTCAACCAGTGACCCATTTGTCCGAGATCGCGAAAATGATTGCCAGCTAAGCCGTCCCCTGCGTAAAAAAACTAGCGCCGTCATCATACTGGACAAGCCGAACAATTTGGACAATTGCCCATCAGCACTGGAAAAATTGTTAGAAATCGGCTATTTCTGAGCTTGACCAAGAGGAAAGCTTAACAACACCCGATCACCGGGCCGGACCAGTTGCGGGAATGGCCCACTTAAAGGAACAAGCCAATGCTAGGGCCTTTGACCTATCTTGATGCAATCCTCATCGGCATTGCCCTGATATCCGGCATGCTGGCTATGTATCGCGGCCTCACCAGAGAAGTTCTTTCCATATTGTCCTGGGCTCTGGCCGCCGCCGCCGCCGGCCTCTTCGCGCTTTATTATCGCGATTTGTCAAAAGACCTCGCCACCAGCCTGGCCATCGACCCGACAATCGCCCTCGGCATATGCGCCATCTCCATATTTCTTGTTGTGCTGCTCGTCGTCCATTTCATCACCTCGCGCTTTTCCGACACCGTGCTCGATAGCCGCGTTGGCGCGCTCGATCGCACCCTCGGCTTCGTCTTTGGCCTGCTGCGCGGCTTTATTCTGGTCGTCATCCTCTACTTTTTCGGTAGTTTCCTCGAGCAGGACGAGAAAAAGCACCCCTACTGGGTCACACAGTCGCAGTCCCTCCCTTACATTAAAGATACCGGTAATTATATTGTATCTGTAATGAAGAAGGTCATGCCTGACAAAATCAGCCTGCCCGATAAAGATCCCCCTGCCGACAAAGAACCTGTCGACCCGGATCAGCAGAGCTACAGGCCAACAAGAAACCATAACAACGCTTAAACAAATTTAGTCACGGCCCGCCCGGGCCTCATCGCTATTAACCGTCGCTTTGGCCAACCAGTTGTAATCAGTGCGACCAGCGGCAATGACAAAAGATTCAGGTAATGATGCGCGGTTTCAAAAACTACCAGGCCCTCATGGCGCGCCCCAACGGCTATGCCACCCCCCATATCCAGGGAGACCCGCTACAGGGCGACAGATTGCGAGAAGAATGCGGCGTTTTCGGCGTATTCGGCCACACGGATGCCGCCGCCATCACCGCCCTTGGCCTCCACGCCCTTCAGCATCGCGGCCAGGAAGCCGCTGGCATCGTCTCCTTTGACGGCACCCATTTTCAGGCAGAGCGCCGCCTTGGCCTCGTTGGCGATAACTTCAACAACCAGAACATCATCAACCGCCTCACCGGCGACAGCGCCGTCGGCCATGTCCGCTATTCCACCAGCGGCGACACCGTGCTGCGCAATGTGCAGCCTCTCTTTGCCGAGCATTCGCGCGGCGGCTTCGCCGTGTGCCACAATGGCAACCTGACAAACGCCCTGTCCCTTCGTAACGAGCTTGTTGCAAATGGCGCCATCTTCCAATCCACGAGTGACACAGAAACCCTGCTGCATCTGTTTGCCCGCTCCAAGAAACGCGAATTTATCGAGCGCTTCACAGAGGCCGTCCTGCAAATCGAAGGCGCCTTTGCCCTCACCTGCCTCACCAACAAAAAACTGATCGGCGTACGCGATCCGCTGGGCATCCGCCCGCTGCTGCTTGGCCGCCTTGGTGATGCCTGGGTCATCGCCTCAGAGACCTGCGCCTTCGATATCGTTGGCGCAAAATTCGAGCGCGAAATTGATGCTGGCGAAATTGTTGTCATCACCGAAGAGGGCGTCCAGAGCTATCACCCATTTAACAAGCAGGCGCTCCGCCCCTGCATCTTTGAATATATTTACTTTGCCCGCCCTGATTCAATCGTCGGTGGCAAAAGCGTTTATGAAGTCCGCAAAAGAATGGGCGAGGAACTGGCAATCGAAGCCCCTGCCGACGCCGATGTCATCATTCCTATCCCGGATTCCGGCGTCCCCGCCGCCATCGGCTACGCACAAAAATCCAACATCCCGTTTGAGCTTGGTATCATCCGCAATCACTATGTCGGCCGCACCTTCATCGCGCCAGAGCACCGCATCCGCCAGCTCGGTGTGAAGATGAAACACTCCGCCCACCGCGCAATGGTCGAGGGCAAACGCGTCGTACTGATTGACGACAGCATCGTCCGCGGCACCACCTCCGTCAAGCTTGTCTCCATGATGTATGAAGCTGGCGCCAAGGAAGTCCATATGCGTATCTCCAGCCCGCCCATCACCCATCCGGATTACTATGGCATCGACACGCCCGATCAGGAAAAACTGCTCGCCGCCAACTATGACATTGAAGGCATGAGGAAATTTATGGGCGCAGACAGCCTCGCCTTTATCACCGTGGATGGCATCTACCGCGCCATGGGCCATAATGGCCGCAACCCCGTGCTGCCGCAATACACCGACCATTGCTTCACAGGCGACTACCCCACCCCCCTCACCGACAAAACCAGCGAAGAAGAACCCCATCTATCCCTTCTCGCCGAGGTTCTCTAGCCCGTCACACACCCGCCGTATAATCTCGCCACAATTGCAATTATCTTTTGCCCGATTTTTACCCGGATGCCGGGTATTTTTCATATGGCGCCTTTATGTCATGCGGGCGAAACTCAATTTACCTCAAAAAACTTGAGCATAATCACGAAGGAGAGAACTATGATTATGAAGAAAGCCACTTTCGCACTGGCAATCAGCGCGGTGGCATGCGGCGCTGTGACAATCGCCAGCCCGGCCTTTGCCCTTGATCTGCACACAGGTGAAGCCCAGGGCGCGTATCACACCGAATTTTGCCCGGCAATCGCAAACGCCGTTGAAGAAGAAGGGCTCAAGGTCAATTGTACGACATCTCAGGGCTCCCTTGATAATCTGGAAACCGTGATGAAAACGCCCGAGGCGTTCGGCCTCGCCCAGTTTGACCTTTTCGCGCGCGAATATAGCCGCAGCGATGCCAATCTGAGCTTCATCAATGTCCGCGATGACATCGGCAAGGAATGCCTGTTTCTCGTCTCTAAAAACAAGCTGATGACCAACTATGGTGACATTGTCGCCAGCGCCGAATATCTCAACTTCATCCTGCCACCCGAAAAATCCGGCCATGCCGGCACATTCAAATATCTGCAGAAACTGGACCCGGAAGGCCTCGGCAAAGCCAAAAGCGTCACCCATGCCGCCAGCACTGAAGATGCCATCACCCAGGCGCTGACATCAGAAGACGGCGTTGCGCTTTTCGTTCAGTTCCCAAACCCGAAAAACGCCAATTTCAAATTGGTAACCGAGAATGAAGGCCACTTTGTTCCTGTCATTTCACGTGGGCTGCTGGCTGATGAAGTTGAAGGCCGCAAGGTTTACAGCGCTGAGGAAACCGAAGTCGAAAACGCAAACTGGACCGAGCGGGAAACCAAGCTTGTCACAGCCTGTACACCCATCGTGCTGTTCACCGGCAAAACCGCCAACATCGACGATGAAGACGCCAAGGTCGCCCATGAAAGCGCCCTGACAGCGCTCAGAGCGGTACCTGCCGAGCAGATGCGCCCGCAAGATGGCTGGTTCTCAAAACTATGGACAAGCACAAAGTCCATCTCCGCCCAGGGCGTGGAAGCGCTGCTCGTCACAACAGAAAAAGCCAAGGATGCCGCAAGCCCCTACGTAAAAAAAGCCAAGGACGCTGCCCAGCCTTACGTCGAGAAAGCCAAGGAAACCGCGGAACCTTATGTCGA
Organism: uncultured Alphaproteobacteria bacterium; assembly: GCA_942490955.1. Classification (GTDB taxonomy): domain Bacteria; phylum Pseudomonadota; class Alphaproteobacteria; order Rhizobiales; family HXMU1428-3; genus HXMU1428-3. The sequence continues at coordinate 11,713 of CALNZE010000022.1, forward strand.
GAAAACAAAAGAAGTCACCAAACCTTATGTTGATACGGCCAAGGAAAAAACCGGCGAAGCCATAGAAGCGGCAAAGCCAACCTATGAAAAAGCAAAGGAAGCCACCAAAGACGCTTACGAAGCAACCAAGGAAAAAACCATGGAAGCCGTAGAGGCCGCCAAGCCAACCTACGAAAAGGCCAAGGAGGCAACCAAAGACGCCTACCAGGCCACCAAGGAAAAGACTAAGGACGCCATGGAAGCCGCCAAGCCAACCTACGATAAGGCCAAAGAGGCAACCAAAAGCTATTACCAGCAAGCCAAGGAATATGTCGCGGGCTGGTTCGCCAGTGACGACGACGGCACTGAAATCGAAAAGAACACCGACGCTGATCAGATCCCGGACGCCAAAACCGAGACCGGCCAGTAGCACACCGGCTTAAAAGGTAAACCACCATCAAACCGGGGGGCGGTCATCGCCCCCCGGTTTTGCTTTGCCCGTTAGCGCCACCTTTGCTAAACGATAGAGCCAACAATAAAGGAGCCCCCAAGTGGTGACCCCAACTGAAAAAAACAACCCATCCGGCACGCTCATCGGCAAAACCGCCCTGATCACCGGCGCCAGCCGCGGCCTGGGCCGCGCCATCGCGCTCGATCTGGCAACCGAGGGCGCAAGCATCATTGCAATCGGCCGCACCGTTGGCGGCCTTGAGGAACTGGATGACGACATCAAATCAGTAGGCGGCAAAGCCACCCTCATCCCGCTTGACCTTCTGGACGCCGAAAAGCTCGATGCCCTCGGCCCCTCGCTTATTGAGCGCTTCCCAAGCCTTGATATCCTTGTCGGCAACGCCGCTTATCTCGGCGGCCTCTCCCCCCTCACCCATTTCAAAACCGAGGAATGGGACAAAATCATCAACACCAACCTCAAAGCCAACTGGCAACTCATGCGCACCCTCCACCCGCTGCTGGAGCGCGCGCCAAAGGCCATCGCCCTGTTCATTACTGATCAACCTGAAGAAAATTCAAAGCCCGCCTTCTGGGGCCCATACACCGCCTCAAAGGCAGCCCTGGAGGCACTGGTCAACACCTATGCCGAGGAAACAAAAACCACCGGCATCAGCACACGTCTCTTTAACCCCGGCCTGATGCCAACCAACCTGCGCCGCAAGGCCTTCCCCGGCGAGGACCAGACAACCCTGCAGGACCCAGCCCCCATCGCCCACCAGATCACCCGCATCATAGAAGACGCCGTCCTTGAAAAGCCGACCCAGGAATTCTAGCAGGCTGGCTAAAAATCAATAACCAGCCCGTCATAAGCCGGGCGGATATGCGCCGGCAGCATCCGGCAGAGATCATTATGGTCCGCATCGATATGAAAATGCGTCAGATAAGCCCGCTTCGCGCCCACCCGCTCAATGACCTCAACCGCCTGATCAACCGAAAAATGACAGGGGTGCGGCGTCAACCGAAGCGCATCAAGCACCAGCACCTCTAGCCCCTCCAACTGCGCCAGGCTCTCCTCGGGAAACGCATGCACATCCGTTGCATAAACCATCTTGCCAACTCGAAACCCAAGCGAGCGGCCATTGCCATGCAATTGCTCAAACGGCATCAACTCGATCACCCCGCCGGACCCCTCCACCCGAAACGACGACAAAGGCTCAATAAAATGCTTTTCAAGAATCGGCACATAATTCGAGTCATCCGGCAGCTCAAAACAATAGCGAAATTTCTCAATCAGCTGCGCCCCCGTTTCCCGGTCAAAATAAACCGGAATGCGCCGCTTGAGATTAAAATAAACAATACGAAGGTCATCAATGCCGTGGGTGTGATCCGCATGACCATGGGTGTAGACAACCGCATCCACCTTCGCGACGCCGGCATCGAGCAGCTGCGCCCGGCAATCCGGTGAGGTATCAATCAATACCCGCGTCACACCATCGGCGCCAATCTTCTCCAGCAACGCCGAGCTGCGCCGCCGGTTGTTTTTAGGCTCATTGGGGTCGCACCCGCCCCAGTTGCCCCGCTCATCCGGCCCGCCAAGCCGCGGAGTTCCGCCAGAGGATCCAGAGCCAAGTATGGTTAGCCGAAAGCTCACGTCGCGCCCCTAGCCGCCATTCTTCGAGACAGGATCATTCTTCGCCCGGGGATCAGGCACCTTTGAAAACAGCCGAAAGAAATTATCACTCGTCACGCTGGCAATTTCATCCCCGCTCAGCCCCTTCACGTCGCCAAGCACCGCCGCCGTATGGGCCACAAAGGCCGGCTCATTTGGCTTGCCGCGCTTCGGCACCGGCGCCAGATAGGGCGCGTCAGTCTCAACCAGCAGCCGCTTCAGCGGCAGCGCCGCCGCCGTATCCCGCAAGGCCTGCGAATTCTTGAATGTCAGCACACCGGAGAAAGACACATACCCCCCAAGTTCAATCGCCGTCTCCGCCAGCGCTTGCGACGCCGTAAAGCAATGCAGCAAAAAAGGAAACGCCCCTTTCGCGCTTTCCTCCCGCAAAATCATCGCCGTGTCATCATCCGCCTCACGTGTGTGGATCACCAGCGGCAATCCGGTTTGCCGGGCGGCATCGATATGCCGTCGAAACCCCGCGGCCTGATCAACCGGGTCTCCATTTTCATAAAAATAATCCAGCCCCGCCTCTCCAATCGCCACCACCTTCGGGTGATCTGTATGGGCAAGAATATCATCCACACCGAGGTCATTTTCTTCGCTGGCATTATGCGGATGCGTGCCAACAGAGCAAAAGACATTCTCATTGCCTTCCGCGATCGCCAGGATTTCATTCATTTTGCGTATGCGCGTCGAGATTGTCACCATCAGCCCGACACCGGCCTCCCTCGCCCGCGCCCGGACAGCATCAACATCCTCAACCAAACCCAGAAAATCCAGATGGCAATGACTATCAACCAGCATCAACCGTCTCCTTCCTCATCCACAATGCGCGGGAACACAGGCTGCGGCTTCTCCAGCACAATGCCGCTTGCAAGCCGCCCGCCCTCACCCAGCGCATCAAAATCACGTTTGTCGTCCCCCTGCTGCAGCAGATCCAGAAATTTTCCCGCCCCCTCCGGCACAAAGGGTTGCGCCAAAATCGCCACTTGGCGGATCACTTCCGCCGTCACGTAAAGCACAGTGCCCATCCGCGCCGGGTCGGTTTTCTTGAGAGCCCAGGGCTCCTGTGCAGCGAAATATTTATTCGCCTCACTCACCGCCCGCCAGATCACCTCGACAGCCTTATTCGGCTGGGTTTCATCCATCGCCGCAAGCGCCTCTGGCAGCAGCCCATCAACCTGCGCCAATATCGCCTTGTCCTCAGCCGTAAACTCTCCCGGCGCTGCGATGACACCTTCAAGATTCTTCACAATCATCGAAAGGGACCGCTGCGCCAGATTGCCAAGATCATTAGCGAGGTCAGCATTCACCCGGTTAACAATCGCCTCATGGCTGTAATTGCCATCATTGCCAAAGGGCACCTCCCGCAGGAAAAAATACCGAACCTGATCAACACCATAAACATCGACCATGTCGGTCGGGGAGACAACATTGCCAAGGCTCTTGGCCATCTTCTCCCCCTTGTTGAGCAGGAACCCATGCGCGAACACACGGCCCGGCAGCGGCAGCCCGGCAGACATCAGGAACGCCGGCCAGTAAACCGCATGGAAGCGCAGTATATCCTTACCGATGATGTGAATATTCGCCGGCCAGTATTTTCCAAAACTTTTGCTGGCTTCATCAGGAAACCCAACACCGGTCAGATAGTTGGTCAGCGCATCCACCCAAACATACATGATATGCTCTTCGGCATCCGGCACCTTGATGCCCCAGTCAAAGGTCGTGCGCGAAATGGAAAGGTCGCGCAATCCCCCCTCAACAAAGCGCAGGATCTCATTGCGCCGCGAATTCGGGCCGATAAAGTCCGGAGCCGCCTCATAATGCGCCAGCAACTTGTCCTGATATTCAGATAGCTTGAAGAAATATGTTTCCTCTTCGGTCCACTCAACCGGTGTGCCCTGCGGGCCTATGCGCTCCCCAGCAGCATTCACCTCGGTCTCGCTCTCATCATAAAAGGCTTCATCGCGCACCGAGTACCAGCCCGCATAGGTGTCGATATAAATATCACCCGCCGCCGCCATCCGCCGCCAAATCTCCTGCGCCGCCAGCTTGTGCCGGTCTTCAGATGTGCGGATGAAATCATCATTCGAGCAATTCAGCAGCTTAACCATCTCTTCGAATTGATCAGAGTTTTTATTGGCCAGATCCTGCACGGCGACGCCCTCGCGCTCCGCCGTTTGTTGCATCTTCAACCCATGCTCATCGGTCCCGGTGAGGAAATAAACATCCCGCCCCGACAGGCGGTAAAACCGCGCCATCGCATCCGTGACCAGCGCCTCATAGGCATGGCCGATATGCGGCGCCCCATTCGGATAGGAAATCGCTGTCGTTATATAATAAGGGGTATTGTCACCCATCCTGCGCCCCACTCGGCTTGATTATTTTTAATTGTCTCAGGCAACGCCGCCACTGGCGCACGGGCAATCAGCCCACCCTGGCCACATCCCCCCGCGCCACATCACGCAGGGAAAAAAAGCATTGCATCAGATGTGTTTTTTTATCGAGATTGAGATCATCCACATCAAGAGACATTCGGTTAAGGGTATCCCACAAGCCAAGCCAATGTTCAATAGATTGCGCGCCGATCAACTTGTCAGATAGTTTCTTCTCCCCGGCGCTCAGCGGATAAGCCGCCGCATGCCCCTTGACCAGCCGGTGGATCATATCAGAGATAAGTTGCACCCCAGCCTCATAATCCTGGCCGCTCTTATCCTTCAGCACCCCGGTGACAAACAAATCAACATTGCGCTCATCAATATTCGGCAGATGGTCAAATATTTTATAGAGCGCCTGATAAAATTTCAGCCCGTTACCGGTGATCAGCTCAATGCCCTGCCGCGCGCTCCCACCCGCCAGATGCATCAGATCCTGCCAGTTTACACCAGTCGGCAGGCCGGTTGCCGTCGCATCAAGTTGCTGGCAAATAGCGGCCTCAAATTCCCCGGCGGAAAGCTCACCCATTTTAAGCATCCGGCAACGCGAGCGAATGGTAATCGGTATCTGCCCCGGCGCATTGCTCACCAGCAAAAATGTCGTATGCGCTGGTGGCTCCTCCAGAACTTTAAGCAAGGCATTGGCACTCGCCGCATTCATATCTTCCGCCGCATCAACCAGCACCACCCGGTGTGGCCCCATAGATGGCGTCGTGTGTAAAAAATTCTTCAGGGCGCGTATTTCATCAACCCGGATGAAGCGAAAAAATTTCTTGCCCTTCGGATCGTAAGCCCGCCGCAGCACCCGCATATCCGGATGAGAAAAATTGGCGATCAGCCGACCAGCCTTTTCCTGGCGCAATGTCTCCGATAACGCCAGCAAATCAAACCCCGGTGCAAAATTATGCTCACGCACGCCAATCAACACCCGCGCCAAATGATAGCAAAGCGTCGCCTTGCCAACCCCGTGCGGCCCCGCAAAAATCCAGCCATGGTGAAAGCGACCGGAGGATAGGCTCTCCTCCAGCCGCGCAATGGCAGGGCGATGCCCGTAGAGCAAAGGCGTCTCCACCGGGTGCATTGCCTCCGGCAGCCGGTCGCTCAACTCCATATTGTCGAGATCACTCATTCACTTGGCTCATCGTTGAAAAGGAGGCTGCAGGCTGCCAATTTAAATCAGCCCTTCGAGCCTGAACCGCTCCACCACCGTCTGCCAGATCAGATCCGCCACCTTCTCACGCGACTGGTTCCCATCCACAATGACACAGCGGTTGGAGCTATTGGCCGCTATGGTCAGGAACCCGGCGCGCAGCCGCTCGTGAAACTGTAAATCTTCCGCTTCAAACCTGTCCACCTCGCCGCCATCCTGCCGCTGGCGCTCCGCCACCCGCGCCGCCGCGACCTCAACCGGCAGATCAATTATAATCGTCAGCTCCGGGCTGTTCTCACCCACCACAAGCCGGTCCAGCGCATCAAAAATACCCTCATCCACACCGCTTGCGGCCCCCTGATAAGCCCGGCTCGAATCCGCAAACCGGTCAGAAATAACCCAGACACCTTTTTCAAGATTTGGCACAATCAGCTTTTCCAGATGGTCCAGTCGCGCCGTGTAAAAAAGCAGCGCCTCGGCCACCGGGCCATATTTTTTCACCTTGCCCTCAAGCAGGAACCGCCTGATCTTCTCAGCCAGCTTCGAGCCACCCGGCTCACGTGTCAGCAGCGTCTGATAGCCAAGCCCGCCAAGCCGCTCCGCAAGCATCCGCACCTGGGTTGATTTACCGGCACCTTCACCGCCCTCGACGGTGATGAAATGCCCGCGCCTGAGATGCTGCCTGTTGTCAATATTCATCAGGGAGGCCCCCATGACCGCACGCTTGAGGCGCTTCGGCACGGCGACTGGCAATCCCCTGAATTTAAAACGATCCATTTTCACAACATCCACCCAAACGTCAGATAGAAAAGAGAATCAAACGCCCGGTATACAAAATTTGTCCGGTCCACCGTCTCATCTGCATATAGATCATATTCCTGCACACTGTCGCCCACCTTGAGGCGGAGGATCGCCGCACGCTGGCCCTGAATAATCGGCGCCTTTAAAGGCCCATCATAAATGATTTCAGAGAGGATTTCCGGCGCGTTTTCGTCCTTTGGCACATAGACCTTGAGCGGCCCCGCTGTTGAAAGCGGCACCCAGCCCTTCTCCCCGCCCCAGACACGCGCCGCCAGCTTCTGCGTCCCGGAGAGAATCTCCTTTTGCACAAACTGCTCATAGGCCCATTTTGTCACCCGCCGCGCTTCATCCTTGCGCTCATTTTTGCTCTCCAGCCCATTGAGCACCACAATCATCCGCCGCCAGCTCCGCCTGGCGGAGACAACAATGCCGTAGCGGCTTTCTTTTGTGTAACCGGTCTTGAGCCCGTCATACCCCTCATCAAGGCGGATCAGCGGGTTCCGGTTAAAAAAATTGTAGCGCGTGAACTTGAAGCTCTTTTCGGCAAAATATGGGTAATATTCCGGGAATTTTTGCATCAGATGCAGCGCCAACATACCAAGATCACGCGCCGACATCAGATGCTCGGGATGCGGCAACCCGGTCGCATTGCGAAAGGTCGAATGCTTCAGGCCTATTTTCTTGCCATAAGCCTCCATCATTTTAGCAAATTTTTCCTCGCTCCCGGCAATATGCTCGGCAATCGCGATCGCCCCGTCATTACCCGATTGAATGATAATGCCGCGCAGCGCCTGCTCCACCGTGATTTTGGATTTTACCGGCGCGAACATCGCTGAGGTGCCAGATGGCGCACCGCCCGTCCGCCAGGCGTTCACGGTTATGTACACTTCGTCAGTGAGTTGCAGGCGCTCTTCTTTCAATTCATTGAAAATAATCGCTACCGTCATCAGCTTGCTCATACTGGCCGGCGCCATGGCAACATCGGCGTTTTTATTCAAAAAAACCGAGCCCGTTTTGACGTCCATTACAAATGCAAACCGCGCCGTGGTTTCAAAGCCCGTCTCCTGCGCCTGAGCCACTCTGAAAACACCGCCCAGATGCAGCAACACACCCGCCGCCACGAAAACGACTGACAACCCGATCCTGAACAGAATTTTCATCAAAGAACCCATCTCACAATGCCCGGCCAAACCGCCGGGAAACCACAGAAAACCACAAAAACAAAAACCCTAATTCCCACAGCAAAGCCGTTAACCAATATTGACAACACCACCCAATAAATCAAGAACCAATCCCCTCCCTCCCCCGCTTACAACCACCCCTTCAAAGCCACACGCATCACCCCACCCCGCCAAAGGCGGCCCCCAAAGCCACACGCACCATCCCGCCCCGCCAAAGGCGGCCCCCAAAGCCACACGCACCATCCCACCCCGCCAAAGGCGGCCCCCAAAGCCACACGCACCATCCCGCCCCACCAAAGGCAGCCCCCAAAACCACACGCACCATCCCGCCCCGCCAAAGGCAGCCCCCAAAACCACACGCACCATCCCGCCCCGCCAAAGGCGGCCCCCAAAGCCACACTCACCACCCCACCCCGCCAAAGGCGGCCCCCAAAGCCACACGCACCATCCCGCCCCGCCAAAGGCGGCCCCCAAAACCACACGCACCACCCCACGCCGCCAAAGGCGGCCCCCAAAGCCACACTCACCATCCCGCCCCGCCAAAGGCGGCCCCCAAGCCACACGCACCAGCCCCCTCCCATCTCCCACCCCACAACCACAAAGAATTACCGGGGCCACCGGCCCCCGCGCATTCGCGTCGCCAAAGGCGAAACGCGAAAGCATTGCGCGCCCCGTCGGAGGGGCGGGCGCTCCGCGCCCATCGCCCCGTGAGACAGAAGAATGTCACTAAACCTTCATCCCCGTTTGATAGCTGCTTTTGAAGACCCAACGTCAGGCTGGCAAATCCCGCCTGAGCAAAAAAGGATGCCGCTCAAGATGACCATGCCGGCCACCCTCATCGAGGAAAAACCATCCGCTGCCAAACCGCAACGCGCCAAGCTCATTCGCAAAGCCGTGCGGACAACCACGCCATTTAAAGGCAAGGGCCTGCTGGAGCAATTATTTGCACAGATGTTTTCCGGCCTTGTTTACCCGCAAATCTGGGAAGACCCGCTGGTTGACCTCGCGGCGATGGAGGTTGAGCCCGGCCATCACATCGTCACCATCGCCTCTGGTGGGTGCAATGTGCTGAGCTACCTCATCGCGGGCCCGCAAACCACCGCCGTGGACCTCAAATCCGCGCTCATGTCGCGCTGACAAAAACCAAGCTGAAAGCCGCCGAAACCCTGCCGGACTGGACCGCCTTTCACCATCTTTCTCAAGCCAGGCCGAACGCGCCAGAAAATCATAGCCTTTATAAAACCCATATCGAGCCAGCGCTGGATGACACCACCCGCAAACATTGGCGCGGCCGCGACATCACCATGCGCCGCCGTGTGCGCTACTTTAGTGAAAACATCTATCATCACGGCATGCTGGGTCGCTTCATTGGCCTCTGCCACTATATGACCCGGCGCTATGGCATCGAGTTCGAAGAGCTGCTGGCCAGCAAAAGTCGGGAAGAGCAGATCCACTATTTCGAAACACGGCTCAAGCCGTTGCTGGATAAAAAGCTGATCCGCTGGCTCACCGCCCATCCGACCTCTCTTTATGGCCTCGGCATCCCGCCAGCCCAATATGCAGCCCTGGCCGCCAGTGGCGGTGGCAACATGACAGCCGTGCTCTCCGAGCGCCTGCGCAAGCTTTGTTGCGACTTTGAGGTTGGTGACAATTACTTCGCCTGGCAGGCCTTTGGCCGCCGCTATGGCGGCGCCGGTGAGAACGCCCTGCCCCCCTACCTGCAACAGCAGAATTTTCAGCATATCCGCAAGGGCGCGGCCAATGTCCATGTCCATCAGAACGCCATCACCGATCAGCTCCTCTCGGAGGCCCCGGCCAGTGTTGACCGCGTTGTATTGCTTGACGCCCAGGACTGGATGGATGACCAGACCCTCAATGAGCTATGGCAGGCCATCACCTATGCCGCCGCGCCAAAAGCCCGCGTCATCTTCCGCACCGCTGGCCATGAAAGCATCCTGGCCCGTCGAGTAAATGACGCGCTATTGAACCGCTGGCGCTGAAGCGATTATGATCGCGCCACCAACCTCAACAAGCTGGACCGCTCAGCAATTTATGGCGGGTTTCACATTTATGAGCTTGAAGGCTGATAGCTTTCACCTCATATCTAGCATTCTGTCTGAACAAAGGCAAACAAGATGTCCCAGCAAACCCTCACCAACCCGATGCAAAAGCGCCGCGCCTCAGCGCCGCTAAAAGGACCGAAACGGCAACCTGACAACCTGATGGACCGCATCTATCGTCATCAGCGCTTTATCTATGACGCCAGCCGCAAATATTACCTGCTCGGCCGTGATGAAATGATCGACGCACTGGCCCCGCCCCCCGGCGGCAGTGTCTTGGAACTTGGCTGCGGCACCGGGCGCAACCTGATCCTCGCAGCAGAGCGCTACCGCTCATGCAGCTTTTATGGCGTGGATATTTCAAACGAGATGCTGAAAACAGCCAACCGCTCCATCAACCGCCATAAGCTCAGCGGCCGGATCACCCTTGCCGCTGGTGACGCCACCGCCATCAATCCGGCCGAATGTTTCGCTATCGAGAATTTTGACCGCGTCTTTATCTCTTTTTCTCTCTCGATGATCCCGGCCTGGCCGCAGGTCCTCGCCCATGCTCAAAGCCTCACCAAAGAGGGCGGCGAAATTCACATTGTCGATTTTGGAGATTGCGCCGGTCTGCCACGCGCTTTCAGGGCCGGCCTCTACTGGTGGCTGGCCCGCTTTCACGTTTACCCCATACAGGGCATGGAAACACGGATGAAATACATCGCCGAGCAAGGCGGCAACACGCTTATGACGACGCCCCTGCACAAGGGCTACAGCCTGCGCGCCGTTATCAGGAAAGCATGAAGGTTTTACCCGCAAGCCTACCACCAGCCTTTTGAGCGGGATTTCACTGGCGTCGCGCCGAGCCCGTATGTCGGGCGGAACCAGTTTTGCTGCGCCAGCACCTGCCGCTCAAAACGATCATCGCCATTCAGCGGCGCCCGGCCAATATAGCGCACCCGCACCGGCGCCGTGCCGTTGCGGTAAACATCAAGCACAGTGGCAACTTTTTTCGAGAGATCAATGATCCGGTCATGCTTGTAGGGCCCGCGGTCATTCACCCGCACAACAACCCGCCGGCCATTGCGCAAATTCGTCACCTCAGCATAGCTTGGCAGCGGCATGGTCGGATGCGCCGCACTCAGCGCATACATGTCATAAACCTCACCATTTGCCGTTTGCCGCCCGTGGAATTCCTCACCATACCAGGAGGCAATGCCCTGGCGGTCATAATTCGGATCTTCTTTCGGGGTGAACCACTGACCAAGAATTTTATAGGGGCTGCCAACTTTATAACGCCCGCCGCCCTTCGGAACCGGCTGACCAAGCTCAACAATGCGCGGGCTGTATTTCGGCTTTTTCTTGCCCAGAACACCAATAGACGTCGAGCAGGCTGTCAAAAGACCAACTGTCGCGATCAAAGAAAGGGAGAATGTAAAGGGGAGCAAGTAACGCTTACACAAACAGGTCATCAACATGGGGCCGCACAATCCTTTTTTTATACAATTTAGGATTGAATATGACCACAGTAAGGTACACCAGGGACGAGATGAAAAACCATCGCCCCTGGGCACTTAAAAAAACATGGAGCATACGCAGAACTAAATTGCATCCAACAGGAACCATGTTTAGCACCGGCGCGTTAGCATTCAGTAAACAGTAACTGAACGCGGGCGAATTTTTTTTAGGCAAATTGTCATCAATCCAGCGGTATGCCCAACCAGCGACCAGGCGTGCAGTTTAATGTCTAATCATGCAGATTTTTTGCAAATTTGTTGCAGCCAGCCCCAAAGGCCCTTAAATTAAGCATGAAAGCCACCTAAGTTATAACAACAAGGCTGCGGTCAACGCACCGCCAAATGCTTCACAAGGGACCCTTATGACCGTCATTGAAACGGGCAAACCACCGCATAAAACCGCAACGAATGCGCCGGATGAAAACCCCCAATCCGGCCTGATTGATCCTTTCGGCCGTCATGTCAGCTATCTGCGCGTCTCCGTCACGGATCGCTGTGATTTCCGCTGCGTCTATTGCATGTCAGAAAACATGACGTTCCTGCCACGAAAAAGGATCTGCTGACCCTGGAAGAGCTCGACCGCCTGTGTTCGGCGTTTGTCGAAAAGGGCGTCAGGAAGCTGCGGATCACCGGCGGCGAACCGCTGGTCCGCCGTAACGTCATGCAGCTTTTCAAGGACCTCTCGCGCCATCTCGCCACCGGCGCCCTCGAGGAACTGACGGTCACCACCAACGGCAGCCAGCTCGCGAAACACGCGGCCGAGCTTGCCGAGTGCGGGGTGAAGCGCATCAACGTATCGATCGACACGCTGGAGGCTGACAAGTTCCGCGCGATCACGCGCTGGGGCGATCTCGACAAGGTGCTCGCCGGCATGGCCGCGGCCCAGAAGGCCGGCCTCGACATCAAGCTCAACATGGTCGCCCTCAAGGGCGTCAATGACGACGAGATCGACGACATGATCCGCTTCGCCCACGGCGAGGGATACGATCTCACCATGATCGAGACGATGCCGCTCGGCGATATCGACGGCGACCGCACCGACCAGTATCTGCCCTTGAGCCGTGTCCGCGCCGATCTGATCGACCGCTGGACGCTGACCGACATCCCCTACAAGACCGGCGGGCCCGGCCCGTTATGTCCAGCATCGAGGAAACCGGCGGCCGGCTCGGCTTCATCACGCCGATGACGCACAACTTCTGCGAAAGCTGCAACCGCGTCCGCCTCACCTGCACTGGCACGCTCTATATGTGCCTCGGCCAGGAAGACGCCGCCGACCTGCGTGCGCCGCTCCGCGCCAGCGACGACCCCGCCGTCCTCTCCGATGCCATCGATGCGGCGATTGCCAGGAAGCCCAAGGGTCACGATTTCATCATCGACCGCATGGGGGGGGGGGGGACCATGGCAACCCCGCCGTCTCCCGCCATATGAGCGTCACCGGCGGCTAACACCTGGCGAGATACGCCCCTGCAAGAATTGTTGGAAAATTTTACACTTGCAAGGCCGGGGCGGGAAATGTACACACAGAGTTCAGTTTTTCAAGCAGGAGAGGTGGCCGAGTGGTTTAAGGCGGCGGTCTGTTGAGCAGTTGAGCGGCGGTTTGGCCCCCCCTGCCGTTCCCTTGAACAATAAAGCGGTATGCGGGAAAGCACGGCGGAGCTGGTCGGTAATCGGCTTGGCAAAATACGAAAGCGCTGTGCGGGTGCCAGTGGAGATAAAGGTCTCAACCGGCATGCCAGGCATCAGATCAATTTTTTCAAGCTCATTTTTTGAACCGGGGCTAACCTCCACCCGGGCAATGTAATATTGCTGGGAGGTCCGCTCATCGGTCGTCACATCGGCGGCAACATGAATGATGCGGCCATCAAGCTCCGGCGTCGTGCGCTGGTTAAAGGCGGAGAAGCGCAGCTTTGCCTCCCGGCCAACGGAGACCTGGTCAATATCCACCGGGGCGATACGCGCCTCTATCGAGAGCTTTTCATCGTCTGGCACAATCACCATCACCGTCTCTGCCGATGTGATCACACCGCCAACAGTGTGGACAGCAAGCTCATGGACAACCCCCGATTGCGGCGCCAGCATTTTGCTGCGCACCAACCGGTCAGTGGCAGCGATTTCCTTTTCCCGCAGCTCAGCAATGCGCGCCTCGGCAGAGCGACGCTCTTTTTGCGCCGTCAAGCGGGCTTCTTCATCAAGCGAGAGAATTTGCAGGCGAATTTCACTTATTTTATTGTTGGTGCGGGCGATCTGCGCCAGCAGTCCCCCATACTCACCGCTGAGCCGTTTCGATTCACGCTGCAGGGCATAGAGCCTTGTAACTGAAGTGAGATTTTTATCATAAAGATGCTGAATTTGCGCCAGCTCACGCCCGATGATTTCAATCTGGCCTTTTTTCGCATCGCGCTGCGAGGTGATGCCGGTGACTTCTTCCGATAGCTGCTCGATCTGTAATTTAAGCTGCTCTTTCTGGCCCTTGATATGGGCTCTGGTGTCCTCAAACAGCCGTGTTTCAGCCGCAACGACTTTCCGCGTGTAAGGGCTGATTTCCGCAAAACCACGCGGAAACTCAATTTCATCAAGGGTCTTGATCTCGGCATCCAGCCTGGCACTTCTGGCGACAAGCTCGGTTAGCTGGCTCAGGATGACACCGAGTTCGGCCCTGATCTGGGTGGTGTCCAGGCGGATCATCACATCACCCGCCTTGACCTTGTCACCATTGCTCACATTGATCTTGGCAACGATGCCGCCATCCCGGTGCTGAACTTTTTTAACGTTTTTATCAACCACAATGGCGCCCGGCGCAATCACCGCGCCTGAAAGCTCAGCTTGCGCCGCCCAGGCCCCAACACCACCAACCAATAGCCCCATGACCAGCGTCGCGAACACAACACGTCCGGCGATAGAAAAGGACATCAGCGATTGCTTCTCATCTTTGGGCGCCTTGGCCTTTTTTTGCGGCGCGCTGTCATTTGCCGGGTGCTGTAATTTCATTGGGGGTACGCTCTTTTGTTTACGCCTTATCGCTGCCGATCAACGGGGGCGGTTGTTTGTTCATGTCATGAAATTGGATTCGTTCAACTCATGCCGGCCGACGATTTCGATTTCATAGTCAACATCTTCATCCAGGTCATCATCATCGCGGCGGTAATTGATCTGAATGACAGTGAAGCTGTTGTCCTCACCATCTTCATATTTGTAAATCACCTGGCCTATGCCATCAAAACTCGCCTGATCATATTTAAAGGTCAGCTTCTGCCAGCCATCCTCATGGTCATTGCCGTCCATTAAAGAGACATCAATCTTGTCGCCAACCTCGAAATCCTCAATACGGTCGCGATGCCCCTTCCCCTTGCCGCTCTTGTTGCCGGAGATAAAAATAAACACGTCATCACCGCCATTGCCGACGAAAATATTGGCATCATCGCTATCGATGATTATATCGTCGCCTTTGCCGCCCTTGGCGTGTTCGATATTGGCAATTTGATCATCACCGACTTCCGCGCTTGAAACCGTGCCAGCGCTCAGATCAATCGTCGCCGCCACAGTGGTGCCGGAGAGGTCAATGGTATCCTCGCCGCTGCCGCCATCATAACTGTCGTTACCGTCGTCGATCTCGGCGATGAACTGATCATTACCCGCGCCGCCACTGGCGGTATCGCCGCCGCCACCGCCGATGATGATGTCGTTGCCATCATCGCCAAAAATCTGGTCATCACCGTCGCCGCCATCCAGCAGATCATGGCCGGCATTGCCATAAAGCTCGTCATCATCCTCACCGCCGAAGGCGCTATCATCGCCTTCACCGCCGAACAGCTGATCCTTGCCGGCTTCGCCAAGCAGAGTGTCGTCGCCGGCGCCGCCATCTATAGTATCGTCACCATCGCCGCCGAAAATCAGATCATCACCGGCTTCGCCGAAAATTATATCATCCCCACCCTGGCCATAGATGACATCATTGCCGGAGCCGCCAAGAATCCGGTCATCACCCGCGCCGCCTTCAATAAGGTCGCTGCCCTCACGGGCCAGGATCGTATCATCGCTGCCATTGGCATAAATGCGATCACTGCCCGCCGTGCCGATGATCAGGTCAGCCTCTTCGGTACCAAAAAAATCATCACCCGGCAGCGGTAGGATGTCCATTGACGCAACCTGCACAACATTCCCTTCGCCATCAGTGACATGATAAGTGAATGTGATTTCGCCCGTTTCGTTCGGCGGGGTGGTGTAGGTCCAGCTGCCATCAAAATTGCTCACCAATGTCCCTGCTGATGCCTGCAAATTGGTAACAAACATTTCGTCACCATCCGGATCAGTAATGCCACGAAGAAAATCCGACATTCCAATCACAACGCTCTGGTTCACATAGAGCTGGCTCATGACAAGCGGCGCAACAACAACGGGCAGACGGTTCGGCGGGCCTTGCGGTGGTTGCGTATCATCGTCATCGCCGATCTGGTCACCGACAGCAGGGCCGGCGCTTTCATCGCCGCCAGACAATGGCGGGGAACTAACTCTGGCGGGAAAAGGGACAACATTGGCAGCGCCAAGCCCCTCGACTTTATCGGTAAGACGCGAGCCGGTGTTCAGCACCGGTTGATAAGGAGAAAAGCCGTTTTCAGGCTTTTTAACATCATTAAACTCTTCAGGAACCGAGGAAGTGAGGGTGTTGTTATGCTTGCGGCCCTCATTGTCATTTTTGGTCAGCTTGCTGGCTTCTTCTTCTTCATGTTCCGGCGTTTCGGTTGGCTTCAGGTTTTTTGCCGCCCCGTCCTGATCGGTAACCGCAGCAGCCTCTTCCTGCAACTTCCTTGGGCCACCAGCATGGCTCTCGGCTTCATCAGCACCAAAAAGCAGGTTCTTGCACATCAGTATGACATTGGCAGCCAGCAGGCCGATTACGATTTTGAGGCCGGTGCGGCCCTCGGCAGTTTCCTCGATCTCATAGCGGCGACGCGCAACGCCATCCGCGCCGAGCTGGTCGCGGCTGATGCTGTTGTTGCTGGTGTCCAAATTCCCCATGGTCTGATCTTTCTGCTAGGTCGCAGTGCTGGTGAATAACGCGCTAACCGGTTTCTTCTCCGGCACGCGTGTTGAAGCCTTTACCTGTTCTTCAAAGATTTCGTCTTTCGGACCAAACTTGACAAGCCGGCCCTGCTTGATAACGCCCACCAGATCACATGCCGAGATGGCACTCGGCCGGTGCGCAATGACAATGACAATCCCGGAGCGCTCCTTGACAGACGTGATGGCAGCCGCCAGCGCCTGATCGCCCTCAAAATCAAGATTGGAATTGGGCTCATCAAGGATGACAAGGAAGGGATCGTCATATAACGCCCGCGCCAGCCCAATGCGCTGGCGCTGACCGCCGGAGAGTGACCCGGCCTGCGGGCCAAGCTCCGTCTGATAGCCGTCCTTAAGGCGCACGATTAATTCATGAACACCGGCAGCCTGCGCAGCAGCAATAATCTTGTCGCTGTCCGGCTCCGGGTCAAGCCGGCAGATATTATCAGCGATTGTGCCATCGAGCAGCGATACTTCCTGCGGCAGATATCCAATATGCTTGCCAAGATCATCGGCGCTCCACTGAGCCAGCTCTGCGTCATCCAGCCGGACATGCCCGCGCACCAGCGGCCACACCCCGGTAACACCGCGGGCGAAGGAGGATTTACCGCCGCCGGTTGCGCCAATAAGCCCAAGCGCTTGCCCGGCTCTAAGCTCAAGGCTGACATCGGAGAGAACAACGGTGCCGGTTCCGGGGGCCGCCACAGTTATCTTCTCTATTTTCACAGAATGTTTCGGCGCGGGCAGATTAACAATCCGCTCATCATCATCAATGGAGTTGATGGTCTCCCCGATGCGGTGATAACTGCGCCGGGCAGCAACAAGCCCCTTCCAGTGGCTGATGGCAAGATCAATCGGCGCCAGCGCTCTGGCAGACGCCACAGAGGCGGCAATGATGGCACCGGCCGTCAGATCCCCCTGAATTGTCAGATAGGCACCAAGCCCAAGCACCGCTGATTGCAAGATCATGCGTAGCACTTTCGAAAGGCCGGTAAATGTGCCGGTAAGATCATTGGTTCTCGTTTGCAGCTGGAGATGCTCTGAATTGACTTTTTCAAACCGCGCGACACAGCGCCCGGCAAACCCCATCGCGCGGATAACCTCGGCATTGCGGGTGTGAGCGTCTGCCATATTGGCGCGCGTCACCTCGGCGCGGCTGCTCGCCTGCGCCCGGTTCCGCGTCGAGATTTCAGTGATCAGCGTGAGCGTTGCAAGAATGATCGCACCGCAAATGGTTAACGCGCCAAGCCACGGGTGGAGGAAATAAATGAACGCGATATAGAGCGGCATCCACGGCAGGTCAAAAATCGCATGCGGCCCCTGGCTGGACATGAAACTCCGCACGGTATCAACATCCCTGCTGCGCTCTTTCGCTTCGGCCAGCGAGAACCCGAAGCGCGGCATGTCGATGGTGACCTTATGGGCAAGGGGGGAAAGTTTCTCGTCGAATTTGGCACCGAGACGCACAAGAATTTGCGAACGCGTCACATCGAGAATGCCCTGGAACAGATATAGGCCAATAGCGAGAAAAGAAAGCGCCAACAAGGTTGGCACGCTCTGGCTGGTCAGGGCCCGGTCATAGATCTGCAGCATATACATGGCGCCGGTGAGAGCCAGTATATTAACCACACCTGATAGGATGAAAATGAAGCTTATGGTGCTCTTGACCCCGCCCATGACGCTGGCGGGGGATTGAACAGCCCGGTTTGGATTACGTTTCCCTCGTTGAGACATCGCCCGTAGTCCTGACTTACGCATACTAAACAATTAAAAGAGTATTCTATTTGTATGGGGAAGCAAGAGTTATGCCAGTAAATCCTTGCTTCCCCATAACAATTAACCAGTTGTGATGCGCCCCGGTTACGCGAAATCTGATGAGTCGAGATCAGATTTGCCGGATATACGGATAGAGAATTCCGCATCCGCATCGCCGTCGGTGTTGCCTTCCAGGATGAGGTCGTTGCCATCCTGGTTAACAATGACCTGGCCAGCTGTAGTAAATGTTGAGCCGCTGGCAAGCAGATCAATATCCGTGCTGGCAAAATCCGCACTGATGCCGGTGAGGTCGATTTGGTCACCAAGCTGGAAGTCGGTGATATGATCGCCATCCGCAGCGGCAGCAGAGTTAAAGATGAAGCTGTCATCACCCAGCCCACCAGAGAGGACGTTAACCTCGTCATTGGCTGTGATGCTGTCTGCGCCAGCACCGCCGATGACATTCTCAAAACCGGAGATGGTATCACTGCCAAGCTGGCCGCTCGATGCCGTGCCAAAGGCACCATTGCCAAGATTAACATCAACATCATCGGTGATGGCAGAGAGGTTCAGCGTGTCATTGCCAGTGCCGGCATTGATGACATCGTCACCGTCACCCTGTTCGGCAAAGACCGTGTCATCACCTGCGCCCGCATCAACAAAGTCACGCCCTGCGCCAGGGTTGATGATGTCATCCCCTTCGCCGCCCATGATGTGATCTTCCCCGATACCGCCGATGGCAATATCATCGCCGTCGCCCGCAATAATGAGGTCGTTACCATCATCGCCGAGCAGGATGTCGTCATCATCGCCGCCGATGAGCTGGTCATTGCCAGCACCACCCGCGATGGTGTCGTTACCGGCACCGCCGATGAGCGTATCAGCCTCTTCATGACCGATGATGAAGTCATTGCCATTTTGACCAAGCAAGGTGTCCATTCCATCGGTGCCGACAAGGTTCATGGCCTCATCAGAGATGTTTGATGGATCAGGCGTTACAGGCGGATTGGTAGTCGGGTTGTCGCCGGTATCCGTTGTTGTGTCGTCGTCATTGTCATCATCATTTGTATTGTCGGTATCATCGTCATTGTCACTGTCATCATCTGAGTCAGTGTCAGCGCCATCGCCCACGAAGAACACGTCGTCGAGGTCCTGAATACCGGTGTTGCGTTCGATGATGTCTGCAAAGCTCTGGTCTTCAACCTGATCGTAGAAGTCAAAGTCCTTGGCACGATCGAGATAGTAGAAGCGGTCGCCCTCCTGCAGCCGGTCAAGCTGCTCATGCAGGATGACCCAGAAGGTGGTGCCAACAACACCGCCATTGATATGCTCTTCGGCAAGGCCGCCGACCCAAAGGTCAACCCGGTCAATGCCTTTAACCGTGTTGCCATTGATCAGCTGGATATTGGGGTTGGCCAGCTCGAACGCATCAATCTCAGCCTGGCTTTGCAGCACCAGGTCAGGATAGGCAGCCATAAACTGGGCAATCACCGCGTTGCTAAGACCATTGCGGTTTTTGAAATCATCCCAGTTTGCATAAGGGGTGAAATCCTCACCGGAGCGGTCAATTGCTTCTTTTACATAAGGATCGTCAGAGGCAAGCAGATCGGCGCGCACCTGATTAAGGGTGCCAAGGCCAACATCCCAGCCGCGAGCCACGTTAAAGGCAAACAGATCAGCCCTGATGCGAACAAGGTCATTGCGGACCGCATCAACGATATTGAAGTCAACCTCTTCGGATTGCTGCGTGGCAATGCCGGCAAGGATATTATCAACACCGATCTGCTCATAGCCTTCCTGCGGGAAATAGCCAAACTGGGCCAATTCCTCAAATGTAAGATTAAAGGCTTCATTGTCATTGGTCGGATTAAGGAAGGCATCAACCACTGGCACGTCCTTCGGTTGGCCATCCGGCCCGATGATCGTGATGGTCTCACTGATCAGCGAGTGACCGAAGCGATAAGCCGCAGCAGCAAATTCATGGCTGATGCTGGCATCAACATTCGGGTTATACTCATCAAAGCCGTGGCTACCGCTGCCTTTAAGCCCGCCAAGCAGGGCATCAGCAAACTCATCAAACACCACGCGTTGATATTCAACTTCGTTGATGATCTTCGCGGCCTGGAACAGCTCTTCAACCGTGCCCGTAAAGCCGGAGTCGAGCAGGCCTTCAACATGGAAGTTGTGGTTCCGCGCCCAAACCGTGTGGATGGCCGTAAGCGTGACATTCTCATTGGCGCGAAGATCGCCGGCAACATAATGATCCAGCAGGTTCACAAACGGATTGGCATCGCCAACCAGTATGTAACCACTGTTCATGAAGTTACCATTGAAGGCCGAAATCATGTCCTGGTTGATGACATTATTCACATCGACAAGGGTGCCGCTGATGATGGTGCCCGGGTTTGCCGGGTCATCATAGGGCAGATCCGTGAAATACTCGCGGAATGACATCTGACCACCGGGGAGGCTGTCATGGACAAACATGGTGTCATTTTCCCAGTGATGCATGATCAGCTCACGCATGGTCGGCAGCAGATTAAAGCCCGGATTGGATGGGTCCGGCTCGCCAGCAAACAGGCGCGCACCGGCAACACCATTGGCATCACCCGGGTTGAGCTTAACGCTCTCCCTCAAAAACTGGCCGACAAGTTCATTCGAGCCATAAGCCTGGTTCTGGTCAACAAAGGGCGATGCCTGATTGGTGTGATACGGCACACCGTCAATAATCTCGACACTGCCGCGTGTAAGGTCAGCCGGGTTATCAAAATCAGGCGGACCATTTGGCATATCAAGGCCACCGATGGTCACCGTGCCACTGCCACCTTTAACGAGGAAATCAAGGCCATGATCGAAATACTGACCAAACGCCATGAAGAGAATGCTGGTTTCAGCCTCTGCTTTCGGCAAGTCATCTTCCTGATCACCAAGGATGTTGCTGATGGCGCGCGGGTCGAGACCGGCAAAGATCGGGTTGATGTTAAAGTTGCCCGTTGTCGGGTCAAACTCACCATAGCGAGCGTCTGTCAGCCGGATGAACGGCTGGTCAGATGAACCAAAGTCGGGGTTGGCGACATTGTTGCCAGTGCCTTCAAGATCCCGAATGCCGGTGGCATGGGCCGTGTCGTCATCAAGATTCTCAGACGGGCGGCCGTTGACCAGATTAAGCAATTCAACCATGTCATCACTGGTGTACGTGAAGCCATTGACGGTGGTGCCGCCATCATTGTTGCCATCATCATCATTGTCGTCGTCATTATCATTATCGTCATCGTTGTCATCATCATTCAGATCATCAACGAAGAAGACGTCGTCCTGGATGTTATCAAGGCCGGAGTTGCGGGCGATGATGTCACCGAAGCTTTGCTCCTTGGCAACCTCGTAGAAGTCGAACTCATCGGCCCGATCGAGATAGTAGAAGCGGTCACCCTCTTGCAGCCGGTCAAGCTGCTCATGCAGAATGACCCAGAAGGTGGTACCAACGACGCCGCCATTGATATGCTCTTCGGCAAGGCCGCCGACCCAAAGGTCAACCCGGTCAATGCCTTTAACGGTGTTGCCATTGACCAGCTGGAGATTGGGGTTGGCTGCCACAAAAGCGGCAATCTCTGCATCAGTCTGCAGCACCAGATCCGGATAGGCCTGCATAAACTGAGCAAGCACAGTGTCGCTCAGATCGTTGCGCTCCTGGAAATCCTCCCATGAAGCGTAAGGGGTGAAATCCTCACCGGAGCGGTCAATCGCCTCTTTTACATATGGATCGTCTGAGGCAAGCAGATCGGCGCGCACCTGATTAAGAGTGCCAAGGCCAACATCCCAGCCACGCGCCACGTTAAAGGCAAACAGGTCAGCCCTGATGCGGACAAGGTCATTACGGACGGCATCAACGATATTAAAGTCAACCTCTTCGGATTGCTGCGTGGCAATGCCGCCAAGGATGTTATCCACCCCGATCTGCTCAAAGCCATCCTGCGGGAAGTAACCAAACTGCGCCAACTCTTCAAACGTATTGGTGAAGGCCTCCTCATCGCTCGTGGGATTGAGGAAGGCGTCGACCAGCGGCACCTGCTTAGGTTGCCCATCAGCGCCAATAACGGTGATGGTTTCACTGATCAGCGAGTGGCCGAAGCGGTAAGCCGCAGCGGCAAATTCATGGCTGATACTGGCGTCAACATCAGGGTTGTAATCATCGAAGCCGTGGTTGCCACTGCCTTTCAGACCACCCAGCAGGGCATCGGCAA
Source organism: uncultured Alphaproteobacteria bacterium (assembly GCA_942490955.1). GTDB lineage: Bacteria > Pseudomonadota > Alphaproteobacteria > Rhizobiales > HXMU1428-3 > HXMU1428-3. The sequence goes on from CALNZE010000022.1 coordinate 33,994, forward strand.
ATTCGTCGAAGACGACCCGCTGATACTCAACTTCATTGATGATCTTCGCCGCCTGGAACAGCTCCTCAACCGTGCCGTTAAAGCCGGCATCAAGCAGCCCCTCGACATGGTAGTTATGATTACGCGCCCAGATGGTGTGAATGGATGTAAGTGTGTAGTTTTCATTGGCGCGCAAGTCACCGGCGACATAATGGTCCAGCAAACTCACAAACGGATTGGCATCACCAACCAGAATGTAGCCGCTGCCCATGAAGTTGCCATTGAAAGCATTGATCATGTCATTGTTGATGGCGTTAACCGGATCAACAAGGGTTCCACTGATGATGGTGCCCGGATTCGCCGGGTCATCATAATCAAAATCAGTATAATAATCACGGAAGGACACCTGACCGCCGGGGAGGCTGTCATGATAGAACATGGTGTCATTTTCCCAGTGATGCATGATCAGCTCACGCATGGTCGGCAGCAGGTTGAATTCAGGATTTGACGGGTCAGGCTGCCCAGCAAAAAGCCGTGCACCGGCAACGCCATTGGCATCACCCGGATTGAGCTTGACGCTCTCCCTCAAAAACTGGCCGACAAGCTCATTCGAGCCATAAGCCTGGTTCTGATCTACAAAGGGCGATGCCTGATTGGTGTGATACGGCACACCGTCAATAATCTCGACACTGCCGCGTGTAAGGTCAGCCGGGTTGTCAAAATCAGGCGGACCATTTGGCATATCAAGACCACCAATGGTCACCGTGCCACTGCCACCTTTAACGAGGAAATCAAGACCATGATCGAAATATTGACCAAACGCCATAAAGAGAATGCTTGTTTCAGCCTCCGCTTTCGGCAGGCCATCTTCCTGGTCACCAAGAATGTTGCTGATGGTACGCGGGTCAAGACCGGCGAAAATCGGGTTGATGTTAAAGTTGCCCGTTGTCGGGTCAAACTCACCATAGCGAGCGTCTGTCAGCCGGATGAACGGCTGGTCAGATGAACCAAAGTCGGGGTTGGCCACATTGTTGCCAGTGCCTTCAAGATCCCGAATGCCGGTGGCATGGGCCGTGTCGTCATCAAGATTCTCAGACGGGCGGCCATTCACCAGATTCAGCAATTCAGTGATGTCACTGGCTGTGTAGGGAATATTGTGCCCACGCGAGGAGTTAAAGCCGCCAAGCATTGGCTGCTCCATGTCCGGCGCGCCCGGATATGTCACCGAATGCTCACCATTTTGCTGGGTAACAGTCCACATGCCCGTGGACGGGTCGTAAACCGGGTCATTATAGAAGGCGCTGGTTGTACCGGGCGCCAACTCGATGATGTCCTGCGGGCGAATTTCACCAATGATGGTGTCGTGGCCGCCATTGGCACGGAAGACAACGCGGTGCGCCGACTCGATCTGGCTGAGATCAACCGTGTCATCACCCGATGAACCGTTGATCGTGATGGTATCAGTGAACAAAGGTGTGGCGTTGAAATTACCAGTGGCCGTGAAGCTGTCTGACCCACCCATACCGTTGATAACGATTTCCTCAATACCGCGCAATTCAGCGATGATGTCTGCATTCGTGTTGCCATTGCGGGTGATAACAATCTGAATGGGATTGCCGCCACCAGGAATGGCCTGATTACTCTGCTGCTGCGAGTAGAAACCGGCAGCAATGGCATCTGCCACCGCCCAGATGTGGAACTGCTCATCACTGTCATTGCCGTTAATGACAACGGTGTCACCGATAATGGCGTTGTTCCCGCCGCCAATCATCACATCCCGTCCATCAGTCTCCGCACCCGGATTGGCGTTCCAGACAATGGTGTCATTGCCGCCGCCACCGCGAATGATGTCATCACCAAGGCCGCCAATCAGCAGATCGTCACCGCCCTGGCCTCTGATGTCATCATTGCCAGCCTGGCCAAACACTGTGTCAGCGCCAGCACCAGCGCGCAGTTGAGCCGCGGCATTGCCGGCGTCATCACCGGCTGTGCCAACGATCAGGTCATCATCTGCTGTCGGGTCGTCGTCCGGCTCAACAAGAGCCAGCGCCTGGGCAAGCGTTAGCGTTGCGTCGTTAAAGACAAATGTTTCAATGCTTTCGACGGCATTTTCTTCACCCAACGGACCGGTGGAGACAACTTCAAGCCCCCCTTCCGGTGTAAAGCTGAATATGAAGTCGCCATTGATGCCATCACCGATAGAGCCGTTGAAAATTGCAGTGTCGCTCCCTTCACCGCCATCAATGATGTTGTTGCCCGTGCCGCCGATGATGATGTCATTATCGAGACCGCCGGAAATAATATCATCACCAGCACCGCCAATCAGGATGTCATTACCAGCCAGCCCCTGGATTTCATCATCACCGCCAAGGCCATTGATGAAGTCACCAAGAATGGTGCCGATAAGGATGTCCGGGCCTTCCGTTGCTGCAAGGACATTTTCTGCTGCAACCGGCTGGGTGCCGGCTGAGAATACCGTTTCGATAACCCCATCATCATCCTGGAAGGAGGCTTTGACGCGAACAGCAAGCCCAACAGTTTCGGGCGGCAGAGTGACGACGGCGCCCGCAAGCGGGCCTTCATCACCTGCAACATTGATGATCTCAAGATCAACCCAGTCGCCTTCACCGGGGGTTTCCTCAACCTGCCAGATGTAAGAGAAGATGGCGTTGCTGATGCCATCCGGGTCGGCAATGTCGCCGGGAGTGGCGCGAACTTCCTGGCCAACGAATGGGCTGGTAACAGCAAAGCCGGTGTTTGCATCCTCGATTGCCGGTGCCCCAGTGGCAACCTCGTTGCCCGGCGCGATGTTGATCGTCTGATCCGCAAAGGCGAGACGCTCGATGCCGCGCAAACTGTCGCTGCCATTCTCATCCGCAATATTGTGGGTCACGGTGATATAGCCATCCCCATCGCCATCGCCGATAGGACCGTCAGGGTTGCCATTCGTTGTCTCGATGGTGTAGTTCGCCCGAACATCGGAAAAGACAGCCGTGTCGAAGTCTGTTTCGTTACTCTCATCAATGATTTCACGGACAATTTCCAGATTGCCTGGGTTCACGGCCCGGCCGAAAACAGCATCGCTGAGCGTGGCAAACTCGCCATTGTCGCCAAGCGGCATGGGCACAAGCGCGCCAGCAAGCGTGCGCACCGGCGTGCCGTTGCCATCAACCGCATAAAGAACGCCCTGCATTTCATAGGCGGTGGCAAGCGGATTGCCGGTGTCAGCATCACGAACAAGGATCCGCACATCAAGTTTCAGGTCACCGTCGATGATGTCATCACCGCCGCGCCCTTCAATGATGTCGCTGCCAGCACCGCCAAGGATGATATCGCCATCGCCCCACACTGTGGTGTCTTGGGTGAAGATCGCATTTTCGTTAAACGCACCGCCAAAATCCCCTTCGCGCAGACCTTGAATGAGGTCAAAATTGCGCAGGAGATTGTCGTTGCCATTGTTCAAAAGGCTGTTCTCAACAATGTCGGCATCGCCGCCGCGCAGAATATCGCTGCCACGGCCACCTGAGAGGCCCTCAACCGAGTCAAAACGATCCTGAATGGAAACATTTGACGGCGGAAGCGGGGTTTCATCAAAAGCGCGCAGGAAGAAGTCAGCGCTGACACCAATGTCAACATCCCGGTACGTGGCCCAGTCAAAGCCATTCAGCCCTTCAAAGCGCTGGATGCCATCCGCACCCTCCATAATGTCATCACCGCCCTCAGCGTCATAATCATCGTCGCCATCACCAGAGATGAAGACATCATGACCACCAACGGCGCTGTTAAGGAACGGATCACCATTATCGCCCTGCATCAGGTTGTTGCCACCGCCGCCTTCCAGCCAGTCGTCACCCTCATTGGCAAAGATGGTGTTTGATTCTGTGCCGCCATTGATAAAGTCGTTGCCAAGGCCGCCGAATGTTTCTGCCAGATCAGGACCGTGCAGGACAAAATCCTGACCGGCGCCAGCAAGAATAAGCGCTTCACCACCACCGGCGAAGATAGCGTCATTGCCATCCTGACCCTGGAGGTTATTGACGCCGCCGATGTCCGTGATGATGTCATCGCCATCACCGCCAAGGATGATGTCGGCACCATCGCCGCCTTCAAGAGTGTCATCACCCGCATCACCCCAGATGGTATCGTCGCCAATGCCACCAATTATGGTGTCATTTTCCGCTGTGCCGCCGAGAACGACATGGTCGCCGCCCGTGTAGCGCAGGTAATCATTGTCGCCATCATTATCGAGATCGCGGCGGATAACCAACGCATTGGCATCATCACCAAGGTCAAGGAAGGGGTTAAGCTCACCAGGAGCATCCGGATTATTGGTCGGATCACCATTCAGAGGGCCAGTCGGGTTGTCCGGATTCTCAATGCCGGTGATTTGCAGCGACTGGTCCATCTCAAGAATAAAGGCGGGTGTGGAGAAAATATCGCCCGGCAGGTGGTCGCCGCCATTGTCGCCAATGTCGGTGTTACGGATGATCATGTTGGCAAGTGAGTTCTGCTCAAGCTGGCTGAGGAAGTTGAGCCCGGCAACACGGCCAAGATAGTAGAAGCGGTCGCCATCCTGCAGGTCTTCCATCTGTTGCTCGAAGACGAAGTTAAAGGTTGAGCCAAGCATACCGCCGAAGGGCTCTATCGCCTCAGCCAGGCCGCCGATCCAGAAGTCAACCAGATTAAGCCCGGTCTCTACCGTTGCCCATGCGCCGGTGCTGTTGAGGAAGTCGAGCCGGTCTGTCGGCGCTGTGATGCCCACGGCTAGATCGTCTGCGGTACCGGCTAACCCGTCAAGACCATCAACGGTGACGTCCTGACCGGTGGTGATCGCGTAGGCCGCAGCCCGTTTTCCGGCCAGTGTGTCCTGGGCGGTGATCAGCTCATGCTGGCCATAAGCGGCGATGAAATTGACGATGGAGGCGCCGTTATGTTTCAGGTTTAAAGCAAAATCCACCCAGCTTTCGTAAGGCTTCAACTTGGTGTCACCAGTGCCGGCAAAGAAATCGGCGCGGGCATCATTCAAAGTCGGCACGCCGGTTTCACGGCCCCGGGCTATGTTGATAGCGGCAAGGTCAAGCGGCAAACCAAGAAGATTACTGCGCAGCGCTTCGGTGACAAATTCATCAATCTCGTTGCCCACCTGGCGGGTCATCCCTCTGATGACCGCACCGGCAGCGGCAGCGGAATCCTGGCTGGCAACATCGCCTGCATCGACCGTGCCGTCAGCATTGACGGATTGGTGGAACCCGAACGGATTAAGGAACGCCTCGATCAGGCCGACCTCTGTCAGGTTGCCGTCGGCGTCCATCAGGTCAACAGTCTCTGTCAGCATTGAGTGACCAAAGCGATAAACCGTATGCGCAAATTCGGCAACAATGGCAGCGTCGATGCTGGTTTCATAACTTGCAAAAAGGTCTACAAGCGGTTGCACCTTGCGGCCGAATTCTTCAAACACCAGGTGCTGATATTGCATCTCAGTGCCGAATTTGGCGGCCTGGAACAGGCGGTCACCATCCCAGATAAGCGCATCAATTTCGCCCTGGCTTGTCGGGAAGGTGGCAACAGGTTGCAACAGATAGCCATTCAGCAAATCAAGCGCGGCCTGGGTGCCGTCTTCATCGCCAACAGTACCAAGATCAATATTGTTAACTGAGGAGAGGAGAACTTCCTTTGTTTGCTCAACAAGGCGGTTATGCTCGCCGTGGAAAACATGGTGCACAGCCGTAAGGCCGATATTTTCATTCGCCCGGCCATCACCGGCAATATAGTGGGCATCAAGCAATTCATTGTCGTAAGTACCCGGCTCGCTAAGGCCGGCTTCACTGTCGGAGTCGGCCATTTTGAACATACCGGTCTGGCTGTCGACAGGATCAGCATCACGGTTGATGTCGAGAAGGAATGAGAATCCGGTGCGCGGCGCAATGGTGGTGCCGGCAATGGCTTCCGCTTCCGCAACACTAACAGGATTGGCAAGATCGCCCTCAACCAGCGTGCCGTCTGCCATCACATATTGCGGCAGGCCATTGGCACCGCGAATAAACTCGCCATATTGATCCACAGCAAAAAGCGGGATGTTGATGGCTTCGACGTCTGTCAGCTCAATACCGAGATTTTGTGCCGCATAGGCTTTAACTTCACCCCAGTTGGCCATGCCGCCGCTCGCACCTTCAATAAGGTTGCCGGTAGCGTAGGGCCGGGTGCCATCACCGATGTCAGCCAGCACATATTCACGCACAAAAATCTGGTGCGAGGGGTGGGAGGTGTAAGTCTGGTTCTGGTCAACGAAAGGCGACGTCAGGTTCGTTGCGTCAGAGACATCGTCGTCAGTGCCGAGGATGCCATCATCACCGGCGTCCACAGTCGCACGGGTGACAACCATGAAATTGGGCGCGCCTGGGGCAGGGTTAAACAGCGGGTCATCCGGTTGCAGCGGAATGAACACCGTGCCATTCCCGCCCTTGGCGACGAGATCAAGCCCATGATCAAAGAACTGGCCGAACAAAGTCATCCACGAGTTGAAGGGCGCGGAAAGACCTTCATCAGGCGCGGTATTGGGAATAAAGAACAAGCCATCGCCATCAATGTCAGCTTCTGACCCGTCAACCTGGCCAGCAATATATTCGGCGACAGGATTTGTCGTGGTCTGGTCGACGATGAGATTTGAGATGATGCGGGGGTCACTATCAACCACGTCACCGCTGACAGCATAATCCGTGTTGGAGATGACGGGAGAAAAAGGAGGCGGGCCAAGAGGGAAGGGGTTTTCTGTGGCGCCAGTGCCGTCACCCGTGGCACCATCATCGCGGTAATCCGGGTCAAGAAGCCGAGGAAATTCGCCGGTGGCACCAAAATATTCCTGGTCAATGACTAGGTTGTTCAACTCGCCAGTGATCGTCCGCATGCCGATCGGCTCGAGGGAGTTCGGGATCAGGCTAAGCAGGATTTGCCGGCTGGTTTCTATGTCCTCAACCGTCCAGACATTGGCGACAACATTATTCGTTGCTTCGGCGTGGGTCTCTGAGACGATAATACCGTCAAGGACAAATTGCAGATCATGCTTTGTGTACGCAACCATGTTTCAACTCCCTATGGCACGCGCACCATATCGCCGTGAACGGCCCTAAGGCCGCCTCCAGACAGAGCGGAAAAAGTCATGCGAATTTTCAGTAATTCCTATCGCACGCTTAAATGCTCCCGACGTGGTACGATTGGTATTATGCCCATTTACGCCCATTTTGCCTTTTCGCGATATGGTCTAAGATCGGGCGACTTGACCCGACTAAGGTCCTGTAAACGGCGTTAATGTTAATCGCCGCGATGGGACACCAAGAATGGCTGAACCGGTTGACTTATGCCCCATCAGCTTCCAAAATTTAAAAAAGCAAGGGCCATTCACGGCCATTTGGGACGGGAAGGCGTTTGAACCTAGATGACAGATACCCCGACTGAGAATAACGTTACTGATGACAGCGAGGTGAAAACCGGGCTTGCGAGCAGCGGCGCCGCAAAGATGGACAAGAAACAGATGGAGCTGCTGAACAGCCGGTTACTGGCCGCGAAGTTTGGCGACATGGTCACGGTCCTGATGCAAAGCCCGCATCATAAGAATATCCCGCTGAGCGATCTCCGCGACAGGTTGGTGCCACCGCTGGTCAAGCAGCAATACCGCGTGGCCGAGGCGCGCAAAGGTGATAGCGGCGAGATTATCCCCGTCGGTCTGATCCTTTGGGCGCGGGTTTCTGATGAGGTGCATGAGCGGCTGAAGGCGAGCGAAGGGCCGCTGGAGCTGCGCGGTGACGAATGGTTCAGCGGCGAAAAATATTGGATCATTGATGCCATAGGCCAGGAGCGGTTTTTAACAGCCCTGTTAACGGACCTGCGCAAAAAGGATTTCGTTGGCAAGTCGATCCACTACCGCGCCAGGACGGAGACGGGCACCGAAATCAGATGCCTCGAAGAACCGGAAGCGGAAACACCGGCTCCAGATGATACGCAGACCGGAGCCGATAATCAGGCTGGTGAACCGAAAAACACCGATGCATAACCTCATCCCTCCGCTCCGCGCATCGCACGAGAGCATAACTGTGGCTGCATCAAAAAATATTAAATAATTACAATAGCTTAAATCACGAGACGTTGCGCGTTTTATCCCTGTTCGAGATCAGCGTGTGATAGCCCGCGGGTGGCGGCCGGCTACCACCCTTGAGCGCCGGGCGAAGCACCTCTTGCGGGTTCTGCTTTTTCCGGTATTTTTTCCGCCACCAATGCAGCCTCAACCCGGTTGCGCACATTCAGCTTTTGCAGAATGTTGGTCATGTAATGCTTCACGGTTTTTTCGGTGATGTTATAGCAGTTGGCAATTTCCTTGTTGGTCATCGCCTCTGCAACCCGCTCGAGAATTTCATTTTCTCTGGCCGTGAGCAGATCAGCCGGGTTTTGCGCCGCCTCGGCATCCGGCCTTTGATGCGCGAAAAAGGCACTGGCGAGCCGAGGCTCGGCATATGTGCCGCCGCGCTGAACAGCGAATATGATTTCAAGAAGCTGCGATCCGGTTACGCCCTTAACAACAAAGCCCTTCGCCCCCGCCTTAAAAGAATTGACCAGCGTCTGCTCACATTCCGACGCCGTCAGAATGATGATTTTCAGCTGCGGGGCGAGCTCGCCAATTTTCAGAATATTATCGCAGGAAAAGCCCGGAGCGTCGATATCGAGTATGAGGATATCCGGCCGGTCACCGGTAACAATTTGCGTGGCTTCCCAATAATCCGCGCCATGGGCGATCAGCTCACAACTTTCATTTGACGACAACAACAGGGTGATGCCGTCGCGAAAAATCGGATGGTGGTCGACAACTGCTACGCGGATACTCTCTACCATTTTAACTGTTGATGCCGAGGGGTTCGAGTTATGGGTTCCGATTATTGGCTTGTAATGTAATGCTGTGGTTAGGGACTGCAAAGAAGAGTGACGCCGCTTCATGGTTAAAACCGGGGCCTTACCCCTTCGCGTGCCAGTATACGCAGCAATCTGGCTTATTCCGCCGCAAGAGAGCGGCCCTTCTCAACTGGTCGATCCGGTCTTCAATATATTAATGAAAATTTCACAAGATCATCCATTGGTTTCTAAAATGGTTCAATGGCGTCATCATTTGCATGCGCATCCCGAAACCGCTTTTGAAGAGGTGCAAACTGCCGATTATGTGAAAACACAATTGGAATCTTTCGGACTGAAGGTCCACAGCGGGTTGGCAAAAACAGGCCTTGTGGCCAGCCTGACAAATGGGGACGGCCCTGCAATTGCGCTACGTGCGGATATGGATGCACTGGATATGACAGAATGTTCCAATATGCCGCATAGCTCCCGCCATGAAGGGAAAATGCATGGCTGTGGTCACGATGGGCATATGGCAATGTTATTGGGCGCCGCTGCTTATTTATGCGAGAATCGCGATTTTAATGGCACGGTCCATTTTGTATTTCAACCTGCCGAGGAAAACGAAGGCGGCGGGCGTGTGATGGTTGAAGAGGGGTTGTTTGATCTATTTCCGGCGGATGCTGTTTATGGCATGCATAACTGGCCGGAAATGGAGGCTGGTACAATGGCGGTGAAAGCCGGACCATTGATGGCGGCATGCGATACAATGGATATTCGAATTATTGGGAAAGGATGTCATGGGGCAATGCCGCATTTGGGGCTGGACCCGGTTGTGGTCGCCAGTGAAATTGTTCTTGCCTTACAAAGTTTGACATCACGCGTATTAAACCCGCAAGACGCAGGCGTAGTATCTGTGACGCAAATTCATGCCGGGCATACATGGAATGTGATCCCCAATGACGTGCAATTGCGCGGGACCATCCGCTCTTTTACGCCCGAAGTTCGCCAAATTCTGGAAAAGGGCATCCGCCGGATTGTGAAAGGGATTTGCGAAGCGCATGGGGCAACCTTTGAATTGACTTACGCCAAAGGGTATCCGGCAACGGTTAATGATGTGCAACAAAGTGAAATGTGTGCCCGTGTTGCGGCCCAAACAGTTGGCGAAGAAAAGGTAGATTTAAATCCGATACCCAGCATGGGAGCCGAAGATTTTTCTTATATGTTGGAAGCAAAACCGGGCTGTTATGTCTGGCTGGGTACAGGGGGCACGCCGGGTGGCTGTTTACTGCATAATCCGGGTTTTGATTTTAATGACCGTATGCTGCACGTAGGGGCTAGTTATTGGATTAATCTGGTTGAAGGTGTCTTGAAAGCGTAAAATTTAATGACGCAGCATTTTTTCCAAGCGAGAAGCACGGATAAAAAGGGAGAGGCTGCGATCCATCAGACTTTGTAAGCGTTTTGGGCAATCTTCCAAGGTTTCTTCGCAGGTGCTGGTACAGATGCTTTCGTCTGCCAAGGCGATGTTACTTTCCAGATATTCATGCCGGGTAATTTCGTCGTTGAGAATGGCTTTTTCATGCATTAACCATGAAATCATATGAGAAAGCCGGGACGTTATACGTAAAGATTCTCGTGTCAGTTCAAGACGTTGACACGGGTTTAAATGGGTAACTTGCTTGGGGAAGCGGTAGGCATGGTAATATTTCGCCTCCTCCAGCAAGCTCATGGTTTCATCAAATGTCTGGTCCAGCCAGAACGGGGAGTTGCCAACTTTCACCATTGGTTTCCTTCGCGTATCTATGGCAGGCGCGCGAAGGTTGGCAATCGCTAATGAACGGAGCAACCTTCCGGCACTGTTTCGTCAAAAATCTTCGCTGTAAATTCATATGTGTCTTCATGAATACGAATTCCAGAAATTTCTGGATAATGTGACGCCATCCATAAGACATACTTTGCAATGAGAATGCCGTTCTCTTCTTTCATGGCATCGCGAATAAGTTGGGCGACAATGCCAAGACGGTTTTGGTGATCGAGATAAAAGGTCGGACCGAATTGTTCATCGGCGAATTGACGCAGTTGCAGGTCCATACTGGCGACATGGTCGCGTTGAAATTCATCCAGCACTTCTGCTTCGAATTGAACGGGATAAGGGGCGCCGTCGAGGGCAATCACAAAAGACAGGTCGGAATTCATGGAGGGGGCCTCCCTTTAACTGATATTGCATCTAAGTTCTAAGGTAGCGGTTCTTTTGAACTTATCAAATGTGCATAAGAGTTAGAGAAAACAGGCCTTTTTTATCGTTGGTATTAGAGGTGGTTTTGAAAATTGATGAAGGAAACATCAAATTTCTACTGACAGTTATTTACTGGCTACTCTGTGGGAAGTACGGATTTTACAACGTCGAAATGCTTTGATGTTAAATAAGTGTCTGTTGAAATCGTGGTCAGTTCAACCCGGTCATTCTTTAAAAAACGGCTATAAAGGTCCAGTGTCACATTTTTACGGATCCACCATTTATAGTGACATTTGTTTTCAGCATAGGCACTTTTTCCACTGCATGTACTATCAACGGGTCGACTGTAAAGTTTGGCAAAGTCCTGTGCGATTTCGGGTTCGCTCAAATGCGGATATGTTTTTTGGGCTTGTAGGCGAAAGGCCTTGTATTCATTAGGATCTTTAACAAACCAGATGGTGTATTGCGCACCACTCATAACGTGTTTTCCGGTCAAAACGCCCAGCCGATTGGTCCGCAAAAGTAAATCCGGGTATTTGGCTTTTAAGGCTTCCGGGGCTTGTCCAAGGTCTTCTGCAAAAATGGGGGCATATTTGGAATTTGCCGGTATGTCGGCTTCTTGTGGTTGTTCCTTTATCAGGACTGTATAGACGAACCCGCCAAGGACCAACACGATCAGTGCCAGAAAGAAAAACATACGCAGGCTATGTTTCAGCGGGTTTTCTGAACGGGGTTTTCTACGTTGGGGACGGCGCATTTGACTTATCTTTTCGTTTAAATTTCACCTTACAGTTAACAGTCTAAAGGGATTAATACGAAAGAGGTATGACTGTGCGCACACTCTGTCTCATTTTTAGAGATACAGAGTGTGCGAGATATCTTTAATATTAACTGTCCGCTTGTTCGCGGGCCTGGCGACGAGTTTCGCGCCAGTCTTGAAAGTTCGACCGCAGCATCAATGCACAGGGGGTGACGACCAAGGTCAAAATCGTCGCAAACCCAAGACCAAATACAATTGCGGTTGCCAGTTGTGACCACCATTGCGTTGAAGGTGCCCCTTGTGTGATGTCGCGATTTATAAAATCGATATTGAGTTGCATCACCATAGGCAACAGACCCAGCATGGTTGTCACGGTTGTCAACAAAACAGGCCGCATGCGTTGTGCCCCTGTCAGTACAATGGCGTCAAAAGTACTGCCCATTTCATGTTTTAGGCGATCAAAGGTGTCAATGAGAACAATATTGTTGTTCACCACAATACCGGCCAAGGCAATGACACCGATCCCGCCCATAACGATCCCGAACGGCTGCCCCGTGACCAACAGGCCGATAAAGACACCAATAGTGGACATGATAACAGCCGACAGGATTAAAAAGGCACTGTAAAAACTGTTGAACTGGGTCACAAGAATGATTGCCATGATGAACAGGGCGACACCGAAGGCGTTGCCTAAGAATTCCTGAGCTTTACGTTGTTCTTCGTCTTCACCTTTATAATCGATTTTAATGGCGGGATCGAAATTTTGTTGGGCAATCCAGGCTTTGACCTCTTTTAATTTTGCATCGACGTTGACACCAGGCAGGACGTCTGCCTTGACTGCCATAACGCGAAAACCATCGACACGGTTGACATTGCCGATACGTTGTTCTGCGGTACGGGTGACAAAGTTCGAAATAGGGACGGTGCCCAGTGATGAGTTGATCCGAATATCGTTCAGGCGATCGATGGTGCGGTCTTCTTTTGGGAAGCGTGCACGGATTTCGACTTCGTCATCGGTATCATCGGGGCGATATTCTCCCAATTTCAGACCTGTGGTTGTCATTTGGATGAAGTTGCCAACAAGGCCAATATCTGCACCGAATTTGGCAGCTTGTGATCGATCGACTTTAAGTTCCCAATCAATACCGGGCAGAGGGCGTGAATCTTCAAAGTTCATCATGCCGTCCATATTTTCCAGACCGTTTCGAATACGGGCAATGGCATCGGGCAATAAATCGGTTTTACGTGATGATAGCTGGACGTTGATGGGCTTGCCTGTCGGTGGCCCTTCTTCTTGTTTGCGGAAATCGATCTCAATACCGGCAATATCTTTGGTCCGTTCGGCAATCTCAGCCAAAATCTGGTTTGCCGGGCGGCGTTCCTGCCAGTCTTTGAATTCAAGGGAGACAGAACCGATAATATCTTCGGCTTCTTCACTGTTTTGTTCTTTGCCGATACGTGTGTAAACGGTTTTGAATTCCGTCATGGGTAAGATACGGGCTTCGACTTTTTCTAGAATGTCTTTTTGTTCCCAGACGGACAGGTTGCCGCGCGCACGCACATTGACTTTTGCATTTTCCGGTTCGACTTCAGGGAAGAATTCTACCCCTTTCCCGAATGCGCCATAGACGACCTGAACCAGAACCAGAACGGCAACAGCCCCGACAATAACCTTGATGGGGTGGCGCAATGAGGTTTGCAAAGTTTTAACGTAAGTTCCTGTAATGCCATGTAGTTTGCTAAGATCGACATCGTGTTCGGGGGTAATCTCACTCAGTTCCGGTACAGCTTGAGACGGTTTACCAAATAAAGCCCCCAGTGTTGGCACGAAAATCAATGCCATGAACAGGGAGGCTGCCAGTGTCGCAATCAAGGTAATGGGCAGAAATTTCATAAATTCCCCAACCACACCCGGCCAAAACAAAAGGGGCAAGAAGGCGGCCAATGTCGTCGCCGTTGAGGCCGTAATCGGCCAAGCCATGCGTTGTGCCGCCAAGCCATAGGCTTTACGCCGATGATAGCCTTCAATCATTTTTCGATCCGCATATTCCGTGACCACAACGGCGCCGTCAACCAGCATGCCGACCGCCAAAATAAGGCTGAATAGAACAACGATATTCATGGTCATGTCCAACCCGCTGATGACAAGGATCCCGGCAAGGAACGAGCCGGGGATTGCCATGCCAACAAGTCCGGCGGTGCGCAGGCCTAGGGCGGCAACAACAACGACCATCACCAAAACAATGGCGCTGAGGACGTTATTTTGCAAATCGGCCAACATGGTGCGGATTTGGTTGGATCGGTCTTGTGAATAGGAAACGTCAATATTGTCGCGTAAGGATTGCGGCCATCTCGCCTGTTCTGAAGCGACAATTTCACGGACTTTTTCGATGGTTTCAATGATGTTTTCGCCGGTTCGTTTGGAAATTTCCAAGGCAATGGCGGGCTTACCATTCACACGGGCAAAACTGCTTGGGTCTTTAAATGTCCGGCGAATATCGGCAATGTCACCCAGTGTGACAACGCTATCTCCATCCACCAAAAGAGGTTGGGATTGAATATCGTGGACGGTTTCATAAAGGCCCGGTACCTTGACGGAAAAACGCCCAAGGCCAGTGTCCTGAGAACCCGCGGCAACCAATTTATTTGAAGAGGATACCATATTCATGGCGGCTGATGGGGTCAGGCCGTACAATTCAACTTTTGCCGGGTCAATAATGATCTCGACCATTTCTTCGCGGTCCCCGGCAATTTCTGCTTCTAAAACACTGGGGATGGACTCGATTTCATCTTGCAGGTCACGGGCCAGTTTAACCAGCGATCGTTCTGGGACCTCACCGGCAATTGTGACCACCAAAACCGGGAAAAGACTGAAGTTGACTTCATGAACGGTTGGTTCGTCAGTTTCATCGGGTAATTCAGGTTTTGCCAGATCAACCTTGTCGCGCACGTCATCCAAGGCTTTATCTGCATCGAAACCGGCTTCAAATTCCAAGGTGACGTTGCCGCCGCCTTCATAACCGGTGGAGCGCATTTCCTTCACACCTTCGATGGTGCGTAGTTCCTGTTCCAGCGGACGCAGGATCAATCGTTCGGCATCTTCCGGGGAAATTCCGTCATGTGTGGCGACAACATAAATGATTGGAATATTGATATCGGGATCAGATTCTTTGGGAATATTGACATAGGCGATTGATCCGGTAATCAGGACCAAGGCCAAAATCATCAAAACTGTGCGCGAATGGCCCAGTGCGGCTTCGATCGCATTTTTCATGATTTATTGTTCCTGTACCTTGGCGATTGCTGGTGCTGATGGTTGTTCGGTCGTATCTGTCTTTTGTTCGTCACCGGCTTGCGTTGTGATGACTTCTTGCCCGACGCTGACATATTCCTGACCGCGTGTGATGATGCGGGCGGTTTGGGGCAGGCCGGTAATCCAGATACCTTCGGGTGTGTCTTCCAGTAATTTTACCGGATGGAAAACAACCTTGTTGGCGTCATCGACTGTTTTTATACCGATGATCCCTTCGTCTGACAGGGTTAAAATCGCAGGGCTGACTTGAAAGGCGTGTTGGCGTCCGATGCTCAATTGTAATTTTGCTGTGATACCAACGTTGATCAGTTCTTGTGCATCATTTGGGGCTTCCATTTCCACGCGGTAGGTACGTGTGGAGCTGTTGCTGGTTGCAGCAATAAATCGCACGATGCCTTCCAATGTACGTCCATCATTCAGGATAGCCCTGGCGGCTTGACCATCTTTGATTTTGGAAATGGAATATTCTGGGATGGCTGCACTAACAACGATTGGGGAAAGGTCTACAATTTTTGCAATCGGATCTCCGCTATCGACAAAATCACCGACTTCGATGCTTGTCCCTTCGAGGTAACCGTCAAAGGGTGCCTTGATGTCGGTATGTTCAATATCAAGTCGAATATTTTCCAAGTCAGCACGCGCGCTGTTG
>CALNZE010000023.1:0-3656 GCA_942490955.1 uncultured Alphaproteobacteria bacterium
AAATCATGGCCCCACTGCGACACACAATGAGCCTCATCAACCACAAACATCGAGACGGCCAGTTTCTGCAGCGCGCCCAGCAGTCGCCCGTTCAACAGTTGTTCGGGCGACAGATACAATAGCTTGAGCTCACCGCGGGTGACCTGTTGCCATATCTCGATCTTCTCATCACGGGTCTGGGTGCTGTTGATTGATGCTGCCGCCACACCATTGGCCCGGGATCACCGTGTCATCTCGCCACTGCTTGCCTTGATGGCTGATCAGGTGGCGAGCTTGCGGGCCAATGGTGTGGCGGCAGCATCAATCAACAGCACCCAGACCCGTGATGAGAAGATCGAGATATGGCAACAGGTCACCCGCGGTGAGCTCAAGCTATTGTATCTGTCGCCCGAACAACTGTTGAACGGGCGACTGCTGGGCGCGCTGCAGAAACAGCCCGTCTCGATGTTTGTGGTTGATGAGGCTCATTGTGTGTCGCAGTGGGGCCATGATTTTCGGCCCGAATACCGGCGGCTTGATGGCTTGCGGGCCCTTTTCCCGGGTGTGCCGATTGGCGCCTTTACCGCGACGGCTGATGCACCTACCCGTGCCGAGATCACCGATCATCTGCTGGGCGGCGATGCCGTGTTATTTGTTCAGGGTTTCGATCGCCCCAACATCCGCATCGAAGTGGCGCAAAAGGATAATGCCAAAGCCCAGCTTCTGGCTTTTGTGCGCGAATTCGAGGGCACGCAGGGCATCGTTTATTGCCTGTCTCGCGCCGGGGTGGAGAGCACGGCAGACTATCTGAACAAAAACGGCCACCGTGCTTTGGCCTATCATGCTGGCATGCCGTCTGATGTGCGGATTGAGAACCAAGAGCAATTCCTTGCCCGGCCCGATGTGATCATGGTTGCAACCATTGCTTTTGGCATGGGTATCGACAAGCCGGATGTGCGTTTTGTGATGCATATGGACCTGCCGTCGAGCATGGAAGCCTATTATCAGGAAATGGGCCGTGCAGGCCGGGACGGTGCTGCCGCGCGGGCGCTGATGCTTTATGGTTTCGACAATATCCGGGCGCGGCGTGACATGATTGCCCGGTCTCCAGCGAGCGCCGAGAAAAAGCGCCTTGATGGCCAGCGCCTGAATGCATTGCTGGCCTTTTGCGAGGCCGCCACCTGCCGCCGTACCGTCTTGCTGCGCTATTTTGGTGATGATCACACCGAGCCCTGCGGTAATTGCGACACCTGCCTCAACCCACCCGCGCTTTATGACGGCACCGCGCAAGCCAGAAGCGCGCTGGGCGTGATCGAGGCAACAGGGCAGATATTCGGTCGCACCCATATCAAGGATATCCTTTTGGGGGCAGATACCCAGAAAATCCGCGACGCCCGGCACAATGGGCTCCCTTATTATGGCGCGGGCAAAGAGATACCTGCGCAAGACTGGCAGGCTATCTTTCGCCAGATGCTGGCGGCGGGGCTGATTGATGTCAGCCTCGAACATGGTTCGCTCACCATACTGCCTGCGGGCGCGCGCCTGCTGCGCGGTGAGGGGTCGGTCGAATTTGTCAGGCAAAAGCAACGGGTGCGGGGCAAGCAGGGCGCCAGAAAATCGGCGGCGGCGCAAACCCTCGACCGGGCGCAGGAGGGGCTTTATGAGCATCTCAAGGGCGTGCGGCTTGAACTCGCGCGGGAACATAAGGTGCCCGCCTATGTGATTTTCCATGATGCGGTGCTGGCCAGCATGGCGTCACACAAGCCTCAAAACCGGGACGATATGCTGGCGATCAGCGGGGTAGGGCCGCAGAAGTTTGATCGTTTTGGCCAGACCTTCCTTGATGCTATTGCCGCAAGCGCGACGGTGTCAGGGGCATAACGCCACCATCAGCCTGAGCGCCTGCGCAAATGGCTTTGCGATCACTCAGCGCGCGGCGTGGCCGCCCATGATTTTATCAGCTCGTCATAATCAACCGTCACGCCCTGGGGCTTTTCGTTCTCAAGTTTGGCTTTGGGGCTGCCAGGTTGGCTGAGCCAATATTCAGGGTCCTGCGGCTGGTTCATCTTGGGGCCACACACTTTTTGCACATTGGCGCGTTCAAGCCGCATGAGCACTTTGTCTTGGGCTGCCGCCAGGCTGTCCATTGCCTGTTGCGGGGTTTTTTCGCCTGACATGGCATCGCCGATATCCTGCCACCAAAGCTGCGCCAGTTTTGGATAGTCCGGCACATTGGTGCCGGTCGGGGTCCACAGGACGCGCGCGCGTTGGAGCGGTAAAATTCGATCAAGCCGCCCAAGGAAGGGGCGCGCTCGGTCATGCTCTTGTCCCAGATGTCGCTTTCGCGGATGAAAGTCAGGCCGACATGGCTTTTCTTCAGCGACACGGTTTTTGATACGGTGAACTGGGCATAGAGCCAGGCGGCCTTGGCGCGGTCGGTGGGGGTGGAATTCATCAGGGTCCAGGCGCCGGCATCCTGATAGCCCAGTTTCATGCCGTCTTCATAATAGGCACCGCGCGGCGAAGGCGCCATGCGCCACTTGGGTTTTTCGCCGTCCATCACTGCAATACCGGGTTTGACCATGTCGGCGGTGAAAGCGGTGTACCAGAAAATTTGTTGTGCAATAGCACCCTGGGCTGGCACCGGGCCAGCCTCAGAGAATGTCATGCCCGCTGCAGTGGGCGGGGCATAGTTTTTCAGCCAATCGACATATTTGGTGACGGAATATACCGCAGCCGGGCCAATGGTGGCACCCCCGCGCGACACACATGACCCCACAGGCGAGCAGCCATCAACCCCATGCCCCATTCATCCACCGGGGTGCCGTTGGGCAGGCCCTTGTCGCCCGCGCCTGCCATCGACAGCCAGGCATCGGTGAAGCGCCAGCCCAGGTGATCGGGTCCTTCTCGCCATAATCCATATGGCCGTAGGCGTACCGTTGCTGCCATCAATTTCCTTCACGTCATTCGAGAAGAAATTGGCGATATCTTCATAGGGCTGACCAGTTGACCGGTACCGCGGGTCATAGCCATATTTGGCTTTGAATTCCAGCTTTCAGGTCGGGGTTGGTAAACCAGTCATAGCGAAACCAATAGAGGTTGGCGAACTGCTGGTCGCTGGTAGCTGGATCAGTCCTTATTTTGATTTCTCGCATAGCAGTGGCAGCAAGGATGCAAAATTTTCAGCAAGTCTTTCCATCTGTCCTCTTTTAAAACATTGCTGATTATTCACCAAGCCCTTTGAATTCAAATACCAAATTAGACATTGGATGGGATAAACTGACTAAAACACATATCTTCTCAGTTGGTGCTCATTATGGATTAACAACAACTCGTTTTTATGGATTCAAGCCTGATGATTTTACCAATATTACCATTAATGAGGATAGCTTGAAACAAATGTTTAACCTTATCCGCAACATACTTTAAAAGCAATTATAAAAAGGAGAGTCGTTTGCATCATACATTTAATGTTCGCTTATTACTATTTTGATAAATATAATAGCTTGGAAACAAATGCAAAAATTCGATTTCTGATTCGTACAAAGCGTTCAGTGTTACTAGGCATCTGAATTTTCAACATTTAGGTTTGGACGGAGTTGTGGAATATTTTGGCAACAAAGACAGCATACAAAGCAATACAGATATAGTACACGTAACTGAACGAAGCATGGCTT
>CALNZE010000024.1:0-3144 GCA_942490955.1 uncultured Alphaproteobacteria bacterium
CTGCCGAAGGAGCGCCGCGCGCCAGATTAGCCCGGCGGAGCATTAGCGAGTGCGGGTTAGCTGATCCGCTTTCGGCTCAAGAGCGTAGCGATTGAAATAGCCGACCAGAGACTCCGTGCGCCATGGTGGGATTTACTGAGTGATCCCAAAGCCAATTAGGCGTCTCTGGTCACCAATTTAAAGCCGATGCCGCGCACGGTGCGGATTTCCAGTGTGTTGGTGGCGGCGTCGATTTTTTTGCGGAGATAGCCGACATAGACATCGACGGCATTGGATGTGATATCGGAGGCAGGGCCCCAGGCGTTTTCGATGATGCGCTCGCGGCTGACGGTTTTGCCGGCGTAGCGCATGAGATATTCAAGCAAAGCAAATTCGCGCTGCGTCAAGTCGAGCACATGATCGTCGATGCGGGCTTCATGGGCTGAAAGATTGAGCTTCAGCGGGCCGACATTCATTTCCTCGCCGTCCATATTCTCATTGCTGCGGCGCTGCATGACCTTGATGCGGGCAAGAAGCTCCTCAAAGGCAAAAGGTTTGGTGAGGTAATCATCGGCACCGACCTCAAAGCCGGAGAGCTTTTCCTCGATGCTGTCCTTGGCGGTGAGCATGCAGATGGGTGTGGTGACGCCCTGGCCGCGCAGGGTTTTGCAAACGTCTCTGCCGTCCATGTCGGGTAGCATCAGATCAAGGATGATGGCGTCATACTGATAGGATCTGAGATAGGCCAGCGCCTCCTCGCCTGTTGCGGTCCATTGGACACGCATGCCCTCCAAAGTCAGGCCGCGTTCAACAAAGCGTGCGATGCCAACGTCGTCTTCTACCAGTAATACGTTCATTATATCAGTTTCACCTTTATGCTGATGATTGCGCCTTTTTCTTTTCTATTCTCGGCCCAGATGGTGCCGCCATGGCCGCCGACAATCCAGTGTGCGATGGCCAGACCGAGCCCGGTGCCCTCGCGCTTTTGCCCTTCGACCGATTGGTAGAAGCGCTCGAACAAATGCGGTAGGGCCTCGGCCTCGATGCCGGGGCCTTCATCTGCCACGGTGATCAGGGCGTAGCCGGCGCCTGTTTCGCCTTTGCTGTCTGGAATTTGCTGGACGGCGATGGAGACGGTGTCCATCGGTTTTGAGAATTTAACGGCATTGTCGACCAGCACCAGGATGCATTGCTTGAACCAGCTTGGGTCGAGCATGGCGATATAGTCATCTGACGGCGGTGTGAATTTGAGGGTGACATCGTTGGCTTCGGCATAGGCGGCGGCGGTATGGACGGCGTCTTCCACCAGCTCATTCAGCACTGTCTCCTGGAAGGCGAGCTTGATCTCACCATCATCCGAGCGGGCAAGGCTCAAAAGATCATTGAGGCGGCGGCGGAGAAAGGCGCCGTTGGCAACAATCCGGCCCATCGCCTCTTTCATGTCGGCAAGGGTGGCCTTGGTTGAGCGCAGCGCCACCTCGGCTTCGCCCAGCAGCACGGTGACCGGGGTGCGCAGCTCATGGCTGACATTGGAGAAAAATTTGCGTCTTGTTTCGTCTATCTGCTGCAGCCGGTTGTTGCTTTCCTTTAACTCGAAGGTACGCTGGCTGACGGCTTGCTCCAGCGTTTCGTTGTGGGAGCGCAGCATGTTCTGCTGCACTTCAAGCTGGCCGGCCATTTTGTTGAAGCGGTTGGCGACTAGGCCAAATTCGTCTTCGCGCGGCAATATAATCCGGTGTGCCAGATTGCCCGTCGCGAACTGGTCGGCCCCGGTTGCCAGTATTTGCACCGGGCCGACAATTGATCGCGTCAGGAAGAAGGCCAGGCCAATCACGCCAAAGGCGGTGATCAGGGCCAGTGAGGCCGTGGTCCAGGTAATGGCGGCTGTCAGGCTTTCAATTTCTTCTTTGACTTCATCAACTTCCTGCTGCTCGCCCTTGGCGATATCGCGCACCACCTGGCTCAGGGTTTTGTCGTTGCCTTCAACCACATTGGTGAAAATGAGCGGACGGCATCGGCGCTGTCCAGACTGGCGCGGCGCTTCGTTTCATAACGGGCCGCCAGATGCATGCGGATGAAAACAGAGGCGATGTTAACCGCGGTTGTCATCTCTTCCTGCGTGTCATCGGAACCACCGCGGATTTTGATGAAATCCGATTCGTTTTCCAGTGAGGCCTGCAACTCGCCAAGGGCATGAGTTATCAGCTCCGGGTTGGCTTTGATGAGCTGGTCGCGGTTTTGAAAATTGACTGTGGTGGCAATCTCTGAGAGCAGAAACTGATTGATCTTGGCCTCGATGGAGGAAACCTTGGCGAGCTGGCCGTAAGAAAAATTGGCGCGCTCAAGATAGTAGGGCAGAGCGCTTGAGACCCCAGATGGATGTGCTACCGAAAGACCGAGAATGGTCAGGACGACCAGTAAAGCCGGCAAGAAGCTGCTGTAGCGTATGGTTGAGGGGAATTCGTTTTCTTTCATATCGCTTTCAACGCAGCCATTTCTATCGCCCTTTTTCAAAAAATTCTGGCTTATTACTGACAAATGGCGCCGGGCCCGGGGTGCCGGGTACATTGCCCTTGAGATGTGTGGCGGCTTTTGGGCCCGGGGGGTTCGGTGCCGGCAAGCGACGCGCTTTGTCTACTCTATGTCAGAATTGAAAAAGAGAGGTACAAGGTGTGTTATCATTCATCCCTTAAAGTTTGTAGAATGTCCTGAGAAAAGATAGAGATTTGTTACAGCGTTAACCTGTCTCACCTGGCGGTTGATTTGTATTCTTCACCCCGCCCTAGAGCCGGGTTTTCACCATGACATTTTTTGCCGCCTTTTCCCCTTAATCTGTTGATATTGTCCGCTTAATGGTCAAATCCTATAGAGTGATAATATGTTATAGGTGGCTTCAGCGCCGCTTCATGGCTGGCAAATTCACGCTACACTTTCTTCCATCCCCGGACCTGCGTCGCAGATGATTTGATCATCCTGGCTCGAAATGCCGGTGGAAATGCCAGTGTAAATGCTTGCGCCTTCAGCTAAAGTGATAAAAGGCGGATAGCCGCGTGAGTGCGCTAGATGTGAGTGCGCTGAATTACACGGCCATGAAATGACAAAAGTAAACTCAGGTTTTTAATATGCAGAACAGGCAACATGGCACTTAACCGAAGTACAAGACGC
>CALNZE010000025.1:0-14704 GCA_942490955.1 uncultured Alphaproteobacteria bacterium
CATTGCTGGAGGCTGTGGCGGCTGCCGGTGCTGGTGAGGCGGGGTATGTGTTGCTGCGCCTGCCGCTTGAGATCAAGACGCTTTTCCGCGAATGGCTGGCGCGCGAGGTGCCGGAGCGCGCCGGGCGGGTGATCTCGCTGACGCAATCAACGCGGGGCGGGCGTGACTATGACACGCGCTGGGGCGTGCGCCAGCGCGGCGAGGGGCCGTTTGCGGCGTTGATCGAGCAGCGTTTTCGTCTGGCCCGCAAGCGGCTGGGTCTTGAGTTGCGGCAAAATGATTTAAGGTGTGATCTGTTTATACCGCCGGTTGCCAAGGGCGGGCAAATGAGCTTGTTTTAATGCGCAGCTAAATTTAAGGGGGTGCGTTGGTCAGCATCGCTCTATAAAATTGGGGGAGAATGCAAGGGATGACGCCGGATTATTTTTTCGAGCGGCAGGCGGTCAAGAAATTTAACGGGCTGGTGGCCGGCGTTGATGAGGCCGGGCGGGGGCCGTGGGCCGGGCCGGTTGCGGCGGCAGCGGTGGTGTTTCTCGATGAGGCTCAGGTGCCGGCGGGGCTGAATGATTCCAAAAAGCTGACTGAAGACAAGCGCGAGCGGCTTTATGATGAGCTGCGCGAGGGTGAGGCATTGGGCCAGGTGATCATTGGCGTTGGCATTGCGGGGATTGAGCGGATTGACCGGGATAATATTCTGGCCGCCAGCCTTTGGTCGATGAGCGAGGCGGTGAAGGGCCTGCGGCTGCAACCTGCCTGCTGTCTTATTGATGGCAACCGGCTGCCGGCCTTGCCGATGGCGGGGGAACCCCTGGTGAAAGGCGATGGGCGTTCGCTGTCGATTGCGGCGGCTTCGATCATCGCCAAGGTGACGCGGGACCGGTTGATGCGGCGGCTTGATGACGCGTTTCCGCATTATAAATGGGCGGCGAATAAGGGCTATGGTACCAGAGATCACCGGGACGCCCTGGCGCGCCACGGCGTCAGCCCGCATCATCGCCGCTCGTTTCAGCCGGTGCGGGTGCTGCTGGAGGCGGGCGTTTGAGCCGGAAAAGCGCGTGATTTAACGAATATTTCAGATTAATTGGCTTGAATGGAGGCTCAACCCCGGGTTTTATCCCGGACAGGAGAGCCGTGATGACAGCTTCATTGGCCGCAATCAGCGCCGCCACCAGCCAGGCGCAGGTGCAAATGGCCGTTGCCGCAAAAATTGCCAAGATGAATGCCGGTGCAGAGCGGGCTGTGGCCGATCTTGTTGAAGCGGCGAACCAGAATATCCAATCGATCGTCAGCGCGCCGCCGCCGGGTGCCGGATCGCAACTTGATATTTCAGTTTAGCGGCGTGCGGTGTTTTCTGGCCGCGCTGATCGTTTCTTAAAAAACCATGGAAACAATAAAAGCCCCGGCGCAATTGCGGCCAGGGCTTTCTAACCTGTGTTGCTTCATGAAGTGTGGAGCGTTGGCTTATTTGGCAAACATATTTTTGACAAGGCCGACAATAATCAGTGTGACCGCGCCGCCGATGCTGCCGCTTGCCAGCTGCGCGACGATGCCGCCGATGTCCATGCTGCCGGCTGCCCCCAGCAGCTCTGGCAGAAACTGGCTGGCGACACCGCCGCCGAGAATGCCGGCCAGCGAATTGCCCAGCGTGCCGAGACTCAGATTTTTTAATAATGCGCCAGCGATATTGCCGCCGGCGGCACCGCCAACAAGATTGACGATCAGTGGTAACAAGGCGTCCATAAAATCCCCTCCCAATTGGAATTTGGTTTATTGCAACCTGGAGTATATCCGCTGTTTGCATCGCTGCCTAACGATTAAGTTGGCGGCGCCATCACCGCTGTTCATTTCATTTTCCCTGCGTTAGGCTCGCGTGAGGATTTTTGGCTTTATGAGGAAAGGGTTAGCGGGATGACTGATTTGGCGGCGGTGCTTGAGCGGCTTGGCGCGAATGAGGATGAGGCCTTGTCGAGGTTGTTTTCATTTATCGCGGTTGAAAGTGTTTCAACGGACCCGGCTTTTGACTCGGATTGCCTGGCGGCGGCCCATATGGCGAAGGGGTTTTTGGAAGACTCTGGTTTTGAGGCCGAGGTGGCGCCGACGACGGGGCACCCGATGGTGCTGGGCCGTTACCGCTCGAAGGCGAATCCGGAAGGCCCGAATGTGTTGTTCTATGGGCATTATGACGTGCAGCCGGTTGACCCGATTGATGAATGGACGCGGCCGCCTTTCAAGGCGGAAATTGTTCAGACCGATGCCAATGGCGCGGTGGTCTATGGGCGCGGCTCCTCGGATGACAAGGGGCAGTTGCTGACATTTCTGGAGGCGGCGCGGGCCTGGCATGAGGTGACGGGCGATCTGCCGGTGAATGTAACCGTGCTGCTTGAGGGGGAGGAAGAATGCGGCAGCCCATCGCTCGATGGGTTTCTCGCAGCGCGCGGCGATGAGCTCAAGGCGGATTTCGCGGTGATATGCGACACGCTGCAGTGGGACAAGGACACACCGGCTGTCACCGCGATGCTGCGTGGGCTGGCAGGCGTCGAGATCACCGTGACGGGGCCAAGCCGCGATTTGCATTCGGGCATGTATGGCGGGCCAGCGCTTAATCCATTGCGGGCGATGAGTGTGATCCTGGCCTCACTGCATGACGAGACTGGCCGTGTCGCCGTGCCGGGGTTTTATGACGGGGTAACCGCGCCGCCGGCCGAATTGGCGGCGCAATGGCGGGCTGTCGGCTTTGATGAAGGGGCGTTTCTCAAGGATATCGGGCTGACGCGCAGCCATGGCGAGCAGGATTATCACATCCTCGAGCAGCTGTGGTGCCGGCCAACCGTTGAGATCAACGGCATGTGGGGCGGTTATACGGGGCCGGGGCGAAAAACCGTGATCCCATCGACAGCCCATGCGAAACTTTCCTTCCGCCTGGTGGCGGGACAGGAGCCGGGCCGGATATTGGCGGCGGTCGAGGGCCATATGCGGGCGGTTTGTGCCTCGATCGATGGTGGTGTGAAATTTGATTTTGTCGAGCCCGTTGGCTCGCCGGCGGTGGCGTTTGATTTGACCAAGGGGCATATGGATACGGCGCGGCGCTGCCTTGAGGAAGAGTGGGGGCGGGCGCCGGTGATGCTTGGATGTGGTGGCTCGATACCGATTGTTGAGCTGTTTGAAAGCCGGTTGGGCATGGATTGCCTGCTGGTTGGGTTTGCGCTTAATGATGATTGCATCCATGCGCCGGACGAAAAATATAATGTTAAAAGCTTTCAAAAAGGGGCGCGCAGCTTTGCGCGGATGATTGGCGGCTTCGCCAGGCTTTAGGTGCGGTTGTAATAGTCCGCTAAAGGCCGATTTGAGCCGCTATATCGTGCAAATTGCCGTTTGTTAACCGCTATAGCTATGGACGCGGCAGTCGATTTGTGTAGGATGCGCCAAATCTTAACGCATAAGTGTTGAACGCAGCATAAGAGGGGCAAAGCTATGACCGGCGTGCAAAATTTACTGGCAGGCAAGCGCGGCCTGATCATGGGTGTGGCCAATAACCGCTCGATTGCCTGGGGCATTGCGAAAGCCGCCCGGGAGCAGGGCGCTGAGATTGCGCTGACCTTTCAGGGCGAGGCGTTGAAAAAGCGGGTTGTGCCGCTGGCGGCTGAGCTGGGCTCTGACCTGGTGCTGCCTTGCGATGTGACCGATGCCGCCTCGATTGATGCGGTGTTCGATGAGCTGAAAAGCGCCTGGGGCAGCCTTGATTTTGTCGTGCACGCGGTGGCCTACTCCGACAAAAATGAACTTGGCGGGCGCTATGTGGATACCACGCTGGAGAATTTCAACTCGTCTCTGGCGATCTCCTGCTATTCATTCACGGCTGTGGCGCAGCGGGCTGAAAAGATGATGAATGAAGGCGGCTCGCTGTTGACGCTGACCTATTACGGCGCGGAAAAAGTGATGCCGCATTACAACGTAATGGGCGTGGCGAAGGCGGCGCTGGAGGCGAGCGTGCGCTATCTGGCGGCTGATCTTGGCAAAGACGGCATCCGGGTGAATGGCATTTCGGCCGGGCCGATCAAGACGCTGGCCGCTTCCGGCATCAGTGATTTCCGTTATATCCTGAAGTGGAATGAGTATAATTCACCGCTCAGACGCACGGTGACCATTGAGGATGTCGGCCATGCCGGTGTTTACCTTTTGTCCGATTTTAGCCGTGGTGTGACTGGTGAGATACATCATGTGGACTCGGGATATCATATAGTGGGAATGAAGAACGAAGACGCGCCTGATATTTCTGTGGTTTGATTCAAAAAGCCGCTGCATCAGGGCGGCCATTCGTCTAGAGTGATTTTTGGGGGTATTCCGGTTGGTAAACAACCGGTTATCATATCAAGTTTAGCGATATAGATTGGGATTGGGCGCTGAGATGTCTAGACATTCGATTTTAGGTTTTGCTGTTGTGGTCGGTTTAAGCGGCGTGTTTGCCGGTTGTGCGGGCCCAGGCGGTGCGCTTACTGGTGACAGCCTTGGCGCTGCCGGCGGTCTTTCATCGAAGGTGGTGTCTCGTGGTCGGTCCGTTGAAATTGGCCGCTTCCTTCATTGGGATAAAAACTGCTGGGCGGCGTCCGTGCCGAATGTACAGATTGTTAAACGGCCGAAATATGGCTCTGTCCATGTTAGCCGGGGCAATCATGTTATCCCGACGACGTCATGTAAGGGCATTCCTATTCGCGGTGCCAAGCTGACCTATCGCGGTCGCCGCAAGGGTGTGGATGAATTCTCATACCGGGTGACATCTGGCCCACGGGCTGGTGTTCATACTGTGCGTTTAACTGTCAAATAAGCAAAAAAATTCGTCCATGGATGCTGGACTGACAGAGCGCCGTCTCTTTCTCATTCGTCATGGGGAGACGGCGTGGAACGCTATCAAGCGGCTGCAGGGCCATAGTGACATTCCGTTAAATGAAAATGGCCGGGCGCAAGCGCGGCGGCACGGTGCCAAGCTGGCCGGTTTGATCGACCAGCCAGAGCGCTGGCATTTTGTCGCCAGCCCGTTGATGCGGGCATCCGAGACGATGGCGATTATCCGTGACTGTATGGGGCTGCCACGGGATGAATTTGCGACCTCTCAAGATCTGATCGAGCTTTATTATGGCGCGTGGGAAGGCAAAAGCTGGGAGGAGCTGGCGGGGGAGACGCCGGCGCTGATCAAGGAGCGGTTTCGTAACCCCTGGGATACTGTAGCGCCCGGCGGCGGTGAATCTCATGATGAAATGCAGGCACGGGTCGTGGCCTGGTATGAGGCGCTTCCCGCCTTGACCGTGGCGGTGACCCACTCCGGTCCGACGCGGATCGTGCGGGGGCATATAGCGAAGCTGAAGCCAGACAGGATTGCGGTGCTGGATAGCCATCAGGATAAATTCCTCAGCGTAACGCCGGTCGGGTTTAATTGGGTTTGACCGGTCCGGCATTCATTCCTATAAACGAGGCTTATCAACAGCTGCGAGCGCGCCTTTCATGTCTTACAATCAATTTGGTCATCTGTTTCGTGTCACCACATGGGGGGAATCGCACGGGCCAGCCATTGGCTGCGTGGTTGATGGCTGCCCTTCGAACATTCCGATCACTGAGGATGAGATTCAGGTTTTCCTCGACCAGCGCAAGCCGGGCCAATCGCGCTTTACGACGCAGCGGCGGGAAGCTGATGAGCTCAAAATTCTCTCCGGGGTGTTTGAAAATGACGCTGGCGAGCAGGTGACGACCGGTACCCCGATCTCGCTGATGATTGAGAATACCGACCAGCGCTCCAAGGATTATGGCGATATAAAAGACAAATACCGGCCGGGGCACGCGGACTATACCTACATGCAAAAATACGGCATTCGCGATTATCGGGGCGGTGGCCGCTCCAGCGCGCGGGAGACGGCGATGCGCGTGGCAGCTGGCGGCATTGCGCGCAAGGTTGTGCCCGGCATGGTGGTGCGCGGCGCGCTGGTTCAGATGGGGCCGCATAAGGTCAACCGCGACAACTGGGACTGGGACGAGACCGGCAACAACCCGTTTTTTGCGCCTGATAAAGAGATTGTTGATGTCTGGGCGGATTACCTTGATGGGCTGCGCAAATCCGGCTCATCGATTGGTGCGGTGATTGAGGTGGTGGCGGAGCATATTCCGGCAGGGCTTGGTGCGCCGGTATATGGCAAGCTGGATCAGGACATTGCCAGCGCGATGATGAGCATCAACGCGGTAAAGGGGGTTGAAATCGGTGCCGGGTTTGGCTCGGCGGCGCTGACCGGTGAGGAAAATGCCGACGAGATGCGGATGGGCAATAATGGCCCTGAATTTACTGCCAATCATGCGGGCGGCATTCTGGGTGGCATATCGACCGGGCAGCCGGTTGTGGCCCGCTTTGCGGTGAAGCCGACCTCCTCAATTTTGACGCCGCGTAACACGGTGGACCGGGATGGCAATGACACAGAGATTGTCACCAAGGGGCAGCATGACCCTTGTGTCGGCATTCGTGCGGTGCCGGTGGGTGAGGCGATGATGGCGTTGGTGATGGCGGATCATTACCTGTTGCATCGCGGCCAGCAGGGCTGAGGTAAGCCAGCGCCAATTTGCCCATTGATTCGGTTTTGGCGGGGTTTGCAGGTGATAGAGGTGAGGTGGCGGCTTTCTGGCAGCCCGCTGCGGTAAATAAATTTTCCCTATGATCCAATATGTTATGGCGGCGACAAAGCCCTTTCACGGGTTATTAATTCGCGCTATGAGAAGATAACAGGATTAATGAGGGATTAATCATGCCGCTATATGACAAAATTCTTATTCTTACCGGGGCGGGCATGTCTGCCGAATCCGGGCTTGGCACTTTTCGCGATGCGAATGGCATCTGGAGTGACTATAATTTTGAGGAAGTGGCGACGCCGGAAGGTTTTGCGGCTGACCCGAAACGGTCGCTTGATTTTTACAATATGCGCCGTGACCTGCAAAATAAGGCTGAGCCCAATGCGGCGCATAAATCTCTCGCATGGCTGGAGGCGAATTATCCCGGCCAGGTGACAATCGTAACCCAGAATATTGATAACCTGCATGAAGTGGCCGGCTCACAGCGCGTGCTGCATATGCATGGTCGCATTGATGAGACGCGCTGCAATGGTTGCGGGCATGTCTATAGCCTATCGCATGCAGCGCTGGATGTTGATAGCGTTTGCCCGGCCTGTTCACTGCAGGGCCAGCAGCGGCCGAATGTTGTGTGGTTTGGTGAAATGCCGTTTCACATGGATGAGATCAGCCGTGAAATTGAAAGCTGCTTTTTGTTTATCTCGATTGGCACATCGGGCTCGGTTTATCCGGCGGCCGGGTTTGTCAATATGGCCCGCAAAGCCGGGGCGCATACTGTCGAGCTTAATCTCGAGCCGTCGGACGGTGTCATCCAGTTTCATGAGGCGCATCAGGGCAAGGCGACTCTTGTGGTACCGCGCTATGTTGACAAGCTGATGCATGAAGCTGACATCGCGCAGCGCAAGGTCGTGCAATAGCTGACTGACTTGGCTTGATGGCACTTGCCATGATGGCCACTCCAGAAAATTCCCCCTAATGGCCGGCATGTGAACCAGCGCGTCTTGAAGGCGCTGGTTCTGCGGTTGCGTGCAAAAGTTCTTAGAAGCCGGGGCTAGTTGGCGACGCCTTCAACGCCGATGCGCCATAGCTCAATGCCAACGCCCGCCACCAGCACAGCACTTGAAATGCCGATCAATGCCCACCATATTTTTTGGGCAGCCTTGCGGGCTGTTTGCACCGCTTGTGGTGAGAGAGGCTCCTTATCCCAGGGCGGTGAGCCGCGCAGGGCTGCAAGATACTGGCCGCCAGCGTTGATTGTGCCGCGGTCCATCAGCGGCAGGCCGGAGCGCATGGCGATCTCGTGAGATATTTCCGAGAAGGGAAAGGCCGGATCTGTTGCGTGCTCCTTGGTGTAGCCCAGCACATGACGGCCGCCATCTTTTGTGACAATGCAGGATGAGCGCATCAGCACCGGGATGATGGCCTCGCGGTAAATCTCGCCTCTGGATTCGACGGACTGGACATTGTCATATGTCAGGCTGATTTCCCGGTAGGGCAGCAGCGGCAGCGGCCCGCGCCAATTGGGCACCACAAAAACAGCGTCGAGTTCATTAAGCTGGATGCGTGTGCGGATGCTGGAGAGGATATGTGCCGCAAGAAAGACCATCCACAGCGCGAATAGGATCGCGAAAACACCGAGGATGGCGGCGTCTGAATACATGCCTTTTGAGAGGCGCAGAATGAACATGAAGGGCAGAGAGATAAAGAAGGGAATAAGCAGGGCGAACACCAGCATCAGGATGATCTTGCGCCCGCGGCTGGCCTCGTAAATTCTAACGGCGACGTCCTGTTCGGTGGGTGTTGCGGTGGTGTCTGACATGGTGACCCTCTTTGAGCGCCGGAATAAACCGATGACGCTTAAGGTTTTGAGCAAACAGCCATGTACGCGCTGAGTTGTCGTGAACTTAGTTTTTGTGAACTGAGTTGATGACCACCGACATTGAATGTTTGCTATGGTTGAAAATGAGTTGAAAGAATAGGCGACAAAAATGTTATTTGCAAAAAAGAAACTGACGATGATCGACAAAGATGAAGCGATGCCAGGGCGCAGCCAGGCGATGGAAATTGCGCCGGAGCATTATGTCAACCACAAGCCGATCAAGGGGCCATATCCGGAAGGGGCGGAGACGGTTTTGCTCGGTATGGGTTGCTTTTGGGGCGCGGAGCAGCGCTTCTGGCAGCTTGATGGCGTGATCGTGACAGCTGTTGGCTATGGTGGCGGCTATACGCCGAATGCCAACTATCAGGAGGTTTGCACCGGCAAGACCGGGCATACTGAGCTGGTGATGGTTGTTTATGACCCGAAAGTGCTGCCGCTTGAGGATCTGCTGGCGGTGTTTTTTGAGGCGCATGACCCGACGCAGGGGATGCGGCAGGGCAATGATATGGGCACGCAGTATCGCTCGGCGATTTTTGTCGAGACGGACGAACAGCTTGAAATTGCGAAACAGGCGAAGCAGAAATATGAAGCGGCGCTTGCCAGCCACAAGCTGGGTCCTGTCACTACGGAGGTGGCTAAGGATATGCCATTTTATTTTGCCGAGACGGCGCATCAGCAATATCTTGCAAAAAACCCGCACGGATATTGCGGCCTGGCCGGAACCAATGTGCCGTATCGCAAGGATTAAATGCCGATTAATGCCGGGGTGGGCGCTGATCTTTGTTGGCGTGCGGCCCGGTTAGCCATCTATTTTTTCGATGATGATGACGTCTCCAACTTCGCTGTCGCTATTTATGTTGAACTGCAGTGGCAGCTCTGGTGTCCAGTTCGTCGGGTCATCCTCGCGGTGGCGGCGCTTGAGGGATTTTCCATCTTCCTGGCCAAAATACCAGCGAATGCCGGCGGAAATTTTCTCATATTCCTCATCGCCAAACTGGCCGCGGGCGAACAGTGAATAGCTGCCCCTATGGCTGTGCATTGCATATTCAGCTTCTACGACGCCGAGGCTTTGCTCATTTGCATAGCGGTAGCCGCCGGTGATGCGGAAATCATCCGTTACGTAAAAGCCGACATTCAAAGCCGTGAAGGCGTGGTCATCGTCTCCGTCGATGAGGTTCAGACCGCCCAGGGTCGAGGGGAGGTCAACGGATTCATAGCCAGCAATGCCTTCGACAGAGACGCGGTCAAAATACAGCTCAAACTCGATAGCGGCGCGCCATAGGGTGGCGGGGTCAAGATGGTGGCCGCTGGCGTAAATGCCGATGAGATACCTTGCCGGATCGCGGTGGAAAAAGTGGATACCGCCGCCGGCGATGGTTTCATCAAAACGTTCACCGATCAGCGCGTCGAACTGCAGGCCAAAGCCGTGGCCGAATGGGGTGGTAATGCTGGCATTTGCCAGAAACTCTTCTTCATCATTATAGCCGCCAGCTTCGAAACTGATTTTGCTGTTCAGGCCATCCACTGCAGGGGCCTGGCCTTCTCCCTGCTGTCCGGCGCTGACGGGCGTGAAGGTGAGGGGAAGCATCATGGCGGCAGCAAGGAGTGCGGCTGCTGAGCTGTTCAGGTATGTGCGGGTGAGATTGTTTTTGAGGTTTATTGCCATTTGCTTTATTTGCCATCCTGCTCGGGTGATGAATTTATTATTTTGTGCAAACCGTTGGTTTTGAGCAGTAGGGGTGTTCGCGTCTAAGTGCAATGAATTAAATAATTTTTCCCTGTTACTCACAGGGGGATGCGAATTCATGCGGCGGGGTCGGCTGGTGATTTTGTGAGGATCATAATCCGTGAACACTTCCCGGTGTCGGGCGAATCTGCTTGAGTTAAAGAAGCATTTATCAGACCTTGAGGCGGGGGCTTGAGTCTCCCGCTGCGAAAACGATTTTCGCGCGGCAACTTATAGGGTCTACTTTGGGGGGTGGCGGCAGATGGCAAATTTTGCAACGCATCTGGGGGTTGGCACAATTGCCAGCGGCATGGCGGCAACTTTGGCGGTGGCGACCGAGATGATCGGGCAGGGGGACATTATCACCCTGGCATTGGCTGGCGCGCTGGGTAGTGTGCTGCCGGACATCGACCTGAAAGACAGCAAATCATCCCGTATTATATTTTTTGCGCTGGGGTTGTTTCTCTCCTTTGTTGTGCTGTTCATTGTGGTCTCGAAATATTCGATCGCCGAGCTTTGGGTTATCTGGATCGGGGCGTTTTTGACCGTGCGCTATATCGGCCATTACCTGTTTCATAATTTCGCGGTGCATCGGGGGGTTTTTCACTCCGTGCTGGCGGCGGCGTTTTGGCTGTTGGCGACGGCGGCGGTGTTCCATCACGGGCTTAGAGCTGACCCGCGCATTTGCTGGCTGGCCGGCATCTTCATGGCCTTTGGCTACATCGTGCATTTGTTGCTGGATGAAATTTACAGTGTTGATTTTAATGGCAACCGGGTGAAGCGCTCATTCGGCACAGCGTTGAAGCTGATTGAATATCGCAACTACGCGGCGTCCTTCACCATGGCTTTTGCGGCCGCTGTGGTGTTTTTTGCGACGCCGCCATTCTCGGGATTTTATGATATTGTTTCGACCGGCGATCTCTGGACCCAGCTTTGGGACAAGATGCTGCCTAGCGATGGCTGGTTTGGCTATGAGATGCAGCGCAGCCATGCCGGTGAGGTGGTGCCGCTTGATGTTCCCTCTGATGTGCCGGCAGCCAGCGATGGCCAGTGACCATCAATGCTTAGCAATCAGTGCAGGGAATGTCGGATGAATAACGCGGTTTGTTGATGAAGCGCCTGTCAAAGGACTTTTGCCCCTTGATGAAATATTCAAAAAGTGACGTGTGCTCATAATAGAGCTCGGTAACGATGATGCTCTCATAGTTTTTGGCGATGCCATCCGGCAAATCGGTATAATCTGAATCGACGGTGTGCTCGTTGCTGCCGTTTTTGCTTTCGCTCCACATTACTTTGGTTTCCATATTGCCGCTGGAATCCGGCTCTGTGCGAACGGCTGTCACGACGATGTTGAAATTGGCCTGCTCGGAGGTTTTCAGAACCTTGGCGCTGATCGCGAAAATATCGTCAAGCTGGGAAGTGGTGATTGTCTTGCCCTGGGCCACAAGGTCGGCCACGGTTTCGCTTACAGTTTCGACCTTGTTTTTAATGATATAGGCGCGGGAGACTTCCACGGTGCCGAAATAGGTTGCGATCATCAAGGGAGCGATGAAGGCAAACTCAATGGCCGCTGCACCCTGGTGATTTTGGCAGAACCGCTCAAGCAGGCGCTTTGTGCGTTTTGCGGTGAGGGTCAGTCTCTTCAGGTCTTTCATCATATTGCTTACTCGTTACGGAAGGCGGCGAAGCCTTCTACAAGGCGGTTGCCATTTGGCATGTTGCCAAGGCCAAGATTTGGTAGCGAGGCGAAAAGGTCCCATTCATAAAATGTCCGAACGGTAATGACGCTGCCTGGGCCGCCTTTGTTGAAAATAAAATCGTCTCGGAGGTTGCCATCATTATCCAGGGCGCTGTCTTTGTTGATGCTTTCAAAATCATCGTAGACACGCACATCGGCTTTCAACTTTGAATTGCAATTCGGGAGGAAGACGACCTGGCTGCAAACATCATCGATGAAGGCGCCGACGGTATTGATGCCGGCCTGGCCTGTTCTTACCTTGCGGGCGGTGTCGGATGTGGCGTGGGTGATGTTGATGTCGCCCATGAAGACGAAAGAGACCTCGATGATTGCAAAGGTCAGCAAGAGAAACGGCAAGCCGATGAAGGCAAACTCAACGGCGACGACGCCGCTTTGATTGCGTTTGAACCTGCGTGTCAGACGCCTTGTTCTTCGGCCGAGATGTTTGATTTGGCGCTTTGCTTTGGTGATCATGACCGGGGCCTTTTATGACTGAAGCTGTTTTCCGCGCGGCCAATCGGGTGGCTTCGGAATAGCTGAATAATGGTTCAGATTTACAGGAGAGTTCTTTAAAAATGCTTTAAGTGGCGGGTGTGAGGGCGCCGCTTGGTTAACGAGTTTCTAATCAAGGCGCGGCATATTCAGAAAAAATAAACCTCGTTCGGTGGCAAATATTTTATTTGTTTCTGCCATTGTTCCCGGTGGGTAAGCCGGGGAGAGTTTTTATAAATTTGGTGGAGCGCAGGGCTTCTCTGGAATTTGATTTGGATATGCAGATGAACAGCTTCGTGAAAAAACTTTTTGGTGAGCTGCGGCGGTTTCGGAAAAATGAAAGCGGCGCTGTCGCGATGATTTATGGCCCTATGGCGATTATGCTGCTGATTGCTGCTGGCGTGGCGATCGATTATTCCCGGGCTTATCTTGTCAAAAAAGAAATTGGACGCGCGCTTGACGCTGCTGTGCTGGCGGCGGGCTCGATGGCGGTGACGGATGAGGATGCGATGCGCGATCTGGCCGAGCGCTATTTTGCGGCGAATATTTCCGACAATACAAAACTACATTACGACCCGCAGATTACTGTGGCGATTGGTAATGACGAAGTCACTGTTACATCGCAAGCCGTTGTCCCGACGATTTTAATGAGGCTCGCCGGACATGAAAACGTCTCTGTTGATGCGCGTTCTGTCGCCGGCCGCACGCTGGTCAACATTGAAGTGGCGCTGGTGCTTGATAACACCGGCTCGATGTCCGGCTCGAAAATACGGGACTTGAAAACGGCAGCGAAAACGCTGGTTGATACACTTTATGCGCCCGAAGGCAGCGAGAATTTCGTGCAATTTGCGCTGGTGCCTTTCACTGGCGGTGTCAATGTTGGAACCCATAACATTAATGCGAGTTGGATCGACAAAGATGGCGTTTCAAATGCGGCGCAGGAAGATTTTAAGAACAGCTACTTTTATTGGCTGAACCCTTTCTATACCGGTATGACCGGGGTTGAGGCTCTGGGCCATTTTAATGCGAATTGGCAAGGTTGTGTGCGTGCCAGAGTTGGTACGGGCGATGATGGTGATGGTGGCACTGTCGATCTCGATCTTTGGGATGTGCCGCCGGACCCAAATCTGCCAAATACCAAATGGGCGCCGATGATCAAGCCTGTTTATGGCTATACGACCTGGTGGGGGGGGCAGCCCTCGAATTCAAACATTCGCAGCCGGCTGGAGTTTGACGATACGTGCCCGAATGCTGAAATTTTGCCGCTAACCAATGTCGGCTCAACGGTAAAATCGCGCATTGATGCGATGAATGCGGATGGCTGGACATCCTTCCCGATCGGGTTGATCTGTGGGTTGCGTGTGCTCTCCAATGCCGAGCCTTATACCGAGGGCGCGACCTATGACACCGAGAATATGCGCAAGGTGATTGTGCTGCTGACTGACGGTCAAAATGATCATCAGTATTACGATTCGGATCCGACGGACGGGGTCTACTCTGCTTATGGCATGCCGGCTTATGGGCATTTGGGAACCGGGTGGCTGGGCAACAAGCTGGATGATAAACTTGAAGACATCTGCGAGAATGTTAAATCGAAGAATATTCTGATCTATTCAATTACCTTTCAGGTGAATGATTCCGGCACCAGAAATTTGATGCGGAACTGTGCAACGCAGAATGATATGTATTTTAACTCCCCAAGCGGGTCATCAGTTGCAGGATGCCTTTGACGAGATTGCCTCCGGCCTGCAGAAGTTGCGGTTGCGCCAGTAACGGCCGGGTTGCCATGGCCAGCATCAGCATGGCTGGGCAACCATCGGCATGACTGGTGGTTCAATGATATGAACCCAAGCGCTGAGTTATATCGAATAAAAAAACGCCGCCGGGGTCGATGCCCGGCGGCGTTTTTATTCGATCTGTTCGACGGGGTTGAAACCCCGGGGATGATGGCGCCGCTTTGGTCGCGGCGTTTCTCATCCAGCTGTTGTGATGTTAATTGGCTCCGGTTGGAGAGCGCCACTTGCTCTTTGATAAGTGCAGCCCTAACCGCTTTGAGATCCAGCGGTTTGATCCTGATACTGCCGTTGACCCGTTGGCCGTTAGGGCGAGGAAGTTTAGCGATTGAGAATTAGCCCTCCATTCCTTTAGAGACATCCTTGTCGATCTCCCACATCTCGTCCTTTTTCGTCCTCATCCAGAGGAGCTGGCCTTGCTCGGTGAGCGCCTGCTCTGGCTCTGGGTAGACTTCTTGGCTGTCTTCCAGTCAACG
>CALNZE010000026.1:0-4145 GCA_942490955.1 uncultured Alphaproteobacteria bacterium
GCGATAATCTCGCGGCTTGGCAGGCTATAGAGCATGCCGTCATGGCCCATGGCGATGCCGTCGTCCACCGCGATGGTATTGAATTCCTTGGCAATGCCGCCTGCTTTTTCAATCTCGCGCGCGACCATCTGGCCCATATCCTTCAGATGCACATGGCCCGGCACAAATTGGGTGAAACTGTTGGCAATGGCGATGATCGGCTTCTGGAAGTCACCGTCTTTCATGCCGGTGGCGCGCCACAAAGCGCGCGCGCCTGCCATATTGCGGCCATGGGTCGAGGTGCGGGAACGATAGTGCGGCATTGAAACTCTCCGGGCAGGAC
Organism: uncultured Alphaproteobacteria bacterium; assembly: GCA_942490955.1. Taxonomy (GTDB): domain Bacteria; phylum Pseudomonadota; class Alphaproteobacteria; order Rhizobiales; family HXMU1428-3; genus HXMU1428-3. Next base: position 323 of record CALNZE010000026.1, read on the forward strand.
AAAGCGTGATAATTGGCGCGACAATAGCGATGCTGCCGCGCGCTGTCGATAAGAAATGAAAAGAAAAATGCCTGAAAATTGTATTTATATTACATGCAAAGCCATTGCCTGCGCGCATGGGGCATTCTATGAAGAAGGCTGTTTTTGTCTCAAGGAGCAATGCCATGTCTCAAGGCATGATGGAACCCTATGCTGGCCTGATCAGCTTTTTGCGCATGCCTTATGCCGATACGGCGGAAGGTCTGGATATCGCCGTGATGGGCGTGCCCTTTGATCTCAATACCACCGGGCGTTCGGGCGCGCGCTTCGGCCCGCGCGGTGTACGCGAAATGTCGCTGACCATGGCAGAATTTCCCTGGGGCATCTGGCCGTGGGGCTATCACTATAACGACAAGGTCAAAACCGCTGATATCGGCGACGTAACCGGATTCACGGCTTATACTGAACGCATGGTGCCAGCCGTGGAGGCTAAAGCCAAAGAAGTGCTGGCCACCGGCGCCCAGCTTCTGACCATCGGCGGTGACCATTCGATCACCTACCCGCTGTTGAAGGCCCACGCCGAAAAACATGGCCCGCTGGCGCTCATTCATTTCGACGCCCATTCCGATACCTGGACTGACGATGACTTCAACCATGGCACCATGTTCTATCATGCGATCAAGGAAGGCATCATTGTGCCGGAACACTCGATCCAGCTGGGCATGCGCACACCGAACCCGGATACCTGGGGCATGCTGGTGCATGACGGGCTTGAGTGCCTGAAAACGCCAGCGACCGAGATGGCAAAACGCATTCGCGAACGGGTTGGCGACCACCCGGCCTATGTGACCTTCGATATCGATTTCCTAGACCCGGCTTATGCGCCAGCCACCGGCACGCCCGTTGTGGGTGGCCCCAATGTGGCCTATGCGCGGGAAGTGCTGAAGGCGCTGGCGGGCATGAATATCGTTGGTGGCGATCAGGTGGAAGTCGCGCCGCATTATGAAGGCCCCGGCCAGATCACTGCGCTTGCCGGTGCTACCATTGCCTGCGATATCATGTATCTGATGATTGAAGGCCGCAAATAGCACCCTGCGGAACATGGACCGGGGCGTCTGGGCGCGCCGGCCCTCCCCCCACCCTGCCTATTGTGAAAAGCCGTATTTGCGCTTCAGTTCACCCGATGCGGCAAGGGCTGCGATTGTCTTGTCGGCATGTTCGATAAATTGGCGCGCGGTTTCCGACGGCCAGCAAATGAAACTTTCGGTCAGGGTGATCAGCGAAAACTTTTCATCAGCATGGAAATCACGCTTGCCCACATGCTGGAAGTATTGCGCGGCGTCGATCGAATAGGCCAGCACCACTTGCGCACGGCCATTGAGCACCACATCAAAGGCTTCATCAACATTCTTGGCATAGAGGATCAATTTGGCAAATGGCAGCCTGCGCTGCGCGATTGAGCTGAGATGCAACCCTTCATCGCCAGCGATGGTTTTACCGTCCAACGCCGCCCAGTCTCGGAGAACCGGGTCGGCGCTCCGGGTATAGGCACGCATATAGATGCGGTTGAACGGGCGGGAGAAATAGAAATCCGAAAGCTGATGATTATGCTGCTGGTAATAGATGGCATCATCGTTGGCCAGATAATAACAATCTGTCTCGCGGCCAAAAAAGGCGCGGGTCATACGCTTGGTCGACAAGATGACCAGATTGGTTGGCACCGGAGAGCTGGCGGTCAGGTCTTCATAGAAATTGCTATAGGGCCCCGGTTTGCCCTGTTCGAAAATACCCTCGATACTGACGCCGCCAATGGTCAGGCCACCGTTGACTTTGGGCACGGGGCTGTCCACTGCAGATGCAGGCCACGCAATGGCCACCATCATAGCCATCAGTAGCATAACAGGTGAAACTTGGTATCTTCCCATTATATTCCTAACGCTCCCCCGTCAGATAATACGCTATCTTACTGTAATACCCTAAAGAATCTAGTATTTAGACACCCTAACAAAATGGAGTCCCATGGCGGTTTTCTGCATTTCTGTGTCGCCGATGGCACGGGCGCGGTGATGATAGTAAGCGATTGGTTAAGAAATCGTCAGTCTTTGCCAATACCCGCCAAATATTCCGCCGGGCCCGCCCAAACCGCAGTCGAAAAGCGAAAAAAAGAGCGCCCGCAAGGACGCCCTTTGATTGACTATTGCGCCATTTATGCTCAGAGCCGCGCGAGTGCGGCTTTCACTTTGGTCGCCTGATCTTCGAGATCGGCGAGTTGGGCACGGGCTTCTGTCACCACTTGCGCAGGCGCTTTGGCGACGAATGTTTCGTTGCCGAGACGACCTTTCAGCGCACCCGCTTCCTTGCTGATCTTCTCAAGGTTTTTCTCAAGCCGGGCACGTTCGGCATCCAGATCCATCAGGTCGGCGAGCGGCAGGTAAATGGTGGCCTCATCCACCACCAATTGGGCCGCGCCTTTGCTTTCAGCCTTGTCAACCGCTTCGGCCTTCTCAAGCCGGGCCAGGCGGCACAGCATATCCTGAAACGCACCCAAACGGGCTTTGGTCTCGTCAGACGCCCCCACCACCAGGGCTGTCGCCTTGGCGCCCGCTGGCACATTCATCTCAGACCGGGTTGAGCGGATCTCATTAATGAACCTGATCGCCCAGTTGACCTCTGCACCCGCCGCTTCATCAGTTGCGGTCACGGTTGGCCATTTGGCTTCGATCAGGTCATAAGCCCTGCCCTCGCGGGTGGCGTGCCACAGTTCTTCGGTGATGAAAGGCATGAAAGGATGCAATAACACCAATATCTGGTCGAGCACCCAACCAGCGACGGCGCGGGTCTCATCCTTCTGTGCTTCATCGTCGCCCCAGAACACCGGTTTGATCAGTTCAACATACCAGTCGCAGAAGGTTCCCCAGGCGAAATGATAAATTGTATCTGCGGCATCATTAAAGCGGAAGGCATCCAGGGCCTGCGTCAAATTCGTTGCCGTGGTTTTGGCCACTTCACCAATGATCCATTTATTGACCGCAAGCGTGGCCGCTGACGCGGTTCAATCGTGTCAGAACCGGCAACGCCGTTCATTTCGCAGAAACGCGCAGCATTCCAAAGTTTGGTGCCGAAATTGCGGTAACCTTCAACACGCTTTTCGCTCAGCTTAATGTCGCGGCCCTGGGCTTCCATTGCCATCAGCGTGAATCGCAGCGCATCAGCCCCGTATTTTTCGACAAACTCCAGCGGGTCAATCACATTGCCCTTGGACTTTGACATCTTGGCGCCGTGTTCGTCGCGCACCAGCGCATGGATATACACATTCTTGAACGGCACTTCGCCCATGAAATGGATGCCGGACATCATCATGCGAGCCACCCAGAAGAAGATGATATCAAACCCGGTGATCAGCGTCGCATTGGGGTAATATTTCTTGAGAGCATCGGTTTGTTCCGGCCAACCCATTGTTGAATAAGGCCACATCGCGGAGCTAAACCAAGTATCAAGGACGTCCTCGTCACGGGTCAGGCTGACATCCTCGCCGTGTTCAGCGCGGGCCTCCTTATAGGCCTCCTCTTCGCTCTCGCAGACATAGACACTGCCTTCTGGCCCATACCATGCAGGGATTTGATGCCCCCACCAAAGCTGGCGTGAAACGCACCACGGCTGGATATTACGCATCCACTCATAGTAGGTTTTTTCCCAGTTTTTCGGGATGAAATTGGTTTTGCCGGTTTCCACTGCCTCGATGGCTGGTTTGGCCAGTGTTTCAGCATCAACATACCACTGGAAGGTCAACCAGGGCTCAATCACCACGCCGCCGCGGTCACCGTACGGTACCATATGTTTGTAA
>CALNZE010000027.1:0-2940 GCA_942490955.1 uncultured Alphaproteobacteria bacterium
GTTCACTATTATGGGCCGGTATTGGCGATACGATCCGGGTGTCCTTATCCGCTGATCCCGTCGAAGAGATTAAAATCGGATTTGAATTGCTCAAGGCGCTCAATCTGCGTCACCGTGGTGTCAGTATTATCTCCTGCCCAAGCTGCGCGCGACAGGGTTTTGATGTGATCAGAACCGTGCAGCTTCTGGAAAAAAGGCTTGCGCATATTTCCCAGCCCGTGACGGTCTCGATCATCGGTTGCGTTGTTAATGGCCCGGGGGAAGCGCGTGAAACCGATATCGGCTTTACCGGTGGCGGGGCGGGCAGCGGTATGGTCTATGTTGCGGGGGTGCCCGACCATAAATTGCAAAACGATGGAATGATCGACCATATTGTTGCATTGGTGGAAGAAAAAGCTGCCGAAATGGCCGGTCAGGAAACGGCGACGATAGCCGAAACCCCCGTGCAGGCCTGACAGGCCAGAACAATGAAACAAGCAAGGGCCCTGTAGATAACGGGGGCGGCTTGCGACATCAGCCTATTGAGTGACCGGTGCGAATACCTGAAGCAAAACTGATCGAAGTCCTGACACGGCATCAGGAGCTTGAAGCGCGGATGGCGGAGAATTTGCCGCCTGACGAATATGTTGCTTTGTCGCGCGAGTATGCCGAATTGAGTCCTGTCGCCAAGGCAGTGTCCGAACTGCGTGCTGCGCGCGCCGAGCTGGCGGGGGTTGAAGAGCTTCTCAACGATCCGGGTACGGATGCTGAAATGCGGGCCATGGCGCAGGAAGAGGCGCAAGACCTTGAAGACAGGCTGCCCGGGCTTGAGAATCGCATGCTGGTCTTGCTGGCGCCCAAGGATGAGGCGGATCGCAAAAATGCCATTCTTGAGGTGCGCGCGGGGACCGGTGGTGATGAAGCGGCGTTGTTTGCCGGGGATCTTTTCCGGATGTATCAGAGCTATGCGGCCGATCACGGATGGCAGGTGGAGATCATGTCGGCTTCCGAAAGCGATGTTGGCGGGTTTAAGGAGATTATCGGGCGTGTCAGCGGGCAGGATGTGTTCGCTAAACTCAAATATGAATCAGGGGTGCATCGGGTACAGCGTGTGCCTGAAACCGAAACCCAGGGCAGAATTCACACCTCCGCCGCAACGGTCGCCGTACTGCCCGAGGCCGAGGAGGTTGATATTGATATCGACGAGAAGGATTTGCGGGTCGATACCTACCGCTCGCAAGGCGCGGGCGGGCAGCATGTCAATACCACCGACAGTGCGGTGCGCATCACCCATGCCCCCTCAGGTGTAGTTGTTCAGTGTCAGGATGAAAAATCACAGCACAAGAACCGTGCGAAGGCAATGACGATGCTGCGGGCGAGACTGTATGATCACAAGCGGCAGGAAGCGGAGGCGGTGCGGGCTGCTGAGCGCAAAGGGCAGGTGGGAAGCGGCGACAGGTCAGAGCGGATCCGGACATATAACTTTCCGCAGGGCCGGGTGACCGATCACCGTATTAATCTCACGCTGTACAAGCTTGACCGGGTCATTACCGGTGAGGCGCTGGATGAAATTATCGATCCGCTGATTGCCTATGATCAGGCCGACCGCCTGGCCACTATGGGGCTGGAGGCGGAAGGCTGACATGCGTTGCGGCTCCGACATTTGCGGGGCTGTGCCCGTTATTGATGGTATATTGCGTGCGGCTGCGCGGCGGCTATCCTCTGCCGGGGTGCCGAATGCGATGCATGACTGCTTCGACTACTGCTGGGGGCTGTGTTGGGATGGGACCAGGCGCGTCTGATCCGGCAGGGCGATAGCGTAATCGATGCGGCGCAGCAGGTGCAGTTTGAGGCATTTGTCGCGCGCCGGGAAAAGCGTGAACCGGTGTCGCGCATTCTGGGGCAGCGTGAATTCTGGTCAATGAATTTCGCACTCAATGGAGCAACGCTTGATCCGCGCCCTGATAGTGAGGCGGTGATTGAAGCATCACTCGCTATGGTTGGTGATCCGACGCGGCCTGTCCGGATTGCGGATCTGGGAACCGGCAGCGGCTGTCCGCTGATTGCGCTATTGTCGGAATTACCGCAGGCAAGCGGCACGGGTATCGATATTTCATCCCCGGCGCTGCAGCTTGCGCATCAGAATGCGGTAACCCATGGGGTTGACGGGCGCAGCGAATGGCGACAGGCTGATTTGCTGCAGAAAGGCTGGCAGGGAGGGAGTTGGCGCGCCGTTTGACCTGGTTATTGCAACTCCGCCTTACATATCGGTCGGTGCAAAATCCGAACTTGCGTCCGAGGTGCGCGACTATGACCCGGCAGACGCGCTTTTTGCCAGAGGAGGACGGCCTCGATTTTTACCGGGTGATAACGAATTCGCTGCATGATTTGCTGAAACCGGCAGGCGCGGTGATCCTCGAAGTAGGAATGGGTCTGCCAGACCCCGTCACATCTTTGTTACGCACGCATGGGATGGCTGTGCATCCCCCTTGGCATGATTTGGCCGGTGTGGCGCGGGTCATTGTCGGGAACCGTCGCTGAATTTTTCAAGAATTTTATGCGAAGCTTGCCTGAGTTTGAGGAAACAGGGCCCATTTTTTTGAATTTGAACGGATAAAGCGTCGATTATCGGTGAGAAAATGGTTGGAAATATCACAGGAACCGGCTAATCGTCGCTGGAGCGATTGAGCTTTTTGAAGCTCTCGCGATTATCCAGCTATATCGCAGGTGAGATGCGGTTTCGAAAGAACCGGAATGGATAATCGATAGCGTTATATGGGGCGTTTGCGTCCCAAACCGTTCCTTGAACAAACGCTGATGATGCGGGACTTATTGGGCAGTTTCGGCTTTGCCCGGTTGTTCCGCGGCTGGATGCAGCCAGTCTGCAACAATTTACGGGATTTAATGTGATATCTGAGACCTACTCAATATGAGAGCAATACGTAACTTGAAACGGGTTAT
>CALNZE010000028.1:0-4819 GCA_942490955.1 uncultured Alphaproteobacteria bacterium
ACTGCTCCACCATCTTGGGCGTCACATCAAGGCCGCGCGCTTCTAGCACCATCGGTACAATCGCCAGCCGTGCGGGCAGGCTATCTTTGGTATCGATCGCGGATTGCCAGAGGCCATCATGGGCAGGCAGGTCACCATAAAAACACTCAATGGCTTTCAGTCGTGCATTCAACAGCGAAAAATGCCTTGCTTCGTCATCGCCAACAGAAATCCAGTCGTCGGTGAAACTGCGCGGCATCAGCGCGCCAAAACGGGCAACCATATCAAATGCCAGATCGATGGCATTCAGCTCGATATGGGCGACGGCATGCAACAGGGCGCGCCGGGTGCTGTCGCTGCCAGCCTTGCGCCGCTTGGGCATTTCGCCTGGGGAAAGCAGGACCGGCTGGGCAGGGCGGGCAGGACGGAGGGGTGGTTCGGCATCAAATTCGAACGACAGTTTGCCGCCACGCCACTGTGCGGCGACCTCCCGGGCAGCTTCGGCCTTGGACCGCGCGCGTTCGGTCTTCAAAACCGAAATGGCGGCTACAGCTATGCTGGTTTTTTTATCAGTCATTGAATTCAAAGCGCTTTCACGGCGGCCAGCACGGTCTCGGCATGACCCTTGACCTTCACCTTGTGCCAGATTTCCTTGATCGTGCCGGTGGCGTCGATCAGGAAAGTAGCGCGTTCAATGCCCATATAGGTGCGGCCATACATGCTTTTCTCGACCCAGACGCCATAATCTTCAACGGTCTTGCCGTCTATATCGGCGGCCAAGATCACTTTGAGGTCATGCTTGGCGATGAATTTATCGTGCTTGGCGGCGGTGTCTTTTGACACGCCAATCACCACGGCGCCTGCGGCTGAAAAGTCAGATGCAAGAGCGCTGAAATCCTTGGCCTCTGTTGTGCAGCCAGGGGTGTCATCCTTGGGGTAGAAATACAGAACCACGGCTTTTCCGCGAAAATCGGCCAGCGAAATTGATGCCTCACCGTTTGCGGGCAAGGAAAAGTCCGGGGCTTTGGCGCCAACGTCCAGGATCATGCGGTCCTCCTCAAGTTTATGCTTGTAAGCTTTCAGGCTTGATCTTTTTGAGCCAAAAGGCTGCTTGCGGGTCTCTCTATCACATCCTGAAAGAGGCTGTATATCATTGATTGAACACGCAGTAGGCTCTCTTTGACCCCGTCAAAACTTTCGTGGCCGGTCACGCGGCACAATGCCCGGCGGGCGCCGTCTGAAATGACTGCATCATTTGCCGGGGAACCGCCAAAACAGAGCCTCAGTAAGGATTGCACATTCTGCAGCAGCCAATGGCCATTGTGGAGAATATCGCTTTGGGCATCGCTGAGCGCACCGATCCAACACAGCCGCTCTATGGCTTAATCAAGTTCAGGACGGAAAATGTCAGGTTCTTTATGACCTTCGCGCAGCATCAAATACTGACAGATAAATTCGATATCGATCAGGCCACCGCGTACATTCTTGATTGACCACGGGTTTTCGGTGCCAAACTCCTTGAAAAGCTTGAGCCGCATATCATGCGCGGCAGCAAGTAGCGCGTCAGGATCGCGTTCTGCGGTCAACACGGTACGAATGGTGGAGGTCAGCGCCGCCATCATCGCCTCTGGCGCCAGTAAAACACGTACCCCGTCAGGGCCATATGCTCCCGGGTCCATGGGACTGGGTGTAATAGTCGGCAAAGGTTTGCAGGGTCACCACAAGCGGACCCCTGGCTGCCCGAAGGGCGCAGACGGGTATCAACCTCAAACAACCGGCCTTCGGGGGTCAGGGCAGTGATCGCGGTAATGATATGCTGGCCCAGGCGCGAGAAATACAGGCTTGGTGACAAGGGTTTTTCGCCATCCGATTCCGCGGTGCGGTCAGGCACATGATAGAGGAATACAATATCGAGGTCTGACGCTGGTCTGTTCCGACCGCCATATTTCCCGATGGCAATCACCGCGATGCCACCACCTTCAAACCGGCCATGTTTGCGGGCAAATTCGCCCTCCACGGCAGGCACCAAAGCCTTGAAGGCAACATCGGCCAGCCGGGTCATGGCTTCACCGCTTTCTTCAACATCTGCCAGGGCCTCAAGCAGTTGCACGCCAACCCGGAAACGGTTCTCCGCAACAAAGCGGCGCACAAGGTCAAGCACATCCTGAAAATCGCCTGCATTTGAAATCAGATGCTGCAATTGGTCTGTGAGCGTGGCTTCGTCTTCCAGCGGGGCAAAAAAATCAGGTTCAAGCACGGCATCCCATAGGGCGGGCTTTTTCGCTAAGGTCTCAGCCAGTGCTGGAGCCAATCCTATAACGCGCGCCAACAGGCCAAACAGGGAGGGATTGGCCTGCAAAAGTGAGAAAAGTTGAACACCGCCAGGTAGTTGCGAAATAAATTTATCAAATCGCATGAGCGCGGAATTGGGTTGGTGGGTCTCGCCAAAAGCTTCCAACAGGCCATGCAGTATCTGTTCGAGAAGCCCTTTGGCCCGTTCGGTTCTGAGCGCACGATAGCGACCGCGACGCCAGCCCTCGATGAGAGCCGCCGCGTTTTCGCTGTCGCTGAAACCAAGGCCCGCGAGGGTTGAAGCAAAGATCGGCCTCGCTGTAACCCCCTTGCCGATTGTCTGGGTTTCGTCCGGTAAAAGGGCATCATAATGATGGCTGACTTTTTCACTATGCATGCGCAGGGCAGCTTCAAGCGCTGCCGGACTCCCAAACCCCATGAATATCGCGAGGCGGTTCAGGGCAGTTTCATCTTCCGGAATTTGATGGGTTTGCGCGTCATCGACCATTTGAATCCGGTGTTCAAGGGTGCGCAGGAAGCGGTATGCCGCCAGCAGGTCCTTGTGGACTTTGGGCGTAATCAGCTGTTCAGATACCAGCACATCAAGAGCATCGAGTGTGCCACGGATTCGAAGCCTCGGATGGCGGCCTGCATATAGAAGCTGATTGACCTGGGCATAAAATTCGATTTCGCGAATACCACCCTGGCCAAGCTTGACATCATACCCTTCAAACAGCATCTGGGTTTGGCCATAGTGGCGGTTGATCTGGTTTTTAATTGCGGCAATGTCGCGCAGGGCGGCAAAATCCATATTGCGACGCCAGACCCAGCGCGACATCGTTTCCAGGTAATCGCTGCCAGCGGCCTGGTCTCCGGCGACCGTGCGGGCCTTGATCATCGCGGACCGCTCCCAGTTCACCGCCATCGAATGATAGTAACTGATGGCTGCGTCGACCGAAATGGCAACCGGCGTTGCGCCCGGATCAGGCCTCAGGCGCAGATCGGTGCGAAAGACATAGCCGTGCATGGTGCGTTGTTCCATGATCTGGACCAGGTCCTGGGTGATTTTGACAAAACACTGCCCAACCGATTTGTTGCCGGTATAGCGAACCCTGACCGGGTCATAGAGCGCGATGAGATCAATATCCGAGGAATAATTGAGCTCAAAAGCACCAAGTTTGCCCATGCCAAGAAGAAAAAAGCCGCAGTTTTTAAGCAAAGCTGGGCTTGCTGGCTCCGGCTTACCATTTGGCCCGGCCAGTTCGCCGCGGCGCATCCTGATGTGCAACAAATGAGCAAGGGCCAAACCTAGTGCAGCATCGGCAAAGCGACTCAGGGCTGCGGTGACTTCCTCAAGGCTCCACCAGCCAGCCACATCGGCACTGGCAGCCAACAGCGACAGCACGTTTTTTTTCTCACGCAAATAAGCCATCAGGTCTGCCGTCGGTTCATTGTCCGGCCTTGGCGCCGCCAAACTGTCCAGCAATTCAGAAAACAGCTTGTCTGGATTCCCTTAAGGCAGGCTAAGGCAATTTCTGGTTTTCGGCGGGCAATCGTGGCCAGAAAGGGACTGTTGCCGAAAAGCGCCGAGGCCAAGGGCTGGTCAATCAGGGCAGGCGGTGCGTCGGTATTATGCGTCGCCACAATGTCATTATTTTGCAATGAACATAACAATGCCCAAATTTCGTCGGCTTTTGCCCTATCATAGGGTTGGGGATAATTGGCTTTTTGGGACATGATAAAAATTGCATTCGATATTATTACGTTGCGGCATAGAGGGAGTGTTCATACCTTGCCCTATCAAATCAAGTTTCTTTAAGGTCTTCGGACAAGGTCATTGAAGCGATTATTCGGAATATTCATCCGATCGGGCATTTGGATCGGCACCGCAACGGTGCTGTTGCTGTGCATAGTTTTTATCCGTTTGTTATATGAGCCGCTGGACGTTGGCGCAGCCCGCAATCTGGTTCTGGATCAAACACGTGAACTTTTGCCCGGTTGGGACGTTTCTTTTGAAAATGCCACCGTGGGCTGGGACTGGCGATCTGTGCGACCCTGGGTTTCCATCACGAATTTCAGGTTGATTGATCGCCGTGAACGCCTGACAGCCTATATCCCGGAAGCTCGGGTTGGTGTTGCCTTTTCCGGCATGTTCACAGACCTCAGCTTTTCGACCGTGGAAGTGGATCAGGCCCGAATTCTTGTGGCAGACCTGGGCGTGGTTTCAGCGATGCGACAGCGCCGGGCTCATCAGAAAGTCTGCTTGGCAGCTCAGGCATCCCTAAACCGGACCTGTTTCGTCCGCTGGCGGAAGCCTTCAGCCGCTTCGGCGCGCGCTTGATCCGGATTGCGCCAAAGCTGGACGATATTGTTTTACGCAATGCGTCCGTTGGCCTGGTGCGTGGGGAAGGTCTGGACAATGCGGAATTTTCTTTGCCTCGATTCACCTTGCATCGTGAGCAGGACAAATTGGTACTCGACACGATGGTCGATCCGCAAGCTTGGCGGACATTCCGACACAAGTCCGGGTCCGTGGGCAGGCCGAGCT
>CALNZE010000029.1:0-2523 GCA_942490955.1 uncultured Alphaproteobacteria bacterium
TCGTTTAAAATCACTTGCAGCGCCCTGGTCAAAGCCGCGCTGATCATTGTAGGGGTCCATCAGGCTGGCATCATCATCCTCAACCAGATCCTCGATTTCTTCACCGAAATAGCTTTTGGCGTCGTCGTCCGCGCCGCGCGCCGCTGGCAAGGCATGCTCATGCTGGCTGTCAGCCTCCTCCCGCTCGTGGCTCGCCGCACCATATTGGTTGGCACTAAACTCGTTGGCACTATACTCATTTGCACCATACTCGTTTGCACCAGAGTAGCCTGCATTCGCGTCACGGCCGGGCTGCTCGCCCGCCGCCGGTTGGCCGAATCCCTCTGGCCTTTGGCCAAAGGCACCCTGGCCATTGCGCCAGTCTCCCTGTTGATGCATATCGCGGTTCTGCGGGTGCTGCGCCGCATTACTCGTTTCTGTCACCGGCACCCTGCCGCCGCCGCCGCCAAATCCATGCTCTGGCGTGGCCTCACCCGCGGGCTCCCGGGCAGCTTGAGCGGGGTGATAGCCGCCTTCACTTCGCTGATTGATCATGCGCGTGGGTCGCGCGCGTCGCCAGGACCGCCAAAGCCCTGCCCCCCGGCAGGCGGCGCCTCTGCCATCGGGTTGCTGGCAAAATGGCGCACTTCCGGCACCTGCGCTGCGGGCAGCCAGTTCTCGAAGCCCTGCCGCCACAGATAATCACCATCAAGCAGCTCACGGTTGCGCACCAGTTGCGCCAGCTCCCCATCAGAAACAGGGCCGTACTGCTTGCCTTCACGGGCGATATACCATTGGTTCTGCATATTAAAAACCTGAGTTTACTTTTGTCATTTCATGGCCATGAATCTAGCGCACTCACATCTAGCGCACTCACGCGGCCATCCGCCTTTTATCACTTTAGCTGAAGGCGCAAGCATTTACACTGGCATTTCCACCGGCATTTCGAGCCAGGATGATCAACCATCTGCGACGCCAGGCAAGGATGGAAGACAGTGTAGCGTGAATTTTAATGAAGCGCCGCCGCTGAAGCCACCTATAACATATTATCACTCTATAGGATTTGACCATTAAGCGGCACAATATCAACAGATTAAGGGGAAAAGGCGGCAAAAAATGTGGATTCACGGTGTAAAACCCGGCTCTGGCGGGGGTGAATACCACAAATCAACCGCCAGGTGACAGGTTAACGCTGTAATAAATCTCATCTTTTCTCAGGACATTCACAAACTTTAAGGGATGAATGATAACACACCCCAATTTCACTCTTTTTCAGTTCTGACATAGAGTAAACAAAGCGCGTCGCTTGCCGGCACCGAACCACCCGGGCCCAAAAGCCGCCTCACATCTCAAGGGCAATGTACCCGGCACCCCGGGCCCGGCGCCATTTGTCAGTAATAAGCCAGAATTTTTTGAAAAAGGGCGATAGCAATTTGCTGCGTTGAAAGCGATATGAAAGAAAACGAATTCCCCTCAACCATACGCTACAGCCTCTATGCCGGCTTACTGGTCGTCCTGACCATTCTCGGTCTTTCGGTGGCCACATCCATCTGGGGTCTCAAGCGCTCTGCCCACTATCTTGAGCGCGCCAATTTTTCTTACGGCCAGCTCGCCAAGGTTTCCTCCATCGAGGCCAAGATCAATCAGTTTCTGCTCTCAGAGATTGCCACCACAGTCAATTTTCAAAACCGCGACCAGCTCATCAAAGCCAACCCGGAGCTGATAACCCATGCCCTTGGCGAGTTGCAGGCCTCACTGGAAAACGACCCGGATTTTCATCAAAATCCGCTGGGGTTCTGATGACACGCAGGAAGAGATGATAAACGGCGGTTAACACTTCATCTGGCGTCATCCGAATGTACCCGGCGGCCCGTTATGGTGTTCGAGGCGCTATGCCTGTCTGGATGAAAGACGATAACGTCCGCTCATTTTCACCAATGTGGTTGAAGGCAACGAGCAAAGACCTGAGCCAGGGGGTGAAAGATATCGCCTGTGGCAATACGCTGGCCGCTGATGGCTGCACGGTAGAAATTGAAAGCCTGACGGTCGCCATTACCTTGACCACGGCCTCACTGGCCCTGATCACCGCCTTTGGCGTGATTGGCCTGGCCTTCTTCCTGACGCGATCAATTGTCGGCCCGGTGCAAATACTGGCAACCGGGGCTGACCAGTTCGCGACGGGCAATCTGGCACACCGGATTATATTGCCGCGCGAAGACGAATTTGGCCCAGTCGCCAACCGCTTCAACAAAATGGCCGGCCAGCTTGAAGTGCAGCAGAACATGCTGCGTCTCTACAACGAAACGCTGGAGCAAGTTTGTCAGCCAGAGCACCTTCGAAAAACAGCGAAAGCAACAACCGGCTGCAGCAGATAGACGAAACGTTGACGCAAAATTTTTCTCCAATGTCAGCCATGAGCTGCGCACCTCGGTCACCGTGCTATTAAGCAGAGTTGAGGTGGCGCTGCGCTCAACCAAGGCCACCGTCATTTACATGAAAGAGGCGATGGGCTGGACGAGTATAACAAGGTAACGAACCAGTACA
>CALNZE010000030.1:0-4269 GCA_942490955.1 uncultured Alphaproteobacteria bacterium
ACAACTGCTATGCCTGCAGTTTCATCCGTGCATTGCGGCGTGCGTATAATTGATTTCTTTATGCCGCTGGTGGGTTTGACCAACCGGGCGATGGCAAAAGCGTCTATTATGCGCCGATAAAGCGTGATAACGCTCGGCACGTGGTTGTCTGCAACTTCCTTTTAATCATCACGATCAAGTTTTGGTTTAGCTGCCTATGGTGGGTATATTTATGCGTCAGGCGGGCTTGGTCAGCGTAATTTCCATGGCCTGAACACCACCGAATATGCTGCCATTAAAGCGGATGGCCTCTCGGTCCCTGGGTTGTGTCCAGCAATTATTTTCCGTATGGCCTTCAAAACCTGGGGCTAGCAGCCGATAGCGGCTATCTTTATGCCGCTGGTGGCTTCACCTGCAACGGCAGCTATATTTGTGGAATCACCGGCCAGGGGCCGGAATATCTCAAGCGTGATGTTTGCTGCGATTGGCACAGATGGCTCGCCAGGGGCCTGGCAAACCACGTCGTCGATGCAACAGGCACGGCAGGAATTTGGGTTGCTGGCGTTGAACAGCCAGCTTTATGCCATTGGTGGCTTTAATTTCGATGCCGGGGCGGTGACGGCCCTATCTTCCGTCGAGCTTGTCGATATTCAGTCTAACGGCACGCTTTCCAGTTGGCGATATGCGCTGTCTATGCCTGAGGGCCGGATGGATTTTGGTGCAGCGGCATCCGGCCATCAGATGTTTGCTGTCGCCGCAGGCACACTCCACGAAGATATATAATAGCGTGCTTTATACCGATACGAGGAATTTCACCTGCGAGCGGGCCATCGCCAGCGGCAAAGTCAGCCAGTGTTATTATGGGCCAGATGGTACGCAATATGGCCTGACGGCCAATACCGATACATGGGCCAATCAGAAAGCGCTAGCAGAATCACTTGGCGGCAGCCTCGTGACTGTTCGCTCAGCCGATGAAAATAGCGCGATTCTGGCAAATCTGGCCACCCAGCAGAATGTCTGGAGCGGGTATTATTATAATACGAACGACAATGAATGGGCGTGGCAGGATGGCAGCAAAATCGCCACCTACACCAATTGGGGGCCTGACGAACCAAACAACCGGACAAGCGAGCACTGCGCGGAAATGTTCGGAAACAATCGCAGTTCCTCTGGCATGTGGAACAACCTGCCCTGCTCGCCTTCCGGCTTGCGGGCGGTCATTCAGTGGCGATAGGGGCAGTTCAGGCGTTGGTCACCCGTCTCACAGTCTGTCTGCTAATATGGCTGCCGGGGCTGGTGAAGCCGGGCTCTCGCCAGTTGGCGGTCGAACCATGGTTCGACTGCCGTTCTTAAAGGCGCTCGCCGCTCAGGCTTTCAGCATGACGAGCAATTCGTCGAGGCGGTCGAGGGTTGAGGCCATGCCGTCTTTCATGCCCATATTGATCACGGTTTCAGATCACTGAGTGACGCATAGGTCACTTTAGAGCAAACCAGCGTGCGGCCTGCCTTGTCATCAAAGCTGACTATCCCAATCTGCTTGTGGCAGCTCAGGGTTCACCACGCCGGTTTCATCGCTGAAACCATCCCGCGCGGTATATTGCTCACGCGGGTGGATGGTCTGATACTCGGTGCGGCCCCAATATTCGGTGCCGTTCGGGTCAACCATGGCATAATGCCAATGGCCACCCTCGCGGAAATCCATTGATTTTGTTTTGGTGGTCAGCGGTTTGGGTGCAAACCAGCGGTCCAGCAGCTCGCTTTTGGTATAACAATCCCATACCAGCGCGCGGCCAGCGTCAAACTCGCGGTTAATGGTGAGGGTGTTTGTTTCCTTGTCGACAAGGAAATCGAATTGAAGATTGGGTTTCATTTTTCATCTGCTTTCAGGGTGGTGAGGAGGGTGTCGAGTTGGTCGTAGCGGGTTTCCCACAGCTTGCGGAACTGGTCGAGCCAGAGGTCGATTTCCGCCATCTTTTCAAGTTTCAGTTGGTAATGGATTTCGCGCCCGGCTTTTTCCTGCGTCAGCAGCCCACATTCATTCAAAATCTGGATATGCTTCGAGGTCGCCTGGCGGGACATGGAAAAATGATCCGCCAGCGCGTTGGGGGTCATGGCGTGGGCGGCGATCAAGACCATGATCGCGCGTCGGGTGGGGTCGGCTATCGCCTGGAAAATATCTCGGTTCATCATTTTTATCCATCATGCAACTGATTGGTTGCGTATATGTACATGCAATCAATCAGTTGCGCAATAGCTTTTATGGGAATGTTTCAGAATCAAGGCGCTGGCGGAAGCGGCGCGTGAACACGGCCTCAAGTTCTAAACGGAATACCGGGATACGCTATGGCAAAAATGAATGCAGGTAAGATGCACGGCGGCGCTGAAAGCAGCGACGGCCTGCGCGAAAAAATGGTGGCGATCAACCGCGTGACCAAAGTGGTGAAAGGCGGCCGCGTGATGGGTTTTGCGGCGCTCACCGTGGTTGGCGATGGTGATGGCAGCATCGGCATGGGCAAGGGCAAGTCGCGTGAAGTGCCGGTTGCGATTCAGAAAGCGATGGAAGAAGCGCGCAAGAAAATGGTTAAGGTCCAGCTTAAGAACGGCACGCTGCAGCACACGGTAATCGGTCGTCACGGCGCCGCCCGGGTGTTTATGCAACCTGCGCATGAAGGCACTGGCATCATCGCCGGCGGCCCGGTGCGGGCGGTGCTCGAAGTGATGGGCGTGACCAACATTCTTGCCAAGTGCCTGGGTTCGACCAATCCCTACAACGTGGTTCGCGCAACCATCAATGGTTTGACGGCAATGAACACGCCGGCAGAAATCGCCGCCAAGCGCGGCAAGTCGGTTGAGGAAATCACGGGGTAATCATGGCCAAGGCTCAGGGGAAAAAACTCAAGGTGACGCAGCTCAAGAGCGTTATTGGCACCAGGCCGGAACACCGTGCGTCGGTGCGCGGCCTGGGTTTGCGCCGCATTAACCACACCGTTGAAGTCGAAGACACGCCGGCGGTGCGCGGCATGATCAACAAGGTGTCCTATCTCGTCAGGTGTGAGGGCTAAATGCAGTTAAATAACATCAAGCCGGCGGCGGGTTCCAAGCATTCCAAAAAGCGCGTCGGTCGCGGTATAGGCAGCGGCTTGGGCAAAACTGCAGGACGTGGTCATAAGGGCCAAAGTTCGCGTGCTGGCGGCTATCATAAAGTCGGTTTCGAAGGCGGGCAGATGCCATTGCAGCGGCGCCTGCCCAAGCGCGGTTTCATATCGCCCACCAGAGGCGACACGGCCGAAGTTCGACTCGACGAGATTCAGAAAATGAAAGTGGACGTGATCGATCTCGCGGCGCTCAAGACAGCAGGCGTGGTACCTGCGAAGTCGTTGAACGCCAAGGTGATTCTGTCCGGTGAACTCAAGCGCAAGGTTGCGTTGAAGGGATTGCGGGTTACCAAGGGTGCTCGTGCCGCCATCGAAGCGGCAGGCGGTTCGATCGAGGGCGCAGCGGTTGCAGAAGTCCCGGCGAAACTCGCCGCCAAGATCAAGAAAACCGCAGCTGCAGCCGGAAAGGCTGAGTAACCTTGGCTGCCAACGAATCGCTGCTGGCTTCGGGCAAAATGGGCGACTTGAAACGGCGCCTGTTGTTTCTGCTCGGGGCGCTGATTGTGTTTCGCATCGGTTCGTTCATCCCGGTACCGGGCATCGATCAGACGCAACTCGCGGAGCTGTTTCAGTCCCAGCGCGGCGGCATTCTCGACATGTTCAACATGTTTTCGGGCGGCGCGCTGTCGAGATTTTCAATATTCGCGCTTGGTATCATGCCCTACATTTCGGCATCAATCATCATGCAACTGATGACGGTGGTGTCCCCGACGCTGGAAACGCTCAAGAAAGAGGGCGAGTCCGGGCGCCGCAAGATCACGCAATACACACGGTACGGCACCGCGGCGCTGGCATTGTTCCAGGGATTGGGTATTGCCATTGCGCTTGAATCGCAGCGCGGCTTGGTGATTGATCCGGGCGTTGCGTTCCGGCTCACAGCAATGATCACGCTGGTGACCGGCACCATGTTCCTGATGTGGCTAGGCGAGCAGATTACAGAGCGCGGCGTTGGCAACGGCATTTCCCTGATTATTTTCGCCGGCATTGCAGCGGGTTTCCCGCAGGCTGTCGCAGGCACGCTGGAGCTGGCACGCACCGGTGCATTATCGGTCCCGGTGGTGTTGTTCATATTTGCCGTCGTGATCGGGGTGACGGCTTTCGTGTGTTTTGTCGAGCGTGGCCAGAGGAAAATTCT
>CALNZE010000031.1:0-7401 GCA_942490955.1 uncultured Alphaproteobacteria bacterium
GTGCTGCTGCTTGAGAACGCAGCCATCAGCGGCATTTACCCCATCACCGAATATCTGCTGGAGACCGGCCCTGATGCCGGTGAGCCAAATCCGCCTGAGCTTATGCCCGATGAGCCACTGGAGCGGGCAGAGACCCGGCGCATGAGCAGCTGGTTCCACGAAAAATTTCATCAGGAAGTTTGGTCCTACATGGCTTTTGAGCGGCTGGAGAACCCCCTGGTCCACCGCCTGCCGCCAAATCCTGAGGCCATCCGCGCCGCCATGGCAAATCTGCGCAACCACATTGCCAATCTCTCCCGCCTGCTGGAGGAGCGCTACTGGATTGGCGGTGATTATATCAGCATTGCTGATCTTGCCGCCGCCGCGCATCTTTCCTGCCTCGATTATCTTGGCGACATCGCCTGGGAAAAGGCCCCGCTGGTGAAAAACTGGTACGCCCGCGTTAAATCGCGCCCGTCCTTCCGCCCCTTGCTGCATGATACCATCGCAACCGTCGTGCCACCGGCCCACTATACTGACCTTGATTTTTAGAGCCGGGCGATGCCAGACTTCCCCGGCGCCGGACTTTTCTACCAAAGGGTTTAATGACACAGCCACCGCTAAAACAAGCGCTCATCGACAATGCCAGGAGCCAGGGCTTTGACCAGGTTGGCATCACGGCGCCCGCCTTGCTGGCCAGGCACCGCGAGGGTTTGTCGCGCTTCATCGCCGCCGGTTGGCATGGCGACATGGGCTGGATGGAGGAAAAGCAGCAGCGCCGCCTCGACCCCGCGCATCTCTGGCCGGAGGCCAGATCGGTCATTATGCTGGCGATGAATTACGGGCCAGAGCAAAACCCGCTGCCAGAGCTGAAGCGGCGCAGAAACGGCGTCATCTCTGTCTATGCCCAGGGCAAGGATTACCACGACATCGTCAAGCAAAAGCTGAAAAACACTGCCCGCTGGCTGGTTGAAGAAACGGGAGCGGAGGTGAAAGTCTTTGTCGATACCGCCCCGGTTATGGAAAAACCGCTCGCCATGGCTGCCGGGGTTGGTTGGCAGGGCAAGCATACCAATCTGGTCAGCCGCCGGCTCGGCTCCTGGATTTTCCTCGGCGCCATTTTCACCACCCATGATTTTGAACCCGATAGCGCTGAGGTTGACCATTGTGGCTCCTGCAAAAAATGCCTGACCATTTGCCCGACCAAAGCCTTCCCGGCCCCTTACCAGCTGGACGCCCGCCGCTGCATCAGCTATCTGACCATTGAGCATAAAGGCCCCATCCCGAGGCGGCTGCGCCATGCCATTGGCAACCGCATTTATGGTTGCGACGATTGCCTGGCCATTTGCCCCTGGAATAAATTCGCCGTCAAAGCCAGCGAGCAGCGCTTTTTGGGCCGCGAAGAAACAAGCAACCCGCCGCTCGCCGCGCTGCTGGCCATGAGTGATGATGATTTCCGCCAGCGCTTTAAGGGCACCCCGGTTAAGCGCACCGGCCGCGACAGATTTTTGCGCAATTGCCTGATTGCTGCGGGCAATGCAAAAGACGATACTCTGGCCGAGCCCGTGGCGCAGCACTTGCAAGACAAAAACCCGTTGCTGCGCGGCGCCGCCATCTGGGCCTATCATCGGC
Source organism: uncultured Alphaproteobacteria bacterium (assembly GCA_942490955.1). Classification (GTDB taxonomy): domain Bacteria; phylum Pseudomonadota; class Alphaproteobacteria; order Rhizobiales; family HXMU1428-3; genus HXMU1428-3. Next base: position 1,612 of record CALNZE010000031.1, read on the forward strand.
TGGCAGACCGAGCGGAATTCAACAAAACCCGCCAGCAACTGGAGCCGAAGGAGCAGGATGAAATGGTACGCTGTGAATGGCAGGCAACAGAGGGAAAAGACATATGACAGGGCAATCACGCCTATGCCTTGGCGCCGGCTACACCGCCCAAACGCTGATGCGGCTCTACCCGCTGCCAGAGATGTGGGGCACCACCCGAGATGAGGAAAATTTCGCAGGCATTCGCCAGAGCGGTGCCGAGCCGGTCATTTTCAGCGGCGACGCCCCCTCTGAGCCGTTAAGGCCGTTGATCAAAAAGGCCGCGTCGATCCTCATTTCCATCAGCCCTGATGCGGAGGGGGACATAGCCCTGCGTCATCACAAGCAGGATTTTCTCGACAATGAAAATTTGAACTGGATCGGCTATCTCTCGACCGTCGGCGTTTATGGCGACCATGGCGGCAACTGGGTCAATGAATTTGCAGAAACAAGACCAAACTCCGAGCGCTCGCGCTGGCGCAAACAGGCAGAAGACCAGTGGCTCGAATTTGGTGAGGAAAACAATCTGCCGATCCACATTTTTCGCCTGCCCGGCATTTACGGCCCCGGCCGCGGCCCGCAGGAAAAGCTGAAATCCGGCAAGGCAAGGCGCATCTTCAAAGAGGGGCAGGTTTTTAACCGCGCCCATGTTGACGATATAGCCGCCGTGCTGAACGCCTCCGCCAGAAACCCGGCCGAGCAGCGCATTTACAATGTCGCCGATGATGAGCCCGCGCCGCCGCAGGATGTCATCGCCTATGCCGCCGGGCTAATGGGGCGGGAGGTGCCGCCGCTTATTCCCTTTGAAGAGGCCGAAATGTCCGAAATGGCCCGCAGCTTCTACAGCGATAACAAACGCGTCGCCAACACCCGCATCAAGGAAGAACTCGGCGTGGCGCTGAAATACCCCACCTACCGCGAGGGGCTTGAGGCGATTTTAACTGCAAAAACCTGACTGATGCCCACGGTCAGCGATGAAGGCCGAGCATCCGTGTCAAGGTGCTGTCCTTGTCAATAAAGTGATGCTTAAGCGCACCCACAATATGCAGGGCAATCGCCGCGATCAGCACCCAGGCGCCAATCTCATGCACCTCATGCGCGATGCCGCCAATCGCCTTGCTCTCCCCAACCAGCATCGGCAGATCAAAAAAACCATAGACGGAAACCGCACGACCGCCCGCCTGGCTCATGACAATGCCAGATAGTGGCATCACCAGGGTTGCCAGCAGCAACACCCAGTGGTTGGCCTTGGCGGCAAAAACTTCAAGGCGCTGATAAACGCCAACAGGGGTCGGCCACCCTTGAGAAAGCAGCCACAGCGCGCGCAACACAGCCGCCGCCAGCACCAGCACCCCGGTCGCTTTATGGATGCCAACCAGATAGCCCTTAAAGGGATTCCGGCTGCCATCCTCAAGCCTGCCGGGGACGAAGTCCTCCATATAGAGGCCAAGGCACAACATGCCAATAATCGCAATCGCCACGATCCAGTGCAGCGAAATCGTCGTCTTTGAAAGCCCGCCCGGCGCAGTTGCAACAGTCTCCGTCATATCACCCCCCCCCTTAAATGAGTTCAGATAATAATTTATCACCATGATACGAAAGAAAAACCATTATTCTGTCGCGCATGCGCGCGCCTTCGGCGCAAGCGAAAAAATTGCGCGCCCCGTCAACGCGGTTGCTCGTGGGCTACCTGAAGCATCAGCAAAAAAGCGGCAGGCGCACCGCGCCCGTAGACCCGTGAGACAAAACTAATGCCTGAAATGCCGCATCCCGGTCATCACCATGGCGAGGCCAGCCTCGTTGGCGGCCTCAATCACCTCATCATCGCGCATCGAGCCGCCAGGTTGAATCACCGCCGTTGCCCCGGCCTTGGCCGCTGCCAGCAAACCATCAGCAAAGGGGAAGAAGGCATCAGAGGCCACAACACTGCCGATGGTCAGCGTGTCTTCCAGCCCGGCTTCTTTCGCGGCTTCCTCTGCTTTCCACGCCGCGATGCGAGCGGAATCAACCCGGCTCATCTGCCCGGCGCCAATGCCGACACTCGCCCCATCCTTGACATAGATGATGGCGTTTGACTTCACATGTTTGCAGATTTTAAACGCGGTTTTGAGGTCGGCAAATTCTTCGTCGGTCGGCCGCCGCTCCGTCACCACCTGCAGGTCAATGCTGTCGATTGTGCCATTATCGCGCCCCTGCAGCAGGAACCCGCCGGAGAGCATCTTGGCCGTCCGCCCCGGCGATTTTGGCTGCGGCAACCCATGCGTCAGCAACAGCCGCACATTCTTCTTGCGTGCCAGAATTTCCCGCGCGCCTTCACTTGCATCCGGGGCAACCACAACTTCCGTGAAAATCTTGGTCAACTCGGCGGCCGCCTCCTCGTCAAGCGGCTGGTTAAAGGCAACAATGCCTCCAAAGGCACTCACCGGGTCACAGCGCAGGGCCTTGAGGTAAGCGTCCTGCAGCGACGCCCCAAGCGCCACACCGCACGGGTTGGCATGCTTGATGATCGCCACCGCCGCCCGGTCGGCCGGGTCAAATTCAGCCACCAACTCGATCGCCGCATCCGTGTCATTCAGATTATTATAGCTCAGCGCCTTGCCTTGAATCTGCTCGGCTGTCGCAACGCCAGGCCGCACCTCACCGGTCCGGTAAAAGGCCGCCGCCTGATGCGGGTTCTCGCCATAGCGCATGGATTGAACTTTTTCACCCGAGATGCTCACCCATTTTGGTGTCTCGATTTCAAGCTCACCCGCAAACCAGTTGGAAATCGCTGCATCATAATTTGCCGTGCGGGAGTAGGCCTTTGCCGCCATGGCTTTTCGAAAATCCAGATCAACCTTGCCGTCATTGGCCGCCAGTTGATCCAGCAGCGGCGTATAATCTTCTGCATCAACAATCACGGTTACGCCATCATGGTTCTTGGCTGCCGCGCGGATCATAGCCGGCCCGCCAATGTCGATATTCTCAATCGCCGTTTCATAATCCGCACCGCCGCGAATGGTCTCCTCAAACGGGTAGAGATTAACAATAAGCAGGTCGATATTCTTGATGCCGTGTGTTTCCTGTGCCTGACTATGCGCTTCATTGTCCCGCATCGCCAGCAGGCCGCCATGCACATTCGGGTGCAGCGTCTTGATCCGCCCGTCCATCATTTCAGGAAAACCGGTGAGATCCGCGACATCCTGCACCTCAAGCCCGGCCTCCTTCAACAAGGTCGCGGTGCCGCCGGTCGAGACCAGCTCAATGCCTTTGTCGCGGAGCGCTTTGGCAAGCTCAACAATGCCGGTTTTATCAGAAACAGAAATCAAGGCGCGTTCAATAGGACGAAGCATGTAGCAAAAAGCCTTTCAAATGACGGAGATGTTAGCCTGATGTTTGGTTGGCGAGGTAGGATACCTGCATGCTGGCGGCTATGAAGGGTAAAGAGAGGCAGTCGCCTCATCCCCCCTGCCGTATCGCGGCCGCTCTGGCCGAAAAAGTTGCGCTAGTCTCTAGCATATTAGACGGCCAAGGCAAACGCCTATTCCCCGCCGATAGCCAACACGCCGTGCCGCCATGCGAAGCGCAGCTCAACAGCTTCAACTTTGGTAGCGAATAGGCGGTGGCCTCAGGCGGAGCAAGTTATTACCCCTCTTGATCGGTATCGTCGCTTGTCTTGCGATCCGCCCTTTTGCCCGATTTTGCCGTGGTTTCCTTATCATCGCCTGCATCACGGCCCGCTGCTGCCTCCGCGTTGCGCCGGGCAATCTCCTCAGCCTCTTTCGCGGCCCGCTCCAGCTTCTCCATCAGCGAGCTGCCAGCCACCCGCTTGCGCGCCGCGCTGGACGGCGGCGCTTGGTCGCCGGATTTATCATGCCGCCCTTTGCCGGTTTTTTCGCTGCTCGCATTTGGCGCCCAGTCCTTATATTTGTCCTTATATTTGTCTTTAGATCTGTCCTTAGATGCGTCCTCAGATGTACGCTCAGCTGAGTTTTCCCCTGCCTCTTGCCGCTGATCATTCTTGACGTCGCTCGGCTCAGGCTCAACCTCATCTGATTTGGCACGCGGTTTCAGGATGCGCGTTGCTTCCTCAATCGGCCGCGCCTTGGGTCGGTTGCTCGGCGTTTCAAATCGCGCGGAGCTTCCCTCAAACGGCGCCGCCTTCCAGCCGCTTTGCTCCCCCCGCTCAGCCGACATGCCAGATTGATCCGCTACAGACTTGTCCTTATCCGCTTTTGCCTCGGTGGTTTTGGTCATCTCCATTGCGTCTGCGGCTTTTTTCTTGTTCGGCTTTGCCGGGTCTGAGCGCTCGTCTTTTGCCCGCTTTGCTTTTTGTGGCTCGGACTTGATCGTCAGTTTGTTTTTCGGCTCGCCCTTCGCTTCGCTCTTTGAAGCGCCGCGCCCTTCATTCGGCTTTTTCTCGTCGGCCGCCTTGCCTTTGGCACCAGCATCATCCCGTAACGGCAGGGGCTTGCCAGAGGCCGGCACATCTTTTTTACGCGCGGGCAGCCCCTCGCCTTTCCCCAGCATTGGCGGCGGGGGCGGTTGTGTCAGCGCCTCATCACCCTTTGCGTCACCAGGTTCTTCATCGGATACCCGCGCCGCTTCGCCATCGTCTTGAGCAGATTTTGCCGTTTCCGGACTAGCCTCGTCCTGCTCGTCGGCCTTGTCCAGCCCCTCCACCGCTGGCACGCCAGCATCCTCTTCGCGCGCCTCTTCCGCTGCACTCTCAAGCGAGATCACATTATCAGCCAGCCAGGACGGCAGCTTGCGCGGCGTCTGCGGGATGTCCGCCAGCACTTTTGTCAGCTTCCACGGAATGCTGGTTGGCCCAAGGCAATTGCCGCGAATAACCGCCTGCACGGCCTGGCACGGCCCGGCAAAATCCGCGTAAAAGGTGCTTTCCTCCAGATAGATCAACGCACCGCCCGCATAAAATTTCCAGCTTTGGCTGTCCGGCAATGTCAAGGTCAGCGATTTGCAATCACTCGCCCTTGTCGTCAGCACATCCGGGTGAATATGAAAATGCGCCGCATAAGGCCAGCCAAGCCCGGCCTCCACCTGCTTGACCCCTTGTGGCGCCTCGATCCAATCCTCACCGGTGACGATATACCCGTCCTTGGAGATTGAAATCAGCCGGTGATGCACCAGCCCGAAGCGGTCCAGATAGCCATCATGCGAGCCAACGATTTTGTAAGCGTCACTGTCATGATCGAAATGCCCTTGCACCGTGGCGGGCCCTTCCAGCAGGCTCGGCAATTCGCTGGTCTTGGTTTTCGGGTCATGAATGAAGGTAGCGGAGGAGCGGTTGTTGATGGTCAGGGTCGAGTGCGCCACCGTCGCCCGCGCATTCGTCGCCATCTTCGAGAAGGCGGGCGGCGCCGCCCCGCAATTCACAATCATCGGGCAGGTGCCTGATGACATCTCAAAGGAAAGACAGCCCGCATGCGCCTTGCCGCTCAGCGACAGCGCTGGCGGTTTGCCGCCATCCATAATCACCACCACATTACCGCGCTCAAGACGGAAATATTTCGAATAGGGTGCCGCCTCCAGCGGCGCGTTTGAGACATCATCATAAGCCATCGCCGTGCTCAGCGTGTCGGGCAGTGTCGTTCCCGCGCCGTTAAATCGGCTCATCAGCCCGTCGCCCAGTCTCATATAATGGATCATTGGCAACATCCGGTTGATCGCGGCAACCAGCTGCTTTGGCGGCGTCTGGTTGAGCGTCACGAAGCATTGCTTGAGGGGCAGCAAGTCAAGCAGGATGCTTGCCAACACCGAATTATCCCGCGA
>CALNZE010000032.1:0-43257 GCA_942490955.1 uncultured Alphaproteobacteria bacterium
CAGTCACCTTCTGCGCCTGGCGGATAAGGAGTGCCGCTACTTCATCGTGAGTTACAAGAAGCGCTTCGCGCGGCCGCGCCCTGCACACCTCATGCCCACCCTGCAGCTTGTTGTGCCGAACCCCGGCCACGCCGCCTACCCCTCAGGTCACGCGGCACAGTCAATGCTCTATTCAAAAATTCTCGCGCTAATTGATCCGGCTCACGAGACAGATTATCTCAACTATGCCAAAGCCATCGCCCACCGTCGCGAGATCGCCGGCGTTCATTACCCAAGCGACAGCAAAGCCGGACAAAAACTGGCCGCTGCAATTCTCGTTGAGCTGAAAAAAATCCCGGCATTCCAGCAGGAATTGTCAACCGCCCGCCGCGAATTTTCCGGGTCACGCAAGAACAGGGTGCTTAATCACCAAAAACCGCCCGCGTCGCCGCATTGATCCGCGGCACGAATTCAGCCTCACGCGCCGTTAAAGCGGCGCTGGCCGCCGCAATATAATCCCGCGATTGCGGCACCGCATCCCGCCGCCTGCCAAGCTGCAACTGGAAAACATGCGCCGAGCCATACATAAAAGCCCCCTCACACGCCGCCAGATAAAACTCCCACATCCTGTAGAACCGCTCGTCATAGAGCGCGACAATTGCATCCCTGTTGGCCGCGCAACCCTCCCGCCATGCTCGAAGCGTCCAGCCGTAATGCTTGCGCCAGATCTCGATATCGAGGCTGAACAACAGATTGGCCTCAACCGCCCGCATCGCCTCGGATAGAGACGGCGAGTAACCACCGGGAAAAATATATTTTTGTAAAAACGGCCCGGTCACACCCGGCGGCGATTTCGAGCTAATAGAATGAATGAGCGCCACACCGTCCGCCTCCAGCCGCCCCCGCACGGCCCGAAAATACTCATCAAGATGCCCAACACCAATATGTTCCAGCATGCCAACCGAGACCACCCGATCAAATCGCCCCTCAATTTCCCGGTAATCCCGCAATTCGAACCGCACTCTGCCATCAAGCCCAGAGGCACTCGCCCGCGCCCGCGCAATCTCCAATTGCTTTTCCGAAAGGGTCACCCCCAGCACCTCGACATCCGCAACCGAGGCCAGATAAAGCGCCAGCCCGCCCCAGCCACAGCCAATGTCGAGCACCCGCTGGCCATCCCCAAGCACCAGCTTGGCCGCGATATGCCGTTTTTTGGCAAGCTGCGCCTCAGCCAATGTCTCGTCGCCATTTGGAAAATAGCCGCAGCTATATTGCATATCCTCGTCAAGAAACAGCCGGTATAGATCATTGCCAATGTCATAGTGATGCCGGGCGTTGGCCCGCGCCCGCGACACGGGATTATGCTGGTGCAGTCGCCGCAATTTCCGCGCCACGCCCTTCCAGTAAATCTGCCCGGCCGTCAGATCAAAGCGGCGTTTGTTGACAAAAAACAGCGTCAGCAAGTCATAAATATCACCCTGCTCAACCAGCAAATGCCCATCCATATAGGCCTCGCCGCAGTAAAGCTCCGGGTTCAAAACCAGCTTCCAGTCATATTTGGGTTCCGTAATGCGGATGGCCACATCCGGCGGCGAAAGCCCCGAGGCGTCTGTCTCTGCCGATCCCTGACCAAAGTGATAAACGTCACCCTCAGGGCCGGTGAGTTGCAAACGCCCTCGCCGTATAACACGTCCAAGCAATTTCGGAAGAAACCGCATGGCTACCCCCCAGCCAGATCACCAAAAACCTTATCAGTCGCTGTCTCAATCCGCTCAACAAACTCCGGCTCACGCGAAGCGATCGCCTCGCTTGCCGCCAGAATGTAATCACGCGTCAGCGGGGCCGCCTCGCGCTCGCGCCCGAGCTGCATCTGGAAAACATGCGAGGTACCAACGAGGAAAGACGCCTCGCTCGCCGCCAGGTAAAATTCCCACATTCTGAAAAAACGCTCATCATAAAGCGCCACAATCTCATCCCGCTTCGCCATGCAGTTCTGCCGCCAGTGATTGAGCGTGTAGGCGTAATGCTTGCGCCACACCTCCACATCCAACCCCCAGAGACCCACCCGCTCAACGGCGCCAAACACCTCGGAAAGGCTCGGGCTATACCCACCCGGGAAAATATATTTCGCCAAAAACGGCCCCGTGACCCCGGGCGGCTCTATCGAGCTGATTGAATGCACCAACGCCAGCCCGTCGTCGCTAAGCCGATTCCGCACGGCGCGAAAATAAGTATCAAGGAATGGCGCCCCCACATGCTCCAGCATGCCAACAGAAATCACCCGGTCAAACCGCCCCTCAAGCTCGCGGTAATCAACCAGCTCGAATTTCACGCGGTCCTCAAGCCCGGCCGCCTTTGCCCGTGCCTTTGCAATCTTGATCTGCTCCCGGGAAAGGGTGATGCCAACCACCTCGACATCCGCGACCGACGCGAGATAAAGCGCCAGTCCGCCCCAGCCACAGCCAATGTCGAGCACCCGCTGCCCGCTGGCTAACCGCAGCTTTGCCGCCAGATGGCGCTTTTTCTTGATCTGCGCTTCCCGCAGCGTCTCATCCCCATCTGGAAAATAACCGCAGGAATATTGCATATCCGGATCGAGAAACATCCGGTAAAGCTTGTTGCCGATGTCATAATGATGCTGAACATTGGCGCGCGAGCGCGTCACCGGGTTATGCTGACGGAATCGTCGCAAATGACGATAAAGATTTTGCCAGAACAACTGCAGCGCAGTCCGGTCAAAATTCGGCTTGTTGCGGAAATAGAGATCAAATAGCGAGTAAACGTCACCCTCTTCAATGATCAGCCGCTCATCCATATAGGCCTCGCCAACCGCAAGCTCCGGGTTGCGCGCCAGTTTCCAGTCAAATTTTGGGTCAGTGATGCGAATGGCAAGATGCGGTCCCGGCTCCTCACCATCAAACACCTCAACAGTACCGTCAGGCTCGGTTAACTTAATCGATCCTTTGTGTATTCCCTGTCTTAAAAAGCGGGGGAGGACTTTCATTTAAAGTAAAATCCTGTTCAAGCCATAAGAGAGCCAATAAAACCTGCCCCTTTACTTTGCCACATATTCAGCGCTTTCCCAAACAGCAACAGGTTGCAATGTCACAAAAAAACCCCGCTCCCATAACTTTGGGTGAGAGCGGGGCAGGGTCATATCGCTAAAAAGCGATCACCCAGAGGAAGTCAAACGGAACCGCAAGAAGCTGCCAATATCGCAAAAATTAACGCAACCGCGCTTTATTTTTTTGCATCTGCCGCCAGTTGCGCTTCATGGCGCAGGTAAACAATGATCGCTTGAATCTGCTCTTTCGTGTGGCTCTCCTTAAACGATCCCATAATCGTACCGGCCCGGCCATTCATGATGACATCCATCATATAGGCGTCGTCATTCGCGCCGCCCGGTCCCCAATGGCCGGTAATCAAACTTGGCGCCCGTGCCCCCACGCCCTTCGCCCCATGGCAGAACAGGCAGGTATTGCCATAAAGCTGCTTGCCCTCTTCAATCTGCGATGCAGCGCTGGCAACCGGGTCACCATCCGCCTTCTCGGCCACGGCCACCTCCGTGTTTTTGTCCCTAAGGCCGACACTGGCATCGAACGCCAGTGATACATCGACCAGCAACAGAAAAACCCCGCCCGCAAGCAAACTCACCAAAATCAAAGACCTCATTATAGAGCCTTCCTTTTTCGTATCAGACATTTTAACTCCACCCGATTTGACGCGTTACCAGAAAAAACGGTCCCGGCTCCCGGGCAGCGGCCAGCGCCGTTGCCCAGGAGCCAAAAACTGCTATCAATAGTGGCTATTTTTTATGAAGGGCGAACACAAACAGCCCGCCACCCTTTGAGTGCTTCTTGAGGAACTCGCCATAAACCAGCGGCCAGAGGCTGCCGCCACCTGGGCCGACAAGCACCGCAACATACTGGGTGTCACCGATCATGTAGGACGTCGGGTTCGAGTGAACGCCAGTGCCAACATTATATTCCCACAAGGTTTCACCCGTGGTGTCCTTCATGGCGCGGAATATCCCTTCAGCATCCCCGGAGAAAACAAGCCCGCCGCCGGTTGTCAGCATGCCGCTGGTCGCCGGTGTATTTTGATAGCGCGCCCACTTCAAATCGCCGGATGTCGCATCAAATGCCTTGATATAGCCGTTACCAGGATTAAGCCGGATGGTCTCAGTCGCCAGGAACCACTGCCCCGGTTTGAACTCCTGCTTCTTGGCCTTGATGTCCATCGACATGTCAATGCCCGGAATATAAACCATGCCGGTGCGCTTGCTGTAGGACGCCGGGTGCCATTCCTTACCGCCGCCCAATGTCGGGGCGATGTCGTTGGTCTCTTTGCCAACCTGCGGTTTCTTCTCCGGGTTCACATTTGGCCGGCAATTCTCACCAAAGCTGGAAACCCAGTTGACCCGCTGCATCGGCTTGACCCAGTTACATTTGAAGGTCTTGCGGTCGATTGAATATAGATGCCCGTTGCGGTCCGCATGGATGTAGACCGAGCGATCAAGCTTGTCAGTGATGACAATCGCTTCATTGGTGCCGTCATAATCCCAGGTATCGTTCGGCGTATACTGGAAGTGCCCCTTGATCTTGCCGTCTTTCGGGTCAATACCAATTGTCGAGCCGGTATAAAGGTTATCACCGGGCCGCACAGAACCATCAAAGTCAGGCACCGGATTGCCAACACCCCAAAGGATCAGGCCGGTCTCCGGGTCATAGGTGGGTGGCAGCCACGGTGTGCCGCCAGCGGTTTTCCACGAGTTATTGCCCCAGGTCTTGGCAATCTCTTCATCGCCAGTCACCGGCACTGTGTGGGTTTTCCAGAGCAACTCGCCCGTATCAGGGTCAAGCGCGTAGATCGTGCCGGCATTCGCGCCAACATCACCGCCTGAGTTGCCAATCATCACCTTGCCGTCAACAACGATAGGCATGGAGGTGAAAATCTCGCCGGTTTTATAATCGCCCAGTTTCTTTTCCCAGGCCACTTCACCGGTTGTGTTGTCAAAGGCGATCATATGCGTGTCGAGCGTCGCCATGATGACCTTGTCTTTGTAAACGGCCACACCCCGGTTCACCGAGCCACAGCAGAGTTTAGGGCCCAGATCACCCGGCAGTGAACGCACATATTTCCACAATACCTCGCCGGTTCTGCCATCCAGCGCCCAGACACGGTTGTGGCTGGATGTCACGTAAAGCCGGCCATTGACCGCCATAACCTGCGAATCCTGCGCCCCGATTACACCGAAGGAAAGGTTCCACTTCGGCACCAGGTCACCAATATTATCCTGATTGATTTGTGTAAGCGGTGAGTATCTTGTGCCCTGATAATCCCGGCCATAATGCAGCCAGTTGTTCGGGTCTTTGTCGGCATTCAACAGCATGTCATCTGAGACATAATGGTTGATATGCTTGCCCGCCAGCTCCTCGACACCCAGCGCTTTAACGCCGGTGACATAGGCAGCTGAGGCCCCAATTCCAAGCGCAACAATAGCGCCAAATCCAATATGATTTTTTTTCACTGTGCTTCCCTCCCAGGTTTAGTGAACAGGAGGGAGAGGCGCAATTTCAGTGCCAAAAAATTAAACTCATATATATCAGTTATCTAGCCGGGAAAATATCAGAGCACCTGCCACAACAGTAGGGGATTTGCGACAGTTTAGTGCAACAGCTTGTCGCCCGGAGCGATCAACTCAGCGCGGCTCTCATCGTACCGCCAGAGATTGTCGGGTCTGAGATGAACGCCGCCGACATGCCGCCTAATCGCATTATGTTCGGAAAAATCAGCGCCGCCCGCCAGCACCTCCTCGCCAAGTGCCGTCAGGGCTATGTCCGACTGCACAAAAGATTTGCGCCGTTCATTATCTAAAAATAGCAGCAATGACGACGCCTCAGGCAGCCCGCTGATCAACGGCGCATCGCAATACTGCAACCCGGAGAGAACGTGAAAAAAACCGAGATCGCCCCAGAATTGCGCCGCCTCCATCGCCTGGCAACGGGCAAACAGCATACCCGGCCGCAGCACGCCTCTGCCCATCGAGTAAACAATCTGCCGCTCTGTGCGCGAAAGGCCATCCCGCCCGGGCAACTCCTCCAGCAGCCGATGCAGCCCCTGCGCCAAAAACGGGAACCCGGCCGGCTTCAGCGATACAAATTCAGCCAGCTTTGTCGGCTTGTCGTGGATAACCGTCTGCCAGGCAAGGTCGGCAATCGCCATCATCCGCTCATCCACCGGTCGGATCATCTCGCCTTGCTCTAAAATTTTTTCAGTGGACATCATGCCGAGATAGTGACCCGCCTGCACAAGATGCACATCGGCAAACCGTTCAAGATGATAGAGCCGCGTTAAAATCTCTATCAGTTGCAGCTGGTCATAAAGGTCATGCTCAAACCACAGCTCAATCCGCTCGAATTCCGCATGGCCTTCAATCAGGCAATCGCGTTCCTGGTAATCGGCCACAAGTTTGCTTTTCTCGCCAACGCCGCGCTCACACCAGTATTCAGCCCTGAGATCACGAAAAGCCTCACGCTCCGCCAGCGTCGCCACTCTGCCGACCGGACCTTCAAGCAGGCTGTCACGCCACGGCACAATGCGCCCGGCTTTGCCCGCCTCGGTCAAAAGGTCAGAGGCCGTGTCACCATTCGTCAGGATCAAATCTGTCATTGAGTGGCCCCCGCCTTGTTAATTGCACTGGTCAAGCCTTAGCCGCGCCCTCTGAATGAGGCAACCCCCTGGTCCGGCAGCCACACCCCTTCAGGGCACTCACCGCTCTGCCAGAAAACGTCAATCGGGATGCCGCCGCGAGGATACCAATAGCCACCAATTCGCAGGAAGCGGGGGAGAGCAGGGCGGTGATCCGTTTGCCGATCGCCACCGTACAATCCTCATGAAACGCCCCATGATTGCGAAAGGCGGCGAGATAAAGCTTTAAAGATTTGGATTCGAGCAGCCAGTCGCCTGGCACATAATCAATCACCAGATGGGCAAAATCAGGCTGGCCGGTCACCGGGCATAGGGATGTGAACTCAGGGCAGGTGAACCGCGCCAGATAATTTGTGTCGGCATGAGGGTTTGAAACGCGCTCAAGCTCAGCCTCTTCCGGGCTGGCGGCAATCTTCGCAACAGCGCCAAGTTGCGTAACCTGATTTTCGGCATCACTCATTTTCGCATTCCTTCCTGCCCGCAAGCTTACGAGCGATGCTGCGATCCACGGTAAATACACCCCTCGCCGCAGCTATCCCGCATCACACTCACCTCATAAAGACCCGGCAACTGCTCTTCAAGTTGGCCCCAGATCCACAAGGCGATATGCTCCAGCGTTGGCAGCTCAAGCCCTTCCACATCCTCATTGAGAAACATATGGTCGAGCTTGCCGCGCACCGTCGCCAGCGCTTCCTCCACCTTTCCAAGATGCAGGATCACCCCCGTCGTCGCATCCGGCGCGCCCTCAAGCGTCACCCGGCAACGAAAAGAATGCCCATGAATGCGCGCATTCGCCGTGCCTTTCTCGGCAAACGGCAAAAAATGCGCCGCCTCAAACAAAAATTCTTTAAATATACGCATCGGAATAAAATCTAATCTGCTGTCTTAGGGGATCTGCAAAATCTTGTGCGTCTGCAAGCTCAATTTCCACGCCGGGTGCGCCTTGCAATAGCCAATCGTCTCCCGGGTGAGACGATCAATATCGTTGCCGTCCATCGGTTGCAAATAAAAATGGGAAAAATCCCAGGTGAGTAGCGCATCCAGAGCCAGCCCCTCCTGGCCGTAAACCACCTTTAACTCATCCCCCTGCCGCTGGATAACATCTGATCCCGCCTTCGGGCTCACGCAAATCCAGTCCAGCCCCTCGGGCGCGTTAATCGTGCCATTTGTCTCCACCGCGATAAAAAAACCGGCCCGTTTAAGCGACTTTATTAAGGCCGCATCCACCTGCAACAGCGGCTCACCGCCCGTCAGCACAATCATCAGGCCGCCCGCATCAGCCACTGCCGCATCAGTTACTATCGCATCAGTCACTGCCGCACCAGTCACTATCGCATCAGTCACTATCCCATCAGTCTCTTCCTCATAAGCCAGTCTCACGCCAGCCACCGCCAGCGCCGCAGCCGCCAGTTCATCCGCCGATCCGAACCGCCCGCCATTCACCCCATCGGTGCCGACAAAATCCGTATCACAAAACTGGCAAACGGCCTTCGCCCGGTCTTCCTCCCGGCCGGACCACAGATTACAGCCCGCAAAGCGCAAAAACACGGCCGGGCGCCCGCTCTGCGCGCCTTCGCCCTGCAGGGTGTAGAATATTTCTTTCACTGAATACATGGCTTGTGCTTATAAAGAGCCTGCCGCGCCGAAGCAATCATCCTTTCCCGGATGAAAAATCCAAAAAAGTCGCATCAGGGCGCAAGTGGTAATGGATCAGCCAACCCGCCATTCCTGAAAGCCCCGCTCGCGCAGCTCACAGGCCGGGCATTCGCCGCAGCCGTAACCCCAGCTATGCAGCGCATCCCGCTCGCCATTGTAACAGCTATGGCTGCCCTTGCGGACAATCTCGATCAGCGTCTCCCCGCCCAGTTCGGCTGCCATACGCCAGCTATCCGCCTTGCTGCGGAACATCAGCGGCGTCGAAATGGTAAAATTCGCTTCCATGCCGAGATTCAGCGTTTCCTGCAAATGCCTCAGCGTCAGGTCCCGGCAATCGGGATAGCCGGAATAATCCGTCTGGCACATGCCGCCAACCAGCACGCCAAGATCCTCATTATAGCCAATCACCGCCGCATAATGGAAAAAGAACAGATTGCGCCCGGGCACAAAGGTTGTCGGCAGTCCCGTCTCACCCTCGATAATATCGGCACTATGATCCGTCAGCGCCGAGCGGGAGAGCCCGCCAAAGGCCGAAAGCTCAAGCACCCGGTCCGCCCCGAGCCGTTCACGAAATGCCGGAAACGCGGCGCGCAGTCGTTGCAGGATGTCCTGCCGGCATTCCAGCTCCACACGGTTTTTCTGGCCATAATCAAACCCGACCGTCTCAACATAATCGAACCGCTCCAGCGCATAGGCCAGCGCCGTCGTGGAATCCTGCCCACCCGAGAACAGCACGAGCGCCCGCCTCTGGCTCAACTGTTTAATCAGTCCCATCAAAATGCTCCCACAAGCCCACTAAACTGCACCCACAAGAAAAGACGACAAACAACAAACCGTCCTGAACACAGGCAAAATTTCCATAGCTATTGTCAAGAAAACCAATCAGTACTTAAAATTTAACGCAAACCCGTCCGCCGGTCGAGAAAATATCAACTCCGCTCTTTATCAAATCTGCCGGATAGGCTACAAACCGCGCATCAGCCGGTCCGGGTGCAAAGCTGAGATGAAATAAAGACCCTATGCCACGTTGCATAGCGCTGTGCACGGCATTTAATCTTGCGCGACCAAAGCCCGGCAGGCATATCAACCAAACCACCCGCCAGAAAAGCCACCCACAAACTTAAGCCCCCCAAAAATTTGAAAGGCACCAAACAACATGACAGCAATCGTCGCCGGGAAATTCTCGACAGCCGCGGCAACCCGACCATTGAAGTCGATGTGGTACTCGAAGATGGCTCCATGGGCCGCGCAGGGGTCGTGCCGTCAGGCGCATCCAACCGGCGCTTACGAAGCCCACGAACTGCGCGATGGCGGCAAGCGTTACCTTGGCAAGGGCGTTGAGAAAGCTGTCGACGGCATCAATGGAAAAATATTCGAAGCCCTTCATGGTCTCGATGCCGAAGACCAGCGCTTTGTCGACCGCATCCTCTGCGACCTTGACGGAACCGAGAACAAGTCGCGGCTCGGCGCGAATGCCATTCTCGGCGTTTCGCTGGCCGTCGCAAAAGCATCGGCAATGGCAGCAGGATTGCCCGACTATCGCTATCTCGGTGGCGCCGATGCACACCTATTGCCTGTTCCAATGATGAACATCATCAATGGCGGTGCCCACGCGGACAATCCGATCGATTTCCAGGAATTCATGATCATGCCCGTCGGGGCCGAGACCTGCCGGGACGCGATCCGCATTGGTGCGGAAATTTTCCACACGCTGCGCAAGGCCCTGAACGACGCGGGCCATAATACCAATGTGGGAGACGAGGGCGGGTTCGCACCAAACCTGTCATCGACCATCGAGGCCATCGATTTCGTGATGAAATCCATCGAGAAGGCCGGCTTCAAGCCCGGCGACGATGTGTGCCTTGCCCTTGATGCGGCCTCTACCGAGTTCTACAAAAAAGGCAAATATGAACTCGAGGGCGAAGGGCAAATCCCTCGATAGCTGGCGCCATGAGCGCCTATTTGCCAGACCTCGTTTCCAAGTACCCGATCATTTCCATTGAAGATGGCATGGCCGAAGATGACTGGGATGGCTGGAAAGCGCTGACAGACGCGATCGGCTCCAAATGCCAGCTTGTTGGCGATGACCTGTTCGTCACCAACCCGGCCCGCCTTAAAACCGGCATCGACAAAGGCACCGCCAACTCAATCCTCGTCAAGGTCAACCAGATCGGTACGCTGACGGAAACGCTGGAAGCCGTCTCCATGGCCCAGCAAGGCCGGCTACACGGCTGTCATTTCCCATCGTTCAGGCGAAACGGAAGACGCGACAATCGCCGATCTCGCCGTCGCCACCAATGCCGGGCAAATCAAGACCGGGTCTCTGTCACGTTCAGACAGGCTGGCGAAATACAACCAGCTGATCCGCATCGAGGAAGAACTCGCTGAAACTGCGGTGTATGCCGGGCGGTCCGTCGTTCCTTCGGGCCGATAACGTCCGCTTAACCCAAAGCCAATAGCCTGTAGGTTCGGCCTGAACCATGACATACTCCGCCGGCTAGGGCCGGGGGATTTCCAGTCGGTAGACAGGTCTAGTTTCGCGTGGTGTTTTCCCAGGGCAATTCATCCCGCTCGTCTGCTTCCGGGGCACTGCTGGGATACTTCTCGGCTATCACTTCTGCTGGTGGTGATAATGGCCTTGAATCCCAGGCGTCTCGCCTGCAATCCCAGGTGGAGACCTGCGCTGGAAGGCGAACTCAAAGGCCTCGAGCGTTCGCGAGCGGCTCGATCGAGACGTGAACGCTCATGCGTGCAGACAAGCTCGATCCCGATATGCTTGATGAACGTGCACGCATGTCTCTGAACTTTTCCCACCCGAACGACCTTGTGATCGTTCGAATAAGCCTGATTGCACAATACGGGGCGCCGAAAGCCAAGCCAGTCGATGTCTCTTTCGTTAGCAGGCCAGATTTCTCCGCAATAAACCGAATACGCTTTCCGGACCGGATTTTTCATCTATCCATAAAGCAAACCAGTAATCGCTTCATTTAAACATCCGTTCGCTGGCATATCAGGTGCAGTTCGTGTAACGTTTGACAATAGGGTAGTAGGTCTAAGCCGGAGGCTGTATCGACCGTGTCAAGCGATCGATCAGCGCCGGGACCGCTTTTAAGCGCTGTCCCAATATATGGCCGAAGCCATTGCAGCCCCAAGATGTCACAAGCATCGTGGCCAGCATCCGCCAGGAAGCGGTGAATAACGACCTGCAGCAAGCAGCCATCGTAGAATTCGAATTAGACCAGGAACACAAGTCGACCTGTACCGCGAGATGCTGCTGATCCGCCGCTTCGAGGAGAAGGCCGGCCAGCTTTACGGCATGGGCCTGATCGGCGGCTTCTGCCATCTCTATATCGGCCAGGAAGCCGTTGTTATCGGCATGCAATGGCGATCAACGAGGGCGACCAGGTCATCACCAGCTACCGCGATCATGGCCATATGCTGGCCTGCGGTATGGACCCGAAAGGCGTCATGGCCGAGCTCACCGGCCGCGAGGGTGGCTACTCAAAGGGCAAGGGCGGCTCCATGCACATGTTCTCCAAGGAGAAGCATTTCTATGGCGGTCACGGCATTGTTGGTGCTTCGGCACCTTTGGGCACCGGACTTGCCTTCGCCAACAAGTATCGCGGCAATGACAATGTTTCGCTGACCTATTTTGGTGACGGCTCGGCCAACCAGGGCCAGGTCTATGAAGCCTTCAACATGGCCAAGCTCTGGCACCTGCCGGTGGTCTACATCATCGAGAACAACAAGTACGCCATGGGCACCAGCATCGAACGCTCCTCAGCAACGACAGATTTGTCCCAGCGCGGCCGCAGTTTCGATATTCCCGGCGAGCAGGTCGATGGTATGGACGTGCGCGCAGTGAAAGCTGCCGGTGACAAGGCAGTCAAATGGGCGCGCGAAGGCAACGGGCCATACATCCTCGAAATGCTCACCTACCGCTATCGCGGACACTCCATGTCCGATCCGGCGAAGTACCGCTCCAAGGAAGAAGTGCAGAAAATGCGCACCGAACACGACCCCATCGAACAGGTTCGCGCACGCATGCTCGAACATGGCATGGCCCAGGAAGACGACCTCAAGGAAATCGACAAGGACGTCCGGGCCATCGTCAACGAGGCGGCCGAATTCGCACAAACCAATCCCGAGCCGGATGCATCCGAGCTCTACACCGATATTTTGAAACACTAGGCGCGCTAACCGCTGGCCGGGGAGGCACAGTAACCAACAAGGAGGATCACATGCCGATTGAAATCCTGATGCCGGCCCTCTCTCCGACACGATGGAAGAGGGCAAGCTCGCAAAATGGCTGGTAAGGACGAGGGCGACAAGGTCACGGCCGGCGACGTCATTGCCGAAATCGAAACCGACAAGGCAACGATGGAAGTCGAGGCCGTCGACGAAGGCATGATTGCCAAAATCCTCATCGAGGAAGGCACCGAGGCGTCAAGGTCAACACGCCACATCGCGGTCATTGCGGAAGAGGGCGAAGACGCCAGCAGCCTCACTGCGGCGGCCAGCAGCAAACCGGCGCCTGCGCCAGCTGCAGCCCCCAGAAACCGCTGCACCGGCCCAGCGGCAAAAGGTCCCGCTGCGGCACCAGCTGCCCGCCAAAAGTTGCAGTTGCCAATGATCCGGAATTGCCGGAAGGCACCGAAATGACATCGCATGACGGTTCGCGAAGCCTTGCGCGATGCCATGGCCGAAGAAATGCGCCGCGATGAGCGTGTGTTCGTCATGGGCGAGGAAGTGGCCGAATATCAGGGCGCCTACAAAATCACCCAAGGCATGCTGGATGAGTTCGGCCCCAAGCGCGTGATCGACACGCCGATCACCGAACACGGCTTTGCCGGCGTCGGAGTCGGGGCCGCGTATCGGCGGTCTTGCGCCCCATCGTCGAGTTCATGACCTTCAACTTCGCCATGCAGGCGATCGACCAGATCATCAACTCCGCCGCCAAGACGCTTTACATGTCCGGCGGCCAGATGGGCTGCCCCGATTGTCTTCCGTGGACCAAACGGTGCCGCGGCGCGCGTCGCCGCCCAGCACAGCCAGTGTTATTCGGCCTGGTATGCCATGTGTCCCGGGTCTGAAGGTCATCGCCCCCTACACGGCCGCGGATGCCAAGGGCCTGCTGAAAGCGGCGATCCGCAATCCCAATCCGGTGATCTTCCTCGAAAACGAAATTCTCTACGGCCAGAGCTTCGATGTCCCCGGACACGGACGATTTCGTCATCGTGCCCATCGGCAAGGCCAAGCATTGCGCAAAAGGGCAGCGACGTCACCATTGTTTCCTTCTCGCGCGGCATGGCCTATGCTGGAAGCAGCCGAAGAACTCGCGGAAGAGGGGATTGATGCCGAGGTCATCGACCTGCGCACCCTGCGGCCGCTGGATATGGACAACATCATTCTGGCGTCCGTCAAAAAGACCAACCGCCTCGTGGTGGTGGAGGAGGGTTGGCCCGTCTGCTCCGTCGGCTCCGAAATCTGCGCAGCCGTGATCCAGCCTGGCCTTCGATTACCTCGATGCACCGCCATCACAAGTCGTCCGGCGAGGATGTGCCGATGCCTTATGCTGCCAATCTGGAAACACTGGCACTGCCGAACGCCGGCGAAGTTGTCGATGCGGTGAAAGACCGTCTGCTACTGAATACCAGTAACTGGCCGCGAGGACAAGTAATGCCGAGCTGAAATGCCCATTCCAATTCTGATGCCGGCGCTTTCTCCCACCATGGAGGAAGGCACCCTTGCCAAATGGCTGGTCAAGGAAGGCGATCAGGTTTCGGCCGGCGATGTAATCGCCGAAATCGAAACCGACAAGGCGACCATGGAAGTGGAAGCCATCGACGAGGGCACCGTGGCCAAGATCCTGGTGGCCGATGGCACCGAGGGCGTCAAGGTCAACGTCCACCATCGCCATGCTGCTGGAAGAGGGCGAGGACGAAAGCGCCCTCGATGATGTGGATCCTGAAAAAGCCGCCAGCGCCAATGGTGCCGCTGCCGAGAAAAACAAACAGCCCGAAAAATCTGAAAAAACCGACAGGAAAGATAACAAGTCACCTGCCCCGGCAAAAGACAAAACACCCGCGAACTCAGCCCGCCGCGACGGCGAGCGCATCATCGCCTCCCCCCTCGCCAGACGCATCGCAAAACAAAACAACCTCGACCTCGGCCAAATCAACGGCTCCGGCCCCAATGGCCGCATCATCAAAGCGGATATTGAGGCCGCAATGAAGGACGGCACCGGCCAAAAAGCCGCAGGCGGGGAGCTGACAACCACGCGATCCGTCGCCAGCGATCCGGTCGAGGGCGGCCAGGTCATCCGCCCCGTCAGCGACAAGGAAATATTCGCCACCTACGAAGAAGGCAGCTACGACCTTGTCCCCCACGACAATATGCGCCGCACCATTGCCGAGCGCCTGACCATCGCCAAGCCGACCATTCCCGCATTTCTACCTGTCCGTCGATTGCGAGCTCGATGCGCTTCTCGCCCTCCCGCAAGCGGCTCAACGAAAATGGGCGCCGAAGGACAAGGAGGGCAAGCCCGCCTTCAAGCTTTCCGTCAACGACATGATCATCAAGGCGCTGGCGCTGGCACTGCAATATGTGCCCCACGCCAATGCCACATGGACAGCCAACGGCATGGTCTCCGCCACAAGCACTCGGATATCGGTGTTGCCGTCGCGATGGAGGGCGGTCTGTTCACGCCGATCATCCGCCAGTGCCGAGCTGAAAACGCTATCGGAAATCTCCAACGAGATGAAGGACCTCGGCAAGCGCGCCCGCGAGCAAAAGCTCAAGCCCGAGGAGTATCAGGGCGGCACAACCTCCATCTCCAACCTCGGCATGATGGGCATCAAGAAATTTGACGCCGTCATCAACCCGCCCCACGCCACCATCCTCGCCATTGGCTCGGGCGAAAAACGCGCGGTCGTCGTTGGCGATGAGATAAAAATACGCACCATGATGTCCGTCACCCTCTCCTGCGACCACCGCGTCGTTGATGGCGCGCTGGGCGCAGAGCTGCTCCACGCCTTCAAGGGCTTCATCGAGGACCCGGTCACCATGCTGGTGTAAGCGCCCCTAGCGCATCACCCCCATGCGGCATCAAATAAGGAACACCGAGCAATGAGCGAACAATATGATGTTGCAATCATCGGCGGCGGCCCGGGCGGCTATGTCGCCGCCATCAAGGCCGCACAAATCGGCCTCAAGCCGGTTCTCATCGAGCGCGAACATCTCGGCGGCATTTGCCTCAACTGGGGCTGCATCCCGACAAAAGCCCTACTGCGCTCAGCCGAAATCATGAAACCATGCCAACCACGCCAAGAGACTTCGGCATCAAACTCGAAGGCAAGGATGACGGCGGACTTGAGAAAATCATCCAGCGCTCGCGCGGCGTCTCAGCCCAACTCAACGGCGGCGTCGGCTACCTGATGAAGAAGAACAAGATCGACGTCATCGAGGGCGACCGCAAAACTGAAAGACGCCAACACACTCTCCGTCAAAACCAAAGACGGCAACGAGACTGTAAAGGCCAAAAACATCATCATCGCCACCGGCGGCAGAGCCCGCCATCTCCCCGGCCTCGCACCTGATGGCAAATTCATCTGGACCTACCGCGAGGCTTTAAAGCCGGACGTTATGCCAAAGCGCCTCTGCGTCATTGGCTCCGGTGCCATCGGTGTCGAGTTCGCCAGCTTCTTTAACGCGCTGGGCTCTGAGGTCACCATCATCGAGCTGGCCGACCGCATCGTGCCGGCAGAAGATGCCGAGATTTCCGCCGCGGCCCTCAAGGCCTTCAAAAAAGCCGGCATGACCATCCGCACCGAATGCACCGTCAGCGAAACGAAACCCGGCGACAAGCAGATCGAGCTGACGATTAAAGACAAGAACGACAAGACAGATACCCTAACGGTCGATCGCGTCATCGCCGCCACCGGCATCGTCCCCAATGTTGAGGACATCGGTCTCGAAGATCTCGGCATCGAGCTGGAGCGCGGCTTCATCAAGACAGACGGCCACGGCCGCACCAATGTCAAAGGCGTCTACGCCATTGGCGATGTCACCAACCCGCCCTGGCTTGCCCACAAGGCCAGCCACGAGGGCATCATCGCCATTGAGACCATCGCCGGTCATGATGTCGCCCCGCTGGACGCCAACCTCGTCCCCGGCTGCACATACACCAGCCCGCAGATCGCCTCCGTCGGTCTCACCGAGCAGGAAGCCAAAGACGCCGGCCACAAAGTCAAGGTCGGCAAATTCCCCTTCCAGGCCAATGGCAAAGCGCTGGCCCTCGGCGAGCCGGACGGCATGATCAAAACCATTTTCGATGAAAAGACCGGCGAACTGCTCGGCGCCCATATGATCGGCACCGAGGTCACCGAGCTGATCCAGGGATACGCCATCGCCATGGGCCTCGAGACCACCGAGCATGAGCTGATGGAAACCATCTTCCCCCACCCGACCTTGTCAGAAATGATGCACGAAAGCGTCCTAGATGCCTACGACATCGCGCTGCATTTTTAAAATACTGCCGTCCCCGCCCGCTTTTTGAAGGTCTTGTTATTCATACTCTGACGCCGTTTCACCGCCGCCAAATTTCCGCCGCACCCACGCCGCCGCATCCGGTAAACCGTCAAGTGAGGGTTTCTCGACATAGCGCCATGAGAGCACCGCGCACGCCAGTGTCACCGGCAGTGACACAATGAAGAGCCCCGGAATAGTAAACCCGCCAATATAGTGCATGAAAAGCTGCTCAACCGGAAAATGGTAGATGTAAACACCATAGGAATAATCACCCAGCGCGTTATACCGCCGGATCACCCCGCCCGGCACATAGGCCAGCCAGAATATCGCATACCCCGTCGCTAAGATGGTCAACGGCTCACCAGCATCCCAACCCGTCAGATAAACCGCAAGCGCCGCTAGCAGGCACAGACCAAAGGCAACGCCCCCATACAAAGGGATGCTCTCCCGGTATATGTAAAACACCATGCCAAGGAAAAAACTGATGCCGAAATGGGTCATGTGATTTATCGCGGTCACATCACGAAGCGATGTTGCGTAGGTCAAGAGCAGATAACCACACAGCATAACAACCGATAACGCCGCAAAGCCACGCCCCCGCCGCAACAGCCCGGCCACGCCGACCAGCGCCAGCCCGATATAGCAGACAACCTCATAGCGCAGCGTCCACAGCGCCTCGTCAATCTCATAAGGGTTAACATTCGAGGCAAACACACCCGGCAAAGTCATATCCGGCTGCAACGACGTCGTCGCAGGCACATAGAGCCAGGTTAGAAGGGAAGAGAAATACTCAGCCAGCGTCACCTCGGTCACCACCGGCCCCATCATAAAGGCAATCAGCAGGGAGAGCACAAAAACCCCCGGCAAGAGCCTGAGCGCCCGCGCCGCAATGTAGGCCGAAAGGTCACGCCGCCGCTCGAAGCTGCGCGCAATGAGAAACCCGCTGGCAACAAAGAAAAAATTAAGCACAATCTGGCTGGCCGCAAACATGAGGGGGTGCATTTCATCCGTCATTCCCGGGCCGATGGTCATGAAATAACAGTGGTAATAGGCAATAAAAAGCGCGGCCAGCATGCGCAGCAGGTTGAAATTATTGTCCCGACCGGACATGAAATGGCTAACTGGCAGCATCACCGCCTCCGAATAGCCCCGAACCCCCAACGCGCAGAAGGCGAAAGACGCCGGCATCCGGCCTTGGAGAAGGCTGATTTTACAATCATAACGATAGCATGACTGTGTTAGCATATATTTGATGTTTCACGAGCAATTGCCTAATCTAGCGTAAATTTATATTCGTCCGCCAACATGTTTCATCGGCCTTGAGCCGCGCTGCATTCACCTGTAAAAGAACCCGATGGTCACAATAATCGACAACCGCAAAAATTCCGCTGGCTCCCATCGCCACCCGGAGAAGCGCAACCGGCCGGATGCCGTGCCACTGCGCAAGCCCGCCTGGATCCGCGTCAAAGCACCGGGCTCAAAGGACTATCAGAAAACCCGCGAAATCGTAAAAGCCCACAAGCTCACCACCGTTTGCGAAGAGGCCGCCTGCCCCAACATCGGCGAATGCTGGGAGAAGCGCCACGCCACCATGATGATCATGGGCGAGATCTGCACAAGGGCCTGCGCCTTCTGTAATGTGCGCACCGGTCTGCCCACCCCGCTGGAGGATGACGAGCCCGACCGCGTCGCTGATGCTGTCGCCAAACTCGGCCTCAACCACATCGTCATCACCTCAGTTGACCGCGACGATCTGGCCGATGGCGGCGCCGCGCATTTTGCCGCCGTCATCAATGCCATCCGCCTTGCCGCTCCTGAGACAACCATCGAAATCCTCACGCCTGATTTCTTGCGCAAAGACGGCGCGTTAGAGGTCGTCGTCGAAGCCAGGCCCGATGTCTTTAACCACAATCTCGAGACGGTACCGCGCCTATACATCGACATCCGCCCCGGCGCCCGCTATTTCCACTCCATCCGCCTGCTGCAAAAGGTCAAGGAGCTGGACCCGATGATGTTCACGAAATCCGGCATCATGGTCGGCTTAGGCGAAGAGCGTAAAGAGATCCTCCAGTTGATGGATGATCTGCGCAGCGCCGATGTAGACTTCATCACCGTCGGCCAGTATCTCCAGCCAACCCTGAAGCACGCCGCCATTGACCGCTTCGTTACCCCGGATGAATTCAAATCTCTCGAGCAGGTCGCCTATGCCAAGGGCTTCCTCAAAGCCTCCTGCTCACCGCTCACCCGCTCATCCCATCACGCCGGTGAGGACTTTGCCGCCCTCGTAGAAGCCAGAGCGAAAAAAATCGGCGCCGCCTGATCGCATCAGCGCCACCGTGCCACCACCAGCCATCCGCCGCAAAAATTTCCCGAGGGGTGCTCCCCAATGCCAAAATTTGAAACCATCCGCCGCGTCCCTTACAGCCCGTCACACATGTATGCCGTTGTCGCCGATGTTGAGCGCTACCCCGAGTTTCTGCCGTTGATCGAAGAGCTTAAAGTCATCTCAACCAGCAAAACAGAAACAACCACCCGGCTCGAGGCTGACATGACCATCGGTTACAAAGCCATCAATGAAACATTCCGCTCCGAGGTGCTCCTCAACCCATCAGAGAAAAGCATTGTCACCACAAGCAGCAGCGGCCCCTTCGCGCACATGGAAAACCGCTGGCAGTTCAAATCACCACCAGCCGGTGACCCGGCACACGCAACAAACGCGCGAGCCTGTGACGTCCACTTCCGTCTCGATTACAAATTCAAAAGCTGGATGCTGGAAAAACTAATGGGACAGATGTTCGAAAAAGCCTTTCGCACCTACGCCGAAAGCTTCGAGAAACGCGCTGGCGAAGTGCCAGAGGGCCCGCCGCCTGCCGCCGCGACCGCGTGAGGGCGCCGCAATAGCTCGATCACGCCCCAACAATCACGCGCCATGTCCCAGCGCCGCAAGGCCGAGCCGCAGCGCCGCCACCACAGTCTCCCGCCGCACCTCGGCGCGGCCAATATCGCCAAATTCTACCCGCTCAACCGTCAACGCCTCAGGCTTTGTGCCGCCAGCCACCGCAATAAAAACCAGCCCAACCGGCTTTTCCGCGCTGCCGCCACCCGGCCCGGCGATGCCTGTTACTGCCAGCGCCAGATCCGCCCGCGCCGTTACCAGGGCGCCGCGTGACATTTCACCGGCCACTTCTGCGCTTACGGCGCCGTAGCTCGCCAGCGTCTCTGCGCTGACACCCAGCGCATCCGTTTTAGCAACATTGGAATAGGTCACATAGCCTGCCGCAACGCAACGCGATGCCCCGGGAGCTGAGGTCAACGCGCCGGCAATCAACCCCCCGGTGCAACTCTCCGCCGTCGTAATCCAAAGCCCAAGCCCGGTTGCCCGCGCCACCAGCGCTTCTGCATTGGCCAGTGTTTCTTGATCAAACATAAAAACAATCCTGTCCTGACGCCGCTTAACTCACGCAAACACTCACGGTCGCCATCGCCGCAATGCCCTCACCCCGGCCCGTAAAACCCAACCGCTCAGAAGTCGTCGCTTTTATACTCACACGCCCGCTCTCAATCCCCGCAATGCCGGCAATCGTCTCGACCATCGCTTCCGAGTGGGGGCCGATTTTCGGCGCTTCGCATATCAGCGTCAGGTCGATATTATTGATCACCCCGCCTTTCTTAGCCACCAGCTCCACCGCATGGCGCAAAAACCTGTCGGATGACGCGTCCTTCCACTTCGCTTCACTGGGGGGGAAAAAACGCCCGATATCGCCGGCCCCAATGGCTCCATAGAGCGCGTCAGTGATAGCATGCATCCCCACATCAGCGTCGGAATGCCCCTTTAGTTTTTTATCAAACGGAATTTTAACCCCGCAAAGGACCACCCCATCCCCCTCCTCAAAGGCGTGCACATCATAGCCATTGCCAAGGCGGATGTCCGCCGCGCGCTTATTCTCTGCGTTATCACCCATCTCAGCCCCTCCCTGTTGCCGCAAGATAATCTCGCCCCGGTCAAAATCAGCCGCGGTGGTTATCTTGATGTTATTCGCCTCACCGGCAATGGCCGCCACCTTCAGCCCGTGCCATTCCGCAATCGAAGCATCATCAGTAAAAGTCGCGTCGCCATTCTCCACCGCCAGACGCGCCGCTTCATGGGCCGCGAGAATGGCAGGATAGGGAAAGCACTGCGGCGTTTGCGCCGTAAACAGCCCGCTGCGATCAACGGTCACAGCGACAACGCTGCGCGTTACCCGCTTTACTGTGTCTGTCACCGGCATCATCGGCAAAACGCCCTGATCCGGCGCCACAACGCCCATCAACCTGTCAAGCAGAGCCGGGGTTGTGAATGGCCGCACGCCATCATGGATCATCACGAAATCCGGCGCCCGGTCTTGCAATGCCAGCAGCCCGTTTAAAACTGATTCTTGGCGCGTCGCCCCGCCCAAAACCGGCGGCAGCAATTTATCTGTGGGAGAAGGAGCCATACCCGCGCCGGAAAACCCAAGCGCCTCAAATTCACCTGCATCATCTGGATGGATAACAACGACAACCCGCGCCACCAGATCGCTGGCGATAAACCGGCGCACAGAATGGCTCAGCACCGCAGCGCCACCAAGGTCAACATATTGTTTCGGCGTCAATAAATCATCGCGCTGGGCACGCATACCACGGCCGGCAGCAACAATGATAGCGTCAGTCACACGGGCCATAAAATTGGGCGCTCCAGGTTGGCGGAGCCCAACAAGTAGCAAAATTCAGCGAAAGAGCAAATTATAACAGCCGCAAAATCAGACAGACGGGGCCTAACCCTATGAAAAACAACTCAGGATCGAAAAATTAACGATAAAAAATGCCAAATTTGGCTTCAAAAT
Source organism: uncultured Alphaproteobacteria bacterium (assembly GCA_942490955.1). Classification (GTDB taxonomy): domain Bacteria; phylum Pseudomonadota; class Alphaproteobacteria; order Rhizobiales; family HXMU1428-3; genus HXMU1428-3. The sequence continues at coordinate 21,738 of CALNZE010000032.1, forward strand.
TGCACTTCACTCGTCTATAGTTGACTAAATATTACTCAAATCAAAAATTTGCATAAAAAATACGCACAACTTGAGAGAGCCCGCATAATAACTATGCAGCATCACCTCGGAGCCCAAATCCGACCCCGAACAACAAGAATCAACCGCGACCCCATCATGATCGGATCCGTTCCCATCAAAGGCCGCGCAATTCTTGCCCCCATGTCCGGAGTCACCGATTATCCATTCCGCAAGCTGGCCCACCAGTGGGGCGCGCCACTAGTTGTCTCCGAGATGGTCGCCAGCGAAGCCCTGGTTAGCGATGATGCAGACACCGGCCGCCGCGCCGTTGGCCGCCACCTGGCGCCGTTTGTCATCCAGCTTGCCGGCCGCCAGGCTTATTGGATGGGCGAAGCCGCCCGCCGCGCCGAACAACTCGGCGCTGACATAATCGATATCAATATGGGCTGCCCGGCCCGTCAGGTGACAAGGGGCCTCTCCGGCTCGGCGTTAATGCGCGATCTGGACCACGCCCTGACGCTGATCAGCGCGGTGGTTGATGCTGTAAGCACCCCCGTCACCCTGAAAATGCGCCTTGGCTGGGATGAAGCCAGCATCAATGCGCCAGACCTTGCCCGGCGGGCGGAAGACGCGGGCGTCATGGGCTTTACTGTCCATGGCCGCACCCGCCAGCAATTTTATAAAGGCCGCGCCAACTGGCGCCACGTCAAAGCGGTTAAGGCCGCAACAAGCAAACCCCTTTTCGTCAATGGAGATATCTGCACCCTTGAGGATGCAGAAATGGCTCTTGAGCAATCAGGCGCTGATGGCGTCATGATCGGACGCGGTGCTTATGGCGCCCCCTGGCTACCGGCCGAAATCTCACGCCGTCTTCAGGGGCTCTCCAGTAAAGCGCCGGCACTTTCCCGGCAGCGGGACAGCATCCTGGCGCACTATGAACATATGCTCAGTCATTATGGCCGGGAATTCGGCGTTAAAAGTGCCCGAAAACATCTTGGCTGGTATGTCGAGCATTTTGAAAAAGACCCCGCCGCAGCCAGAAAATGGCGCCAGCAACTCTGCACCAGCGATTGCGAACATGACGTCGCCCGCACCCTGAACCGCTTTTTCGATAGCCGAGCAGAGCAGGGCAGGAGTGAGCCACGAATTACGAACCGTTAAATTTAATGGAAACAATGACCAAAAAGAAACCGGCATCAAAAAAGGCACCCGTCGCCGAGCTTGACTACACGCAGATTCTCGGCGCGGTCCCCCATCCCATCATTGTCGTCAATGATGAGAACGCCATCATCTATGCCAATGCCGCAACCGAGCTGTTCTATCAGCAAGGCCTGCCGCAGCTTAAAAAACAAACCATTGATGACCTTCTCCCCTTCGGCTGCCCGGTCCTCACCGCCATAGATCAGGTCCGCGAGAAAGCCTGCAGCTACAATGAATACGGCCTCAATATTTCGACACCCCGCCTGAAGAGCAACAGCCTAGTTGATGTCTACTGCGGGCCCATTGGAGATGGCCACTCCGGCATTCTCATTCAGTTCCAGCTGCGCTCCATGGCCCAGATGATTGAGCGCCAGCTGAGCTACCGCGGTGCTGCCCGCACGGTGAACGGCGTCGCCGCTGTCCTCGCCCACGAGATTAAAAACCCGTTATCCGGCATTAGGGGCGCCGCACAGCTGCTCGAATCTGCCGTTAATGAAGATGATCAGATGCTGGCGCAGCTCATCTGCCAGGAAACCGACCGCATCAAGAAACTCGTCGATCGCATGGAAATATTCGGCGACGAACGCCCGCTCATGGCTGTGCCAATCAACATTCACACCGTGCTTCATCACGTAACGGAGATCGCCCGTAACGGCTTTGCGCAAAATGTGAGCATTAAGGAATTCTACGACCCGAGTCTGCCGCGCGTCTCCGGTGAGCGCGATTACCTGATCCAGATTTTTCTCAATCTCGTGAAAAACGCCGCCGAATCCCTGGAGGGGCGCGATGACGGCGTCATCAATCTATCAACCTCCTTCCGCCCGGGCTTCCGTCTCACCCTGCCGGGCACCGGAGATAAAGTCTTGCTACCGCTTGAAATCGTCGTCGAGGACAATGGCCCCGGCGTCAGAGAAGACATACTCCCCCACCTGTTTGACCCCTTCGTCTCCAGCAAAAGCAAAGGCTCCGGCCTCGGCCTGGCTTTGGTTGCCAAAATGATCGCTGACCATGGTGGAACAATTGAAGTCGACAGCCATTCAACTGGAACAACCTTCCGCGCTCTGCTCCCGATGGCAGACGAAGGAGAGGAGAATAAAAATGCCAACAAATGAAATTCTCATCGCTGATGATGACGCTGCCATCCGCACCGTCCTCACCCAGGCGCTCAGCCGCGCCGGCTACTCCCCGAGAGCAACCAGCAACGCCGCCACACTTTGGCGCTGGGCCCAGGCAGGCGATGGCGACCTCATCATCACCGACGTCGTCATGCCCGATGAAAATGCGTTCAACCTCATCCCGCAGATTAAAAAGCAACGCCCGGACCTGCCCATCATCGTCATGAGCGCCGAAAACACCATCATGACGGCGATCAAGGCCTCTGAGAAAGGCGCCTTTGATTACCTGCCGAAACCCTTTGATCTGAAAGAGTTGATCAACGTCATCGAACGCGCGCTGGAAGGCGCCGTTGCCTCGGATGTCAGCGCCAGCCGCACGGATGAAAATGAGCAACTCCCCCTCATCGGCCGCTCCCTCGCCATGCAGGAGATTTACCGCGTCATCGCCAGGGTGATGAAAACCGACCTTTCCGTCATGATCCGCGGCGAAAGCGGCACCGGCAAAGAACTCGTCGCGCGCGCCCTGCATGATTTCTCCACCCGGGCAACCGGACCCTTCATCGCCATTAATATGGCCGCGATCCCGCGTGAGCTGATCGAGTCAGAATTATTCGGCCACGAAAAAGGCGCCTTCACCGGTGCCCAGGGCCGCCATATCGGCCGCTTCGAGCAGGCCGAAGGTGGCACGCTCTTTCTTGACGAAATCGGTGACATGCCGCTCGAGGCACAAACCCGCCTGCTTCGCGTCCTGCAGGAAGGCGAGTATACCCGCGTTGGCGGCCGTGTTCCCATCAAGACCAACGTCCGTATTGTTGCCGCCACCCACCGCGATCTGCAAAAGCTGATCCAGGCAGGCACCTTCCGCGAGGATTTGTTCTACCGCCTCAATGTTGTGCCCATCAACGTGCCGCCGCTGCGCTCTCGCCTTGATGACATCTCTGACCTCGCCCACCACTTTTTGCGCAAAGCGGAAACCCAGGGCCTGCCCGCCAAACGTTTTGAAGCGGAAGGCATCAAACGCATGCAGGGCTATCAATGGCCCGGCAACGTCCGCGAACTCGAGAATTTCGTCCAGCGCATCGCCGCCCTCCACCCGGAGGAGATCATCACCAAAAACTGCGTCGAGGAAGAACTGCTCAATTCCCACAACCCGAGCGAGCCGTTACTGCGCGAGGAAAAATCATTACCCGATTTTGTTGCCAACCATCTGCAGGATTACTTCTCGACATTTGGCGCAGACCTGCCGCCGCCCGGCCTTTACGAGCGGGTGATAAAAGAGGTCGAAAAACCGCTGATTCTGGCAGCATTGGCCTCCACCAATGGCAATCAGATCAAGGCCTCCGAGTTGCTCGGCATAAACCGCAATACTCTCAGAAAAAAGATCCGCGACCTCGAAGTCCAGTTCAGCCCGATCCGTCACTAAACCGTCACAGGTCAATGGAATTCGCGCATTTCCACAGCCTCCCGTGGAAAATTAACGACATTCGAGATTTATCTTAAATTCCGCCCATTTTGTTGCCATAATAACTCAGTTAGTGTCGTTCTAACATCAGGCAATCACCGCCTGTGGGCAGCACTCCAGATGAACAAAATTATCTTGTCTTTTGACGGAAAAACTGTCACTCATTAGCAACAATTTTTGGTGAGGCTTTCAAACCACAGAAAGCACAAAAATTCATTTCGGATGCCCCATTTTCCGCGCGGCACTCCATTAAAACGAACGACATTTATTCGGTGCCTGATGGGTTTAGGTGAACGTTTGACGTTCCGAATGGCCCGACAGTTTTGAGTAATTTCGGCAGGAATTTTGGTTTAGGGATGTCATCAGACAAACGCAGCACAACGCCTCATGACGGCGGCCGCTCCAATGCAATTGGAACCCCGGCGCGCGCCCTTGCAGCCAGCAACAACTATGCCGCCCCCCAGCTCAAAAACCCCCATCTCACCAACCCGACACCTAAAATCGACCGCCCTCTCTTGTTCAGGGCAGGCCTGGTGGTTGTGGTGCTGGCGTTGCTTTCCGCCATCGTCACCTTCCTCATCCTCACCGGCCTCACACCGATCGCCCCATCAAACAATGTTGTCATCACCGTACTGTTGATCAACTGCGCCCTCATTCTCGCATTGATCGGCATCGTCTTCTGGCAGATCTACCTGTTATGGCAGGACAGAAAAGGCCAGACAGCCGGCGCCGAACTTCATATCAGGCTTGTTGGTCTTTTCAGTATGATCGCGCTGCTCCCCGCCATCATCCTCGCTATTTTTGCCAGCTTCTCGCTCGACCAGCGCCTCGACTTCTGGTTTTCAAAACGCATCACCGCCATCATCAACTCCTCCTGGGATGTCGCCCAGTCCTTTCTGGATGAACACGGCCAGGTCATCCGCTCAGACATCGTCGCCATGGCCACCGATATCGACGAGAGCTGGAAGACAGTGCGCGGTGACCACGAAAAATTCGGACAGCTCCTCACCTCCCAATCAGCGCTGCGCACCCTGCGCATGGCCTATGTCTTCAAGGAGGATGGCAGCGTCATGGCCCGCGCCGCCACCGAGCCGGACCGCGCCTTTACCCGCCCAAATCCGCTGATCATGGCCAATGTAAACAACGGCCAGGTTGCCATCATCCCGCCCGGTGACACCAATGAACTTGTCGCCATTAAAAAGCTGGAAAAAGTGCCCGGTGCCTATCTCTACGTTTACCGGCAGGTGAACCAGAACGTCATCAGGCATCTCAACCGCACCAAAGACCATGTCGCTGCCTACAAGGCCTTGCAGCAGAACCGCGCCGGCATTCAGGTCGCCTTCGGCCTGATGTATGTGCTCATTGCGCTCATTCTGCTCCTGGCAGCTGTCTGGCTTGGCATTTGGCTGGCCAATCGCATCGTCGCGCCCATCAGGGATCTCATCAGCGCCGCCCAGAAAGTCTCGGATGGCGACCTCGATACCCAGGTCCGCGTCACCAAACAGGATGGTGACGTCGGCCATCTCGGCTCCACCTTCAACGACATGACCGGCCAGCTTCGCGCCCAGCGCGACAATCTCATGGCCGCCAACCAGACCATTGATGAACGCCGCCGCTTCATCGAGGCCGTGCTCTCCAGCGTCACCGCCGGCGTTATTGGCGCTGATAAAGACGGCACCATCAATCTGGTCAACCGCAGCGCCGGCTGGTTGCTCGGCAAAAGCGCCGATGAAATGGTCGGCCAGTCGCTGGAAAAAGCAACGCCAGAAATTTATGCGATCCTGCAGGAACTTCACCTCGAAGACCGATCAGCAGCAGAAGGCCAGATCACCATGATGGTCGGCGATGAAGAACGCAGCTTCGCCGCCCGCGTCACCGAGGAAAGCTCAGATGAGGGCGACTATGGCTATGTCATCACCTTTGATGACATCACCGAACTGGTCAGCGCTGAGCGCAATAGCGCCTGGTCAGACATCGCCCGCCGCATCGCCCACGAAATTAAAAACCCGCTCACCCCCATTCAGCTCTCCGCCGAGCGCATCCGGCGCAAATATGGTGAAAAGCTCGCCGATGACCGCGAAGTCTTTGATAAATGCACAGACACCATCATCCGCCAGGTCGCCGACATCGGCCGCATGGTTGATGAGTTCTCATCCTTCGCGCGCCTGCCCAAACCCACCATGGAATTTCAGGACATCCGCGATGTTGTCAGCGAAGCCGTGTTCCTGTTCCAGGTCAGCGAACCGGATATAGATATCAAGGTCGTCGTGCCAAAAGACCAGGTCGTTGGCTATTTCGACCGCAGGCTCATCAATCAGGCCGTTACTAACCTTGTAAAGAACGCCAGCGAAGCCATCGAGACCGCCAAGGAAGCCGATTGCGAAAACCCGGACGACCCGGACGCAAAAGAAGCCGCAAATCTCAAGGGTGAAATCCTCACAAAACTCACAGTAAAAGATGGCAACATCATCATTGATGTCATCGACAATGGCTGCGGCTTGCCAAAGAACAACCGCAACCGCCTGACCGAGCCTTACATGACCACAAGAGCCAAAGGCACAGGCCTTGGCCTGGCAATCGTCCAGCGCATCACCGAACAGCATGGCGGCTCACTCCGCCTTGCAGATGCACCCAAGACAAAAACCCGCCCGCGCGGCGCCAGAGTAAGCCTCGTCATTCCGATCAAAACACCAACCGACCAGCTCAATGGCCGGGCAAACAACAACGCTGCTGCAAACGACCCGAAACAGGGCAACACCACCGAGGAACCGACCGTAAAAATCGCCGGCTGATATTCAGACCGGCTAACCAACAGCAAACAAAATACGTTAATAGGGCTAAGACATGATTTCAGACATCCTGATCGTCGACGATGAAGCAGATATTCGCGAACTGGTATCCGGCATTCTCGAAGATGAAGGCTACGCCACCAGGCTGGCAAAAAACAGTGATGAAGCGCTGTCTCAGGTTGAAGAGCGCAAACCGCACCTTGTCATCCTCGACATCTGGCTTCAGGGCAGCCGCATGGACGGGCTCGAGGTCCTCAACCAGATCAAAAAACGCCACCCCGATTTACCGGTCGTCATAATCTCCGGCCACGGCAATGTTGAAACAGCGGTAACCGCCATCAAACTCGGCGCCTATGATTATGTCGAAAAGCCATTCAAGGCAGACCGCCTGCTGCTCATCACCTCACGCGCGCTTGAAGCCTCAAAGCTGCGCCGCGAGAATAAAGAGCTGAAAGAAAAAAGCTCCCAGTCGAGTGAGCTTATAGGCATCTCCCCGGCGGTTTCCTCGCTGCGTCAAAAGTTGGAGAAAGTCGCCCCGACAAACAGCCGCGTCATGTTCAACGGCCCCTCCGGCTGCGGCAAGGAGTTGGCCGCCCGCGTCATGCACGACAAGTCCCTGCGCCCGGCTGGCCCCTTCGTTGTCCTCAACGCCGCCGTCATGGCGCCGGATCGTATGGAAGAAGAGCTCTTTGGTGTCGAAGGCGATGGCGGCTTTGCCCGCAAGGTCGGCGCGCTTGAAGAAGCCCATGGCGGCACGCTCTTTATCGATGATGTCGCCGACATGCCATTGGAAACCCAGGGCAAGATCCTGCGCGTCCTTGTCGAGCAGCGCTTCCAGCGCGTCAGAGGCGACAGAAAAGTCGAAGTTGACGTCCGCATCATGTCATCAACAAGCAAGGACCTAACGGCAGAGATGCAGGAAAACCGCTTCCGCGAAGATCTCTATCACCGCCTCTCCGTTGTGCCCGTTAAGGTCCCGGGCCTTGCCGAGCGGCGGGAGGACATCCCCGAGCTGATCGAATATTTCATGCAGCAGATTTCAAATTCCACCGGTCTGCCCAAACGCCGCATCGGTGATGATGCCATGGCCATCCTGCAAACAAATGAATCTCGCGGCAACATCCTCCAGCATCGCAACATGGTTGAGCGCATCATGATCCTGGCCGAGGGCGACCCGAATGTCGCCGTCACCGCAGAGACCTTGCCAGATGATGTCGGCTCGTCCGTTCCTTTTTCCACCAACGGCTCCGGCGGCGAGCATTTCATGTCCCTGCCGCTCCGGGAAGCCCGCGAGATATTCGAGCGCGAATATCTCGTCGCGCAAATAAACCGTTTTGGGGGAAATATCTCGCGCACCGCCGAATTTGTTGGTATGGAACGCTCCGCTCTTCACCGTAAATTAAGAGCGCTGGGTGTCAACTCGTCAGAGAGACAAAGCCTGAAGGCAGAAACCAACTAGCAGGGCGAGCATGAAAGTTATTATTTGTGGCGCTGGCCAGGTCGGATACGGAATAGCAGAACGACTTGCCGCCGAAAACAATGACGTCGCCGTAATTGACAATTCTCCAGCCCTCGTCCAGCGCGTCAACGACACGCTGGACGTGCGTGGCTATCTCGGCCATGGCGCCCATCCAGAGACCCTCCAGGAAGTCGGCGCGCGTGATGCGGACATGATCATCGCCGTCACCCTGTTTGACGAAGTGAATATGGTTGCCTGCCAGGTGGCGCATTCGCTGTTTGGCATACCCACCAAAATCGCCCGCATCCGCGCTCAGACCTACCTGGAGCCTCATTGGCAGGATCTCTTCTCAAGAGATCACATGCCCATCGATGTCATCATCTCGCCCGAGATTGAGGTCGGCGACATGGTGCTGCGCCGCCTCGGTCTGCCTGGCGCCTTCGAGGCCGTTAACTTTGCCGACGGCGCAGTCACCTTCATTGGCGTCACCTGTGATGAAGATTGCCCCATCACCAACACGCCGCTGCGCCAACTGACAGAACTCTTCCCCGATCTTGACGCCATCGTCGTTGCCGCCTCCAGAGACGGCCGGCTTTTTGTCCCGACAGGGGACGACGCGTTGCTGCCAGGCGACGAAGCCTATGTCGTCACCGCGACACCCGAGGTTGAGCGCACCATCAAAATTTTCGGCCATACCGAAAAAACCTCCCAGCGCGTCATCATTGCAGGTGGCGGCAATATCGGGCTTTATGTGGCCAAAAAACTGGAAGAAAGCGCCAGCAACCGCCGCGCCAAAATCGTCGAGCTTGACCGCAACCAGGCCATCAAAATCGCCGAAGCCCTCGACCGCTCCGTGGTGCTGAACGTCAGCGCCCTGAATGAAGAAATATTGAAAGAAGCAGACGTCACCGCTGCAGACACCCTCATCGCCGTCACCAACGATGATCAGGTCAACATCCTCTCATCCGTCCTTGCCCGGCGGCTTGGCTGCGAGCGCAACCTCTGCCTCGTTAACAACATGGCCTATATGGCGCTTGTCCGCTCGCTCAATATCGGCGATAGCATCAACCCGCGCGCCATCACCGTCTCGCGCATTCTCCAGCATGTCCGGCGCGGCCGCATCAGGGGCGTCCATTCCGTCCAGAACGGCGCCGGTGAAATCATTGAGGCCGAAGCGCTGGAGACATCGCCGCTGATAGGCGCCCCGCTGCGAGACCTCTCCCTGCCAGCTGGCATACGCATCGGCGCCATTCAGCGCAATGGTGAGGTCATCATCCCCAATGGCGCAACAGAAATCCGCGCCAATGACCGCATCATTATTTTCTCCCTCGCCGAAAGCGTCCGCAGTGTCGAGCAATTTTTCCGCGTAAGTCTGGAATATTTTTAAGGTTAGCTTTAAAAACCGGGTTGCAAGCGTGCCAACTTCCAGCGCAGTTCGCGCTGCCAAAAAAATAGGTTTATAAGCAAAACCGGCCCATAAACACGGCCAAACTCAAAGCGTTGACCAGACCCAACTCAGGGAACAGTGATGAACGGCCATTCACTCGGATATATCTACGGCTGGGGCATGGCGTTATTCGCCATCACCCTGCTGCCGCCGCTGGGCATCGCTATGGCCATTGGCGAGCCCGCTGCTCTGGCCGGGTTTCTCGTCACCGCCATCATCGCCGGCTTCACCGGCGGCGCCTTGATCATCGCGCTAAAAGGCAGCCCGATGGAGCTCAAGCGGCGCGAGAAAGTTCTGCTCGTCGTCGGCATATGGATCACCTACAGCCTCCTCGCCGCCATTCCCTTCGAAGCCTCCGGCGTCATCACAAAACGCGTTGATGCCATCTTCGAGGCCACCTCAGGCCTGACCACCACCGGCGCCACAATGCTGGAGGAGATCACAACGCTGCCCAAATCCATCATCCTCTGGCGCGCCCAGCTCAATTGGCTTGGTGGCTTCCTCACACTGTTTACCCTCACCTTTGCCATCGTCCGCATTCTCGGTGCCGAAAAAGCCGAACAGGAGCTAAACCGCTCAACACCGCAAATATCAGACAGCTCGCTGCACCTGATATCGTCCTTGCGCCTCATCCTGCCGATCTATGTTGGCTTCTCGGCCCTTGGCGTGTTGGCACTGCTGTTCACCGGCATTCCATCATTCGATGCCGTCTGCCTCACCATGTCCACCATCTCCACCGGCGGCTTCATGCCAAGGGATGGCACCTTCGCCACCTATGGCAACATCCCGGCCATGTATGTCCTCACCTCACTGATGATGCTCGGCTCCATCAGCATCCTCTGGCTAAATTTTCTCGTCAAACATGACTGGAGCCGTATGAAGCGCTTCTCGGAACCATTCTGGGTCGTCGGCTCCATTCTCATCCTCGCCATTGTCACCCTCTGGCTCAAATACAGCTTCAACAACAGCTCGGATTTTCTTGGCCTCGGGCAGGAGGCCGCCACCGCTCTCATGAACACCGCCTCATTGATCTCAACCACCGGCATCGCCGCCAGCCACTCGACATTCGCCTATTTCTCACCGCCCCTGATGATGATCATCCTTTTCGTCGGCGGCGGCGTGCTCTCCACGGCAGGTGGCATCAAATTCACCCGTGTCATCCTGATGTTCCGCCAGGCAAAGGGCGAGCTGCGCTCCCTCATTTACCCACACGAGGTCCGCCCGCTCTATCTTTCAAATGAGGAAAAGGATTACAAATATCTCTCTACCCTCTGGGTCATTTTCGGTCTCGCCATCTTGATGGTTGTTGCCCTCGCCGCCATTCTCGCCCTTTATGGTTTCGGCCTCGAATCCGCCCTTTTTGCCTCCATCAGCACATTCTCAAACTGCGGCGCCTGCTACGAACAGGCCCGCCAGGTGCACCAGCTTGACGCAGGTTCCATCATTCAATTGGCAAACCCGGCAAAACTAGCCATGATCGCTGCAATGATCATCGGACGGCTCGAATTCCTCGTCGTCCTCAGCCTCTTTAACACCTCTTTCTGGCGCCACTAAACGTCAGGGCACTACCCTTAAAATAACAACCGGAGCCCACCACCCAAATGAGCCGCTTTATCTATGTCAATGGCGCCTATAAACCTTATGAAGACGCCATGCTCCACGTCGAGGATCGCGCCACCCTGTTTGCAGACAGCGTCTATGAAGTCATCGAGGTGAAAGCGGGCTGCCAGGTCGATGGAGACGCCCACCTGGCGCGCCTAAAGATATCCCTGGCTGAATTGCAACTGAGCCCGCATTTCAATCTCAACTCGATCCCGGTGATCATCCGCGAGACAATCCGACGCAACCGCGTCCGCAATGGCTTTGTTTATCTGCAAATCAGCCGCGGCCGCGCCAGGCGCGACTTCATCTTTCCCGATCCCGAAGTCACCCCGACCACACTCGTCGTTTTCGCCCGCAGTAAAAACCCGGCGATCCTTGATAGAAACGCCGCCACCGGCATCAGCGTCATCACCATGCCCGACATCCGCTGGAAGCGGCCCGATATAAAATCAACCGCCCTTATCGCCAGCGTCCTGGCGCGTCAAACCGCCAAAGACAACCGCGCTCAGGAAGCCTGGTTTTATGATCAGGATAATTTCATCACCGAGGGCGCCGCCAGCAACGCCTGGATCATCACCGATAAGGACGCGTTGATCACTCATCCGGCAACCCGCGCCATCCTCAAGGGCATCACCCGCGACGGCGTCATGCGCGCCGCAAGAGAAGTCAATCTCACATTCCAGGAGCGAAAATTTTCGATTGATGAAGCCGCCAATGCCCGTGAGGCTTTCATCTCTGCGGCGACAAATCTGGTCATGCCAGTCACGCATATTGATGGGGCAGCCATAGGAAATGGGCAACCGGGGCCAATTGCACAAAAATTGCGCAGCATATTTCATGAATTTGCCCAATTAACATCATAAACAAGTGAAATTCAAAGAAATCGCACGAAAAACACGTGTAATTCTCAAGGTCAGATGCAATAATTTCTTATGCGAGGAAAAACGAATAGTTCTGTACGCGAACCGCCAGGCAAACGCGCCCGCCCTGCGGTTTAAAAACAATTGCCACACAAAATAATGGAAAAAAACATGGCCAACGAAAAGACTCAGAATTTACAGGACGCATTTCTAAACAACGTCAGAAAAAGCAAAACCCCCCTTACAATTTTTCTGGTTAACGGCATCAAGCTACAGGGTGTCGTGACATGGTTCGACAATTTTTGCGTGCTCCTCCGGCGGGACGGTCACTCCCAGCTTGTTTACAAACACGCCATCTCCACCATCATGCCTGGCCAACCGGTGCAGCTGTTTGAAGGTGAGCCGACCGAGGAAAGCTAGGCGAAGCGCCAGCTGACCCGAAAACGCTTTCCGGTGAATTTACCGGCCCGCAAGCTTAGCCCCCCGCCGGCCTCCAAAAGCAATCACCACCTCTGTTTAAACTTCAGGGGGGTGATTTTTGCTTAAAAGCGCTTATATAATGAGCTGAACATTTTTTCTGAACATCGCAATCATCGACCAAAGGACGCCGAATTTGAACAAGGACTATGAACAGGACAGGGATGAGCAAAAGACGGATCATCAGGAGACCGCTCGTCACGGCCCCGTTCAATTTCAAATCGAAGAAGAACAACCTGTCAGAGCCATAGTCCTCGTCCCCCACCGTCAGAAAACCAGCCGCAGCCAGAGCGACAGTTTCGATGACCGCCCGGTTGAAGACCGTCTCGAAGAAGCATTAGGCCTCGCAGAGGCCATCGACCTTGACGTGCTGGAAACATTGCCCATCCCCGTTGAAAACACCCGACCAGCCACACTCTTTGGCACAGGCAAGGTCGAAGACATAAAACAACTGGTTGAAGCCAGCGAGGCCGAGCTGGTCATAGTGGACCACGCCCTCAGCCCCGGCCAGCAGCGCAACCTCGAGCGCGCCTGGGATGTAAAAATCCTCGACCGCACCGGGTTAATCCTGGAAATATTCGGCCGCCGCGCCGCCACGCGAGAAGGCCGCTTGCAGGTCGAGCTGGCCCACCTTACCTATCAGAAAAGCCGGCTTGTCCGCTCCTGGACACACCTTGAGCGCCAACGTGGTGGTCGCGGCTTCCTCGGCGGCCCGGGTGAAACCCAGCTCGAGGCCGATAAACGCCAGCTGCAATCCCGCATCCTCAGCCTCACCAAAGATCTCGAAAAAGTCCGCAAAACCCGCGAGCTTCACCGCAACAACCGCCGCCAGGTGCCATACCCGATCATCGCCCTCGTCGGCTATACCAACGCCGGCAAATCCACCTTGTTCAACCGCTTGACCGGCGCCGATGTCATGGCCGAAGACCAGCTCTTCGCCACCCTCGACCCGACAATGCGCTCCATCATCCTGCCATCGGGGACCAAGGCGATCATCTCAGACACCGTTGGGTTCGTCTCCAACCTGCCAACCCAACTTGTCGCTGCCTTCCGCGCCACCCTTGAGGAAGTTCTGGAAGCCGACATCATCCTCCATGTCGAGGATGCCTCCGACCCGACAAGAGAGCAGCACCGCGAAGATGTTCTGGCCATCCTGAAGGACCTCGGCGTTAACAGCACATCCAGCGACACCCCGATCATCGACGTCTGGAACAAGATTGATCGCCTTGATGACGAAAGCGACCTGGCCGCCCGTGCTGATGCCGAGATAAAAAGAATGGAAGAGGGCGCCGCGACCATTGACCCTGAGACGCGCCCATATTTCATTTCCGCTGCCACCGGCACCGGGGTAGAGCATCTGCGCACCGCCCTAGATACGCTACTGGCAGAAAAAGAAGCCAATATCACAATTTCCCTTCCCCCCGGTGAAGGCAGGATCGTCAACTGGCTCTATAAAAATGGTGACGTCACCCTCGGCGACACCACACAAAAGGGGGAGACGGAATATCGCGTCACCCTGCCGCGCCGCCACCTCGGCCGCCTGAGCAAAATGCTGAAAAGCCGCAAACTTGGCAATGAACGCATGGCGGAACTGGTGCCGGAAATCGCCGCCGCCGCAGAGTAGGGCAAGCGGCCCCTTTGCACCGCTCCGCTACTCCCGCTCCAAGCCCTTGGCGTCATCCCACAGCGCTTCCATCTCATCAAGACTGGCCGCCTCTAACGTGCCGCCAGCCTCGCGCAGGGTTTCCTCAATATACCCAAACCGACTGCAAAACTTCCCATTCGCCCGCCGTATGGCGTCTTCCGGGTCAATGCGCATATGCCGCGCCAGATTGGCCATCACAAACAAAAGGTCACCAAACTCTTCGGTAACCTTATCCCCTGCCTTCGCCTTGCCATCCTCACCCCCGGGTGCTGCCGCATTCAACCCGCTATCTGCAGCCATCGCCTCCCGCAACTCCGCCAGCTCTTCCTCCAGCTTGTCCATCACCGGGCCAACCGCTCCCCAGTCAAACCCGACCCGCGCCGCCTTTTTCTGTAGTTTAACCGCCCTTGTCAGCCCCGGCAGCCCGACAGGCACATCATCAAGTATTGACCCAGCTGGCGGATTTGCTCCCGCTTTCTCTTCTCTTTTCACCCGCTCCCACATCTCGCGGATCTCTTCATCACTCCTCAATGTTTCATCACCAAACACATGCGGGTGCCGGCGGATCAGCTTTGCCGAAATTGCATGAACAACATCGTCGAAGTCAAAGCAGCCGTCTTCGCGCGCCAACTCCGCGTGATAAATCACCTGAAACAACAAGTCCCCAAGCTCATCACATAGCGCCGCCATATCCTGGCTGTCTATGGCGTCCACCACCTCATAGGCCTCTTCAATGGTGTAGGGGGATATGCTTTTAAAATTCTGTTTCTGGTCCCAGGGGCAGCCCCCTTCAGGGTCCCGCAGCCGCGTCATGATCGCTTTTAGCTCATCAACCCCGTATCGCCGCTCGTCACCTTGCCTGCTGGTGGCAATCAAATCATCCATCTGCCGTTCCTTAACCGCCCGTTGCCAACCGATGCTGGCACCCCATGGCCCATTCGCAAAACACCATAAAAAAAGGAGCAACCCGCACGCAGCAGAGTTGCTCCTTTGAAATTTATCAGATCAGCGCCAGCAAACAACCACCGCCAGGAATTTCAGGCCTAGGACTTGTCTTCCTCATCATCAGCCGCTGGCTCATCGCCGCTCGCCGCGTCTTCGTCAGCCGCATCGTCTGAAGCTTCAGCTTCGCCTTCACCAGCCACGGCTTCCGCAACATCAGAGCCATCAATCTGCTCATCAAGGATCACGCCTTCTTCAAGCTCCGTTGTGCCTTCTTCAAAGACTTCCTCAACCGCCAGAGCTTCAGCTTCCGCTTCTTCTTCAAACGGATCGATGGTCACATCCTCACCGCGCGCCTGGCGCTCGGCTTCTTCACTTGTCCGTGCCACGTTAACATCCACTTGCACTTCCACTTCCGGGTGCAGGCTGATGGTCACATTGTGAATACCAAGCACCTTGATTGGCCGGTCAAGCAGCACCTGGTTCCGGTCAATGGAGACACCATTTTCCGTAATGGTCTCGGCAATATCACGCGATGTAACAGAACCATAAAGCTGGCCCGTGTCACCCGCTTGGCGAATGGCAACAAAGGATTGCCCCTCGACCTTTTTACCAATCTGTTCGGCTTCGCCCTTCAGCTCAAGGTTGCGCGCTTCAAGGTCGGCGCGTTCATTTTCAAAGCGCTTTTTGTTGAATTCGTTAGCGCGCAGCGCCTTGGCTTGCGGCAACAGGAAATTGCGGGCAAAACCGTCTTTCACAGTTACAACATCGCCCATCTGGCCGAGTTTGCGAATGCGCTCAAGTAGAATAACTTCCATAACAATCATCTCCGGAATAAGCCCGCCGGTAAAACCCGGCAGGGCGTTTCTTTTGGTTATGAAAGGGGAAAACAAAGAAAGCCGGTGCATCATATCACCAACTGTGCTGTCCCGCTTTCGCGGTTAGAGCGGCCGCTTCTCTCATGGAGCCGGCGCACGCCCAACCAGTTCAAATTTTACCGGCGGGCCCTGCAATCAAAAATTACAAAGCCCGCACGTCGTCAGTAAGCCAGTTGCAGAGGGGATAGACCCCGGCCCTAGCTGATCACATATGGCAACAGGCCAAGAAAACGCGCCCGTTTGATGGCTTTTGCCAGCTCACGTTGCTTCTTGGCAGAAACCGCAGTGATCCGGCTCGGCACAATCTTGCCGCGCTCTGATACAAAACGCTGCATTAGCTTCACGTCTTTATAATCGATCTTCGGCGCGTTATCGCCAGAAAATGGGCATGTCTTGCGGCGACGGTGAAACGGCCGGCGCACAGGTAGTTGAGCTATATTTTGCATTGGTAAATCTCCGGCCTAGCGATTGTTATCACGGTGATGACGCGGGCGGCGGTCATCACGGTCGCTCTTGCGCATCATCGCAGAAGGACCCTCTTCAAGCTCATCAACCCGAATGGTCATGAACCGCAACACATCAGATGAAATGCGCAATTGCCGCTCCATCTCCGCAACGGCATGCGGATCCGCATCGATATTCATCAATGTGTAATGCGCTTTCCGGTTTTTCTTGATCTTGTAGGAAATCGGTTTCAGGCCCCAATATTCAGTTTTGGTGACCTTGCCATTGTCCTTTTCAACAATGGCTTTCATTTCATCAACCAGCGTATCAACCTGCTGGGTTGAAAGCTCCTGACGTCCAAGGAGCACATGCTCGTATAGCGGCATGGGATAAGCCTTTCAGTAATGTTTCAATTATTATGATACCACCCCTGGCGCAGAGCCGCCGCCGAGCCCCTGAAAGGCTCAACAAACTCGAACAGAGTGGAGACACCGGCAGCCGGACCAGCCAACAAAGGCAACGCGCCTTTAAAATCAGCCAAAACCGCATCAGCAAACGCTGACCTGCCGTTCAGCCTCCAACCAGGAAGGTATAAGCGAATGTGTATATGAGAGAAATCGGCCAATTGCAATGGCTATTTGCCCCATGATGAATCGAAAATAACCGCCAAGGGGTTGCATTTTGCCGTTAGAGACGATTAATAGAGCGGAATTTCAAGTCACCCTCACTGAGCGCGCCGCCGTGCCGCTCCAGCTATGAAAGATTAAAAAGGCAACGAATGGCAATTGCATTTACATTTCCGGGCCAGGGCAGTCAACAGGTCGGCATGGGCAAAGACCTCGCAGAGGCATACCCCGCCGCCAAAGCCGTATTCGAAGAAGTCGACGAAGCACTGGGCAAAAGCCTCTCCACCATCATGTGGGAGGGGCCATCCGACGCGCTCACCCTGACAGAAAATGCCCAGCCCGCTCTCATGGCCGTCTCCATGGCCGTCATGCGCAGCCTCGAGGCCCAATTTGGTTTTGACCTTGCCAAAAACGTAAAATATGTCGCTGGCCATTCCCTTGGTGAATATTCCGCCCTGGCCGCCGCCGGTGCCTTCACCCTGTTTGACACGGCCCAGCTTCTCGCCATCCGCGGCAAATCAATGCAAGCAGCCGTGCCGGTCAATGAAGGCGCCATGGCCGCCCTTCTCGGGTTAGAACTTGAAGACGCCGAAAAGCTCGCAGAAAAAGCCAGCGAAGGCGAAGTCTGCACCGCCGCCAATGACAACGCCCCTGGGCAGATCGTCATCTCCGGCAAGCGCAGCGCCGTCGAACGCGCTGTTGAAATGGCCAGCGAATTCGGCGCCCGCCGCGCCGTGCTGCTGGATGTCAGCGCCCCCTTCCATTGCGCCCTGATGCAACCCGCCGCCGATGCCATGCGCGACGCCCTGTCAAATACCGAGATTAAAAACCCGGCTGTCCCGCTTGTCTCAAATGTCCGCGCCTCTGCCGTCACCACCGCCACCGACATCCGTGACGGGCTCATAGAGCAGGTCACCGGCCGCGTACGCTGGCGCGAATGCGTTGGCTACATGGCCGCCAATGGCGTTGATACTTTGTATGAGGTCGGCTCTGGCCGTGTTCTCACCGGCCTTGCCCGCCGCATTGAGCGCAGCCTCACCGCCGATTCCATCGGCTCACCCGAGGATGTCGCGGCCGCAAAAGAAAAATTCAGCAGCTAAAACGATAAAGATGAAACCCGGTCAACCAGCAGGTTTGCGGGCAAACAACAAGCCATGTCGGCAACCCTGCCGCACCCAACATATAAAGAGAGTTTCAAATGTTCGATCTGACCGACAAAACCGCCCTGATCACCGGCGCCTCCGGCGGCATTGGTGAGGCCATTGCCAAAACACTGCACGCCCAGGGCGCAACCATCGCCATCTCCGGCACCCGCAGCGAAAAGCTGGAAGAGGTCGCAGCCAATCTTGGCGGGGACCGTGTGCATGTCACCCCGTGTAACCTGGCTGACCGCGAAGCGGTTGGCAAACTTGTCGGCGAAGCTGAAGCCGCCATGGGCAAAGTCGACATCCTCGTCAACAACGCCGGCATTACCAAAGACAATCTCTTCATGCGCATGAAAGATGATGAATGGGATGATGTCATCGCTGTTAACCTGACGGCGGCCTTCACCCTGATGCGCTCAGCGCTTCGCGGTATGATGCGCGCCCGCTCCGGCCGCATCGTCAACATCGCCTCCATCAGCGGCATCATCGGCAATCCCGGCCAGCCAAACTACTCAGCCAGCAAAGCCGGCCTTATCGGCATGTCAAAATCGCTGGCACGCGAGATCGCACCGCGCGGCATCACGGTCAATTGCATCGCCCCGGGCTTCATCGCGACACCAATGACCGATGAGCTGAATGAAAAGCAGGTTGAGCAAATTGCCGCTGCCATCCCGACCGGAACCTTCGGCGCTCCGGACGATATCGCAAGCGCTGTGCTTTACCTGAGTTCCGATGAAGCAAAATACATGACCGGCCAGACATTGCATATAAATGGTGGCATGGTAATGGTTTAAGCCACCAACAGACATAAACTTGCGCAATTCTGAGAATGGTGCTACCGGAAAGCCCTGAAAACAGGTATAGCCACTGAATTACGAGGCAATTTACCGCTAAATCAAAGTGTTTAACGCACCAAAAAAATATTTGATTGGTATCGTTAATTTGCTTTTTTAAATTGATTTTGGAGTGCCTTTAACGTAGTCAAGCGGGATAGGCCACCCAAGTACTCAACGGGTTTAAATTTTTCCTCTTTGCTAAAGAGTGTATGGCAAAATATCATCCCATTGAATGATGAGCGAAGCCATTTTGCGACCATGTCCGGTTGCGTAGCTTCCTTTAAAACACAAAGACCTTTAAAATATCACGAGGCAGAAAAAAATGAGTGACATTGCAGGACGCGTCAAAAAAATCGTCGTCGAACACCTAGGTGTCGAAGAGGAAAAAGTTGTCGAAAATGCGAGCTTTATCGATGATCTTGGCGCTGACAGCTTGGATACAGTAGAGCTAGTTATGGCGTTTGAAGAAGAATTCGGATGTGAAATCCCCGATGACGCCGCCGAATCCATCCAAACTGTAGGCGATGCCGTAAAGTTCCTGGAACAAGCATCTGCTTAGCATTTCTCTATGAATTAAAGGCCTGTGCCACCCGGCATAGCGCCTTTAATTCCTGGACCAGATTTCTGAACAAAATTCAGAACATAAAAACTCCTTTCAAGCCCCGCACAGCAACCCGTTTTGCGGGCCACCTTCAACATATCAGGGGGCAAAGATGCGTCGTGTCGTAGTTACAGGGCTGGGTATGGTCTCGCCGCTCGGCGTAGGCGTTGAGCATTGCTGGACCCGCCTCATCAATGGCGATAACGCCGCCCGTACCATCGACCGTTTCGACGCAGAAGATCTTGCCTGTAAAGTCTACGCGCCCGTGACCTATGGCGATGGCACAAACGGCACCTGGAACCCGGACATGTGGCTCGAGCCAAAAGAGCAGCGCAAGGTCGATGATTTCATCACCTACGCCATCGCCGCCGCTGAAGAAGCCATCAGCGACAGTGGCTGGAGCGCCGCCTCCGACGAAGAGAGCTTCAGAGCCGGCGTCCTGGTCGGCTCCGGCATTGGCGGCCTGCAGGGTATTGAGACCTGCTCGCTGCTATTTGCCGAAAAAGGCCCGCGCCGCATCAGCCCGTTCTTCATACCCGGCCGCCTGATCAACCTCGCCTCCGGCCACATCTCCATTCGCCACAGGCTAATGGGGCCGAACAGCTCGGTTGTCACCGCCTGTTCCACCGGCTCACACGCCATCGGCGACGCCGCCCGCCTCATTGCGCTGGACGATGCCGACATGATGGTCGCTGGCGGCACCGAGTCGCCGCTCTGCCGTCTGGCAATTGCCGGCTTCTCCTCCTGCAAGGCCCTTACAACACATTTCAATGACGCGCCCGAAAAAGCCTCCCGTCCCTACGATCAGGACAGAGATGGCTTCCTGATGGGCGAGGGCGCTGGCGTCGTCGTGCTGGAAGAATATGAACGCGCCAAGGCCCGCGGCGCGACGATTTACGCTGAGGTCATCGGCTATGGCCTCTCCGGCGACGCTTTCCACATTACCGCCCCCTCAGAGGATGGCTCCGGCGCCTTCAGATGTATGAAAGCCGCCTTGAAACGCGCCGGCATTACCCCGAAAGATATTGATTATGTCAACGCCCACGGCACCTCCACCCCGATGGGCGACGAGGTCGAGCTGCGCGCTGTTGAGCGCCTGTTTGGCGATGCCACAGCCGGCCTTTTGATGTCGTCAACAAAATCAGCCAGTGGCCATCTGCTCGGTGCGGCTGGCGTGGTCGAGAGCATTTTCTCCTGGTCCTCTCAATCAAGAAACGTCAACAACATTGCGCCCCCAACGCTGAATCTCGACAACCCGTCCATCGAAACAGACATCAATCTGTGCCCGCACGAGGCGGTCGAAAAACCAATTAAAACCGCACTCAGCAATTCATTCGGTTTTGGCGGCACGAACGCGTCGCTCATCTTCCGCGAAGTCGCCTGATCAGGCCAGATCAACACCCGCTTGAGGGGCCGCGAGGCATTTTCAATGAATGCAACCAGCGCCGAAAAATAGTCTTAATTTTAGGGCGATATACCATTCGGGATTAAAAGATAAGGGGTTATCCAGGGGCTAGTCCAAAGCGCGGCACTATCAGTTGGGCGTTAAGAATCCATCTGCCAAATTCAATAGGCTATTCTTGCTTATGGCCTGTGAATTTCGTCGCAAAATGAACAACCCCGCTCTTGTCTCCCAATTACATTTCGCTAAGCTTTCGAAGCCTCGAACCGATAGAGTTAAGAGTTTGCCATGTCTGTAAATAACGGTTTTGACTGGAACAAATCCTCTTCCACCTCGCGCCGCCAGACGTCGAAGCACAAAGGCCGCCGCGGTTACGGCACCATGCCCCGCAGCCCCTCAGAGACGCTTGAGCCCATGCGCGCCGCCGAGCCCCCCATCATTCATCGCAAAAAGCGCGAATATCACCAGACCCTGGTGTTCATGAGCGGCACCCTCACCACCATCGTTCTGATTCTCGTCGCCCTGGCGGCCTCATTTGGCTTTGCAAAATATCTCTACGACAAGGAAGGCCTGCTCGATCATTCCGAATT
>CALNZE010000033.1:0-1593 GCA_942490955.1 uncultured Alphaproteobacteria bacterium
GGGCCCATTCTCGCCCATGATAATTTTTGCTAGCTGCCTGAAAAAAAAACCTGCCTTCCTTGCAATCGTGGGTTATGTATAGGAAGCTGTTAACCCCTAACACAGAGCCATAACCAAGGAGGCAGGTCATGAACACTGTAAAATTTATTGGTCTGGATGTCCACAAAAAAACGATCACCATTGCCATCGCCGATCAGGGGCGTGAAAACCAACCCAGAAGCTACGGGTCCATTGCCAACGATCTGGACGCGCTGGACAAATTTTGTCGTAAAATGGTCTCCACTGCAAGCCGGCTGTATTTTGTTTATGAAGCCGGCCCCTGCGGCTACGGCATTTACCGGCATTTAACCGCCAAAGGATTTGACTGCATGGTGGCAGCACCATCTTTGATCCCCAAAAAAAGCGGGGATCGTGTCAAAACCGATCGACGCGATGCAGCCAAGCTGGCCAGTTTGCACCGTGCCGGGGAACTGAGCGCTGTCTATGTTCCGGATCCGGCCGACGAAGCCATGCGTGATCTGAGCCGCGCCCGGCAGGATGCGGTCAATGCCACCAAAAAAGCCAAACAGCGCCTGAAGGCGTTTTTGCTCAGAAACCGCGTCGTTTACAGCGGCCGCTCGGTATGGTCCCAAGCCTACTTTAGATGGCTGGCCGATATCACCATGGCCTATGCGGCCCAGCAGGTGGCCCTGCAGGAATATATCGACGCGGTCCATGAGGGCATCCAGCGCGTCGAGCGCTTGACTGATCAAATCCGGCAACTGGTGCCCGGCTGGCTAATGGCGCCGGTTGTCTCGGCCTTGCAGGCTGCCCGCGGTGTGTCGCTTGTGGTGGCGGTCACACTGATCGCCGAGATCGGAGATCTGAGCCGTTTTGAAAAGCCATCGCAATTGATGGCTCACCTGGGCCTGGTGCCTTCGGAACACTCCAGTGGTGATAGCACCAAAAGAGGCGGCATCACCAAAACCGGCAACAGTCATGCTCGAAAAGCATTGGTTGAGGCCGCCTGGGCCTACCGGATGCCGGCCCGGGTCAGCCGTCTGCTGCTAAACCGCCAGCAGGATGTGCCCGAGCAGGTATGCCGGATTGCATGGAAAGCTCAGCTGCGCTTGTGCACCCGCTTCCGCAGACTGGTCGCCACAGGCAAAGCCAAGCAAAAGGTGGTCACTGCCATCGCTCGCGAACTCAGTGCCTTCTTATGGGCAATGGCCAAGCAAGTACAACCGGCTGCCTGACAAAGCAACGCCAATTAATCGTCACCAGAACCTTTAAAAAGGAGCCTAATTTACAAAGAGCAACTAAATTTACTTCCAGATCATCGATAGGGGCGCGATCACGGTCAAGGAGAACCCTCGATTCAACTGTGGGATATGGTCAATAGCCTAACTCCCGAATTGAGACAGAGGCAGCTCCGCGGAGAAGATATGAAATGCGGTAACCAACCCGCGAATATCAGAATGATCAGCCGTCGCTTCAATGATCCCGCCTCTATCAATGATCTGGAAAATATCGCTATAAAAACTTCCTTTCAAATTAAAACTATGAAGGAAGGCGGACTACCTTTTTTGTCTTGACAAGTGTCAATCATATCAG
>CALNZE010000034.1:0-11704 GCA_942490955.1 uncultured Alphaproteobacteria bacterium
GGAAACAGAAACCGATTTATTTGGTGAACAGGCTGTTCTCTGTGGCGGCTTGACGAGTCTTGTGCAGGCGGGATTTGAGACGCTGGTTGAAGCGGAAATGCCAGCCTGAATTGGCGTACTTCGGTATCTGCACGAACTGAAAATCATTGTCGACTTGATGCACACGCAAGGCATCGACGCGATGCGACGATCGATTTCCAATACGGCTGAGTTTGGAGACTACACGCGTGGCTCAAAGATCATCGACGCCAACGTTCGAGCCAACATGCAAGCAGTTCTTGAGGAAATTCGTAGCGGAAAGTGCCCAGAATTCATGCAGCAACGCACAGGGTGGCGAACGACTTGAACAACTGCGGGCTGAAAACAGCAACCAGCTGATCGAGGCGGTTGGCAAGCTGCGAGCCATGATGCCGGCGGCAATGTTGGATTTCTCATCAGTGGGCCGGAACCAAGGTCGCAATCCATGCCTCAACAGCGTAACTCCGCAGGATTTCAATTGCCCGCTGTAATTCAAACCAACCTTTATTTTGCGACCGAAGTTCCGGCGCAGAAAGAGTTTGCTTGTTTTCGGCCACACCACATGTGAGAAATGGCAGCTAGCTTGGATATTCAACGCCAAACAAACTAGCGCACCAAGCCTGTTGGTTGCAAACATGTTACCTGCAAGCTCGGCAAGACTGGAGTAAGGAACACAGTCAAGCACTCGTGGACCACATCAGCGGCCCTTTTTACCGCTCTTGGCTGCTCCCTCCTCATCTTCGTCAACAAAATTCTGCTTGCGAGGTCGGGGCACACACACCGCCACCAAACCCAAAACCACCATGGCAATCGTCAACGCAATCTAACCGCCAGATGCTCCGTTTGTGCATAGCATGCTGGACTTGAGCAACGATGGACAGGGTCTTTAACATGGATCGAACTCTATTCCTTGTCTTTTGGTTTGCAGCCTATCAACTAACTCAGCGGCGGATTCACCAACTGCGATTTCATGCTGGCTGCCGTCTAATAACCATTTTACTTGAACTTTACCCGGTTGATTTCCTCTTTGACAATAATCACCGCCTCGAAACCTCGACGGATACGCATGTGAACTGATTTCCCAGTTTTATTGCCTCTGGATAGATTTCCACAGCGATTCCGGCGGAGCGAAGTCTGTGGGCCAACTGAAATAATATGCCAGCTGATCCGCTGAAAAGGTACAATCAATACCGGCGCAGTCGTCTTGGCCACCGGAATCATCTTCAGTGTTTCCATTGCCGCGAACAAGCGATCTAAGACCCAGCGACGCTCCAGAAATCCGAGCCTTCTGTTTCGTAAACAGCTCTGCCAGATTATCGTACACCGTCCACCAGAACAAACGCTTCAATTGCGGTAACTCATCGAAGACGTTTCGAAGATGGTGCCAGTGTAGTAGTCCAGACCTCGTGCTGTCGATACGTCGATTTGAAATTGGCTAGAATCGGAACCGACTTGATTCACGACTTGGTGCCGTGGCTTAATTCGGCGACCCCGGTCTCGGCGAAGTTCGGGCGTTGCCGGCACAAATCATTTCAGGCCGACGCATTACATCGGCAGTGTCACCCTTGATTTCGGCGAGCTGCATGATCTGTTCCAGCTGGCCGTCGCCGACGCCAGTGTTCATGATCTCTGTCTTGGCAACCCGCCAACTTTTTCAGCTTGTCGATGCCACGCAAGACATCCGACGAATGTTCAACCAGATCAAAATTTTCCAACAAACCGTTTAACACTTTTCGGTTGTTGACACGAACATGAACTTGTCAAAACCAATCAGCTCTCATCAGATCAAAGATGACCGGTTGCGTTTCAATATCACTGGCGATCGAGGTCGTACCAATGGTGTCAAAGTCGCATTGAGTAAATTCCCGGTAGCGGCCGACTTGCGGTTTTTCGCCCCGCCAGACTGAACCGATATGGTACCGCTTGAATGGCATCCCCAAATGATTGGCGTGCTGGGCCACGTAGCGGGCTAACGGAACTGTCAAATCAAATCGCATGCCAACATCGCGTACACCGTGATCTTCGAAGAACGAAACATCTGTCGATTGGTTCTTCGGATCCTTTACCGCAGAGGATTTCTGGTATTCAAGTGCAGGGTCTCGATTGGCACGAAGCCGAATAGGCGATAAACCTTGCGCACAGTTCCATGAGAGCTTCGCGGAATCATCGTTTCGACACGAGAAAATCCCGGAATCCCTTCAGCGTTCTCGGTTGAATCAGTGTCGATTTTCCCATCGTCAAATAACCCGGTTTGGCATGGTGCTCAGTTTGGCATCGCATAAACGACTGGGAGTCCCGGTTTCGGACTGCGAAAGTTGGGATGGCCGGGGTGATTTGCGAATGCCGCGTCGCAATATTCGGCAACCTGCTCCGGGGTTTCAAAATACCGGTCATAGGTATACCCGTCATCAAACTCCGCGTCTCTAGTCGGTCGAGTAGTCTCTGCATATTTGAGGCCGGGTATCGTAAATTCCACACCGGTTGTCACTTTGCGAGATGTTTGCAAACCGTGGACAGCGAATACCACGTGTCTTCTTCAACAAAAATCGACGCGGAACCATGAAGCAAATACCACCGCAAGTAACGAAATCTTCGTAGTCAGACGGTTCATCGGTCGGTAGCCATAAAATATCGGCAACATTTGGCCGTGCAATGATCACAGAGTGATTCACCGACGGGCACGTCTTCTCGTCGTCGCAGTTTGAGGGTGATTCATTGTTCGGCGGCACGGATTGCTGCTCGCGGTCTTTGAAACTTCCAAAAATAACATAAAAAAACAGCCCGGTCACCGCTAAGTTGAGCCAACCAGGCGGGTACCGAGCTGAAAATTGACCACTTTTAAAATGTGGCTCGGGTTAATCGCGATCAGAAGTCCTTGGTGGTCGATATCCAGGAAAACTCCCGGATACGTATCAAAGTTGACTTCACAAGCTGGATCCAGGTAGCCCGTTTCGTCAGAGGATGCCGTCGCGGGGACATTGAAGCCCGGGTTGAAGTAACCATCACCGTTCTCGTCATTGAGTGGGCGAACGCTGCCGTCAGCGAACAGAATGTTGCCCGCCTTGCCGTGGACCGCAAAGAAGTCACGAGTGTCCTGCATGTAGAAGTTAACCGGATCGGCAGGTTGCGTTTCGCCAACAACCGGGAATTCGGATGGCGTACCGTTCATGTCGACGTTCAACAACTGATCACGAGTCAGCATTTCGCCAAGAGCACCAATGAATCGAACCTGATTGCCTTCAACACGAGATGGACCGTCGTTGAAGCTTTCACAAAGCGGGTCACCAGCGATCATGAATCCTGGTATGGTTTCGCGAAGAACGCCGTCAGACGTTGTATCAACGCCGCCAGAGGTCAAGTCCAGAGCGTCACCACGTGCTGCATCGCCCAACAGAGGAATGGATGAGGAGTTGACCCCGCCATTGTCCAGTTGAGTCAATGTCAGCGGACCCTGACAGATCTGAACCTTACCGTTATACCCACTTCTTCAAGTCGCCAAGGATTGTTTGATTGCCACTGGTATCGGTCGCCGAGTACGGTCGAGCCACACGAAGACAATCCAGCCGCTGGCGTAGTTCGTATTGTAGCCCGGCTCAAGCAATTCCCCAGCGACTCGAAGACCACCGATACCGTTTGGACCAGCGTTGACTGCCTCGGCGTACAAATGGTCAGGCGACCGGGAGGCGTGTCACCAACCGAGGTTGTGCCACCCAGCAGGTCGTTCAACTTTTCTGAACCCTTGTTGAAGTTACCTGGACACAGCATCGTGGCCGGCAACGTTCCCTGGGCAACACAGTCGGCAACCCAGGAAAACTTTTCAATCGTTCCGTCTCGCTTGGAATCAAATGCTCCCGTAGCGAACCGCGCGCATCCGGTGAGGTGGTGGCGCGGGCAATCATCAAAACGCCAAACTGACGAACGTTACTCTGGCATTGTACGATCGGGCGGCATTTCGGACAGCAATGAATGCTGGAAACAGCAACGAGAGCCAGAATCCCGATGATCGTCTGACCACCAACAGCTCAATTAGGTATGAAACCTTTTTTGAACCATTAACACAACTCCTGGAAAGAAATGAACTTTATCAGATCGCACGCGTAGCAACCGGCGAATTTTGATCGGCAGGCTAACGATTAGTTGTTAAGTTGTCATGTGAAGGCAATGTTGGGAACGCGATAATTGTTTCAAAAATCGGTTAGGAATTAACAAACACTAAACAGTTTCTTAATCTAATTCGCGTAGCATCCGAACTCCGTAGAGACGGTACCCGACGCTTCTTATAATTCGGCGGTTTGTTTTCAAGTAGCCAAGCTTCACGGACACGGAACCCGGCCAGCGACACAGATTTGGGCGAAATGCATAGCCTGACGGTTAGTGCCAGCCGATCAGTCATTATTTCAAGATGGCTTTGCGGTATTATTGTCGTTGGCTGTGACCAACAAGTTGATTTATTACCTTGCCTTTCTTCTGCTTCAAAAACGATGACAACCAAACATTCATTAAGCACTAACGCTGGATTTACCCTGGTCGAGTTGCTGACGGTTATCGCTTATCATTGGGATCCTTGTCTCGCTGTTGTTTCCGGCCGTTCAAGC
Organism: uncultured Alphaproteobacteria bacterium; assembly: GCA_942490955.1. GTDB lineage: Bacteria > Pseudomonadota > Alphaproteobacteria > Rhizobiales > HXMU1428-3 > HXMU1428-3. The sequence goes on from CALNZE010000034.1 coordinate 4,614, forward strand.
GGTTCGCAATGCTCGAGCATGGCGCAGCAGCCGGTGAGGGCGGCGGCGATCTCCTTTGCTTTGCCGACGGGGCCGTCTTCACTGACGATGACAGCGGCGGTGGCGGCGGGTGCAAAGCCCGTGTCGGCAAAGGCGGCCACCACATCCTGCAGCGTGGTGTCCTGATGCTCGATTTCGACCAGCAGCGATCTGGGGTGATAGAGCAGGCCATATTCCGGCAGGTCCTCGTTGAAGGCGCTGATGCGGAGGGTGATGTCGCCGTTGCCGGTGAAGGGGAGCTTGCTGTCCTGAAGCCAGCTGCACTCGCCATCAAGGGTGACTGTGGCACCGCCCAGGATGTCAGAGGTGATGCGCTTGGCATCGGCGGGGTTGGCGAGGGCGTAGCTCTTCGGCGGGGCTTCGAGCTGGATGGCATAGTGGCGCGCGCCGCTGGCGGTGATGGCCGGAATGGCGTGCAGCGCGCGGGCCAGTTCGAGCGCCATTTCGTTGGCGCCGGTGAGGCCACCAAGCAGCGGCACAACCAAGGTGCCATCATCGGCGACGGCGAGGACGGGGGGGCTCGTTATGCTTGCTGTTTAGCGCCGGACTGAGGGCGCGGATGAGAATCCCGGTGGCGCAAAGGCCGATGATGATTGTGGATTCCTGATAGAGCTGACGCAGATGCGCGCCGGTCTCGCTGAAGAATTTGTCGGCGCCGGTGGCGCGGCCGGCTAACCCCCAGATGGTTGCAGCCGGGTAGAGCTGCTGGATTTTTTTGGCGGTCTCCAGGCCTTTTTCGTTCAGCAGGATGATGGCGATGTTGGTCATTTTTCGTCAGGCTTTTTACATGGTGGCAGCTATGGGCGGCGGGGGATTATTCCGGTGTTTCGCAGGGTATCACGATTACCGAGAAATAGGCGACGTCGCCGGCTGATACCTCAGTGACTTTCAAAATGCGCTGACGGTCCATGGTGGCGCGCTCGACATAATAGGCTTTCTCCAACAGGTCGGCCCGCGCCAGGGCGCGGACGACTTTGGGGAAGGTGCGACCGAGCTTCATGATCACCGCGCTACCGCAATCCTGCAGGCGGCGGGCCAACTCATCTTCGCTCAGGGTTGCGGGGAGGACCGAGACGACATCTTCGCGGTGGCAGAGCGGCATGCCAAGTTGCACCGGCGCTGCAAGGATGGAGGAAATGCCGGGGACGACGGTGGTTTTGAAGCGCCCGGCCAGGCGGGCGTGCCAATACATATAAGAGCCGAAGACAAATGGGTCTCCGGCACAGATGATTGAGACGTTTTTGCCAGACTGAAGCAGGGCGGCGATTTCATCCGCGGTGTCGTCGTAGAATTTTTTCAACATCGGCTGGTAGGCTGTGGTGTCCGCCACGGGGCCGGCGGTGACCGGGTATGTGAGCGGCAGGAGATGGTGTTTGTCCGTCAGGTAGGGCGTGACGGTTGCCTTGGCGTTGCTGCGATTGCCGGTCGCTGTCGGGAAGGCAACAACCTCGGAGCGCTCAAGGCATTTCAGCGCCTTGACGGTGATCAGCTCCGGGTCGCCGGGGCCAACGCCGAGGCCGAAAAGCTCACCGGGTTGGTTGTTGGTGTTACCGGCCATTTATTCTTTTTCTTTCGCGATGGCATTAAGGGCGGCGACGGCCATGGCGGAGCCGCCGCGGCGGCCCTTTATGGTGATGAACGGCACGCCGCGCGGATTGGCCGCCAACTCGTCCTTTGATTCCGCTGCGCCGATGAAGCCGACGGGCAGACCAAGGATGGCGGCCGGTTTTGGCCAGCCTTCATCCAGGCGCTCAAGCAGGTGAAATAGCGCCGTTGGCGCGTTGCCGATGACGACGATGGCGCCTTCTATATGGGGCTTCCAGAAGTCGATGGCGGCGGCGGTGCGGGTTGTGCCAAGGCTTTCCGCATGGGGCCGGGTGGCTTCATCATGCAGGGTGCAGATGATCTGGTTATTTGCGGGCAGGCGGGCTCTGGTGATGCCGTTGGCGACCATCATCGCATCACAGAGCACGGGCGCGCCGGCCTCAAGGGCGGCGCGGCCTTTTTGGACGACATCATCGGAGAAGGCCACATCTTTCGGCAGGTCAGTGCTGCCGACGGCATGGATCATGCGCACGACGACTTTTTCAAGGTCGGCGGGAATTTGGCTAAGGTCGGCTTCGGCGCGGATGGTGGCGAATGACTGCCGGTAAATCTCGGCGCCATCTTTGATGTAGTCCATAAATTGTTCAATCTCTGCTTGGTATGTCGGCTTGGCAAATGGCGAGGTTATGCAGCCCGGGCCTTTAAAGCGCAAATGTTGTCTGAAGTGCAAGTGTTCTCTTGTCGCCCGTGCGCGCAGCGGGGCAAAGACCGGTTTATCAGGTGATTTTTTTGATTTCGCGGATGATGTCATCCTCAGCCACTTTTTTGCCGGGCCGGGTGGTGGATGGCGCCGCGCGGGTGTGGAGGGTGATATCGGGGCTGCCGCGGCGTTGCAGCAGCAGAAAATCTGTCGCCTGGCGGGTGGCGCAGCCTTTTTCGCAGGCCGAGAGGTGAATGGTCAGCGGGGTTGGTGTTGTCATCTCGCCGATGGCCTCGCGGATCTCCAATGCCCGGAGCTTGGTTTCAAAGCCACCATGGATGCAGCCGGTTGAACCGGCGCAGGAGATGATGCAGAGATTTTGCTCACCTTCCTGGGTGAGAAGGCCAAGCGCCTCGGCCCGCTGCCAGACATCGGCGATGGCCTCCTCAGTGATGTTGGTGAGGATGATCGCCTGCCAGGGAGTGAGGCGCATTTCACTGCCTGCGAAGCGATGGGCAACCTCCGCCAGGCCACTCAACTGGAAATGCTGCAGGCGGCCATTGGGGAGGGCAAAGTTAAGGGCGTAAAGAGACCGCTTTGCCTGGCTGATATGGCCAACGAGCGGGTTGAGTGAGGGGCGGGCCGGCGGCGGTACAGCGGCTTTGTCCGGATGGTTGCAGCCAGCCGGCAAAAACTTACCAATGCGGCTGATCAGGGCGTCCGGCCCTTCAGCTTTAATGAGGGCCTTGATGCGGAGCGGCGGGCTTTCAGGCGCGTGGCCCTCTGCCAGACCGGTGAGCATGGCTGTGATACCAGCGACGAGCTTTGCCTTTGGTAGGGCGTAGGGTGTCGGTTTGCCCTTAATCGACATGGCAAAAGAGCGCGCGCCCCCTGGCGTTTGCCGGGCAGTGAAGGCAAAATCATGCGGCATGGCGGCGATGTGGCTGGGGCCACCGCCATCAATCACGAAACTCAACTTAGGGGAAAAGGCGGCGCGGCAGGCAAGCTTTGCCAAGGCGTCATCCAGCTCGCTGGCCAGGCCCGTGCAATCAATCAGCTCCTCGACGCCGGTTTCCAGAAGGCCCGAAAGCGGATCGATGGTGATGTTGCGCAGGCGGTCATGCACCGGGTCATTGGAGACAAGATCATAGGCGAGGAGATGGTCGAGCAGCGGGGTTTTGCTATCCTCGGTGATGCCGCGCAGCTGCAGATTGGCACGGTTCGTCAGGTCAATTTCACCACTGCCAAACTTGGCGGCAAGGTCGGCGATCAACTGCGCCTTATTGGCGGAAAGCTGGCCACCCGGCAGGCGCAACCTTGCCAACAGGCCGTCTTTCATTTCGGCCAGGTCGTGTACACCGGGGCAGAAGGGAACGCTCATCTCTTTCATTCCAAAGTTTTACCAAGCTTTGAAATAAGAGTCTTTTTTTTATGTCTCACGGGTAACTGGGCGCGAAGTGCGCCCAGACCCTCCGACGGGGCGCGCCGAACGGCGCCCGCTTTGGGCGGGCGCTGGCGCGGGGGCGACGGGGGTCGCCCCGGGTTTCATGGGTAAGATGGATTGGCCGGGCTGGGCGTGTTGGCCGAGAATGTGAGACTGCCAATTCTTGGCGTCGGCGAAAAAGGGGAGATGGGGGATGGTGGGGGCGGCGACGGGGGTCGCCCCGGATTTGGGCGAAGGGCGCAAAATAAATGCCGGTGTCCGTTACGGACACCGGCATTTGGTGGGGGCGTTAAATGGTTTGAATTCGGCTAGAACTTGAAGCCGATCTGGCTGCTGGGGTCTTTGCCGAGGGTTTCGCGGCCGAGTTCTTCGATGCGATCGAAGGGGACCTGGTCGGCCTGGACAAGGGACCTTTGCGATTTGATGGCTTTGACCATGCCCTCCTGAATGAGATGGAACTCGCCGACTTTCTGATTCGGCAGCACGAGCGCCGGGTCGATGCCGCTGTCGCTGGAAAAAGCGGCGCGCAGCTTTCTAAGCGCTGTATCTTCACGCACCTTGCCGATGAACCAAGAGGTGATCTGATCGCGTGATTTATAATCAAGATCACCCGGGCTTTGTGTGGCCAGCATGATGCCCATGCCGGCTGAGCGGGCGCGTTTCAGGAGGCTTTCCAGCGGTTCTTTGGTCGCTGGCTTGGAGTTGGCGGGGATGTAAAGGTCTGCCTCATCGAACATCACCATGGCCTGCAGGTCATCAGACGGGTTGCGTTGACAGAAGCGCAGGGCCTCTGAAAGGAACTGAGCCACCCAGAAAAGGATATTTTCATTGTCGCCCAGGAAACCAGTGTAGATAATCGACAGCTTGGTTTTGTTTGGTTTTTTATGTTTGCCCATGCCGAGGAAGGCGTCCATCGAGAGGCTTTCACCAGCGCCATCGAAGAGGGCGTAGTTGCGGTGGCTGAGGCTGTCGAGCTGGGCGACGAGGTCTTTGCGCAGGCGGCCGTTGGGGTCCATGCGGGAGATCACTTCCGTCAGCTCGTTTTCATCTTCATCCATGAAGGTGATCAGATCAGTTAGCGTGACTTCCTTGCGGGCGAATTCGCCAAGCAGTTTCAGCGCGACGGAGAGAATGCCGCTATAGCGCTGATGGGTGGGCGAGATGCCAAGATGCAGCATTTCGCCAAGGGCGGCGGCGGAGACACTGGCCAGCTCAATCTGCTCGTGATCGGGCAGATCATGCATGCCTTGCGGCAGAAGCGTAATCGAAATCGGCCGTCCGGAGGTGCGCCCCGGTGTGTAGACAGCGATGTCGGTATTGTTGCGCAAAAAGGCCTTTTGCAGGCGGCGCTCTTCGGTGTCATTCGGGTCATCGGCCCAGACCTCGCCATTGGCATAGGAGCAGAGATCGCCTTTGCGGTCGATCAGTACGGCCGGGGTGTTCTGCATTAAAAGCTGCTCGATGATAGAAAGCGCCAGCGTGGTTTTACCGGAGCCGGAGCCACCCAGCACGGCGGCATGGCGGCGGAGCAGGCTGGTGTCCAGATTGGCAAGCTCTGCCGGGTTGCGCATGGAGGCGCCAAGGCGAAGGATGCCGGGTGTGAGGCCGGGTGGCAGATCAGCATCGCCGATATTCTCCAGCTCTTCTTCGCTCAAGGGTGTGCCCTCTGACGAATGATGGGCGGAGAGGGAGTAGGCCTGATCCTCTGCGGTGGATGGCTGATTGTCCGCGATCAATTCGAGATTTGGCGCGGCGGTGGCGCCGCCGGTGAGCTGATTATGCAGGCTGGTGACGCTGCCATCATCGCCGTGAGAGAGGCCAAGCAGCATGCGAACCGAGGGGAGGTCGCGCAGCGGGCGGACAGCCTGGGTCCAGGTCTTGATGCTCGGGTCTTTATGGTAGCGCTCGCGGAAATCCTTGACCATGATCATCCGCTCCCATTCGTAAATGGGAATGACCAGGCGGTTGCCGCCGGATTGCAGATATTGCCGCACGGCAACGGCCGTTGAGCTTTTGGCATTGGGCGGGAAATCACTGGCGCGCAGGACAACCGGCTTGCGCCCCTGTGTGGAGGCCATGACGCGTTCCATCTGGCGGCGCAGGCCACCGCCCTGGCTGGAGCGGTTGCACATGAACAGCCGGGAGATATCCTTGTTACCACCAGCCTGGCGGACGATGAGGTCAATGGCCGAGACTTCCTCGATCCAACCGATTGGCTCGACTTCGATTTCGGTGCCGCTTTCGCATTCGTCTTTGGCCAATGTCAGGGCGCTGGCCAGCACGCTCATCAATTCGCCTTCATCGGCTGGAATTTCCGGCTGGTGATCGAAGGTGAATTTTTCCCATAGCTGATTGAGATCCTCGGCGGCCGACTGGCGGGCCTCGACGAGGGGGGAGACCGTCGCGTGGGTGAGGCTGCGGGGGGCGCTATAGCCGAGATCGGTGCCGTTGGCCATGGCGGCGCTTGTCGCTGCAATGATCGTCGTTGGACACCGGCTTTTCGCCGGAGAGTTCTAGCCATCTTGTTTGCGACGCCTCGAGCAAGCGGCGGGTTGGCAGGCCGGCGATTTCGTGGAAGAAGGTTTCACCAAAAATATCTTCCGCACGGGGTGGGGTGCCGCCACTTTTTTGCCGGGCAAAGGCCTGGCTGATGCGGCGATTTAGGATCATTTTTGCTTCATCTGCGCTGCACATTTCGCCAAGCAAAACTGGCGCTGTTTTCTCAATGCGGTCGATGAAGCTTTGCGGCAGAAACTGGCGCATCTGGAAGTAAAAATCATCCAGGCAAGAAATGAGAATTATTGAAGAGGAAACTCGATTGGCGATTTGAATCAAGTCTCTTATAGCTTTTTGGAAGCGCTCTTCAGGGTCATCAAAAAAGCGTAGATCTTCGACCTGATCAATGCAGAAAACCAGCGGTGAGCCTTCTGTGGCATAGGTAATTTTGCCAATTGATTCTATCAGTTCGAAGGCGCGGTCCTGCGACGTTTTGGATTCCAGCGCCGGCACCATTTGCTGGCTGCGGCTGGTGAGGGCGCTGCCATATAAAAACTGACGCACACGCTGGTCAATGCGGGGGTCGCTGCGCTGCAGGTACAAGAGCGCGCGCACCAGATTAACGTCGAGATCTTCTTCGATGAAGGGGTGGGAGGAGACGATGTCGTCGGCCATTTCCATGACCAGTTCACCCAGCTCATCGGCGCTGAAGGCGCCTTCGCGCAGTTCCTCAACATGCTCCTCGGTTATCAGCTCGGCTTCACTGACGAGGCGGTTGGACATGCGGACAAGGCCGCTTTCGCCAAATTCGACCGGGTCGTATGGCTTTTCCAGCGCGTTGATCAGGCGGCGCAGATAATAGTCGGC
>CALNZE010000035.1:0-14311 GCA_942490955.1 uncultured Alphaproteobacteria bacterium
TGCTACACAGACCTTATCAGGGCGGCACTTCATGAAATTCCTGAAGTTTAAAATATTTCCTTCTCTGGACAAACCCTCAGTCATAATTCTGAAGCAGCCCAAACCATGACGTTTGAAAATGGAAAAGAGATTTTGGAATGAATTGGTTTATAAAGTGATCCGGATTACGCCAAAACCATGAAGATTGAAATGGAAACAGCAGCCGTTTTTTCGATCGAAAAAATAATAGTGATTTACGATCGGTAGTTTTAAATCAAAGTGCAGTTGATTACTCGAATTGGAACAATGAAGTCTCGGGAAAGATTCTAACATTCCACCCATTGGTGAGTTAAAAGTAATAGGGGTGATTAAGGATTTTCATTATCAACCCTTGCAATACAAAATTATGTTTGTGATGTTTTTAAATCATGAAGGCCCTGCTTTTTTTGGGGTAAATTATTTGAACATCAAACTGCTTAATGCTCCATATCAGGAAACCATTCAAAAAATTGAAACCGCTTCGAAAAATTTTGCTCCCGGTATTCCTTTTGAATACTCATTGTTAAGTGAGCAAAACAAAACGCTCTATCTTAAAGAAGAAAACCAAACAACTATTAATGATTTTAACCCTATTGGTACTTTTTATACCCAATTGGGATTTACGGATCAGCCGTTTTTTCAACTCAGGTAAAAATGAAAGAAATTGCCATCCAAAAATAATGGGTAGTTCGGTACAAACCATAATTTTTAAAATGTCGTGGGGTTTAACAAAGCTCGTAATCATTGCTAATTTGATTAAGTTTGGCCAGCTGCCTGGTATTTTACAGATCAATGGTTAAGCAATTTTGCCTTTCGGGTACCACCTCCTGGTGGGTTTTTCTAGCAGCGGCAGTCATTACCTCTGCCGTAAGCAAGCAATTGCGCACGACGCTTTCTTCGAGGTCGGTAATAAGGCTGAGGGAGTAAACCGTCTCCGGGACCTTGTTGAGTTTGACATAGTGAAGCACGACGCGCTCATCCAGTTGTTTGCGCTTGTGCAGATAGTCAATTTCCTGAAAGGCGACTTCTTTTTCGGCTTCTGTTAGCTCGATGAGGGCTGACTTGCTTTCAACGGTGGCGTGGATTTCTTCACTGGAGATATTGATGCCTGCGTCTTTGGCTTCCTCGGCGATTTTTTCTTCGACGCGCTTTTTGACGATCTTCATCAGGTCTTCCGGCGTGTCCCGGCGGCCTTCGAGAATGTCGTTTAGGGTGTGGTTTTTGTCCGCTTGCGCTGTGAGTTTTTCGAATGAACCGCGCGAGAAGTTCGCGCCTTTGTTGGAGGAGACATTTTCGAGGACACGGTCATTGCCGCGATCAACAAGCACATCGGTGACGCGAACCGCGATTTCCGGGCGGGAGGCAATGGCCATCAGGTGGTCCTGGCTTTGGGTCTGGGCGACCCTGACAAGGAATTCATCGGAAAGGATTTTTGACTTTTGCAGCATGGGCCGGGCAACGGCGATTTCGTCAACGGCGAGTTTTTGGCTCAGCTTCTGCGGGGCATTGGCGAGGTCAGCGATGCGGTCGGAAAATTCGGCGCGGACGGAGGCTTCCAGCTGGAAGGCGATGCGGTCCATGATGTCATCAAAGGCGTCACGGTGGTTTTCGTCCTGATTTTCCGAGGTGGTCTCGAACAGGTCTGTGATGCGGTGAAGAAGCTGGCGGCGGCTTTCACTGGACTTTGTCTCGGAAAGTGTTTGAAGCTCTTTGAGAATCTTGGCGTTATCCAACATTGTCCAACCCTTATGCAATACTAAAGTCGCGCTTAACGTAACCGGAACATGTTTAATATTGCTTAAAGGATCGAGACAAATTGTAGGGATGCGGAAGGATTAGCCGCCAAAAAGGCCCAAAACACAATGAAGTCGGCTGGCTATCCCTTGAAAGAGATCTTCATGATTTCGTAGGATTTGTGGCCGCGGGGCGTTGTAACCTCGGCGACATCGCCGACTTTTTTGCCGATCATGGCTCTGGCGATTGGTGAGGTGACAGAGACCTTGCCGGCTTTTACATCCGCTTCATACTCACCGACAATTTTGTAGGTGACGTCTTCTTCGGTGTCTTCATCGATCAACTCTACGGTTGCGCCAAAGACGACGCGGTCACCCTTCAACTTGGTGACATCAATGACGTCGGCGCGGGAGAGCTTGTCTTCAAGGTCACTGACGCGGGCTTCATTCAGCCCCTGGGATTCCTTGGCGGCGTGATATTCTGCGTTTTCAGACAGGTCACCATGGGCGCGGGCTTCGGAAATGGCCTGGATAATGCGCGGGCGCTCGACGGACTTGCGCTGTTGCAGCTCTTCCTGCAAGCGGGCATGACCTTCAACCGTCATTGGCACTTTATCAACTGACATAAAGCAATCCTCCAGGGCCACTCCTTTGGGCCTCAAATCAACATTAGCAGGGTAATTGGTTGCTCAGCTTTTTCAAGCCATATAGTCCTGAATGGGCGTAACGGAGATATTATTCTCACTTAACGCCTTAATCGCCTGGGCCACTGAGCCGATCCCAGCCATCGTGGTGTAATAGGGTATGCGGTAGAGCAGGGCGGCCTGGCGGATGGACTTGCTGTCTTTTAGCGCCTTGGCACCTTCTGTCGTGTTAAACACCAGGTCAACCTTGCGGTTTTTGATGGCGTCGACAATATGGGGGCGGCCTTCCAGGACTTTGTTGATCTGGATGGCATTGACGCCGTTTTCATTCAGGTAGCGGGCGGTGCCGCTGGTGGCGATGATGTTAAAGCCGAGATCCTGCAGGATGGTGACCGGCTCGATGAGGCGCTCCTTGTCTCTTTCTTTCACGGAGACAAAGACGGTGCCTTTGGTTGGAATTTTGATACCGACACCCATCTGGGCTTTGGCGAAGGCCATGGGGAACTCGCGGTCAAGGCCCATTACTTCGCCGGTTGAGCGCATCTCTGGCCCAAGGATGCTGTCAACACCAGGGAAGCGGTTGAAGGGAAAGACGGCTTCTTTGACGGCGATGTGGTCGAATTTGCGCTTTTCTAGATTGAAACTTTCAAGGGTAGCACCGGCCATCAGCTCAGAGGCAATGGCGGCGATGGGGTAGCCAATGACCTTGGCGACGAATGGCACCGTGCGGCTGGCGCGCGGGTTGACCTCGATGATGTAAATCTCACCATCCTTGACTGCGTATTGCGTGTTCATCAGGCCGACGACATTCAGCTCTTTGGCGAGTTTTTTGGTCTGGGCTTCAAGCTCGGCGAGGATGTCATCCGGTAGAGAGTGAGGCGGCAGGGCGCAGGCGCTGTCGCCAGAGTGGACGCCGGCTTCCTCGATATGTTCCATGATGCCGGCGACATAGACATTGCCGCCGTGATCGGCCAGCGCATCGACATCGACCTCGATGGCGTCGCGCAGATAGCCGTCAATCAGCACGGGGCTGTCGCCGGAGACGACAACCGCTTCGTTGATGTAGCGATCAAGCTGGTTATGATTGTCGACAATTTCCATGGCACGGCCGCCGAGCACATAAGAGGGCCGGATGACGACGGGAAAGCCGATGTCATCGGCGATGGCTTTGGCTTCCTCGGCGCTGCGGGCGATGCCGTTTGGCGGTTGCTTGATGCCGAGCTTGTCGATCAGGGCCTTAAAGCGGTCCCTGTCTTCGGCAAGGTCGATGGCGTCGGGTGAGGTGCCAAGGATGGGCACGTTGTTTTCTTCAAGGAAATTGGCGAGCTTGAGAGGGGTCTGGCCGCCGAACTGGACGATGACGCCTTTGACGCTGCCTTTGGTCTGCTCAACGCGAATGATTTCAAGGACATCTTCTTCGGTCAGCGGCTCGAAATAGAGGCGGTCCGCGGTGTCGTAATCCGTTGAAACGGTCTCGGGGTTGCAATTGACCATGATGGTCTGATAGCCGACTTTTGATAGGGAATAAGCCGCGTGACAGCAGCAATAGTCAAACTCGATGCCCTGGCCAATGCGGTTGGGGCCGCCGCCGAGGATGATGATTTTTTCCTCATCCTCGGGGTTTGACTCTGATGAATGACCCTCGCCGGTCAATGGTGTTTCATAGGTGGAATACATATAGGCGGTGGGTGAGGCGAACTCGGCCGCGCAGGTGTCAATGCGCTTGTAAACCGGGTGCACTTTGAGCGAGGTGCGGTGGCTGGTGACGTCTTTTGTATCCATATTGGCAAGGGTGGCCAGGCGGGCATCCGAGAAACCGGCGGCTTTCAGCCTGCGCATCTGGGTGGCTTCCTGCGGCAGGCCATGCTCCTTGACGCGGGTTTCATAGTCGATCAACTGCTGGATCTGCTCGAGGAACCAGGGGTCGATTTTGCAGGAGGCGTGGATCTGCTCATGGGAGACGCCGTGGCGCATGGCCTGGGCGACTCGCAGCAGGCGATCCGGTGTCGGCTCGCCAAGGGCTTCGCGGATGACGTTTTTATCATCGCCCTGGCCGAGGCCTTCAAAGGGCAGATCGTCAAGACCGGTGAGGTCTGTCTCGAGAGAGCGGAGGGCTTTTTGCAGGCTCTCCTGGAAATTACGGCCAATGGCCATGGCTTCGCCAACGGACTTCATGGCGGTTGTCAGGGTTGCCTGTGCGCCGGGGAATTTCTCGAAAGCAAAGCGCGGTATTTTGGTGACGACGTAATCGATGGTTGGCTCGAAAGAGGCGGGCGTCGCGCCGCCGGTGATTTCGTTATCCAGCTCATCAAGGGTGTAACCGATGGCGAGTTTCGCGGCGACACGGGCGATTGGAAAGCCGGTGGCTTTTGACGCCAGCGCTGAAGAGCGGGAGACGCGGGGGTTCATCTCGATGACGACGAGGCGGCCATCTGCCGGGTTAACGGCGAACTGGACGTTGGAGCCGCCGGTCTCGACGCCAATTTCGCGCAGCACGGCCAGGGAGGCGTCGCGCATGATCTGGTATTCTTTGTCAGTGAGTGTGAGCGCCGGGGCGACTGTCATGCTATCGCCGGTGTGGATGCCCATTGGGTCGATGTTTTCAATGGCGCAGATGATGATGCAGTTGTCGTCCTTATCGCGCACGACTTCCATTTCAAACTCTTTCCACCCGAGGACGCTTTCCTCGATCAGCACTTCGGTGGTGGGGGAGGCATCGAGGCCGCTCTCGATGATGCGTTCGTATATCTTCGCGGTTATAGGCGATGCCGCCGCCGGTGCCGCCCATGGTGAAGGAGGGTCGAATGATGGCCGGCAGGCCAACAACGTCCATGGCATCCATGGCTTCGTTCATTGTGTTGGCGATGCGCGAGGTTGGAGTGTCGAGGCCGATCTTGGCCATTGCCTGGCGGAAGAGGTCTCTGTTTTCGGCTTTGTCGATCACTTCGGCTCTGGCGCCAACCATCTCGACATTCAGCGCGTCAAGGATGCCGCGTTTTTGCAGCTCCAGCGCGGTGTTCAGCGCGGTTTGCCCGCCCATGGTCGGCAGGATGGCGTCCGGGCGCTCTTCTGCCAGGATTTTGGCAACGACTTCGGGGGTGATGGGCTCGATATAGGTGGCATCGGCCAGCTCGGGGTCCGTCATAATGGTGGCGGGGTTGGAGTTGACCAGAATGACGCGGTAACCCTCTTCCTTCAGGGCCTTGACCGCCTGGGTACCGGAATAGTCAAATTCGCAGGCCTGACCAATGATGATGGGACCCGCCCCGATGATCAGGATGGACTTAATATCTGTGCGTTTTGGCATAAGGATCTCAGTTGCTTGGAAGGGGTTGCTGGGTGCTGATGGCTGGATGGATCACAGGGATGGAATTTTTAAGGCGCGATGGGGATACCCACTAGAAATTTCCGTTTTGGGCCGAAAAATCAGACCCGCTCTGAGACCGGTACCTTAAAGAAGGTTTTGGCCGAGAGCAATCCCTCAATTGGGGATGCGGGGCCGGTTTGAGCCCATGAATGGGTGCATTTGATGGGCCGATGCGGGTAATCCCCGATGTTGAACGGGCGCGCTTTTGCCGGTGAGGGTTCAGTTTGCCTCGCCTGGTTTTTTGGCGGCGCCGAAGTCCGGAATTTTGTCACAGGGATCGCCGCGATCGAGCAATGGGGTGATCCAGAAATAGTCGGCGGTGAGGGTGCCGTCTGGCGAAGTCCCGGCAAGGTCGTTTATTGACTGCGCGTCTTTTCCTGTCTCGATGAAATGGACTGTTTTTGATTTGCCGCCTCCCTTGCGCTCTCGCAAATACCAGGGGGCGCCGCGGTCATCGCGTGTGTGGCCGCTGCCGGCGATGAGGATGGACTGGCGAGGTTTGCCGTCATCGTCCTCGGCGGCCTGGATCATCACATCCGCCATCCAGGCATCACGAAAGCGCTGGACTTCTGTCATCGGCGGGATGACATTTTCGGGCAGGCGGTTGCAGTGGGCGGTGCGGATCTCTTGCGACAGGCTGTCTTTGAGTGGTTTTGGGAGCGGTGTGGTGAGGCGGAAAACCTGGCGGGCTTTAAGCGGGAGAATGGCAAGGTCGCTTTTGATCAGATGGTTGATGGTCATGCGGCTTGGGTGGCCGGGATAGATCTCCAGATCATTGGTGATGATCTGCTCGCCGATCGGTTGGTACATGGACCATGACGGCCAGCCATTTTGCTCCCATTGCAGGGCGTTGCCGAGGAATTCGGCTTTTGGTGTTCCTTCATCCATATAGGCATTGAGACGGCGCATCTGGTCGACGCGGATCATCTCCATAACAATGGCGGGCTTTTTTTCGGCTGATGTCAGACCTGCGATGACCCTGGCCTGAAGCCAGTGATGGTCCGGGTTGTCATGCGTTTCGCCAAGGAGGACGTAGTCTGCGTCTTTGAGATCCTTCAGCAGGGTTTGCGGTGTGACGAAGGCCTTGTCGCGCCGTGACCAGATTTTGCCAACCAGCTCATTGTCCTGGTACAGGCCCGATTGCCATGAGGCTGGGTTGTTGAGGCCTTCAGGGTCAGCTGCGACGGCGTAATTTTTGCCGCAGGTGAACATCAGCCCGGCAATGATAAGACAGGCGGTTATTGATCTGATTGTCATTATAAGTGGCTATTCCTTTACCGGGTCCAGGCCTTTTTCCTTGCGCATCAGATTAATGAAGCGGCGGAACAGATAGTGGCTGTCCTGCGGGCCGGGGCTTGCTTCCGGGTGATATTGCACGGAAAACACCGGCTTGTCCTTTAGCCTTATGCCGCAATTTGTGCCGTCAAACAGCGAAATATGTGTTTCCTCGACATTGTCCGGCAGGGTGTCGCGATCAACGGTGAAGCCGTGATTCATTGAGGTGATCTCAACCTTGCCGGTGGTGAAATCCTTAACCGGGTGGTTGGCGCCATGATGGCCCTGGGGCATTTTCATGGTTTCGGCGCCAAGGGCGCGGCCGAGAATCTGGTGGCCAAGGCAGATGCCGAAAATTGGCGTGCCGCTATCGACCAGTTTTTTCATTTGGGGCACGACATATTCGCCGGTGGCGGCCGGGTCGCCGGGGCCATTGGAGATGAAGATGCCATCTGGCTCATGTTTGAGGATGTCTTCTGCGCTGCTTGAGCATGGCAGGATGGTGACCTTGCAGCCTTCTGATGCCAGGCAGCGGAAGATGTTGCGCTTGGTGCCGCAATCAAGGGCGACGACGTTAAAGAGCGGTGTGGCTTCTTTTGAAAAGCCCTTGTCCCACTCCCATCTTTTCTCGTCCCATTCATAGGGCTCGGTAACGGAGACGTCCTTTGCCATGTCCGCCCCTTCAATGCCGGCCCATTCGGCTGCTTGCTTTTTGAGGGCATCAAGGTCAAACACGCCGTCTTTGGCGTGGGCGATGACGCCGTTCTGCATGCCTTTTTCGCGAATGAGCGCGGTGAGGGCTCTGGTGTCAATGCCGGTGATGGCGATGATGCCTTTTGCCTTCAGCCATTCATCGAAATGGGAATTTGAGCGGTAATTTGAGGGAGGGGTGATTTCAGCGCGCAGGATGGCGCCAAGGACGGATGATTTGGCCTTCTCGTTGCTGGTTTCCATATCCTCGTCATTGGTGCCGACATTGCCGACATGAGGGAAGGTGAAGGTGATGATCTGGCCAGCGTAGGAGGGATCGGTGAGGATTTCCTGATAGCCTGTCATCGCGGTGTTGAAGCAGATTTCACCGACGGCCGCGCCTTCGCTACCGGCGCCTTTGCCCTTGATGACGGTGCCATCGGCCAGGACGATGACGGCGGTTGTTGTCTCAGCTTCCCATGGTAAGGAAGGTGAGAGGGCAGGGGTGCTTTGGTCAGACATGTGGCGTGGCCTCAAATTTAGCGGTTTGTATTCTGGTGCGTTGCTTCTTGATGGGGATGGTGTGTTTCGCGCGCGGCGCTTTTCAATTCAATTCCGGCATGACCCTTTGAATTTGGGCTGTCGCCTTTGAAAATCAAGGGACAGGTTAACTAAGCCTTTAGGTTAGTTGACGCCCACGTAATCGAGCGTGTTAAAGCGTATGTTTATGCCTAGCATATCGGGCCGTCATTTGGCAATTGGTGCGAGAGTGGGTGTTCGGCTGGTTTAGTCAATACAAAAAAATAAATAAAAATATTATAATTCAACATCTTAGCTATTTAAAATTATTTGCAATGCGCGGTCTTGTTGATTTAGGCTCTCGTTGCGAAATTGATTTCGAGGTTTAATGATGCGCGACAATCTGAATGAAAGCCTGAAAACGGCGATTAAAGCGCAGGACAAGCGCCGGGTGGGAACATTGCGGCTGATCATGGCCGCGATCAAGGACCGGGACATCGCCGCCCGGTCATCCGGCCGTGATGCGGTCAGTGATGCTGATATTCTTGAAATTCTGGCAAAAATGGTCAAGCAGCGCCAGGAATCGGCTGTGACCTATGAAGAAGCCGGACGACCGGAGCTGGCGACTCAGGAGCGGGAAGAGATCGTCATCATCCAGGATTTTCTCCCCAAGCAGATGAATGATGAGGAAGTCGCCAGCGCGGTGAAGGCTGTTGTTGAGGAAATCAACGCCGAAAGCCTGAAGGATATGGGCCGCACGATGGGCGAGCTGAAAGAGCGCTACCCTGGCAAGATGGATTTTCGCAAGGCGAACCGGATTGTGAAAGAGCTGCTCTCTTAAGGGCCGTTTGACCGGCTCACGCCGTCTGCTCCTGAATTATCGGAACATCCAGAACTTCTGCATAATGCTCAAGATGGTCTTGCGGCAGGGTTTTGAGCCGCTCTGCATAAAGTGGCAGTGTTTTGCTGGCGTCATCATGGATGAGCTCAATAATGTAGTAGGATTTGCGGCCCATTTCCGGTTTCAGCTTTTGCAGCCGCGCGCGGACGCCCTTGAACTCGTGGTAGGGGGTGCGCCAGCTCTGCGTGCCAAAGAGGGCTCTGTGAGTGACCTCGACGAATTCGTCATGGAAAGTCATGGTGGTGAGGTTGCGCGCGAGGGTGAGGAAGCGGGCAATGTATAAGGCACCGATAACGGCAAGGACCAGCCCTATAAAGGTGGTCGGGTGGCCAAATCCGGAGACTCGGTAGCTATCCATAAAAATCCAGAAGGCTAACCCTGAAATAAACAGCCCCATTATCAACTGGCTGATGCTGGCGGCGTTTGTACCGGCAACTGTGACCGTGGCGGGCAGGGTGACGATTTCTGCCTCGAATTTGCGGCTGCTGACGCTGGGAATTTTTATCTGTACGGGCATTGATGGCCTCTACTGATCGGCTGGTTGGCTGTTCGCCTCATTATAAGTTGGCTTTGTTTTAATTTCACGTCTCATTGAACCGAACCCGTTTTGGTCTCGACAGATTAACCACAGCGGATGCGCGGGCATGTTGCCCCGGCCACATGGGAGATGAGACGATGAAACATATGAAGATTGTATCAGGGACTGTCCTGACGATGGCTTTGTCACTGGCGTTGATCGCGGTGGCAACCGGGACGATCACCAGCATTATTGCTCTGCAGGCCGCTGAAAGCGGTGCTCTGGTGATAGAAACGCAGCTTGTGCTGCCCCGGTAGGGGGTGGTCATCGCATCAGCGGATGGCGGCACTTCCTAGGTTGTCAGATGATTGCCTGAATGGGGCAGGGCCATGTGAATAGGCCAGGATTTGAAGCAAAAGGCTGCCCCTGCTGATCCAGCGGCGTTGGGCGATCTTTTTTGCTCGGGGGCTGGTTTGGACTGCAGAGCGGTATAAATTTGCATTTATACTTTCCCCCCATGCTTAATATCGCCCCCTGATCCCGATTCAGTTCATTGTTTTGTTATCAGATGGCCAGTCGGCGCACGTAAATGGGAAGCGACGCGGTTGCCAGAGACAACAGGTTTAACAAGGAGAATTGAGATGAACTGGATTAGCCGAGCTTTGTTAGGTGGCATTTTCGTGTTGATGGCGACAATCACTGTTAGCGCTTATGATTTTATTGGCGATGAGCCAAATCAGGAAACCGTGCTTGAGAAAAATGTTATTTCAGACTCTGAGGCCGCGTTGAACGTGACTATGGCTGAAGAGCCTGGGCTTTGCCTGATGTCAGATACGCTGAACTGCGTAAAGATTACGAACGTTACAAACTAAATGGGATTTTCAGGCGGCATGCAGCGAGTTTCAGTGTTGCTGCGCCGTCTCCATCGATAAAATCGGGGAGATGCGAGCCAATCGTTTTTGATTGGAATTGTGATCTCTCGCCGCAGCGGGGATGCCCCGCGCCGCGACAAGAGACTTTCAAGTAAATTTACTCAAGAAAATTTAGCGAATACGCGTGATGCAGACATTGGTTACACCAGCATTGATGTAGCCAAGGCGCTGCGCGCCGCCTTTTGTCAGGTCGATGATGCGGCCGCGAATGAAAGGGCCGCGATCGTTAATGCGGACAATGATGGAGCGTCCATTGCGTTTATTGGTGACGCGAACACGCGAGCCAAATGGCAAGGATCTGTGAGCGCCGGTGCTGGCACCGTGATTCAAACGCTCACCACTGGCGGTTTTGGCGCCTGGGCCCGCATACCAGGAAGCTTTGCCGCACTGGTGATAGGCTTGAGCCGGTGTTGCAGCGAAGGCTGCAGACGACAAGAATAACGCGCACAGAAGACCTGTCCGTTTCAAAAACATATAAAACTCCAATATTCAGATTATCAGATTAGGGCGTAAATTTGCCATTATCTTTAAGTGGTTCTGATTGCTTCCGCCTGGGGGGAAGGGCCCGCCTCGAGGGGGGTGACCCTCAATGAGACGGGGCCAACCTCTGCGGAGAATGTGGCGGGCAAAAGACTGTTTGGGGCGCAGAATTGTCGCAGTGGCACGGCGGCCACGGGGCAGAAATTTTCGCCCCGGTCCCTTGAAAATGGAGCACTAACTGCCGGTGGCTTTGAGGTATGGCTCAAAGGTCTGTTTTGTTGCAGACGCGGCCGATGACGGTGTCATGCATTGCGTTAGCTCTGGCCAATATGAGAATTATCTGAGAAACTCTCTCTTAAAAAAAGGGGGAGAGAGATAATGAAGAAGAGCGGCTATTGGCTGGTCCCGATGGTGTTTGCCTGTATCATAGTGGCCGGTTCTTGCCTGGTTTCGCTGTTAGAGAGTGGCAAGGATGTGAGCGCGTTGGTGCTCGGCCCTCCGGCCTATGCTGGTGAGATGACACCAGAGCTTACGCCAGTGCAACGTGGGCGCGGAAAAGCCCAGCTTTGCACCCGATGTCATGGGCGGTTGGGCATGGCCCGGGCGGCGCAGGCGCGGAAATGGCCTGGCACTGTCGCCGAATTTGTTGAGTTTAACCTGTTGCAGTTTCGCTCCGGCAAGCGAATGCAGGCGGTGATGAATGCCGTTGCGGCGCCGCTCTCTGATCTTGATATTCAAGACGTTGCGTTATGGTATCAATCTATGAGCGGGGCGGCGGATAAGAAGCCGCTGTCGGAATAGGGAATGGTTTAAACGGTGGATAAGATGAGACGTATAACAGGGATGGATGGATGAAGACGGGTTTGATGTG
Source organism: uncultured Alphaproteobacteria bacterium (assembly GCA_942490955.1). GTDB lineage: Bacteria > Pseudomonadota > Alphaproteobacteria > Rhizobiales > HXMU1428-3 > HXMU1428-3. Next base: position 11,948 of record CALNZE010000035.1, read on the forward strand.
TGCCGCGGCTTTGGGAATGGCGGTGTTGTTTTTGTCGGTGCCGGTCGCGGTGCCGGTCCAGGCGGTGGACAAGAGCCGGGTGCCGCCTGTGAGCGTATATCAGGCGATGCTGAAGGCGAATAAACCCACAGGCTGGGTGCAGTTTCGCCGGTATAACAAGCAGCAGATGGTCTATTTCACGGCATTGCAGACAATGCATTGCCGGTTAAGCGAGATCCGCTATTCGGTGAACTCGCGGGAATTGGACAAGCGCTTTGCGCTGGTGCCGTGCAATCCTTTGACGCCATTTTCCCTGCCATCAGATGCCAAGCTGAAAGATATTTTAATCAAGCTGCCCATGGGGGCCGCGCGATATGTGGCGGTGCAGGTGGTTTGGGAAGATGGCACGATGAGTGATATGGCGGTTTATGAGCCTTGCAAAGATGTGGGTGACAGGGCCTGTGCCTTTGAGGTTAAGGAAGCGGCGCCGGATTCGCAATCCGGCAGGGCGCTGGCGCCTGAGGGTCAGGCTGAGGAGGATGAGCCTGAAACCGAGAGCGGCAATGAGCGGGGCGGGGCGCCGGTGGCGGCACCGAGCCAACGTTAGCGCGGCGGGGATTGTTTAATGGCGCCTGTGGTTTTCTGTAATGTGGCTGCGGCTCTACTGCGAAGTGCGATTTGATGCGAAGTGCCTGCGCTTTGCTATGAAGTGCCTGCGGGTTTTATGCGAAGTGCCTGCGGCTCTGTTACGAAGTGCCTGCGGCTCTATTACGAAGTGCCTGCGGCAATAGGGCCGATCATATAGCCCGGTATAATTGTTATAATCACCGGGCAAGGTAATGGTTTCTGCTTCCCCGATGGGGTATTAAACCCGCATATGCTTACCTGAAAATTTGTCTCGCGTTTGGCCAGTTCCTGAAATGATGGCGCTGGGGGCGGGATTTTTGTGTTTGTCGGCCGTGGTCGGCTTTTAAATCTAAACCGAAAATAATAGGTCAATCACCCGTGCTGCTAACCGCTTCTCAAAATGAAACCCTCCGTGCCTATCTGGGCGGTGAGGACATAACGCCCTCTCGCTTTAAAACTGAAATTCTTTGCGGGCTGACAGTGGCGCTGGCGCTGGTGCCGGAGGCGGTTGCCTTTGCTTTTGTGGCCGGGGTGCATCCGCTTGTCGGCCTCTATGCGGCGTTTATTGTCGGGCTGATCACGGCGGTTTATGGCGGGCGGCCGGGGATGATCTCTGGCGCCACCGGGGCGCTGGCGGTGGTCATGGTCTCGCTGGTTTCAGTGCACGGTGTTGAGTATCTATTTGCAACGGTGGTGCTGATGGGCATTCTGCAGCTGCTGGCCGGGATTTTTCATCTGGGTAAATTTATAAGGATGGTGCCGCGGCCGGTGATGCTTGGATTCGTGAACGGGCTGGCGATTGTGATTTTTCTGGCGCAGCTGTCGCAGTTCAAGGTAACGGACGCCAATGGGGTGCAGCAATGGCATGGGCGGCACGCTGCTGCTCATCATGATGTCGCTAGTGTTCCTGACGATGCTGTTGATCTACGTGGTGCCGAAAGTGACGAGCGCGGTGCCGGCACCGCTGGTGGCGATTGTTGGGGTTAGCCTCTTGGTCATTTTCGGCCAGCTTGATACGCGGACGGTGGGTGACCTGGCACAAATCGGGGCTGGCTTGCCGCCGTTTCATATTCCATCCGTGCCACTGAATTTTGAAACGCTGAAGATCATTGTGCCTTATTCGCTGATCCTGGCGGCCATCGGGCTGATTGAAAGCCTGCTGACGCTGAACCTTGTGAATGACAAGCTGGAGAAGCGCGGCGGTGCCTCGAAGGAATGTGTGGCCCAGGGCACGGCGAATGTTGTCAGTGGCTTTTTCGGCAGCATGGGCGGCTGTGCGATGATTGGCCAGACGATGATCAATGTTTCCTCCGGCGGGCGTACGCGGATTTCCGGCATTGCGGCCGCGCTGTTTCTGCTGGCCTTTATTCTGTTTGCTTCCGGGTTGATTGAGCAGATCCCACTGGCGGCGCTGGTCGGGGTTATGTTCATGGTGGTGATTGGCACCTTTGCCTGGGATACCTTCCAGATTCTACCGAAAATTCCCTGGACAGATGCGTTTGTGTTGATTCTGGTTTCGCTTGTGACGGTGCTGACTGATCTGGCGGTTGCCGTTGTGGTTGGTGTCATTGTCTCGGCGCTGGTCTTTGCCTGGGAAAGTGCCAAGCATGTTGATGTGCGTGATTGCATTCAGGAGGCGACGGGGGCGAAGGTGTATCATGTTACCGGGCAGCTTTTCTTCTCCTCAACGGCTGAATTCCAGGACGTGTTTGACCCGTCAACTGACCCGGACAAGGTGATCATTGACTTTAAAAACGC
>CALNZE010000036.1:0-5054 GCA_942490955.1 uncultured Alphaproteobacteria bacterium
ACGAAAAGAAAATGACATCCTGACTTTGAGCAACACCATTGCTAAAGCCACATCTGTCCTAAATTAAGTGAAAAAATGTCCTAAATCAGCCAGCGCGTCACAGCATCACAGCGCGTCACAACAGCTGAAAAACAAAAAAGCGACCCGAGCCGGGTGGGCTGGTCCTTGTTTTCTGAAATGGCGCGCTCAGGAAGATCTGAACTCCCGACCCCCAGATCTGCAGTCTGGTGCTCTATCCAGCTGAGCTATGAGCGCATGCCTTTTCAATTGCCCCCAAGTGGGTGCGGGGCGGAAACTAGCAGACTATTTTCCTTTTGCAAGCGCAAAAATGCCTTTTTCTTTACCTAGACTGTTTTTACCGCTAATTTCCCCAATATGATTTGGGCCACATAGGTGAAGAATGCTAAAAAAACAATATGTTATAGTCACCTTAATGCTTGTCAGCAGCGCTGCTCTTTCCGGCTGCATGCCCGGCAATGATTGGCCAAAACTGAACGAACCCCCTGCCGCAGCTTCACGACTCTGCGCCCCCGCAGCGCCCGTACATGACCGGTTTGCCGGGCACGTCCTCTATAGACAGCACTGAGACCGAGGCAGGGGCGCCTGTCCCATCGCTTGCAGATACCGAGGCCGACTTTCTGGCCCAAATGGCTGCTTTTCAAACGGATTTATCGCAGCTGAGTGAAGCCTCTGAAACCGAAAAGGCCTATCAGTGGCGAGCCGCGCAAATCACCTTATCCCGGGCGTCACAAATTCTTGACCGCCTGAATGCGCTGATCAATGATACGACAGCTGCCGACCACGCCGCGGCTTTAGCCCTGGATATCCGCCTCAGTAAGGCGTTGTACTCTGCTCCGCCAAACGCTTCAGGAGCGCCAGCCGAATTAACCGCGCCTCAATGGCAAAACCCGCCTTTCACACTCTTCCAAACGGACCCCTATGACCTTACGCATTTTCCTCTCCGCTTTCTTGATCCTTCTGCAGCCCGTTTGGGTGGCGGCGAGCGACCCCGGCATTGATGGCAAGAAACAAATGGTTGTCGCAGCCAACCCGCACGCCACAGCTGCTGGTATTGAGATGTTACGCGCCGGCGGCACAGCGGCCGACGCCGCCATCGCCATGGAACTGGTCCTGTCCCTGGTAGAGCTGCAATCATCGGGCATCGGCGGCGGCGCATTTGCGATGTATCATGATGTGACGTCAGGCAAAATCCTTGCCTATGATGGCCGCGAAACGGCACCAAAGGACATGCCATCCACTGCATTCCTCAATGCCCTTCAGGAGCCACTGTCATTTTCTGAAGCGGCGCTTGGCGGACGCCCCGTTGGGGTCCCTGGGATGGTGCGCCTCTTTGAAACTCTTCATAAAAAACACGGAAAGCTGCCTTGGGCCAAACTGTTTGAACCCGCTATCAAGTTGGCTAAAAATGGTTTTGAAGTCTCCCCGCGCCTGCATTTGTTACTGACGTTATATAGTGAACAGCTGGCCAAACAGTTCGTGACCACCAAAGATCTTGGCGCGACAGGCACCTACTTTTTTACCCCTGATGGCTCTGCCTTGCCTACTGGCTATTTGCTGAAGAACCCCGCCTATGCCCATACCCTTGAAATACTGGCCGCAAACGGGGCTGATGCTTTCTATAATGGCCCGATTGCCGAGGCTATCGCTGACGCTGTCAAGACCAGTCAGATGAATAAAACCGCACAGCGGATCGATGGGCTGGTGACCCTTGATGACCTTAAAACCTATAAAGTTGCTGAGCGCGAGCCATTATGCGGCACCTACCGCACCTACCTTTTATGTTCAATGGCACCGCCGTCATCCGGGGCGACAACGGTGCTCGCCATTCTTGGCATGCTGGAGCATTTCGATATGAAAGCAGCGGGCATTCAAACCACCCAGTCAGTGCATCTGTTTGCCGAGGCCAGCCGCCTCGCCTTCGCGGACCGTGAGCTTTATATCGGTGACCCGGCATTTGTCGACGTTCCAACCAAGGGGCTCATTGACCCAGCCTATTTAGCGACCCGAGCAGCCCTCATCGACCCGGAAAAGGCCGCCGACCATGTCCGTGCTGGCAGGCCATCAGAGCAAGTGGCCACCCTTGCCCCCAATGTCGGCTATGACTATCCGTCCACAAGTCACATGGTTGTGCGTGACCAATTAGGCAACAGCCTCAGCATGACGGCAACCGTGCAAGCGGCTTTTGGCAGTTTTGTCATGACCGGCGGCTTTCTTCTCAATAACGAGCTGACTGATTTCTCCTTCAAGCCAGACGTGAACGGTGTGCCCGTTGCCAACCGGGTAGAGGGCGGTAAACGTCCCCGTTCCAGCATGGCCCCTTTCCTCGTTTTCAACCCTGATGGCACGCTTAAAATGGCGATCGGTAGCCCCGGTGGCAGTCGGATCATTTCATTTGTTGCCAAGACGATCATCGGCGTTATTGATTGGGGTTTATCAGTGCAAGATGCCATCGATCTCCCCAATATGGTCAATATGATCGGGGTTATGGAAGTTGAACGCGGCTCAAAGCTGATTACCCTTAAGCCCGCATTGCAAGCGATGGGTCATCATAGTGTGGTCGCCAAATCACTGAACAGTGGCCTGCACGGTATGGTCATTGAATATAATGAAGACGGTACGGTTGCTGCCCTTATCGGCGGTGCGGACCCACGGCGCGAAGGCGACATCAAAACCGATTAATCCCAATGGGCGGCGTTACAAGTCTTCGCCGCCTTCACTGGGGAGGCATACCATAAATTGGGTGCCTTCACCGCTGATCGACAAAAGGTCTAGCTTGCCACCGTGCGCGGCGATTATTTCCCGGGCGATGGCAAGCCCCAGCCCTGCCCCGCCGCTTGAGGCGCTGACAAATGGCTTGAACAGATTTTCCTGCACCTCAGGCGTAATGCCGGGGCCAGCGTCCTCAACAATAATGTGCGTTACACCTGCCTCGTCCTGGGTCGCCGACACAGAAATGCTGCCCCCATCCTCCTGGGCCTGTTGGGCATTGCGGCACAGGTTAAGAAGCACACGGAACAGCTGATCATGATCAGCGAAGACCATCATGTCCTGCGGCACCGCGACTTTAAAATTAATCATACCCGAATCAAGGCCTCAAGGACACCATGACGTCCTCTGTCAGCGTAAAGAGCGGCAGTTGCCCCTTTATCGGCGCTGGCTCATCAGCGCGTCCGTGAGTGAGCGTCCGTTCACAAAGGCTAATAGCGCGGCTAATCGCCCGCTCAAGCCGCTTTGAGATTGTCTCAACCCTTGGGTCCTTAACGCGTTCCAGCGCTTCTGAGGCCAGCTGCGCCGAGGACAGAATATTGCGCAAATCATGATTGATCTTACTGACCGCCTCACCGAGTTGGGCAAGATGGGTGCGTTGGTTGAGCGCGTGACGCAGCTCCTCCTGCATACGCCCTAACTCTCGCTCGACCACGCCAACTTCATCGCGGCGACGGCTTGGCTTTATGGTGTGGCGCATATCTTCCGGGTGGAGGCGGAAAGCGACAATGGACTTTTTGACACGGCGCATCGGCTTCACCAGCATCCAGTCCAGGGTCTTATAGACGATGATGCCCGACAGAATCGAAATGATGACAGCAAGAATCAGTATATTGTTCGAATAGGCCAACATATCCTGATAGAGTGCCGTCTCCCCCATCGAGATTTCCACATAGCGTAGTCCCGCCAGCTGGGGTGTGGCGATAACCCGGATTGTTCGGTCACCCTTGGCCGATAAAACGCCAAAGGCGTCAAAGATCAGGGATTTGAGCGAGGGTTGCCGCAAATCAAAGCTGGCGTCGACCGCCTTGGGCATCGCATCAAAGCCCAACATCAAGCTTTTATCCTGGCGCCGCACGATCACCGCCATGATTCCGGACGCGTCCAGCAAGCTATCCTCAAGGTCCATAGAGATTCGCCCATTAGGCGCCTCTTCCAGCGCTAAAACAGCGATCTGCGCCGCCAAAAGGCGCTCCTCAAGATAATTTTGACGAAAGCTGGCGATGGACGGGACATAGACAAGAGTCGCCACGACCATCACATAAAGGATTGTCAGGAAGAGCAGCCTGCTGCGCAAACTCGCGGTTAATAATCTATACCTATCAGGCATTTAATTAAAAATATCCTCGCTTGACCGTATCGTCGGTTCCTAATCTATCGGCAAAATCAGGAATGAACAGTGTTATTTTATACTACCAATATCGCGGTCACAAAATATAACACATTCCAGTGGTTGACTTGGCCTGTTTACGCCGTTATAAGCACCGCCATATTTTAACACCTCGCCATTTGGGCCAGGTTTAGACTGGAGTATGACCGGTGAAACGGACTTATCAACCTAGCGTTCTCGTACGCAAGCGTCGTCACGGTTTCCGGGCACGTATGGCAACAGCAGCTGGCCGCAAGATCCTTGCTGCTCGCCGTGCCAGAGGCCGGAAGTCTCTATCTGCCTAAGGGTGGACAGCGACAGGATACCGATTTTCAGTATCTGACACGATTTCGAAAAGCCGACGGCGTTATGCCTGTCGGCTTTCGTTATTTCTGGCACAGACACGGGGCATATCGTGGCTAACACTTTGGAAACATTGAAAAAGCGTGGTGAATTTCTTGCCGCATCCCGGTCGGGCCGGAAATGGGTCACGCCCGCTTTTCTGGTGCAAGCCTGCCCGGATAAGGCCAAAGGCAACCATGTACGCGTCGGCTTTACCGTCACAAAAAAAGTCGGCAATGCCGTTGTCCGCAACCGAATCAAGCGGCGCCTGCGAGAGATCGCCCGCCAGGTTCTGCCCGATCATGGTCAGGCCGGATGGGACTATGTTTTGATAGGGCGTGGCCCTGCACCCGACATGGCTTTTGACAAAATGCTCAATGATCTTGCCTGGGCGATCTGCAAACTTTCTGATGGGGCGGACCTGAAATCACGGCGTGATTGGCTAAAAAGCCGGGGCGACCCTATGAAATCGCCCCTGTCTTTTGTCCTTCATATCCTGATTAGGAGCTACCAGCTCTTGATTTCTCCGCTATTAGGCCCCAATTGCCGCTTTAGT
>CALNZE010000037.1:0-7611 GCA_942490955.1 uncultured Alphaproteobacteria bacterium
ATTGCGCCTGTGGTGATTGGCGAGGGGGCTTATATTGGCTCAGGCAGTGTTATCTCTGCCAATGTGCCGGATGACGCTCTGGCAATAACCCGGCCGGACCGGCGTACATTAGAGGGGTGGGCGCGGAAATACCGGGCCAGCCAGAAGCGGCGCAAATATGCGCTGAGCCAGAAGAAAATCACCGGCGATGATTGACCCGGCGCCGCGATCGCCAAGTTTGCCGGGCGGGGTGATTAACGTTTTGCAATAGCTCGTGATTTGTGGCGTGCGACGAATATGGCTACTGAGGGTTCTCAATCCCCTTGCTGGTTCTGTTTACTGAGTGGGTGGCGGTTATAAAACTTAAAGGTTAGACGGGAGCTATTATATGTGCGGGATTGTCGGGATCATTGGGAGCGAACCTGTCGCCAGCCGTTTGGTGGATGCTTTGAAGCGGCTGGAATATCGGGGTTACGATTCGCCGGTATCGCGACCATTCATGATCACAAGCTTGACCGCCGCCGGGCCAAGGGCAAGCTGAAGGAGCTGGAAAAGCGGCTAAAAGACGAGCCGCTGGATGGGCATATCGGCATTGGTCATACGCGCTGGGCCACCCATGGCAAACCCACCGAGGGTAATGCGCATCCGCATATCTCGGGCGGGGTGTCTGTTGTTCACAATGGCATCATTGAGAATTTCAAATCGCTGCGGGCTGAGCTTGAAGCGGATGGCTATGATTTTGTCACCGAGACAGACACTGAGGTGATCGCGCATCTGATTGCGCGGGAAGTTGATAATGGGGCCACACCGCAAAAGGCGGTGCAAAGCAGCCTTGGCCGACTTGAGGGGGCGTTTGCGCTGGCGGTGCTTTTTGCCGGGCATGAGGATCTGATGATCGGGGCGCGGCGCGGCAGCCCGTTTGCCATTGGTTATGGTGATGAGGATGAGCCGGGGATGTATATCGGCTCGGACGCGATTGCGCTGGGCCCGTTCACCAACCGGATTGCTTATCTTGAAGATGGGGACTGCGTGGTGCTGACGGGCGATAGCGCGGTGATCTATGATGAAAGCGGTGCCGAGGTTACGCGCGACATTGCCACCTCAATGGCCAATGCCTTTGTGGTTGATAAGGGCAACCACCGGCATTTCATGGCGAAAGAGATCCATGAGCAACCGGAGGTGATCTCGCGGACGCTGTCGCATTATATTGACCTTGAGAAAGAGCGCGTTGATTTTTCGGCGCTGGATATAGACTTTAAAACATTGCCGCGCCTTACGGTGACGGCGTGTGGCACGGCATTTTATGCGGGGCTGGTTGGAAAATATCTGATTGAGCGCTGGGGCGAGTTGCCGGTTGATGTCGATATTGCCTCCGAGTTTCGCTATCGCGAGCCATTCCTGCCAGAGGGCGGGGCCGCGCTGTTTATCTCGCAATCAGGCGAGACGGCGGATTCGCTGGCCAGCCTTGGGTTTTGCAGGGACAAAGGCCAGAAGATTATTTCGATCGTCAATGTGCAGGAAAGCTCGATTGCCCGGCAAAGCGATGAGGTGTTGCCAACTTTGGCGGGGCCGGAGATCGGCGTGGCGTCAACGAAGGCGTTCACCTGCCAGCTTACGGTGCTGGCGGCGCTGGCCATTCATATTGGCCGGCAACGGGGGGTGATTGATGAGGCGCGTGAAGTGGAGCTGGTGCGGGCGCTCATTGAAGTGCCGCGGCTGATCGCCGAGATCCTGGCGGAAGAAGAAGCGATTGATGCTCTGTCTTCGCAATTGTCGCACGCGCAGGATGTTCTCTATCTCGGCCGGGGTGTCAGTTTCCCCATTGCGCTGGAAGGGGCGCTGAAGCTCAAGGAAATCTCCTATATCCATGCGGAGGCTTATGCGGCCGGCGAGCTTAAGCATGGGCCGATTGCGCTGATTGATGAGACGATGCCAGTCATCGTCGTGGCGCCTGATGATTTTCTGTTTGAAAAGACGGTTTCGAACATGCAGGAGGTTGCGGCGCGGGGGGGGAGGATTATCTTTATCAGTGATGTGGATGGCGCGCGTTCCGGTTGTGAAATCACCAGTCAGATCACCTTGCCGAAGGCGCATGAATTTGTTTCGCCGCTTATTTCAGCAATTCCAGTGCAGCTTCTTGCGTATTACACAGCTGTTCATATGGGGACAGATGTGGATCAACCGCGCAATCTTGCGAAGTCTGTGACAGTTGAGTAACGCCTGAAAAAGGGCTGAAAATGGCGGTCCGGGCGGGTAAATGCCCGTTGCAAGTGGGTTTATCTCGGTGAAAGGTCTGTGTTGCTTTTTTGTTCCTGTTCATCATAGTTTCGCCCAACGGTTTGTTTTATATCGGCGTGCGGGTTATAAAGATTCTGGTGCTTTGGTTGCGCTTTTTTTAATTTTTCAGGATTTGCAATGGGTATCGCTAATTTAAAAATTGGGATACGAGGGGCGTTTTTTGCCCTTGTGGCGGCGCTTTGCCTGGCTGTTATGGCCGGGGGCGGCTCATCTGTGCGCGCGGCTGAGCCTATTGAAGATGCCAATACGGCTTTGTTGCAGGGCAAATATAAAGATGTTCTGCGGATTGCCGGGCAGGTTATCGCCAATGGTAAGCAAAAGCCTGAAATGATGTCGCGGGCGTTATTGCTGCGCGGGATTGCCTATCGAAACCAGGGTAAGTTTGCCCAGGCGATTGCGGATTTTTCCAATGCAGAATGGGTGCAGAAGCTGCGCGGCGTTGAGCTCAGGCGGTTATATGCCGAGCGGGCGCTGGCTTATGAGGCCGTGGGGCAAAAAGACCTGGCTGCCAAAGACCGCCGCATGGCCGGAGCGGCGAGCATTCAAACGGCCCAGCGCAGCTCTGAAGAGGGCGGGAATGTAAGCAGCGCTGGCGTCCGCGTTACCTCTGTTGGCGAAAAACAGTCCACGACGTCGGAACTTTTCGGCGGGCTTGGCAATCTGTTTGGGTTTAACAGCGGCAATAAGAAAACAGGTGAGATCAAAACCAAGGTGATTGCGAAATCCTCGACGCCTGTTGTCCGCGAGATTCCAACGCTTGATTCCAAGGAGGCTGAAGCCAACCGGGCCAAGCTAAATGGTGAGGTTGTCGCCGAGACCAAAGTGAAAACGGAGGCGAAACCATCAAATAGTGCCTGGGTGGGGCGGAAGCCGGGCGAGAAGGACATTGCAAAAGCACCAGCAGGTCAGCCTGCTGTTAAAGAGACTTTGCCCTGGGCAAATGACGGGGCAGGCGCTGTAAAAACACCAGGGCCGCCGCCGGTTGCGACGGCCGCAAAACCTCCGGAACAAAAAGTGGCCTTGCAGAATGTAACGCCTGTTGGTGGCGCTATTCCACAAAATGGTGGCCCCATTGAGTTGACACCAAGTAAGGTAAAGCCGGGTGACGGGCCAAGCCCGATGGCAAAATTCTTCAAGAATATATTTGGCGGCGGTGAAGAGCCGGTTGAGCAGGCGCCTGTTACGCCGGGTGATGATATTATTTCAGCGGATCAGGTGGCGTCGATTGAAAAGCCGACTGTCGTGCAACCCAAAAAGCCGATTAAGCGCAGTGAGGCGCAGCGGAAAGCTGCCGCGCAAAAGCGCAAGGTCGCGGCCAAGCCGAAGCTGGCAGCAAAGAAACCAGCTAAAAAACCCGTGCCGCAACGGGCTGAAAGCCGCTCGCTCTATCATGTGCAACTTGGGGTGTTTGGAGAGGCGCAGGCGGCTGATAAATTCGTATCGCGGTTAAACAAGAATTTTGGCCCGGTTGTGGGCAGCAAAACCGCGATGGTCGTTGAGACTGACCTTGGCCAGCAGCGGCGGCAATACCGGGTTTATCTCGGGCCGTTTCGTAGCCGCGAAAAAGGTATCAAAAGTTGTAAAACGCTCACGCGGCTTGGTATGGGCTGCTCACTGGTTGAGTAAAACAGCTGTTTTCCCCTTATATTATTTGAATTAATGCGTGATAATACCCATATTATGCAAATGCGTTTTGCTATTGAAGGATTCAATGCCGATTTGGATTTTTTGTGGTGGGTGAAAAATCATATCGAGATTGTGGATTTGGCTGTACCAGCTTCGTGAATGAATGACCAAGAAGAGATCAAAATCCAGAGCGCGAGGGAAGCCGAGCAAAAAGGCCCCCGATATATCTAACCCCTCACCCGGTCCCGTATCAGGACGGCTTGCCCAGTTTACCAGCCATGAAGAGGAGGCCAAGCCAATTCGTTTTGGAGCCCAGCTTAGAAATTCATTCCTGACAGGGCTGATCATTGTCGGCCCGATCGGCATCACGCTCTACATGGTCTACACCTTCGTCAATTTTATTGACAGCTGGGTGAAGCCCTATGTGCCTGAAAAATACAATCCTGAAACTTACCTTCCCTTCTCCATACCCGGTCTTGGTCTCATCTTCGCTATCATGGCGATTATGTTCATTGGCGCCTTAACGGCGAATTTGTTTGGACGTTCGCTGGTGAATTACGGCGAGAGTATGCTCGACCGGATGCCGGTGGTGCGGAACTTATACCGCGCGCTGAAGCAGATATTTGAGACGGTGCTGTCGCAAAGCGGGAACAGCTTTCAAAAGGTCGGGTTAATCGAGTATCCCCGAAAAGGGCTTTATGCGCTGGTGTTTGTTTCGACGGAGACCAAAGGTGAGCTTGAGGCGCGTTTTGGCGGCGGCGAGAAATGGCTGAGCGTGTTTTTGCCGACGACGCCAAACCCGACATCGGGCTATCTGCTGTTTTTACCGGCCAGAGATGTGACGGTGCTGGATATGACGGTGGAGGAAGGTGCCAAACTCGTTATCTCTGCCGGGTTGGTGGTGCCGGAGCATGAATTGCGGCATATCCCCGAGGGCGGGGGTGTTATTGCGGCGACGGCTGATAATGGGCCAGTCCCGAGGCCGGATATTAATCCAGAGATTGACGCAGAGTTTGGCGCAGAGGCTGAGCCGGAAAGCGAGGCGCAGCGGCAGGCAAGTGCAGCGCCTGCGGCGCTGGCTGTTGCGGCCGCCCACTCGATATCGGAAGATGAATCAGGCGACAGTGACGGCGAAAATGGCGCTGAGCAAAGGGATGATGGCGAAGAGCCGGGCAAAAATGACCCGCTTAGCCAGCCCGAAACAGCTTAATCGCTTCATCACATTCAAATAAATAGACCAATGTGCGCAGGGCCTGGCCGCGTGGGCTTTCAAGGTGCGGGTCGTCATTGAGTATGAGTTTTACGTCGTCATTGGCGGTGGTGATCAAATCCTGAAAATTAGGCACATTGGCGACGCGGAAATCGCGCTCTCCGCTTTGCCGGCGGCCGAGCATTTCACCGCCGCCGCGCAGTTTCAGGTCTTCCTCTGCGATGACAAAGCCATCTTCAGTCTCACGCATAATTTCAAGTCTGGCCTTTGCGGTGACGCCAAGGGGCGGGGTGTAGAGAAAAATGCAAGATGACTGCCGCTCGCCCCGGCCAACGCGGCCGCGAAGCTGGTGCAGCTGAGATAAGCCGAAACGTTCGGAATGCTCGATGACCATGATGCTGGCATTGGGCACGTTGACGCCGACCTCGATGACCGTTGTGGCGACAAGAATGGGGAGTTCTCCAGCAGAAAAACGCGCCATGACGCTGTCTTTCTCTTCGCCTTTCATCTGTCCGTGAATGAGCCCGATTTTATCGCCGAAGAGTTGCTTCAGGTGGGCGTGGCGTTCCTCTGCTGCGGCAAGCTCGACCTTGTCTGATGTCTCGACCAGGGGGCAGACCCAATAGACCTGCGCCCCCTGCTGGATGGCGCGGCGGATCGCCTGCATGATCTCTTCCAACCGGTTGATGGGGATGACTACGCTGGTGACGGGCTTTCGCCCTGCGGGTTTTTCTGTGAGTTTGGAGACATCCATATCGCCGTAATGGGTCATCAACAGGGTACGGGGGATGGGGGTGGCTGTCATCACCAGCAGTTCTGCGCCCATGGGCCCGGCTTTGGCTTGCAGGGCGAGGCGTTGCTCGACGCCGAAGCGGTGCTGTTCGTCGATGATGGCAAAGGCGAGGTCTTTAAAATTTACATCTGCCTGAAACAGGGCGTGGGTGCCGACAAGGCAATCAATCATCCCTTCCTTAAGGGCCAGCAGCAGTTGCTTGCGGGCGCGGCCTTTTTCGCGGCCGGTGAGCAGGCCCAGGCGGATGCCAGCTGCTTCGCAAAGCGGCTCCAATGTCTCCAGATGCTGGCGGGCGAGGACTTCTGTTGGTGCCATGAAAGCCACCTGATGCCCGGCCTCGATGGCGGCGGCGGCTGTTAGCAGCGCGACGATGGTTTTGCCGGAGCCGACATCGCCCTGCAGCAGGCGGAGCATGCGGTTGTCGCTGGCCATATCAGCGTAAATCTCCGACAGGGCCTGGTCCTGGGAGCCGGTGAGGGCGAAGGGCAGGGCGGCGGTGATCTTATCGCGGATGGTGCCGTTGCCTTTGATGGCGCGGCCCTTTTTTGAGCGCAGTTCCCGGCGGACGAGGGCGAGGGCGAGTTGCTTGGCGAGGAGTTCGTCATAGGCCAGGCGCTGGCGGGCGGCGCTGTCGGCTGCGATATCGGCAATGGTCTGCGGGCGGTGAATGAGGGTAAGGGCGGTTTGAAAATTGGGCCAGTTGTTTTTCTTGAGCCAGTTTTCCTCCTGCCATTCCTTTAGACTGGGGATGGCGGGGATGAGCTGGGCCATGGCTTTTTGCAATGTCTTGCCAGTGAGCCCTTGCGTGAGGGGGTAGACGGGTTCGAGACGGGGGAAGGCGTCAAATTCCTCTTTAGTGAGGATATGATCCGGGTGGGGGATCTGGAGGTTGTCGGCGTAAAGCTCCGGCCGGCCGGCGATGTAGCGGGTCTCGCCGATGGGGAGCTGCTTTTCAAGATATTTTGGATCGGCGCGGAAAAAGATGAGGTCGATTTCGCCGGTTGAGTCTTCAACGCGGACGCGGAGCGGTGCGGAAGAGAAGCGCGCCTTGCCGCGTGGCTTTGGCCCCTTATGGCTGAGGGTAACGGCGTCGAAGGTGGCCAGCTCGCCGGGTTTGAGGTCTCTGATTTTGGGGCGGTTGCTGCGGTCAATGACGCCGCTCGGAAAATGCCAGAGCAGGTCGATTTTTCGCGGGTCCTTGATCTCGCCCGGGCGGTCGAGCAGGCGGGTCAGCAGGGTTTTCAGGCGCGGACCGATGCCTTTGAGGCTGGAGACATCGGCAAAGAGCGGCTGCAGGATTGTAGGGCGCATGTTTAAGACCTTGTGGCGGTTTGACCCATGGATTGCGCGGGTTTGGCGGCCGCTCGCGATTGTCAAACATCATCGACAAGGCTATAGAGTTGTACCGGCTATTCCAACCGCCCGGTGCGGCGGGCTGCCTTGCTATCCACAAGGCAAAAGCTGGCGGGTTTTTGCATGTGAGAGATGATTTGATGGGTGAAGTTACGGCATTGTCTGATTTGCAGAAGCGGTGCATTTACCGGGCCTGTCACCGGGGCACCAAGGAGATGGACTGGCTGCTGGGAAATTTTGTGACGGCGCGGGGTGCGGCGTTGCAGGTGGATGAAATCCGCCTGCTGGATGCTTTCATGGACCATGCGGACCCTCTGCTTGAAGGGTGGAGTACGATAACGAACCAGCGGCG